>NZ_JBNPUW010000004.1:0-560899 GCF_051168375.1 Bradyrhizobium sp. HKCCYLRH1034 | reverse complement strand
AGCGGCAATCCCACGCCAAAATTTCTGCTGTTCCGCACGCCCCGCAACTGGTGGGCGCCCCAATGATCCCAGCTTGCTCCGCGTTGACCGTTTCTTTCGAATGCCCATCGCAACCTCCTCATCGAGTGTTGCGACGACCAATTGAATCCGCCGGTGTTCTCGGCTGAACCTGTGGTGACTGCCGCCTGCATTTTTTTCGCAGGCGGGCCATGGGTGAGGCCCTCACCCGGCATTCCCTGCGCCCTCTTCTGATTGAGAGGGTTCGACTGATGGATCACTCGGACGCCATGCGTCGCGAGAACGCCAGCTCATGTGTAGCGATGTCATGCAAGCGAAAGTCTGTCAGCACACTCGCTGTCATTCCGGGCGCGCGCAGCGGAGCCCGGAATCCATACTCCGAAGCGGACTTTGTTGGAACGAGATGGAGCAGCCGGCGTGCCCAACACGTCCACGTGTGGTTATGGATTCCGGGCTCGCGCTGCGCGCGCCCCGGAATGACGGCGTCATGTGTGGATGGCTCGCGACGACACCACGGCCGGTGCTTATGAGTCCCGGCTCGGAGGCCGGGACGACAGCGGAGTGTGGCGTGGGAGCCCGGCTCACCGCGACGCTGCGAGGGACGATGAAGCCGCCCTCACCCGTTGCGATACGTGTAGCTGTAGCCGTTGATCGCCGGGGCGCCGCCGAGATGCGCATAGAGCACCTTCGACCCTTCCGGGAAGTAGCCCTTCTTGACCAGGTCGATCATGCCCTGCATCGACTTGCCCTCATAGACCGGGTCGGTGATCATCGCCTCGGTGCGGGCGGCCAGGCGAATGGCCTCGTTGGTCTCGGCGCTCGGCACGCCATAGGCCGGATAGGCGTAGTCGTTGAGGATCACGATCTCGTCGTCGCGGACCTTGCGGCCGAGCTCGACGAGCTCAGCGGTGTTGTCGACGATCTGCCGCACCTGGCTGCGGGTCTGCTGCGGCGTGCCGGAGGCGTCGATGCCGATGACGCGGTCGGCGCGGCCGTCGGCAGCGAAGCCGACGATCATGCCGGCCTGGGTCGAGCCGGTGACGACGCAGACGATGATGTAGTCGAACTTGATGCCCATCTCGGCTTCCTGCGCCCTCACCTCCTCGGCGAAGCCGACATAGCCGAGACCGCCGAACTTGTGCACGGAGGCGCCGGCCGGAATGCCGTAGGGCTTGCCGCCGGCATCCTTGACCGACTGGATCGCATCTTCCCAGCTCTTGCGAATGCCGATGTCGAAACCGTCCTCGACGATGCGGCTGTCGGCGCCCATCAGGCGCGTCATCAGGATGTTGCCGACGCGGTCATAGACGGCGTCCTCGTGCGGCACCCAGCTCTCCTGCACGACGACGCACTTCATGCCGATCTTGGCCGCTGTCGCCGCCACCATGCGGGTATGGTTCGACTGCACGCCGCCGATCGAGACCAGGGTGTCGGCATTCGATTCGATCGCATCGGGCACGATGTATTCGAGCTTGCGCAGCTTGTTGCCGCCCATCGCGAGACCGGAATTGCAGTCGTCGCGCTTGGCATAGATCTGCACCTTGCCGCCGAGCGCCGCGGTCAGCCGCGGCAGATGCTCGATCGGGGTGGCACCGAAGGTGAGCGGATACTTCTTGAACTTGTCGAGCCGAAGCACGGGTCTCTCCGTGGGTGGATGAAAGGGCCGGCCGAAACATACGAAAAAGGCGGAGAAAGGTGCTCTCTTTATTGGCCTGCGCTTTCGTGCTTACGTCCACAAGAATTGACATCGGCAAGAGATATGTCCGCATATGACGGAAAAATTGAGAGAATCTTCCACCACTGATCTCGACCGGGTCGATCGGCGCATCCTGCAACTGCTGCAGAAGGACGGCCGGATGAGCAATGCCGAGCTTGCCGCCACCGTTCATGTCAGTCCGGCCACCTGCCATCGCCGCACCCAGCGCCTGTTCGAGGAGGGCTACATCAAGGGCGTGCGCGCCCAGATCGCGCCGGAGAAGGTCGAGCGCAGCGCGCTGGTGCTGGTCGGCGTCGTGCTCGATCGCTCGACGCCGGAGAGCTTTCGCACCTTCGAGGCGGCGATCCGCAAACTGAAATTTGTGCTCGATTGCCATCTCGTCGCCGGCGATTTCGACTTCTTCCTGAAGATCCGCGTGCGCGACATGCACGACTTCAACCGGATGCATGGCGACCAGCTGATCTCGCTGCCGGGCGTGCGGCAGACGCGCACGTTCTTCGTGATGAAGGAGGTGGTCGACAATGCGCCGCTCGATTTCTGAGCAGGCCGGGCATTGAACCGGTGGCGCCGCATCGGCGACTTACCAGCGCGTGAGCTCGCTCACATCAGCAACCGACATCGCGGAGACACGGATGAAGAGGCTGTTGGCCGTCGCGGCTTTGGTTCTGGCCAGCAGTGCCGCCGAGGCGCAATACGTCATCGAGTACGGCGGCAAGACGATCCGCATCGATCCCGACCGCGGCACCGTGCAGATCCCCGGCGTCTACGACAATACCGAGCAGAAGAAGACCAAGCGCACCAAGCGCGACCAGGACAATGCGGCCAAGCCGCCTCCGGCGCCCGCCGAGGCGGCGGTCACGCCGGCCCCGCCCGCGCAGGCTCCGGCTGCGACCGCGCCCCCTGCTCCCGTCCCTGCGGCGCCCGCTCCGACGGCAGCCGCACCAGCGAGCCCGCCGGCGGCGCCTCCTCCCGTCCAGGCGGCCGCGCCACCGGCGCCGCTGCCGCCACCTCCGGCGGCCCCAGCCGCCAACGCCACGGCACCGGTTGCGCCGCCAGCCGCTGCAACGGCCGCTGCGGCTCCTGCTGCCGCGCCGCCGCCACCGCGGCCAGCCCAGACGCCTGCCGTGACCACGGCAGCTGCGCCGCCCGCCGCGGCGCAGACCGCCGGTCGCGATCCCAGCTCGCCGGTCGGCATCTGGTTGACCGAGGAGAAGGAGGGCCAGATTCGCATCGAGCCCTGCGGCACCAATCTCTGCGGCTACGCCGTGGATGCGAAGACCAAGCAGAACGGCGAGCAGATCCTGATCAACATGCGGCCGAGCGACAAGGCCCAGGAGAAGAAGTGGACCGGCCGCATCTTCGATCCGAACAGCGGCAGCACCTACGATTCGACGATCGCGCTGAAGGGGTCGGACAGTCTGCGCGTGCAGGGCTGCGCCTTCGGCGGCATGTTCTGCGGCGGCCAGACCTGGACGCGGGTGAACTGAGCCCGGCGCGCGACGCGCCTCCAAACGCAAAGCGCGCGGCCCTGCGACCGCGCGCTCGCACCGTTCTCAGTGATGTATCAGCCGACCGGGGTGGCGTATTCCTCGTCGGTGACGTGCTCCATCCAGGTCACGTGCTCGCCATTGAGCGATTCATGCATCGCGACGTGGACCATGCCGGTGGTCGGCGCGGCGCCATGCCAATGCTTCTCGCCCGGCGGGATCCAGACGACGTCGCCGGCCTTGATTTCGCGCACTGGCCCGCCCTTGGCCTGCACCCGGCCGACGCCCTGGATGACATAGAGCGTCTGTCCGAGCGGATGAGTATGCCAGGCCGTGCGCGCGCCCGGCTCGAACGCGACGCGCGCCGAGGCGACGCGGGCTGGAGCCTGCGGCGTGATGATCGGGTCCTGCCAGACCGTGCCCGTAAAGCTTTCCGCGGCTGCGCGGCGCGTGGGGCGCGAGCCCGCGAGATAAACGTCGACCATTGTTCTGCCTTTCCTGAAGCTGTGTCGTTGATCAATCGGCGCCGTGAACTACTTCTTCGACGCGGCGTAGCGCGCCTTGGTCTCGGCGTTCATCGGATAGAGACCCGGCAGCACCGCGCCCTTGTTCACCTCGTCAACGATCCAGGCTTCCATGCGCTCCTGCTCGGGACCTTCCGCGAGCACGTGATCGAGCATCGCCTGCGGGATCAGCACGGCGCCATCCTGGTCGGCGACGATGACGTCGTTCGGAAACACGGCAACACCGCCGCAGCCGATCGCCTCGCCCCAGCCGACGAAGGTGAGCCCTGCGACCGACGGCGGCGCGGCGTAGCCATCACACCATACGGGAAGGCCGGTGCCGAGCACGCCTTCGAGGTCGCGCACGACTCCGTCGGTGATCAGCGCGGTGACGCCGCGCTTGACCATGCGGGCGCACAGAATGTCGCCGAAGATGCCGGCGTCCTTGACGCCCATCGCATCGACCACGGCGATGCAGCCTTCGGGCATGGCCTCGATCGCGGTGCGGGTGGAGATCGGCGACGACCAGGATTCCGGGGTCGCCAGATCCTCGCGCGCCGGCACGAAGCGCAGCGTGAAAGCGGGACCGACCAGCCGCTTCTGTCCCGGGCGCAGCGGCTTGGCGCCGCGCAGCCAGACATTGCGCAACCCCTTCTTCAGCAGGACCGTGGTGATGGTCGCGGTGGTGACTTGAGACAGGGTGGCGATGGCTTCGGGAGTGAGGGACATCTTGAGACTGGTGCTCCAAACGGGCTGGCTGAAAAAGCAGGCGCATCTTGCGAGCGACGAAGGCGGCGTCAAGGGCATGCGCGGTGCGTCCGGCGCATGCGGGGCTTGCGTGCACCCGATAAGGCCTCCTTATCGCGAGACATCCGATTAATTTATTGAATTTTCGAGACTTTTTGCCTTGGACCCAATTCCACTGGCGCATGAAAACAGCTAGATGAGGAACACCAACGCGGATCACTTCGGACTCATGGCCGACCCTTTTCCACCTCCTCGCCTGCTGCCCAGCGGCGACAGCGCCGTCACCGTCGAGTTCAGCCGGACGATCGACGAGACCGCCAACCGCCGCGTCCTGGCGCTCGACCATGCGGTGGCAGTGGCCGGGATCGAGGGCATCACGGAGACGGTGCCGACCTATCGCTCGCTGCTGGTGCACTATGATGCAGGTGTGATCGACCACGACACCCTTGGAGCAAAGCTGTTGGCGCTGTCGGCCGGGTCGCTCGCGCCGGAAAGTGAGGTCAGGCGCTGGCGGGTTCCCGTCTGCTATGGCGGAGAGAATGGCATCGACCTCGAGGATGTCGCCAAGGCGTTGAGCCTCACGCCGGACGAAGTCGTCGCACGCCATATCGCCAGCACTTATCGCGTCGCAATGATCGGCTTCACGCCGGGCTGGTCCTATTTGTCCGGTCTCGATCCCACGCTGCAGATGTCGCGCCGCCAGAATCCGCGGCTCTGGACACCGGCCGGCATCATCGCCATCGGCGGCATCCAGACCGGCATCCAATGCCTTGCCGGGCCGTGCGGCTGGCACCTGCTTGGCCGCACCGCGATGCGGACATTTCAACTGCATCGCGAGCCGACCTTTCTGCTCGAGCCCGGCGACGAGGTCAGCTTCTATGCCGTTGACGTCAAGACCTTCGCGGAGCAGGAGCGCGCCGCCGAGGGCGGCGAGCTCATCGCCGAGCGGATCGCCGCATGAGCACGCTGGTCGTCTCACAGATCGGCCCGGCAAGCTCGGTCCAGGATGGCGGGCGTTTCGGCGCGCAGCGCTACGGGCTGACGCCGTCCGGCGCGATGGACAAGCTGGCGCTGGCGGCAGCCAACAGCCTCGTCGGCAATGCGCTGATGGCGGCTGCGATCGAGATCGGCCCGTTCGGCGCGACGTTCGCGGCGAAGGGCGGCGCGGTGCGCATGGCGCTCGCCGGCGCGCAACGGCTGGCGGATGTCGCCAAGCGGCAGGTCGAGATCAACACGTCGGTGACGCTGAACGACGGAGAGCAGCTCACGCTCGGCTTTGCGCGCGGCGGCTCGTTCACCTATCTCGCCATCGCCGGTGGCATCGCCGGCGAACCGATGTTCAACAGTCTCTCGGTGAATGCGCGCGCCGGGCTCGGCAGCCCCTACCCCCGCCCGCTTCAGGCCGGCGACGTGTTCGAAGTCGCCCCCGCCGGCGATGCGCCGGAACTGCGGATCGATCTGCCGAAAGCCGGCGGCGCGATTCGCGTCGTCATGGGACCGCAGGACGACGAGTTCAGCGACGAGATGAAAGCGCTATTCCTCGGCAGCGACTGGATGGTCTCGGCGACCAGCGACCGCATGGGCTATCGCCTCGAGGGGCCGCAGATGCGCCACCTGCACGGTCACAACATCGTCTCGGACGGCACCGTGGACGGCAGCATCCAGGTGCCCGGCAACGGTTCGCCGATCGTGCTGATGTCGGACCGCGGCACCAGCGGCGGCTATCCGAAGATCGCGACCGTCATCACGGCCGATTTCGGCCGCCTGGCGCAGACGCCGGCCGGCACGCCATTCCGCTTCAAGGCCGTGAGCATGGCCGAGGCGCAGGCCGAACTGCGTCGTTACAAGGATCTGCTGCGCAGCTTGCCCGGCCGCGTCACCGAGCTTGCGAGCAGCGACTTCAACGTCGATGCGCTGTTCACGGCCAATGTGGCCGGTCATGCCGTCAGCGCAACCGACGCCACCACCTGGCCCGGAGTCACTCCCGATTAGTTTGATCACATCTCACGTTGCTTCGGACCCATCAACGAGCGGACCCTGACATGACCAGCACCGTCGATCTGAACTGCGACCTCGGAGAGAGTTTTGGCCCGTGGGAAATGGGCAATGACGCCGCCATGATCGAGCTGGCGACATCGGTCAACGTCGCCTGCGGCTTTCATGCCGGTGACGCTGACATCATGCGGCGAACGGTCGAGATGGCGAAGGCCAAAGGCGTCAGCGTCGGCGCGCATCCCGGCTATCGCGATCTGCATGGTTTCGGTCGGCGTCCGATGCCGGGGCTGAAATCATCGGAGATCGAGAACCTCGTTGCCTATCAGATCGGCGCCCTGCAGGCGATCGCCACCGCGGCCGGTCACAAGGTTACGCATGTGAAGGCACACGGCGCGCTGTCCAATGTCGCCTGCGAGGACGACATGACGGCGAACGCCATCGCCAAGGCGATCAAGGCCGTCGATCCGAGCCTGATCTTCGTCGTGCTCGCCAACTCCAAGCTGGTGACCGCTGGCGAGAAGGCCAATCTGAGGATGGCTCACGAGGTGTTTGCCGATCGCGCCTATGGCGACGATGGACTCCTGGTGTCGCGCAGCAAGCCCGGCGCCGTGCTGCACGATCCCAAGGTCATCGCCGATCGTGTGGTGCGCATGGTTCAGGACGGCGCGGTGATTTCGGTGACTGGCAAGGTGATGAAGATGCGGACCGACACCGTCTGCATCCATGGCGACACCGCCGGCGCGGTCGAGATTGCGCGGGAGGTCCGCAAGGCGCTCGACGCGGCCGCCATCACGGTCGCGCCGTTCAAGAGGTGATGAGAATCAGAATGGATGCGTGAAAGACGTGCCCAGGGTGATCGCGGCAATCAGCGCCATCGCGCTGTAGAAGGCAACCAGCGCGACGGTTGCGCCGCGTTCGCGAATGGCGCGGGCCTGGGGCATCTGTCGCAGGGGCGTGGATATCGTGCGCATGGCCGGTCTCCTGAAGTTCCGGCCATGAGAAAAGCGTTCCCGCGGCCGGGTGCAAGGCAACCGGCGAAATAACGACAAGCCCCCTGTTTCGGGTCCGCTTGGAACCAAAAAATTCTCGGCCGATGTTGCGACCGAGAATATTCTCCGCCGGGTTCCAGCTCAGTAGACGTCGAGCTGGAACCGGCCCTTCTTCTTGAGGTCCGCGACGAAACTCACCGCCTCGTCCGTCGAACGCGCGCCGAACTGGGCGACGATGTCGACCAGGGCGCGCTCGACGTCCTTGGCCATGCGCTTGGCGTCGCCGCAGATGTAGAGATGGGCGCCGTCGGCGAGCCAGGTCCACACCTCGCGGCCGACCTCGCGCATGCGGTCCTGGACGTAGAATTTCTTGTCGCCGTCGCGCGACCACGCCAGCGACAGCCGCGTCAAGAGGCCGGCGGTCTTCATGGCGTTGAGCTCGTCGGCGTAGAAGAAGTCGCAGTCGCTGCGCTGATGGCCGAAGAACAGCCAGTTTTTGCCCGGCGCTCCGGTCGCCCTGCGGTCGTGCAGGAAGGCGCGGAACGGCGCAACGCCGGTGCCGGGGCCGACCATGATGATCGGCGTCTTCGGATCGGCCGGCAACGCGAAGCCATGCGCCTTCTGCACATAGACGCGCAGCTTGTCGCCGGGATTGATCCGCTCGGCCAGGAAGGTCGAGGCAAGTCCCAGCCGCTTGCGCTTGCCAACGACGTAGCGGACGCAGTCGACCGTCAGCGACAGCTTGCCGGGCGTGGCATTGTGCGACGACGAGATCGAGTAGAGCCGCGGCTGCAGCGGCTCCAGCGCCTCGACGAAGGCCTCGGGATGCGGCCGGACGCCGGAGAACTTCTGCAGCACCGCCATCACATCGAGCGTCGCCGCGTCGCCATCGGGATCCTCGCCCTGCGCCAGCTGCCGCGCCTTCTCGCGGGTCGCGCCGCCGGTGATGAAGGAGATCAGCTCGAACAGCGAATCCGGCGCCGGCGCCAGCGAGACGTCCTCGAGCAGGCACTGCCGCAGCGGCTTGCCGTTCACCTCGGTCATGTGCGAGGCGCCGAGCAATGCGATGATCTGATCGACCAGGCCGAGATCATTCTTGGCGAAGATGCCGAAGGAATCGCCGACGACGTAGTCGAGCCCGCTCTCTCCGAGATCGAACTCGATGTGCCAGGTCTCCTTCTCCGAGCCCGGCTTGTTGAGCAGACGCCGCGACAGGAACGTCGCCTCGACCGGATTGTCGCGCGAGCGACCGGGCTCGCTGACGACGACGGAGACGGTGGCCGGCGCAGCCGCAGCGGGCTTGGCCGCGGCCGGAGCCTTGTCGATCTCCTCGTAGAGCGCCTTGAGCATCCGCGCGGTTTCCTTGCCGCCGGGGACGCACAGGTTGAGCCGCGCCTCGCTGCGATCGGCAATCGCATCCGAATAGTCGCTGCAATTGTAGCCGCATTGGCCGCAGTCCTGCTGTGCCATGGCCGCCATCATGCGCCGGCGCAGCGGACGGCCCTCGGCGAGCTTCATGCGCTCGCCGATCGGCATGGTCTGATCGTGCCATGGCGCCTCGCCGTCATCACCGTCGCCCGCGGGCGCGAGCACGGCGCCGTTCTGCGCCGGCGACAATGCCGTCGCGCCGTCGAGACCGAGCGCTCCGGCCAGGAAGCCGTTGAGCCACGAGCGCTGCGCCTCGGAAAATGGCGCCGTCGGAGGAATGATCTCGATCTTGGACATGGGCGTGATCTGGTTCATGCTGAGACCTACGACGAAATCTGGGCTTCGGCGAGATTGCGCAGCGTTTCGCCGTCGTGACGACGTGCGAACGACAGGAAGGTCTCGTCGGGTGAGGTGCGGTGCGCGAGATAGGCCTTGAGCAGCTTCTCGACGGTGCGGGGCGCATCCTCGGCCTTGAGATCGCGATAGACCTCGCGGCCGATATCGGCCTGCGGGCCGAAGCCGCCGCCGGCGAACAAATGATAGCCCTCGACGGTGTCGTCGCCATCGCCGACCGGCACCTTCGCGCCGATCATGCCGATGTCGCTGATGTAGTGCTGGGCGCAGGAGTGATGACAGCCGGTCAGATGGATGTTGAGAGGCGTGTCGACATCCACCCTCGTCTCGCACCAGTCGCCGATCTCGGCCGCATGTTTCTTGGTGTTGGATGCTGCGAACTTGCAGCCGGCGTTGCCGGTGCAGGCGATCAGTCCGGCGCGGATGTGCGAGGCCTTGACCGAAAGTCCGATCTGCTCGACCGCGGCGCAGGCCAGCGCGACCTTGTCGTCGCGGACGCCCGATAACAGCAGGTTCTGCCACACCGTGAGCCGGATCTCGCCGTCGCCGAGATCCGCAGCGATCTTGGCGAGCGCGCGCATCTGATCCGTGGTCAGCTTGCCCAGCGGCAGCACGACGCCGATCCAGTTCAACCCTTGCTGCTTCTGCTGGTGCACGCCGACATGGGCCATGCGGTCGGAGTCGGGCCGCGGCTCGAGCGCCTCGTCGGGGACGCGCGCCAGCTTGCGGCCGAGCCTTGTTTCAACGGCTTCCATGAACTTGTCGTGGCCCATGCTGTCGAGCACGTATTTGAGCCGCGCCTTGAGGCGATTGGTGCGGTCGCCGGTCTCGATGAACAGCCGCACGATGGCGTCGGCCACCTCGGTCGCCCGCTCCGGCTCGACGATGATTCCTGTCGGCTTGGCGAAATCCTTGTGTCCGGTGATGCCGCCGAGGCCGAGCTTGAACCACACGCCCGGCGCAACGCCGAATCCGTCCTTCACCTCGACCGCCGAGAACGCGATGTCGTTGGTGTCCTCCAACGCCGCGATCCGACCGGCGCCGTCGAAGGCGACATTGAACTTGCGCGGCAGGCCGTAGAGCGAGCGGTCGTTGAGGATGTGGAAGTGCCATTCGCGCGCGAAAGGACGCGTGTCCAGCAGCTCCTGCGGATCGATGCCGGCGGTCGGCGTTCCCGTCACGTTGCGGATGTTGTCGGCGCCGGAGCCGCGCGCCGTCAGGCCGAGATCCGACAGACCTTCCAGCAGCATCACGGCATGCTTGGGCGGGATCTCGCGTAGCTGCAGATTGGCGCGCGTCGTGACGTGGCTATAGGGACCGCAGAGCCGGTCGGCGAGGTCGGCAAGCCCCGCGAGCTGCCAATGCTTCATTACGCCGTTGGGAATGCGCAGGCGGCACATGTAGGAGTCCTGCGCCGGCGCGACATGAAACAGGCCGTAATAGCGCCAGCGGAAATTGTCCGCCGCGGACGGCGCAGCATTGCTGCGGGCCTGCTCCTTCAGCCGCTCATAGGCATCGAACGGGTGCAGCTCGCGCTTGACCTTCTCCTGGTCGGCGAGCTTGCGCCCGGATGCGATGACCTTGTCCTGCGCCTTGATGTGAATGGCGTCGGGCCCGGTCGGCTCGGCAATCGTCGTCGCGGCAGCAGCCTGCCCGCGGCCGGCCAGCGTGACCTTGAGGCCGGCGGCCAACCCCTCAAGGTAGCGCTTCTGCTCGTCGTTGAAGTCGACTGACAAGGGTTCGATTTTCATGATGGCGGACGAAGCTCCAGCGGCCAGGACGAATGGCGTTTGCGGATGGGACGAGGATCGCGTCGTCGAACGGCCGATGGGGGGCGGTTCAAATGAGCGATCCGACCAGCTTCGTTGCTGCGGAAATCCGGTAATGGACTGCAGTCAGCGGCATCTGTGGCGGCTGACCGCACTGCAATATTCAAATTGCGTGCCAGCCGGGACAAGCAGGAAATGTAAGAGAATTCAGAGGGCTGCTCAAATCGGCGAACCCGCACTGGCAGGCTCAAGCCCTCAAATGCGGGCACTTCGCCCAAAATTTGATCGGCGGAGCGAGTTGCCCAAATTGGGTGCTGAGTGGAAGACCTCAGGCCGTCCAGCGGCCGATCTTGAAGGCCTTGAGATGGCCGATCACGTCGTCCGCCGCGAAAGGCGGACCGGCGAAGGCGCCGATGGCGCCATCCGTGCCGACCGCGGCCGTGCCCATCGCCGCGTCGTAGATGTCCGGCCGGAACACGCCCATGGCGGTGCCCAGGGCTTCAGTGCTGAGGGGAGTCTGGCCCCACCGCACCATCTGGGCATAGAGCCAGGCCGCCTGGATCTTCTCGGGCCGTCCCGCCTCTTCCCGGCCCACCAGCAGATAGCGCGAGCTTTCGCGGAAGGTGCCGTCCGGCGAGATTTTGAGGCGGCCGTCCAGCGTGCGCTGGAGCACCTCCGCATCGACGCCGATCCGCTCCGGCTGGGCTAGGATACGCGCGGCTTCTGCGTGGTTCTGCTCGATGAATTCGGCGGCCTTGGCGCAGGCGCGGACCAGGCCGGCGAGGGCGTCGGGATTCTTGTCAGCCCAGCTCTGCCTGACCGCCAGCACCTTTTCGGCCGCGCGCACCAGCACGTCAGACACGAAGTGGAGAATATGGCCGATGCCGAGATCGACCGCGATCGAGTTCCACGGTGCTCCGACGCAGAACGCGTCGACGTGACCGTTGGCGATGCTCTCCACCATGTAGGGCGGCGGCAGCACCACGAGACGGACGTCCTCATCGGGGTCGACACCGCCTGCGGCCATCCAGAACCGCAACTGATAGTTGTGGGTCGAGAACGGAAACGTCATGCCGAACGTCAGCGGCTCGGCGCCGGCCTTGCGCCGTTCAGCGACGACGCGCGCCAGCGCCAGCGCCGTCGCCATCGGGTCGAAACGATCCCCCTCGAGGTGGGCCATGATCGCCGCATGCAGCGCTGGCGTCACGGTGATCGCGTTGCCATTCACTCCGAGATTGAAGGGAGCCACGATCGGCACCTTGACATGGCCGATGCCCAGGCTGGACGCAATGGCGACGGGAGCCAGCAGATGCGCCGCGTGGAACAGGCCGATGTTGAGCTTGTCGCGCACGTTCGACCATGACACTTCGCGGACCAGCGTGACATCGAGACCTTCAGCCGCGGTGAATCCGTTGTCGACGGCGACGATCAGCGCGGCGGCATCGACCAGCGGGATGAAGCCAATGCGAAGCGGGCCGGTCATTTCAGCATCTCCGAGGCGGTCAGGATCGATTGCGCGATCTCGCCGATCTTCTTCTTTTCGCGCATCGCCGTGGAGCGCAACAGCACATAGGCTTCCTCTTCGGTGAAGCCCTTCATCTTCATCAGAATGCCCTTGGCGCGGTCGATCACCTTGCGGTCTTCGAGCGCGGACTTGGTGCGCTCGAGCTCGTCCTGAAGCTTGGAGAACGCATTGAAGCGGGAGATGCAGAGATCGAGGATCGGCTTGATCCGCTCCTTCTTCAGGCCGTCGACGATGTAGGCGGAGACGCCCGCCTCCACCGAGGCCTGGATCGAAGCCGCGTCGCTCTGGTCCACGAACATCGCGATCGGCCGGCGGACGGCGCGACTGACCTGGAACATCTGCTCCAGCACGTCGCGGCTCGGGTTCTCCAGGTCGATGACGATGACGTCCGGATCCAGGGCATAGATGCGCGCCAGGAGACCCTGCATCTCGCTGACATGCACGACGCCGGTAAAGCCCGCTTCCCGCAAGCCTTCCTCGAGGATGGCCGCGCGGATCGGGCTTTCGTCGACGATCACGATTTTAGGCGATTGCTCGGCGCTCATCGATCACCAGGTTGTCCGGGCCCTCACCCATAGCATGGACGTGGCCGCGTCAAAGCCTTGTCTTTCTGGGCAATTCGGACTAGCTGACGCCTATCTCATCAGGCAGTTCCAAGATGCAGCAGGGTTCGGCGCCCAAGATCAGCTTTGTTTCGCTCGGATGTCCCAAGGCCTTGGTCGATTCCGAGCGCATCATCACGCGCCTTCGCGCCGAGGGCTACGAGCTTGCCCGGAAGCATGACGGCGCCGACGTCGTCATCGTCAACACCTGCGGGTTCCTCGACAGCGCCAAGCAGGAATCCCTGTCGGCGATCGGCTCGGCCATGGCCGAGAACGGCAAGGTCATCGTGACCGGCTGCATGGGCGCCGAGCCGGAGCAGATCGAGCAGGCCTATCCCGGCGTGCTGTCGATCACCGGCCCGCAGCAGTACGAGAGTGTGCTGGACGCGGTCCACCGCGCATCGCCGCCTGCGCACTACCCTCACCTCGATCTGGTTCCTCCGCAGGGCATCAAGCTCACGCCCCGGCACTACGCCTATCTGAAGATCTCCGAAGGTTGCAACAACCGCTGCACCTTCTGCATCATCCCGAAGCTGCGTGGCGATCTGGTGTCGCGCCCCGCAGCCGACGTGCTGCGGGAGGCCGAGCGGCTGGTCGCAGCCGGGGTCAAGGAGCTCCTGGTCATTTCGCAGGACACCTCGGCCTATGGGCTGGACCTGAAATATGCCGAAAGCGCCTGGAAGGACCGCAGCGTCCGGGCTCGCTTCCTCGATCTGGCGCGCGAGCTCGGCGAGCTCGGCGCCTGGGTCCGGCTGCATTACGTCTACCCCTACCCGCATGTCGACGAGGTGATCGGCCTCATGGCTAACGGTAAAATATTGCCTTATCTCGACATCCCGTTCCAGCATGCCAGCCCGAACGTCCTGAAGGCGATGCGCCGCCCGGCGGCGCAGGACAAGACGCTGGACCGGATCAAGGCGTGGCGGACCACCTGCCCCGACCTCGCGCTGCGCTCGACCTTCATCGTCGGCTTCCCCGGAGAGACGGACGCCGATTTCGCCTATCTGCTGGACTGGCTGGATGAGGCCGAGATCGATCGGCTCGGATGCTTCAAATACGAGCCTGTGGCCGGCGCGACCTCCAACGCCCTGCCCGACCAGGTCCCGGACGCGGTCAAGCAGGAGCGCTGGGACGCCCTGATGGCTCGCCAGCAGAAGATCTCGGCACGCCGGCTCAAGCGCAAGGTTGGAACGCGTCAGCAGGTGATCATCGACGAGGTCGGGCCAAGCGTCGCCAAGGGCCGCACCAAGGCTGATGCCCCCGACATCGATGGCGCCGTTTATCTGTCCAGCCGGCGGCCGTTGCGTGTCGGCGAGATCGTCACGGTCAAGATCGAGCGTGCCGACGAATACGACCTGCACGGCACGGTCGCTGGGTTCTAGCGCGGCTCTGTCGCGTCTCGGGCCACCCGCCGGGAACTCGGGGGAATCGCAGACGGGCGTGTAGATGAGTCCTGGACCTGCGGACCGCCCCTCAGTGCGAGGAGCCCGTGGTGCGAACCGACCAGAGATTCAGCAGGCGAAGCGCCTCGTCCTGCTTCAGTTCGAGATATTTGTTCTTGAGCTTGGTCAGCTCGTCGGGAGGCGTTGCACCTGAAACGAACCGGCTATCGAGGATCGCGGCAACCGTGACCCAGCTCAGTCCAGCGGCCTTGCACGGCACGAGAATGCCGTCGCTGCGCAGGCTCTGCATCAGCGGCCGTACCAGCTCGATACTGCATTTCGCGAGCTCCGCGATGGCCGCGATCGTCTCGCCGTAGCGCCGCTGGCGGGCAAATTCGAGCAACTCGGCCTCGGTGAGCTTTCCGCCCTGTTTGAGTTGGCCGATCGCCGCCTTGGCGCTGCCGCCGTCGCGGTTTCGTGACAACTCGCGCTCGGCGTCGAGCGTGGCCGCTGAAATGGCGCTGCGGATTTCCTCGTAGAGATGCGGCGGCGCCGAGGCGAGCAGGCGCACCCTCACCGCCTCCGTCGCGCGCTGCAACAGGGTCCTGCGCAAGGCTGCCGGCAGATCGGCGCGGATGCCGGCCGCGACCGTGAGCTCCGCATCTCCAGCCGCTTGCGCCACGATGGCGGCAAATCCGGCGGGAGACACCCGCGCACCGGGATTCTTCATCAGTTGCCGGCTCACGCTCGGATAGCGTCGCGCGAGCAGCGCATCGGTGACGATCTCCTGCAGCCACCAGCGCCCGGCGATCGCCACCAGGTGCTTCTCGCTGCGCGTCTGCGCGATCTCGATCAGATCCTCGCTGCTCAGCCGCGGCGATTCCGAAAGCACCGGCCCCGCGACGGCGATGTCGTCATGATGAGCCAGCCGCCGGATCACGCCAGCCGGCGCCTGCGGGATCGGGGCAAGCTGGGCGCTGAGTTCGGCGAGTGCGATCCGGGCACCGACGTCGGCCAGCGCGCGCAGCTCGATGGTGTTGACGAGACGCTCGAAGACGTCGGCAAACAGCGCGTGCTGCTCGATATCCAGGCTGCCGGCGGAGGCGACGAACAGGGAGGCGACTCGCTCGGCCACGCCGGAGCAGCGGTCGGCTGAGCCGGTGGCTATGGCCGCCTGCACTTCTTCGGCGATCGTGAGATGGGGGTTCGACATCGCTCATCCTGAGCAGCTTGCATTTTCAAGCTGGCCGGCAAAGTAAACGCAGCCGCTAAATGTTTGGTAAAGTTGTCACTAAAGCGCGAGACCCGAGATTGGATCGTGCGGCCTTCGCGCCGGCCGGCGCTTCCCTCGCCGCTTCCCGGAGCGGCGGCCCGTATTGCACCCTGCAGGCCGGCATCTTGACACCGGTTGCGATTTGCCTGTATGGCCGCCGCATGATCTTCAACCGGACCAACCGCCGCGCCGCCGTTTGCCGTCGTCACCGCCGTGACGATGCCGGGGCGCGCCATGTCCGAAGACGTTGCTGATCAGCTAGCTCATCAGCTCCAGGTTTTCGAGAAGGCCGCTCCCGCAAAGGAGCGGCCTTCTCGCTTTTTGGCCCACCGTTTCCCCCCTGAGCACAGGAGATTGCACATGCTGACCGCCTCCCATCCCTACGACGCTCTGATGGAGATCACGGCGCGTCCGCGCACCGTCTTCGTTCAGGGCAAGGGCTCCTGGCTATGGGACGACTACGGCAAGCGCTATCTGGACTTCATCCAGGGCTGGGCCGTGAACTCGCTCGGCCATGCGCCGCCGGAGCTGGCCAGCGCGCTCGCCAGCCAGGCGGCGCGCCTGATCACGCCGAGCCCAGCGTATTTCAACGACACCAGCCTGCAGTTCGCCAAGGCACTCGTCGACCGCTCGTGCTTCGACCAGGTGTTCTTCACCAATTCGGGCGCCGAAGCCAATGAAGGCGCCATCAAGCTCGCGCGCAAATACGGCGCTCTGCGCAAGAACGGCGCGTATGAGATCATCACCTTCGAGGGCGGCTTCCACGGCCGCACGCTGGCGACGATGTCGGCTTCTGGCAAGAAGGCGTTCGAGCCGCTGTTCGAGCCCAAGGTCCCGGGCTTTCCAAAGGCACGCCTGAACGACATCGCCTCGGTCGAGGCCCTGATCTCCGACAAGACGGTGGCGATCATGCTCGAGCCGATCCAGGGCGAGGCCGGCGTATGGCCCGCGACGGACAGTTTCCTGCAGCAGTTGCGGGCGCTGACCACCAGGCACGGGCTGCTGCTGATCGTCGACGAGATCCAGACCGGCATGGGCCGCACCGGAAAGCTGTTCGGCTATGAGCACGCCGACGTCCTCCCGGACATCATGACCTTGGGCAAGGGCATCGGCGGCGGCGTTCCGCTCGCCGCCCTGCTGGCGACCGAAGCGGCGTCTTGCTTCGAGCATGGCGATCAGGGCGGTACCTTCAACGGCAATCCGCTGATGTGTGCGGCGGGACTCGCCGTGCTCGACGTCATCGAGAAGCCGGAGTTTCTGAAGGCTGTCACGGACAACGGGATCTATCTGGAGAGCGAGTTGCAGCGCATCTCGGCAAGGCACGGCCTGGGCGAAGTGCGCGGCCGTGGTCTGTTGCTTGCGCTCGACGTGATCAGGCCGATCGCGCCGGCGATCGTCGCGCATGCCTTCGAGCTCGGCCTGCTGCTGAACGCGCCGCGTCCGGATGCGCTGCGCTTCATGCCGGCCCTCAATGTGACTCGCGATGACATCGCGGCGATGATCGACACGCTGGACGGAATCCTGACCAAGGTCGGCGCCGCGCGCTGCGTCGCCTGATCGAATGCCGTTCGGGACGCAGGCTCCGTGCCATACGCGAAGCCTGCGTCCCGCTGCCTACAGATGAGGCACAAACATCGAGGTCGGGCTCGCCGCCATTTGACCTGGATCAAGGACAGCCGTCCCTCTGAACAACGATCCTGATCGCGCCAAACACCTGCGATCCGATGACTTACGTTATATCTCTACTGATATAGCGTTGTACGGGATGTGATCAGCTCGGAGGAAAGAGGCTTGCCGGGACCAAGCTGATGATCATCCGCCGACAACGAGGTCGGCACGATAGAGGAGATGTAAGAATGGCGAGAGACAATCTGGCTCGGGCGTTGCCGGTCGAAGACAGCGGCAGCCAAATCGCCCTGGCCGCGACCGAAGAGGTGCTGATCCACGTTCGCTTCTTCCCGAACTCGGACATCAACTCGATCGGCGAGAAGCCCGCCAGCCTGACCGCCAATGAATGGTATGAGCGCCTGCTCGACATGGCGCGTCCGCATTATCAGACCTTCGCCGGCGGCCGCGGCTTCTTCCGCATCCCCCGCCCCTGTTTCGAGGCGATCCTGAAGGGCGTTGCTGCCTGACGTCGGCTCTCTCTCCGGATGAGGCCGCGAGCGTCCTCTCTGCCTCATCCCTGTCGACCGCGGTGCGCCGGGTGCGCCGCGGTCGCTGGCGTTTTGGTCCGTGCGCGCGTCGGAGGACAACATTGAGCGAAGCGGCTTTCAACGGACTGCGACGGGTCTTCAACGCGCTGCTGGCGTCCGGGCTGGCCTCGCAGAACCTGGCAGACATGCTCGCCGACCGCGCCTTCGATCTGTTCGAAGCCAACATCGATGCCCAGACGGCGCATCTGCCCACCCTCGCCTGCGCCAAGGGCTGCCCCTCCTGTTGCGCGCTGCGCGTGACCGCGACGGCACCGGAGATCTTCCTGCTCGCGCGCTACGCCCGGCAGATCGATCAGCGCATGCCGGCGACCGCGCTCGGCTCGCTGTCACGTCGGATCAAGCTCGCCAACCGCGCGACGCGTGGCTTGAGCGAGACCGAGCGAATGAAGCTGCGCCAGCCTTGCCCATTCGTCGTGCGCGGTGGCTGCATCATCCATCCCGCGCGTCCGCTCGCCTGCCGCGGCCATGCCTCGTTCGACCGGCGCGCCTGCGCGCAGGCCATGGCCGGTCGCGAGGTGGACGTGCCGGTCTCGGCGCCACACGTCGCGCTGCGCGCCCTGGTGCAGGATTCGCTCAGGGAAGCGCTCGGTGCTGCGGGGCTCGCCTCTGGCCTCTATGAGCTCAACCAGGGTCTCGTTCTGGCGCTCGACGCCCCCGAGCGCGAGCGCGCCTGGCGCGACGGACAAGACAGCCTGGCGCCGGCGCGGATCGAGGCGTCGACGACGGCAGCGCTGACGGACGCGGGGCCCTGGAGCCGGGCGGCGGGTGACGCTTCGATCCGGGACGAGGTTGCAGCCGCAGAGCCAGGTCGCCAATCTCCTATGGCTTGAGGATCGAGGCCCCGGTCGTGACGCGGCTTTCGAGATCGGCGTGCGCCCGGCCCGCATCCTTGAGCGCATAGGCGTGATTGATCTGCACGTGCAGCTTGCCGCTGATCACCGCCGAGAACAGCGTGTCGGCGCCCTCCAGCAGCTCGGATCGTTTGCCGATGTAGTCGTTGAGCTTCGGCCGGGTCGCGAATAGAGAGCCGTGACTGTTGAGCTCGGCGATCGAGAATGGCGGCACCGGACCCGAGGCATTGCCGAAGCTAACGAACAGACCGCGCGGCTTCAGGCAGGACAAGGAGCCGGGGAAGGTCGACTTGCCGACGCCGTCATAGACCACGTCGCACAATTCGCCGCGGCTGATCTGCTTGACCCGCGCGACGAAGTCCTCCTCGTTGTAGAGGATGACGTGGTCGCAGCCATTGGCCAGCGCCAGATCCGCCTTCGCCGTGGAGCCGACGGTGCCGATGACGTGCGCGCCGAGCGCGCGCGCCCACTGGCAGGCCAGCAGGCCGATGCCGCCCGCGGCGGCGTGGATCAGGACGCGATGGTGCGGCTCGACCTTGAAGGTCTTGTGCAGCAGGTACCAGACCGTCAGCCCCTTGAGCATCAGCACCGCGCCCTGCTCATAGGTGATGTGGTCGGGCAGCTTGACCAGCCGCTGCCAGCCGATGTTGCGCTCGGTGGCATAGCCGCCGAGGTTCTCATAATACGCGACGCGATCGCCGGGATGGAAATGCGTGACGCCCGGCCCCACGGCGATCACCTCGCCGGCCGCTTCGTTGCCGGCGATGAACGGCAGGCCGGGCGCCTTGTACAGTCCGGTGCGATAGTACACGTCGATGAAGTTGAGGCCGATCGCGTGCTGGCGGATGCGGACCTCGCCGGGGCCGGGCGCGACGAGATCAACCGGCTCATAGACGAGCGCTTCGGGGCCTCCCACCTTGTGCACGCGCACCGCCTTGACCATCCCGCCATCTCCCCTTCGGACTCTCCATCGCCGCCTCCGGGAATCCGGCGAAAGAACCTTCGACACTTACCTGATTCTCATCGACATCCGGCTCCGTTGAAGGAGCCGACCTCCGGCCGCGCATCCGGCGCTGCCGGCGGCAAAAGCGAAGGCGATCACGACGGCCTTGTCAACTCGGCGCCTGTCAGGCGTTGCGCTTCCTGCGGTTGCGCGAGGCCATCACGTTGAAGGCTTCGACTGCCAGCGCAAAGACGATCGCGAAGTAGATGTAGCCGCGCGGGATGTGGAACTCGAAGCCGTCGGCGACCAGCGCGACGCCGATCAGCACCAGGAAGGCCAGCGCCAGCATCTTGGTGGTCGGATGGTTTGCCACGAAACGCGCGACGGGTCCCGAGGACACGTACATGATGACGACCGCGATGATGACGGCGGCGATCATGATCTCGAGATCCTGGGCCATGCCGATCGCGGTGATGATCGAGTCCAGCGAGAACACGAGATCGATGACGATGATCTGCAGAATCACCCAGAAGAACTTGTTGGCGCCGCCGCCCTGCGACCCCTCCTCCCCCTCACGCGCCTCGACCTCGGCATGGATCTCGTGCGTGGCCTTGGCGATCAGGAACAGGCCGCCGGCGATCAGGATGATGTCGCGCCAGGAGAAGCCGAGGCCACCGATCGTGAACACCGGCTGCGTCAGCCCGATCAGCCAGACCAGCACGCTGAGCAGCAGGATGCGGAAGATCAAGGCCAACGCCAGCCCGATCTGGCGGGCGCGTGTCGCCTGCGGCTGCGGGATGCGCGAGGTGATCACCGACAGGAAGATGACGTTGTCGATGCCGAGAACGATCTCGAGGGCGGTCAGGGTGAGCAGCGCGGCCCACGCTTCGGGACTGGTCAGAAGGTCGATCATGCTTTCAAGGATCTCAACAGGCGGATCGCGGAGTCGCTCGCGACGATGTAGAGGGCGATCGCGCACAACAGCGTCGTTACAATCGGGCCCACGGCGAAGTTGTTTCCCAGCGCGTCGATGACCAGGACGCCCCAGAGCGCGACCAGCGGCAGCGTCAGCCAGCGCAGCCGCTCGACGCGCACCGGGTGGATGACATGGAATGGGACGAAGGTCAGCGCGATCAGGACCGCGAGACCCAAGGTCGCCAACGATGGCGAGGGATGCAGCAGGAACAGGTAGAATGCCGCGATGTTCCAGAGTCCCGGAAACCCGCGAAAATGATTGTCGTCGCTCTTCATGCGGCGATCGGCGAAATACAGTGCGCCGGTGACGGCGATGCCGACGCCGATGACCGGCGCGGCGAGCGGCAGCAGCATCCCGCTGGCGGTGATGGCGTAGGCCGGCACGAACACATAGGTCGTGAAATCCACCACCAGATCGAGCACGTCGCCCGACCAGTCCGGCTGCACATGGACGACGTCGAGCCGGCGCGCCAGCGGCCCGTCGATGCCGTCGATGATGAGCGCGCCGCCGAGCCACCAGAACATCGCAGTCCAATGCTCGCGCACGGCCTCGAGCATCGCGAGCAGCGCGACGCCCGCACCGAGCGCGGTGAAGACGTGCACCGAGAACGCCGCGGCACGATGCGCGGGCGTTGCGGCCACCCTGCTCTCTGGTCTCAACTGATCCATGCGACGCCAGTGCTATCAGGAATCGGAGCCAATTGCATATCCGCCGTTGCGGCCATGCGCCGCGCAGGCTCACGCAATACCCTTGAAAAAGCCCTGCAGGAACGTCAAATGTTCCCGCATGAGCAACACAGACGCCAGCTTTGATGTCATCGTCGTCGGCGGCGGACCCGCCGGGCTCGCCGCCGCGATTGCATTGTCGCAGACCGGGGCGCGGACGGCGCTCGTGGCCCGCAAGGCTCCATATGCCGACAACCGCACCACCGCCCTGCTCGGCGGCTCGGTCGATTTCCTCGACGAGATCGGCGTCTGGTCATCGTGTCGTGACCGCGCCGCCGGCCTGAAGGCGATGCGGCTGGTCGACGATACCGGCCGGCTGTTCCGAGCCCCGGAGGTGCGCTTCGTCGCCGACGAGATCGGTCTCGACGTGTTCGGCTACAACATCGCCAATGCCATCCTGGTCGAGGCGCTGGAACAACGCGCCAGCGAAATCGACGGCCTGGTGCGGATCGCCGAGGATGCGGAAAGCGTGCGCAGCGATGCCGATGCGGTGACCGTCACCAGCGCATCGGGCCGCGTGCTGACGGCGCGGCTCGTGGTCGGCGCCGATGGCCGGCATTCGCTGTGCCGCGAGGCCGCCGGCATCGGCGTGAGCCGGCGCACGCTGCAGCAGTCTGCGCTGACCTTCAACATCACCCATGCGCGGCCGCATCACAACGTGTCGACGGAATTCCACACGCCGCAGGGCCCCTGCGTGTTCGTGCCGCTGCCGGGCGACCGCTCCAGCGTCGTCTGGGTCGCAGCCCCGAAGGAGGCCGACCGGCTGTTCGCGCTCGACGACGACGCCCTGTCCGACGCCGCCGAGCGGCAGTCGCATTCGATCTTCGGACGCGTTCGCGTCGAGCCGGGCCGCCATGTGTTTCCGCTCGCGATCGAGCGGCCCCTGCGCTACGCGCAAAACCGCATCGCCCTGGTCGGCGAGGCCGCGCATGTGGTGCCGCCGATCGGTGCGCAGGGACTGAACCTCGGCCTGCGCGACGGCATCGACATCGCCGATGTCGTGCGCAAGGCCAATGCGGCCGGCGAGGATATCGGTGCCCCGCAGGTGCTCGCGCGCTACGGTGCCGCGCGCCGCGCCGACATCCTGAGCCGCACCTTCGCCATCGACGTCGCCAACCGCTCGCTGCTCAGCGATCTCCTGCCGATGCAGTCGCTGCGCGCCGTCGGCATGCACCTGATGAGCGGCATCGGTCCGCTGCGGCGGCTCGCGATGCGCGAGGGCCTGGCGCCGTCATGGAGAGCCACGCGCAAGGCCGGTTGAGCACCGTCAGGGAAACACCAGCCGGCCAGTCTGGATCAGCCACATCACGCTGGTCAGGGTGATCACCGAGGCGAAGGTGCCGATCAGCACCGCCGATGAGGCCGGCTCGATCCAGCTGTCATTCTGGCGCGCGATCACGAACACATTGAGCGCCGGCGGCAGCGCCGCCATCAGCACCGCAGTCGCCGCCCAAGGCTGCGCGAACGGCCCGAACAGCAGCATCAGCCCGAACGACAGCAGCGGGTGGACGACGAGCTTCACCACGGTCAGGACCGGCACCTCCCAGGGCAGCCGCTCGAACGGGCGCAGCGCCACGGTCACGCCGAGCGCGAACAGCGCCGTCGGCGCAGCGGCGTTTTGCAGGAACTGCAGGGTGCGGTCGAGCACGGTCGGCGGATGCAGCTGAAACGCCGCCGCCAGCATGCCGGCTGCCGTCGCCATGATCAGCGGGTTCTGCAGGATCTGGCGCAGCACCGTGCGCAGCGCATGCACCACCGAGGCGTGGTCGCGCTCGGTCAGCTCGACGAGCAGCGGCACGATCGAGAACAGGAAGATGCTGTCGCAGCAGAAGATCAGCGCGGTCGGCGCCGCCGCCTTGGTCCCGAGCACGGCCAGCGCCAGCCCAGGCCCCATATAGCCGATGTTGCCGTAGCCGCCCGCGAGCCCGGCCATGGTCGCCTCGCGTAGCGACAGCCGCCCGATGGCCTTGCCGAGCACGAGCGCCAGGGCGAAGGTGAGCATGGTAGCGAGCGTCGTTGCAACCAGGAAGGGAGGGTTGCTCAGCTCCGTGAACGGCGTGCGCGCGATGAGGTTGAACATCAAAGCGGGCAGCGAGACGTAGAGCAGGAAGAAGTTCATCCAGGCGAGCCCGGCTTCGGGCAGCCTCCTCCACTTACCGCAGGCGAAGCCTATGAAAACGACGCCGAAATAAGGCAGGGCCAGATTGAGAATGTCGAACATGGGCTCGGAAGATGACCCCCTGAGGGGGCCTGGGAAGGGCCTGGAATGCGGGGGCGTCGCGGCTTGACGCGAATCGGATCGGTCTAGATCAAATCCGCCCGCGGGGCACTAGCATCGCTCCCCATCCTGGTCTATTCGACTGGGATGATCAAAGCGCGAACTGCCAAGTTTCAGATCGGCCAGATCGTCCGGCATCGGGTGTTCTCGTTCCGGGGCGTGATTTTCGACATCGATCCGGAGTTCAACAACACCGAGGAATGGTGGTTGTCGATTCCCGAGGAGGTCCGTCCGCACAAGGACCAGCCATTCTATCACCTGCTGGCCGAGAACGCGGAATCCGAATACGTCGCCTATGTCTCCGAGCAGAACCTGGTTCCCGACGAGTCCGGCGAGCCGATCCGCCATTCCCAGGTTGCGGAGATCTTCATCAAGGACAAGTCCGGCGGCTATCGTCCGCGCAATCCGCTGATGAACTGACCTGTCGACCGGAGGGCTTCAACCCAGCGCCGGCGGCGCAGGCTTGATCTTTGGTCCCGGCGCGCAAGTTCCCCTCACATCCGTCCGCAGAACGAAAAAGGCGCTCCGAATGGAGCGCCCTTGATTTTGCGGAATGGACCCGACCGGCGTTACTGCTTCGCCTGCGGCTGGCCCGGCTGGGTCTGCTCGAGCTTCTTGCGCTGCTCCTCGGCGCGCTTCTGCAGCTCTTCCTGCAGCTTCTTCTGGGTTTCTTCGAACTGCTTCGGGTCGGTCGGCGGACCATCATAGGCCTTGGCGAAGCTGCTGTTGCCTTCCTGCAGCGGCAGCGGCAGCGTCAGCGCGGTGCCGTTCGAGTTGATCGCCTGGACGTAGAGGGTCTGGCCCTTCTTGAGGCTGTTCACGAATTCGGGCGTTGCTTCGTAGTCCGACATGCAGCCGTTCTGGAAGCAGATGACGTATTTGCCTTCCATGAACTGGTTGTTGTCGATGACGATGCGGGTTCCGGGCTGCAACTGCATGCCGAGCGGCAGGGTCACACGCAGGATCTTCTTCGGCTCGCCTTCGGGCTCGATGATGACCGCTGCAACCACAGGCTGACCGGATTCGATGCGGCCGTCCTTGCCAATGAAGCAGACCTGCTTGGCGTTGGCATCCTGCCCCTTCAGGCAGAACTTGGTCCACGGCGCATAGATCAGCTGCGGCATCTCCTGCTGAGCCTGGGCCTGAGGCTGGCCGCCGGCGGGAGGAGTGGCAGGGGCCTGGGCGGCCGGAGCGGGAGCCTTGGGAGCGGCAGCCGGAGCCTTCGCCTTCGGCGCTTGAGCCTGCGCAACCGAAGGAGCGAAGGAAACGGCCAGCGCGGTGACCGCGAGCAGCGCGACAAGCCGCCCACGCGGCCCAACCGACGAGGCCAAGTCACGGAAATTCATTGCGGAAAACCCTTTCTGAACGGCAGCGCCCGAGACCGCCAAAGGCGCCACACCAAGCCGTTGAAGCGGCTGTCTCCTCAGGAAATGAGGCGGTTGAGTGACAGGCGTTACCGCCGTAACTCAATCGCCCGCCTTCTTAACGCGGTGCGCGGAAGAATCAATGCCGCGAGACCATGTCGAAGCCGCGGTCTAGCGCTGGCGAGCGTGTGGTAAAAGCCCCTTGTGACCTGTTCCGAATCAAATGCTTGCGCCCCGATCCTGATGCTGCAGCGCATGTTCAGCGCGGCCGTGCGATGTGTCGCCGTCACCCTGGCATTGTTGCCCGAGGTCTACACTCCCATGGCGAAAGCGGCAGAAACTGCGGCGATCGCCATGCATGGTCACCCGGCCTTGCCCGCCGACTTCGACCACATGGCGTACGCGAATCCCGACGCGCCCAAGGGCGGTCGTCTGGTCTGGGGACTGCTCGGCACCTTCGATAGCCTGAACCCGTTCATCGTCCGCGGTATCGCAGTGCAGCAAATCCGCAGCTATGTGGTCGAGAGCCTGCTCACCCGCGGCAATGACGAGCCGTTCACGCTGTATGGCCTGCTGGCGAAAACCGTCGAGACCGACGAGAACAGGACCTATGTCACCTTCCGGCTCGACCCGCGCGCCCGCTTCGCCGACGGCAGCCGGGTGCGCGCCGAGGACGTGGCGTTCTCCTTTGCGCTGCTGCGTGATCACGGCCGCCCCAACCACCGGCAATACTACGGCAAGGTCGCCAGGGTCGACGTGCTTGATCCGCTGACCATCCGGTTCGATTTCGGCGGCGCCGAAGACCGCGAGTTGCCGCTGATCCTCGGCCTGATGCCGATTCTGGCGAAGCACGCGACCGACCTGGCGAGCTTCGAGGACACGACGATGACCGCGCCGCTCGGGTCGGGCCCGTATCGTGTCACCGCGGTGCAGCCGGGATCCAGTGTCACCCTCACCCGCAATCCGGACTATTGGGGACGCGACCTGCCGGTCAACCGCGGATTGTGGAACTTCGACGAGGTCCGGCTCGATTACTACCGCGAGTCCAATGGACAGTTCGAAGCCTTCAAGCGCGGGCTGTACGACTTCCGCGTCGAGACCGAACCGCTGCGCTGGCACGACGGCTACGACTTCCCGGCCGCGCGCAATGGCGAGGTCATCCGCGACAGCTTCACCTCGGGGATGCCGCAGCCCTCGCAGTTCCTGGTGTTCAACACGCGGCGGCCGGTGTTCGCCGACGTGAAGGTGCGCCGTGCGCTGACGCTGCTGTTCGATTTCGAATGGATCAACCGCAACTACTTCTTCGGGCTGTACCGCCGCAGCGGTGGCTATTTCGCCGGATCCGAGCTTTCGGCCTATGGACGTCCAGCCGATGCGGCCGAGCTCGATCTGTTGAAGCCGTACGCCGCGCAGATCCCCCCCGATATCATGGACGGCAGCTACCGCCTGCCGATCACCGACGGGTCCGGCCGCGACCGCGCAACGCTGAAGGCGGCGCTCGATCTGCTTGGCGAGGCCGGCTATGGCTTCGACGGGACGGTCTTGCGGTATCGGACGACGCGGGCCCCCCTCGCCTTCGAGATCCTGGTCACGACGCGCGACCAGGAGCGTATTGCGCTGGCTTACGCCGGCAGTCTCAAGCGGGCCGGCATCAATGCGTCCGTCAGGGTCGTCGATCCCGTGCAGTTCGACCAGCGCCGCCTGAGCTTCGAGTTCGACATGATCCAGAACCGCTGGGACCAGTCGCTGTCTCCCGGCAACGAGCAGGCGTTCTATTGGGGCAGCGAGGCCGCCGACCGCACCGGAACCCGCAACTACATGGGCGCCAAGGACCCGGCGATCGACGCCATGATCGCGGCGCTGTTGCGCGCCCGCGACAGGCCGGAATTTATCTCGACGGTTCGCGCATTGGACCGTACCCTGATGGCGGGGTTCTACGCTATTCCAGTGCTCAATGCCGCCGAGGAATGGATCGCGCGGTGGAATCGTATAGAACGGCCAGAGAGGACAGCTTTGACGGGAGCGCTCCCGGAGAGCTGGTGGCAGCGGCCGGAGCCGGCACGGAAGTGACCAATCGGGGCAATTGGTCGTGGCCGGGTCCGTGAAAGTACGGGGCAACAGGTGAATCAGGCCAATACGTCGCCGACGCTCGACGCGTTGTTTCAACGCATCCTGGCGCGCAAGCCGGATGCGGTTGCGCTGGTCGATCCGATCAACAAGCAGCGCGTCACCGGGCGACCGCCGATGCGCCTGACCTATGCCGAAGCCGATCGCGTGATCTCGGCGCTGGCCGCGCACTTCGTCGACGCCGGCCTGCCGGCTCATTCGGTGATCGCGGTCCAACTGCCCAACACGATCGAGTTCGTGCTGACGGTGCTGGCCGCGCATCGCGCCGGCCTCGTGGTCGCCGTATTCCCGCTGCTGTGGCGTCAGTCGGAGCTCGTGGCGGCGCTGAACCGCACCAGCGCGCGCGCCATCGTCACGATGTCGAAGATCGACGGCGTGATTCACTCCGATCTCGCGATGAATGCGGCGGCGGAGGCGTTCTCGATCCGCCACGTCTGCGGCTTCGGCTCCGATCTGCCCGAGGGGATGTATTCGCTGGACCAGTCGATCGCAAAACCCTCGCGCTCGACGCGCGGGCTCATGCCGGACGGCCGCAAGGCCGCGATCGTCTCCTTCGACGTGACCGCCGACGGCTTCCGCGCCGTGCCGCGCACCCATTTGAGCCTGATCGCCGGTGGGCTCGCCGTCTCGCTCGAGAGCGATCTGCCGCAGGGCGTGAACATGATGTCGGCCTTCCTGCCGTCGTCATTCGCCGGCCTCGCCGCCTCGGTCGTGACCTGGCTGTTGTCCGGCGGCACCCTTGCGCTGCACCACCCGTTCGACGCCGACGCGCTGGAACAGCAGCTCGCGGAGCTGGCCTGCGATACGCTGGTCGCCCCGGCTCAACTCGCCTTGCGTCTCGACGAGGGCAATCTGGCCGCGCGGCTGCCGAACCTGCGCTATGTGCTCGGCCTGTGGCGCGCGCCCGAGCAGGTGGCGTCGAGCGCATCGTGGAGAACGCGCGACATCGAGATGACCGACGTCTATCTGTTCGGTGAAGCCGGACTGTTCGCCGTGCGCCGCACCGCGGCCGATGGCAGTCCCGGGCCGGTCAAGCCGGGCCGCCAGGGCGCGCCGCGCGAACAGCCGGGCTCGTCGATCGCCGGCGAGATCCTGGTGACGCCGAAGGGCACGCTCGGGCTGCGTGGGCCCATGGTCGTGTTGGCCGCCTACGCGCCGCCGCAACCGCCGAGCGACTCGCTGATGCCGGCAGCGCCGCGCGACTACGTCGACACCGAATACGCCGTGCGCCTCGACCGCGCCCAGGACACGATCTCGATCACGGCGCCGCCGGCCGGCGTGATGGCCGTTGGCGGCTACCGCTTCCTCGCCCAGGATCTGCACGAATGGTCGAGGCGGCTGGGCCAGGGCGCGCTGCTCACCGCTCTGCCCGACCGTCTCAGCGGTCACCGCCTCGCGGGCCGCGCGATGGACAATGCGCGCGCGCGGGAAGCGCTCGCCGAGCTGGGACTCAATCCGCTGATGGTCGAGGCCTTCCGCGACCGCGCCGGCTCGGGCGGCTGATCCTGCCGTCCGGACAGCTACGGAACCGTCATGTTTGGAATAGTGTTGACGCTGCGTTAACGGGAGGGACCTAGGATCGCGATGTAACGTCAGCGTATCCTGAGTTCCCTGGATGTCCCCACAAGGCCCGCTTCTCATCGTCTCCTCGTCCACGCGGCCTTCGCTGAGTGCGGCCCTCGCGGTGGCGCAAATTCTCCCCTCCGTCGAGACGCGCTGGGCTGATGCGATCAGCATGATGTCCAAGGTTCAGCCGGCGGCGGTCGTTGCCGTCGTCGAGGATGTTGATGCAACCGAGCTTGCGGCGTTCTCGCGTCATGTCGGCGCGCGCAAGCCGTACGTGCCGCTGATCGCAATCGCACCCGGTGGCGCTGTCCTGCCCGACCACGCCATTCCCTTGCATGGCAGCGACAATCACGAGCGGCTGCTGGCGCGGCTGCGCGCGGCGTTGCGCGTCCGCACGCTGCACACCACCGTGCTGCGCCGTCTCGATGAGAAGAAAGCACCCGACGCCACATTGCCGGAAACAGATCCGCTCGATGACGCGACCGTGCTGCTGCTCGGCCGCGGCAGCTCCCTGCCCGGCCTGTCGGTCGCGCTCGGCGAACGCATGGCGGTCGTCGGCGCGCTGAGCATCGAAGCCGCCGCCAAACATCTGTCGAGCCGCGACATCGACGGCATCGTGCTCGGCGAAGGGTTTTCGCCGCGCGTGGTCGATGCGTTCCTCGCGGTGCTCGCCGAGGACACCCGCTTCCGCAACCTTGCCGTCGTCGTCACTGCCAACCAGCCGGCGCCGCTGCAGGAACTCGCCAATCTCGAGATCATCGCCGGCGCTCCCGCGCACATCGCGGCCAGCGCGCTGCCCTTGATCCGCCAGCACGCCTTCGAAGCCCGCCTCAACCGCACGCTGCGCGCCATCGAAGCCGGCGGCATGCTCGACCCGCAGACCGGCCTGCTCACCCGGAACGCCTTTGCGCGCGACTTTGCCACCGCCGTCAGCCAGACCCAGAAGAGCGGCGGCAGCCTGGCGGTGGCCCGCTTCGCCTTCGATCCGGTCAATCCGCGCGCCCAGTATGACGGCGCCCGCATCATCAGCCGCCTGATGCGGCGGATGGATTTCGGCACCCACGAGGACAACGGCTCCGTCGTCGTCGTGTTCGCCGAGACGGATCTGCGCTCGGCCCACGCCATCGCCCGCCGCCTCTCCAGCGTGATGCGCCACACCTCGCACGGCAAACGCGACACGCGCACGGAGCCTTCGGTCACCGTCGCCGCGCTGCAGCCGGGCGACACCGCGCGCACCTTGCTGGCCCGCGTCTACGGCGAGGCGCAACGCGCGGCTTCATAGAACGATGTTGCCTGCGTCACGGGCGTCATTGCGAGTGACCTGCCACCGAAGTTTCATCCAGTAGCATTTAGAGTCCTGTTGGGCTTTACGCCGAGTGGCGCGGGTGCCGCAACGGGCGAATGGCGGAGCTGGTGGGGGGTGCGCAGCCGATCGCCCGTTACGGTGCGGTTGGCCGCATAGGCCGCAAACTCCTAGGGGCAGGTCACTACAGCAAAGCATATAACGTCAGATCTGAGCCCTTCGTCTGGACCAAGAAAAAGGCCCGGCAACGCCGCTTCAAAGACCGCCGTATCACCGAGCTATGATTCCGGGTACCAGGTCCGCTTGCGCACGCCAGTTGAAACGGTCTCGTGTGCACGCACATGGGTGCAGATCGTGATAACGAGCGCAAGCCGGCTGCACTGCCAGTCAGCGCCGAGCGCGGCGCTAGTGGGTGACGTCACGTTGACCGACAATAATGCCGCTACGCTGGCAAACATCACGCACGCCGCGATCAGCACCGCTCCCTTGTGGGTCCTTGGGTGGGAAATCATGGCCTTGGCTCCTGTACGATGGCCGGAAGAATAAAGGGCAGGCTCCACAGTCCTTGTGAACTAATTCACGACCTGACCCACAGTTTTCGCTGGTGGCCCGAAGGCGTGCGCGATTGCTGGCGCTGGATCAGCGCCGCAGCCGGACTCGCGCGCCGGAGCAAACAGAATCTTTGTTCGGCCACCTCGTCGGCCCGAGGCGGGCGGCGTGGACGGAATGTCAACGCCGAGCGCCTTGGCTGTCTTGAGATTGACGACCAGCTCAAACCTGGTTGTCTGCTCGACGGGCTTCGCGTCCGGCTGCTGCCTCGGCTTGATCTTGATCAAGTTCAGCAGCGTCGCCGCCACGATCATCACCAGGACGCCACCAACACTGAGCGCGATCTGCATCGTCAGCCCCTCCGAGATGCCGAGCAGCGCCAGGCGGCTGGCGAACGTCAGCAGAACGCCGAGGCAGTAGATTGGCAGCGAGTTCTGGCCACAGAGAATGGCGCCGCGCATCACCGGCGTCGTCAGCCCTCGCCAATTGCGAGGCACTAACCATACCACCAAAACCGCAAGGGCCAAGAAATGCAGCAGTCGCAACGGATCGAGATTAGATTTGTCCATCGGGTAAAGCAGCGTCAGCAGCGCCTGCGGGACCAGCGCTTCCAGCGGTTTGATGCTCCAGCTCAATGCGATGATGAGGCTGAACACCAGATAGAGAGCGGCAGCCACAAGCGCGGTGCGTGAGGTCACCCATGGCCGGGCTCTCTTGTCTTCGATCATCCACCACACGCCAAGCACGACCAGCAGCTGCCAAGCCAGCGGATTGAAGGCCCAGTGGCCGTTCGGCCATGCCGGGATGGTCCATCCGAAGACGTGCACCAGTGCGTAAAGCAACAGCGACGCGCCGAGCGTTGCGTTCGGCGCTCGCAGCAGCAGCCACAGCAGCGGCGCGAACAAAAGGTGATAAAGCACGAAGAGCGGCAAGACGTCGGTGTTGACGGGGCAGTATTGCAGGATCGCCGCGTGCGCGAGCGTCACGCCCGGCTGTTCCAACAGAATGCGCGTATTGCTCTCGTCGGCAAGATGGCCGCCGCCTGCGAGGTGAACCATGATGGCGCAGGCGAGCGTGAGCAGCAGAAATGCGACATAAATATCCCAGCTTCGCCACAGCGTCCGGCCGATCACGCCGGTCCACCCCCCGCAGCGCCATGCCTTGCCGTAGGCCAACGCGCAGGTTACGCCCGACACGAACATGAACACTTCCGCGGCATCGCTGAAGCCGTAGTTCCGCAGTGTCAGCCAGCTCCCGATGTTGTTGGGGACATGATCAAGAAAGATGCACCAGAGCGCGATGCCGCGGCAGGCATCAATGCGCAAATCGCGGCCGTAGCCTTTCAGCTCCGGCAACGCGCCTACCGATGGCTTCAGGTCGGCAGTTCGATCATGCATCTGATTGCCCCGTCCGGCGTACGAGCACGCTTCAAGAGGGACCGAATTTGACAGAAAGTCACCGCCGCGCTGCCGGATCGTGACAACGCCGCAATCTAGATTTGCTTCACGCCGACCCCGGCCACCAAAGCTATTACGATAATGATCATATGGCGGCTGGCGGCGCTTGGTAGAACCTGCTGGCGCGTGAGGCTGTCCGTTTGACGATCATCGTTCAAACGGCAGAGCGCGTAAATCAGCCGAAGGTCCACAGAGAGAGGTTCCTAGGTCCTATGATCAAGGTACCGTACAGATCTCGGCATCAATCACCTTTGCCTACAGGCGAAGGAGACCCTGAGTCCCACGACTTTCGTGGTCCGTACTCGCGCTCCTACCGTGCGGTGACTACAATTACACCACACAACGGCATTCGGCTCCTACCTTGAGTGCCCGGCGGCGAACCGCTGGTTGGGCCAAGGATGATGGTGGATAGACGGTATCGAGAGCCAGTCTTCCGCCAGCTTCTTCCTCGCCAAAGACCCGAAGGTGGGTGTATGTTTTTTGAGTTGGATCTCCGTGCAATGGGATGACGGAGAGCTTTTATGAAAGTTCTTATTGTCGACGACCATGCATTAATCCGCGAGGCGTTGCACGCTGTCGTGAAACAACTGAAGCGAGACTCCGTCATTTTTGAAGCTTCGAACGGCCGTGAGGCAGTGCACATAGTCGAGGAACATCCTGACATCAGCCTCATTTTGCTTGATATCAATTTGCCTGATCGAGATGGCTTCTCTGTCCTCCGCGAACTGCGTGACCGCTATGCGACCATTGCTATCGTCATTCTCTCGTCCTCGGATGATCAAGATACAGTCAAGCGTGCCTTCAAACTTGGCGCTCTGGGTTTCATCCCGAAAACTACCGAACGTGAGGTCATGCTCAACGCCATCAAGTTAGTGTTCTCTGGCGGCATTTACATTCCCTCGGAGATACTTGAGGAACCAACGTCTCCGCGGCCTGCAAATAAGCTAGCGACGCGGGACTCTCCCAAGGGTCTCGGGTTGACCGATCGGCAGATTGAAGTGCTTGCGCTCCTGATGAAGGGAAAAAGCAACAAGATCATTGCCAAGACCCTCGATATGGCCGTGCCGACCGTGAAGAACCACATCACGGTCGTTCTCAAGGCACTCAATGTAACGAGTCGCACCGAGGCAGTAATAGAAGTAGGAAAAATGGGCTGGGACTTGTCGCCGAAATCTGATTCATAACGCCGCCCCGGTGTCTCTCCTATCGCCTTGATCCCTCAAGAACTCGTGCATGACAGCGCGGAGCCGCATTGGGTCGACAGGTTTGTGCAGCAAAATGTACCCTCTGTCCTTAGCGTCACGTAATGGTTCGGGTGCCGTATCGCCGCTGGTGAGGATAGCTGGAATTGACGAGCCAAACGCCGCACTAATTTGTTCAATTGCTCGGATACCGGTCTTTCCGCTGGCAAGATGATAGTCCGAGATTATAAGATCGAGGCGTTGTTGGCGCTCAGCCAGTCGGATGAGCGCAGCTTCGTCGGATCCGGCGGTAAGGACGGAGTATCCCCATTTGCCAAGCAATCCGCCCGTCTCCTCTCGCACAATTGGAGCATCGGCAATAACAAGAATTACCTTACCTTCGACCGCTGCGGGGCGAGGTGAGTCGACGGGCTCAGTGGACCTGACGCATTTATCGGCCATCGGAATCAGGATTGAGAATCGCGAACCTCGGCCCACAGTCGAAGCTAAGTCGACTTGATGGTTGAGAAGTACGCGAAGCCTGTCGACAATAGCCAGGCCGAGCCCCAGGCCGCCGTACCGGTTCCGTTCTGGGCCGGGTAGTTGAAAAAACTCGCCAAAGATATTCTGCTTCTGATCCTCAGGAATGCCGGGACCGCTATCCCATACTTCGATACGCAACATTTCACCGCGCCGACGACATCCGACGATGATCCCGCCCCGTGACGTATAGCGCACAGCATTGGATACCAGATTGAGCAGTATGCGTTCGAGCAGCATGGCGTCGCTCCGCACCCAGGCGTCACTTCGCCGAACGCGTAGACGCAAGCCTTTTTCTCGCGTTGCCTGATCAAACGTAGTCTCAATTGTTTGCAACAGGCGCGCGATCGGGAATTCGGTAATTTTGGGTGTAAGGATTCCAGCATCGAGCCTGGAAATATCCAGGAGCGAGTTGAACATTTCATCCATTTCTTTGCGCGTTGCATCGATCCGCTCGATCGTCTTTGTCCTTTCCCCCGATTTGAGCGGCGTGCGCAGCTGTGCAACGAACAGGCCTAGTGCATGTAATGGCTGCCGCAAATCATGGCTTGCCATGGCAAGAAAGCGCGATTTTGCTGCATTGGCGAGCTCCAGCTCTTGCGTACGCTCAGCGACCTTCCGTTCGAGTTCCATCTGCGCGTGGCGCAGACTTTCCTCCGCTTTCTTGCGCACCTCGACGTCGGCGCTCAGTAGCAAGCTTGGAACGGCAATACTGATCAAAAACATCAATACCAGCAGGAATGAAACGTTGAGATCCACGGTCGTGAAGGGGCCGCCGCCCGTGAGCGTCCCCCAAATCGTGATCCCCGCAAGCACCAGCGCAACCGTTGCGGTGTCACGTGGACCGCGGCGCAGCGCCGCCCACAACATTGGCAGGATCGCGAGAAAACCCAATGGATTTCGGCTCGGCGTTTGCTCGATCAGGGGGCTGAAAGCAATGAGTCCAACAGCCGCCGCTGTTGCGAGGACGCCGACCGTCTCCAAAAATTCCTTGCGGTTGAAAGCATGGTAGGGGCTTGATGCCCAAAGCACGATAACGGGGGCAATGACCAGCGCGCCGGTCACATCTCCCAGCCACCATGTGACCCAGGCGTTTGCGAAATTCGTCCGTTCGATGTACCCGGCGGTTGCCAGGCTGGACAGTCCAATGCTGGCGCTGATCGGTGTCGCGATCACGAGGCAAATCAAGGTAAACTTCGCGACAGAATATGGCGTCGAAAACGTATTACATCCGCTCGACCATCGATTGATTAGGTAAGCGCCAACAACCGCTTCAAGAGAGTTACCGGTCGCAATCGCAATCGCGGTGGCAACCGAGCCGGCGGTCGTCGCATTGGCGATCACCGCCGCCGTGAAAATTGCGGGCCAAGTCCGATATCCCCACAACAGCACCGCCGCCAGCGCGACACCTGTCGGTGGCCAAATTGGCGTTGCACTGGGATGAATAGAGGCGAGAGCAAGGCCACCTTTTGCCAGGGCGAAATAGATCAGTCCAATTGCGACCAGACCGCCGGCATAGCTAATGCCTCGGCGGAAATTTATCTCCGGCGATAGTGATCGTGGATCGGACATCGTCGATGCCTGAACTAGGCAGTTGGATCACCCCCCACAACTGACCTTTGATCTTCTTGAAGATCTGCGAAACTGATCTCGTTGATAAAAATCTGTGAAACATTAATCCTCTTTAGGGACTCGTGCGACCATCTCAAGGTTGCACACGCGTTCGAGCCGGACTTAGCTAGCGCTCGCATGATGCCGATACCGGCGAGCATCGCAGGCCCGCCCTGTTCTGCAACTGACCTGCCACCGAAGTTTCATCCGGTAGGATTTAGAGTCCTGTTGGGTTTGACGCCGAGTGGCGCGGGTGCAGCAACGGGCGATTGGCGGAGCTGGTCGGGGTTGCGCAGCCGTTCGCCCGTTGCGGGGAGGTTGGCGGCTGAAGAATGGCGGCGGCCTTGCCGTCGCGCGCTTCGCCTTCGATCACGTCAACCCCCGCGCCCAATATGACGGCGCGCGCATCATCAGCCGGCTGATGCGCCGGATGGATTTCGGGACCCACGAGGACAACGGCTCGGTCGTGGTCGTGTTCGCCGAGACCGATCTGCGTTCGGCCATGCGATCGTGCGGCGGCTGTCGAGCCGTGATGCGCCATACCTCGCATGGCAAGCGCAACGCGCGCATGGAGACGGCGGTGACCGTCGCCGCGCTGTAGCAGGGCGACACCGCACGCACGCTGCTGGCCCGGGTCTATGGCGAGCCGCAGCGCGCGGCGTCGTGAAGCCCACTAGTAAGCCTGCCTCAGGCAAGCACTTCAATTCCGATGAGCCGCCCATCCGCATCGAGATCCAGGATTATGTCGGCGCCAACGTATGAAAGAAGGTCAGACAATGGTACTTGCCTGGCAGAGCACCCCTTTGTTCCTGACCCGGGATGCTCAGGCAACATCAGATACGCCACGTTCGGATCGTCTGCACTGATGCGAAGTGCGATGTTACGTTGCGTCATCGACATCTCCCAAGCAGGCGCATCAACGTCCGTAAGGTGGGTACACGCGCATGCACGATCTCGCCATATGTGAGCGCAAGACGGCGCCGTGCCCGCCATCGCAAGAAATTAGCCGAGCGTACCATAAATTGTAAGGGATCGCTTCCAGCAAGTCCAAGACACGGCGTGTGCGCGTGGCTCGCATATCCTGACTTCGGTCGTCAGATCTCATCGGCTTGGCCACGATCTCAACCGAACACTGGCATCTTCAGATCGCGCATTTGCCCCACTCGTCTGATGCTATCACCCTTAGTTCGGGGGCGTCTGACGAAGCGAAGGATGGCGCGATGCAAAACCGACAATCTCGCGATGAGACCGACTGGATCAGCGTGATCGCGATCGTCTCAGTCTTCACGATCGCCAGCCTTGCGTTGCATTTCGGCTGGATGCTTCGCTAACGCTCCATTGCGCTACGCCGCCTTCTTCTTCTCCGCGAGCTCCGCCAGGTCCTTCAGAATATCCGTGGTCCCGGCCAGCCGCTCTTCCAGCGTCTCCCAGACCTGCAGGAACACGACCTTCATGTCCGGGCGGACCTTGGCGGCCTGGCCGTGACGCTTGATGAAGGCGACGAGGCGGTCCGGATAGGCAAAACTGTTGTCGCGGAAGGCGATGACGGCGCCCTTCGGGCCGGCATCGACCTTCTCGACATTGGCGCGGCGGCAGTAGTTCTTGATCGCGGCGACCTTGAACAGATAGCGCGTCTCGTCCGGCAGCTTGCCGAAGCGATCGCGCAATTCGGCGGCGAAGTTCTCGATCTCGTCGTCGGTCTCGAGATCGGCGAGCCGGCGGTACAGCGACAGCCGCACGGAGAGGTCGGAGACGTAGTCCTCGGGGATCAGCACGGGCATGCCGATCGTGATCTGCGGCGACCAGCGGTCGACCGTCGGCTCGGTGATGCCGGCCTTGAGGTTCTCGATCGCCTCCTCCAGCATCGACTGATAGAGCTCGAAGCCGACCTCCCTGATGTGGCCGGACTGTTCGTCGCCCAGCAGATTGCCGGCGCCGCGGATGTCGAGGTCGTGGCTGGCGAGCTGGAAGCCGGCCCCCAGCGTCTCCAGCGACTGCAGCACGCCCAGGCGCTTTTCGGCCAGTGGGCTGATCTTGTGCGTCGACGGCAGGGTGAACAGCGCATAAGCGCGCAGCTTGGAGCGGCCGACGCGGCCGCGCAGCTGATAGAGCTGGGCAAGGCCGAACATGTCGGCACGGTGCACGATCAGCGTGTTGGCGCGGGGAATGTCGAGGCCGGATTCGACGATCGTGGTCGACAGCAGGATGTCGAACTTGCCGTCGTAGAATGCGCCGATGATGTCCTCGATCACGGTCGGCGCCATCTGGCCGTGCGCGACCGCGACCTTCATCTCCGGCACGGTCTTGTCGAGGAACTCCTTGACCTCGGCGAGATCGTCGATGCGCGGCACCACGTAGAACGCCTGGCCACCGCGATAGCGCTCGCGTAAGAGCGCCTCGCGGATCATCACGGGATCATGCGGCGCGACGAAGGTGCGAACGGCGAGACGATCGACTGGCGGCGAGGCGATGATCGACAACTCGCGCACACCGGTGAGAGCGAGCTGCAAGGTGCGCGGGATCGGCGTTGCCGACAGGGTCAGCACATGCACCTCGGCGCGCAGCTGCTTGAGCCGCTCCTTGTGGCTGACGCCGAAATGCTGCTCCTCGTCGACGATGACGAGGCCGAGATCGCGGAACTTGATCGCCTTGCCGAGCAGCGCATGGGTGCCGACGACGATGTCGACCGAGCCGTCGGCGAGGCCCTTCTTGACCTGATTGAGCTCCTTGGTGCTGACCAGCCGCGACGCCTGTGCGACGTTGACCGGAAAGCCCTTGAAGCGCTCAGCGAAAGTCTTTGCATGCTGGCGCGCGAGCAGCGTGGTCGGCACGACGACGGCGACCTGCTTGCCGTCGAGCGCGACCGCGAACGCGGCCCGCAACGCCACCTCGGTCTTGCCGAAACCGACGTCGCCGCAGACCAGCCGGTCCATCGGACGTCCCGCTTCGAGATCGGCGAGCGTCGCCTGGATCGCAGCGAGCTGATCCTCGGTCTCGTCATAGGGGAAGCGCGCGCAGAACTCGTCATAGAGGCCGGCCTGCACCGGCAGCTTCGGCGCCTCGTGCAGCATGCGTTCGGCGGCGATCTTGATCAGCTCGCCGGCCATCTCGCGGATTCGGTTCTTGAGCTTGGCCTTGCGTGTTTGCCAGCCGGAGCCGCCGAGCTTGTCGAGCTCGACATTGGTCTGGTCGGAACCGTAGCGCGACAACAGCTCGATGTTCTCGACCGGCAGATACAGCTTCGTTTCGCCGGCGTAGCGCAGCTCGAGACAGTCATGCGGCGCGCCGGCGACCTCGAGCGTCTGCAGCCCGACGAAGCGGCCGATGCCGTGATCGACATGAACGACGATGTCGCCGATCGCGAGGCTCGTCACCTCCGAGATGAAATTGTCGAGCTTGCGGCTCGCCCGGCGCGGCCGCACCAGGCGGTCGCCGAGAATGTCCTGCTCGGAGATGACCGCGATCTGATCGGTCTCGAAGCCGGTCTCGAGACCGAGCACCGCGAGCATGGTCTCGTTGCGCGGCGTCGCCTGCACCACGCGCCAGGTGTTGACGCTGGTGACATGGATCAGCTTGTGATCCTTCAGCATGCTCGCCATGCGGTCGCGCGAGCCTTCGCTCCACAGCGCGATCACGACCTTCTTGCGCACCGATTGCAGCGCTTGCACGTGCGCCACCACGGCCTCGAATACGTTGACGGCGGAATCGTTGCGCTCGGGCGCGAAGTTGCGGCCCTGTCGCGCGCCGATGTCGACGACGTTGGCGCTCTCCGGCACCGCGAACGGAGTGACACGCGCCAGCGGGACGGCGGCGAGCCGCTCGGCCCATTCGGAGGACGTCAGATAGAGGCGGTCGACCGTCAGCGGCTTGTAGATCGCCCCGCCGCCGGGATGCTCCATCGCCTCGCGGCGCGCGTCGTAATAATCGATGATCTGCTTGAAGCGCTCGCGCGCGGCATCCTCGCCCTGCGGCTCGATCACGATGGGTGTGTTCGGCAGATAGTCGAACAAGGTCTCCATCTTGTCGTGGAACAGCGGCAGCCAGTGCTCCATGCCCGGATAGCGGCGGCCTTCGCTGACGGCCTCGTACAGCGCATCGTCGCGCTCCGGCGCGCCGAACTCGGCGACATAGCCCATGCGGAAGCGGCGGATGGTGTCGGTGACGAGCTGGAATTCGGAAACGGGCACGAGGTCGAGCGAGCGCATGTCGAGCAGGGTGCGCTGGGTCTCGGCGTCGAAGGTGCGGATCGATTCCAGGCTATCGCCGAAAAAGTCGAAGCGCACGGGCTGGTCGAGGCCGGCCGGGAACAGGTCGAGGATGCCGCCACGCACGGCATATTCGCCGCTTTCGCGGACGGTCGACGAGCGGTGGTAGCCATTGTGCTCAAGCCAGGCGATCACCGAATCCATCGGCACGACATGGCCCGGAGCGACCGACAGCGCCTGCCCCGCCATGGTGTCGCGCGAGGGGACGCGCTGCACGATGGCGTTGACGGTGGTCAGCACGATCAGCGGCTTGTCGCTGCCGGCGAGGCGCGACAGCCGTGCGAGCGTGGTCACGCGCTGGGCGAGGATGCCGCCATGTGGCGAGACGCGGTCATAGGGCTGGCAGTCCCAGGCCGGGAACTGCATCACCGGCAGATCCGGCGCGAAGAAGTCGAGCGCTCGCGCCAGCTGCTGCATCCGGTTGCCGTCGCGGCAGACCACGGCGAGGCTCACCGCCGGCGGCTTCGGCTTGGCCGCGGTGGCGCGCGCGAGGTCGGAGACGACGAGGCTTTCGGCGCCTTCCGCGACGTTGGCGAGCGTGAGCGCGCGCCCCGGCGCGAGGTGCTCGGCGGGCGACTTGACCGGGCTCTTCATCAATCGGCGCCCACCGCGCGGAACGCCTTGATGCGCTCGAACAGCGCCGGAGTCTGCTCCGGCGGCAGCGGCCGGGCGCCGGTGACCGCGGCATAGAAGTCCGGGTCGGGGACTTCGAGCAGTTGCTCAAGCTCGGCCAGCTCGCCTTCGCTGAGGGCGCCGATCTCGGCGTCGGCAAAGCGGCCGAGGATCAGATCCATCTCGCGGGTGCCGCGATGCCAGCAGCGGAACAGGAGCCGCTTGCGGCGGTCGTCAAGGCCTTGGCTCGATCGGGTCGTTCCGGTCATCGCGACATCCTGCTGTTCAACGCCAAAAGCCCGGACGGTGCCGGGCGCGGTTGATATAGCGGTGCACAGCGCCCCTGTCAGCCCCTCCCGGGCTGCAGAACCGGCATGCCCGGCACCTCGAACCTGAGAAAAAGACGTGGATGTCTCGGCATTCGCGGCTATTCCGGCTCCCAAACGGCTTTAAGTGTTCGCTCCATGCGCCCCAGCATCCTCAATCCTCTGTTTGCGCCGGTCACGACCCTGTCGGGGGTCGGACCGAAGCAGGACAAGCTGCTGCGCTACCTGCTCGGCTGCACCGAGACGCCGCGGCTGGTCGACCTGCTGCTGCATCTGCCGGCCAGCGTGATCGACCGCCGCAACCGGCCGAAGGTCCGCGACGTCGAGGTCGGAACCGTGGTGACGCTCGAAGTCACGGTCGACCGCCACCGTCCCTCGCGCAACGCGCGCGCGCCATACCTCGTTTACGCCAGCGACGAGACCGGTGACGTCGTGCTGACGTTCTTCCGGCCCAAGGGCGACTACATCGAGAAGATGCTTCCGGTCGGCGCCAAGCGCTACGTCTCCGGCACCGTGCAGATGTATGACGGCGTGCCGCAGATCGTGCATCCCGACCGCATCCTGGACGAGGCCGGCTTCGCCAAGCTCTCGGGCATCGATCCGGTCTATCCGCTGACCGAAGGCTTGGCGCTCGGCTCGCTGCGGCGGGCGATCGCTGTGGCGCTGACCAAGCTGCCTGAGCTGCCGGAATGGATCAGTCCGGAGGTGCTCCGACGCTGCAACTTCCCCTCGCTGAAGGAGGCGCTGACGCGGGTGCACGTCCCGCAGGAGCTGACCGACATCCTGCCGGAGAACCCGTTCTGGTCGCGGCTGGCCTTCGATGAGCTGCTCGCCGGCCAATTGGCACTGGCCCTGGTGCGGGCGCAACTGCGCCGGCCCGCGGGCAACCGTCATGCCGGCGACGGCCGCCTGCGCCGCAAGATCATCGACGCCCTGCCCTATGCGCTCACGAACTCGCAAGGTCAGGCGATCGCGGCGATCGCAGTGGACCTCGAAAAGCCGGTGCGCATGCTGCGGCTGCTGCAGGGCGACGTCGGCTCCGGCAAGACGGTGGTAGCGCTGCTGGCGGCGGCCGCCGTGGCCGAGGCCGGCAAGCAGGCCGCGCTGATGGCGCCGACCGAGATTCTGGCGCGCCAGCATGCCAAGACCATCGCGCCGCTCGCCGCGCGCGCCGGCATGAACGTGGTCATCCTGACCGGACGCGAGAAGGGCAAGGAACGCCGCGACATCCTCGCCCGGCTCGAAGCCGGTGAGATCGACATCCTCATCGGCACCCACGCGCTGATCCAGGACGACGTGGTCTTCAAGTCGCTGGCGCTCGCCATCGTCGACGAGCAGCATCGCTTCGGAGTGCGCGAGCGGCTGGCGCTGACCTCGAAGGGCGAGGCCGTCGACGTGCTGGTGCTGTCGGCGACGCCGATCCCGCGCACCCTGGTGCTGACCTATTTCGGCGACATGGACATTTCCGAGCTGCGCGAGAAGCCAGCCGGCCGGCAGCCGATCGACACCCGCGCGGTGGCCGACACCAGACTCGGCGAGGTCGTCGACGCCGTCGGCCGCGCGCTCGATGCCGGCAAGCTGGTCTACTGGATCTGCCCGCTGGTCGAGGAATCCGAGGCCGAGGGCATCGATCATCTCACCAACGCGACCGACCGCTACGAGAGCCTGCGCGAGCGCTTCGGCGACAAGGTCGGCCTCGTCCACGGCAAGATGAAGGGCAGCGAGAAGGACGAGGTCATGGGGCGGTTCGCGGCCCATGAGCTGCGCCTGCTGGTTGCGACCACCGTGGTCGAGGTCGGCGTCGACGTGCCGGCCGCCAGCATCATGGTGATCGAGAACGCCGAGCGCTTCGGCCTGGCGCAGTTGCACCAGCTGCGCGGCCGGATCGGCCGCGGCTCGGAAGCCTCGACCTGCATCCTGCTCTATCACGAACCGCTCGGGCCGATGTCGAAGGCCCGCCTCGCCGTGATCCGAGAGACCACAGACGGGTTTCGCATCGCCGAGGAGGATCTCAAGCTGCGTGGCGAAGGCGACGTGCTCGGCATCCGCCAGAGCGGCCTGCCCGGCTACCGCATCGCGCGGCCCGAGGTGCATGCCCAACTGATCACCCAGGCCCGCGACGAGGCGCTGCGGATACTCAAGGAAGACCCGAAGCTGAAGGGCCCGCGCAGCGATGCGCTGCGCTGCCTGCTGTATCTCTACGAACGCGACGAGGCGATCCCGCTGCTGACGGCGGGTTGATCAGCAGAAGGTGCATCAACAAACTCCCCTGTCGTCCCGGCCCTGAGCCGGGACCCTTAACCCCAGGGATCAGTTTGAGGCAGGGTGGCGATTGGCTTTTTCGCACCTCACAACCGCCGCGGAGTATGGGTCCGGGTCTGCGCCACGATGGGCTATCGCGCGTCGTGGCTCGCACGGGACGACGAGCTGAAATCGTCTACTTCGTTTTGCAACTCTCGGCGAACGCCACCAGCTGCGCCGCGTCGGTGCCCTCGCCCTGCACGTCCGCCGCAATGTGCTCGAACAACCGCGCAAAGCCCTCGTAGATCAGGGCAGCCGGATGATCCGGCCCCAGGAAGCCCGCGATCTCGCGCATTTCGGCGACCCAGCGATAGGCCTTCGGCAGCATGTCCGGCAGTGCGTTGGCGAGACGGGCCTGGACGTGCGGCAGGCTCAGCGCCAGCTCGTCGCGCAGCGCGTCGGCGGCGCCGGCGCGGGTGGCGGCCAGCACCATCGCGGCGCCGAGCCCCGTCAGTCCCTTGTTGATGCCGGCATAGGACATCTTCAGCGCCGAAGCCGCGCCGATCGGCCCTTCGATCCGGCGCAGATCGAGCCCGAGTACGCCCAACGCGGCGACATCGGCTGCCGCCTCGCCGCTCACATAGAAGGCCGGTCCCTTCGTGCCGGGCTTCGGCGGCAGGCCGATGATGGCGGCGTCGACCAGGCGCGCGCCCGACGACAGCACGATGTCCTCGATGGTCCGGATGGTCTCGACGTTGACGGCGTTGCAGTCGACGATGATGGGCTTCTTCGAATTCCGGTTGATGACCGTCGCGAGCTGCTCCGCCAGCGCCACAGCCTCGCCCGGCGGCACGATCGACAGGATGATGTCGGCATTGGCGATCTCGGCGTCGCTGGCGCCGACCATGCCGGATGCGGCCGCCCTCGCCCGCGTCGCCGCGCTGCGTTCCTCGAGCGACGTCAGAACCTTGCAGCCGTGCTCCACGAGACGGGCGGCGATGGCGCTGCCCATGGCGCCGGGCGCGATGACGGCAATGCTGGGAGGCATGATGACGCTCCGATTCCAACGATGGTCTCGAAGACTATGCGCACCCCATGACAAAATTGAAGGCACGAAAACGAAGGGCAGCCCTTCCGGGCTGCCCTCGCCTTGGCCGCAACGTCAACGCTCCCCTCAGAGCCCCCGAGAACGCTGACCGCCGCGGCAGACCTCAGAACGCGATCTTCAATCCCCCGCTGCCGAAGAAATCGTCGCCACCCGTGCGTCCGATGGTGCGCGACACGTTCACCGTCAGCGCCACATTGCTCCAGAACGGCGCCACGACGCCGGCGCTCACCCGGCCGTAGACGTTGTGCGAGGTGCCGTTCGGAACCGTCCAGTTGTTGACGATGACGGGCGCCGAGGTCGCGCTGTACTGAATCAGGCGGCCGTTGCCGATGATGTCGTCATCGAGCGTCAGGTTCAGGTACGGATTGATGACGTTGCCCTGCACCTGGAACGGGGTGCGCAGCTGCACGCCGACGCTGCCGATCAGGGTCTCGGCGGTCTGCGAGCCGACCGCGAGCGTGAGCGCAGGATCGCCGGTCTCAGTGAAGCCGTCGACACGGGCGCGAGCATAGGTCAGCCCGCCGATCGGGCCGAGCTTCGCCGTGCCTGCATCGAACAGGTAACCGGCTTTGCCGGCCGCGACGAAGGTGGTGCCGCCGGGGTTGGAGGTGATGGTGTCGACCACGCCCGGCCGCGTGTTGCGATAGTCCTGATGGCCGATCGTCGCCAGGCCCTCGGCAAACAGGCTGCTGCTGGCCCAGGCCCCGTAGAGGCCGAACTGATAGGAGTTAGCATCCGTGGTGCCGGCGCTGTTGAACAGCCTCGCCTTTGGATTGGAATAGTCGAAGGCGGTACCGATCATGGTGTTCGCCGACAGCCGGTACTCGACGCCAATGGTGCCGCCGATGCTGTCGAGATTGAAGCCGTTCGAGGCGGCGCTGCCCTGGCGGTCGCTGACGCCACCATTGCCCTGCATGTAGAACGACCATGGACTGACCGGCGCGAGCGGCGGCGCCTTGGTGTAGGGCGGGCGGCCCATTGCCCCATAGGCGTTCATCGTCGACGGAGCAAAGCCCGCGGTCTCGCGGAACATGTCGAGCTTGCCGAACAGGGTCGAGGCGAAGCCCATCGCGGTGATCGACCCCACCTCGCCTTGCGGCGCGAAGGTCAGCGGCGCGTTGAGGCGGTTGACGATGTACTGCCCCAGCACCTCGAAGCCGTGTGACGTCAGGTGCACGCCATCGACGTAGAACAGATACTGGTTCTGCAGCGCAGGATTGCCGATGCAGGCGATCGGACAGGCGCCGACATTGGTGAAGCCATAGCGCGACGGATTGGCCTGGATCAGCGTGCCGATCAGTCCGGTGTCGACGTACTCGACACGCACGCCCGAACGCGCGACGCCAGCGAGCGACTGCTGCATCAGGCTGTTATAGGTCGTGCTGTAGGCCTTGCCGGCCGGGGCATTGGCGTTGCCAACGGCCTCCGGCAAGGTGCTGACATCGCCGGCCGTGAACACGATACTGCGCGCGCCGTCCCCGACCAGCGCGTTGATGCCGGCCATGGCCTGCTGGGCCGTGACGGCCGCGGCCGTCGGCGCGCCAGCGAGCGAGCCGCCGGCGCGGTAATAGGCCCGCGCATCGTTGCCGCCGACCGAGATCTCGACCAGGTCTGTCGACGAGATCCTGCTGGAGAAGCCCGTCAGTCCGCTCCATTCCTGGAAGAAGCCGGGAATGCCCGGCGCCACCACGTTGGTATCGCCCGCCATGGCGCCGCCGATCGCGTAGTTGAGCTGGGGAATGCCGAGCAGCGCCGAGGTCGTGTCGACGAAATTCGTGCCGCCGCTGAAGCGACCGGTGGGATAGAGCGGCAGCTTGCCGGCGCCGCCGGTGAAGGTCCAGAGATTGCCCGTGTCGGCGTAGCTGTCGCCAAAAGCCTGAATGCGCGTATAGGTGGTCTGGGCTGCTGCCGGCGCGGTCAGTTGCAGGGACGCCGCAGACAGCGCGACCGCGCACAACAATGTCGTCCTACTCACAGGCATCCTACGCGCCTCCCCAACGCCCTACTTTTGTTTGCCCGATGTTTCCATGGTGACCATTCGAAACACCACCGCCCATTGGTTGTAGGAACGATGACATCCGTGGCTGTGCTTTCCCCGCATCATCATGCAGTGCAAAGCGCCGCGATGCGCACGTTCGCCCGCTGGGCGGACCGGACCGCCACCGACCATGCTCACGAAGGCTGCTGACAGAATCTGGCAGAGGGCTCGGCTAGTCGTGTGGCTGAAGCGCCGCAGCCGGCGCCGCCACCGGAGAGATGACGATGCCCGACTTCAATTTCCTGATCCTCTATGTCGACAATCCGCCGAGGAGCGCGGCCTTCTATGCGGATCTGCTCGGCCGGCCCGCGATCGAACAATCGCCGACGTTTGCCATGCTGCCGCTGCGCGAGGGCGTCATGCTGGGCTTGTGGTCGCGGCACACGGTCGAGCCGCCAGCGACGGGCGCCGCAGGCTTCGGCGAGGTCGCGTTCGCGGTCGGCGATGCCGGCGAGGTCCAGCGGCTGCACGACGACTGGAAGGCGCGCGGACTTTCGATCGCGCAGGCGCCGACACGGATGGATTTCGGAACCACGTTCGTCGCGCTCGATCCGGACGGGCATCGCCTGCGCGTGTTCGTTCCGCAGGATGCGGCCTAGCTCTTCCGCAGTGGCTGGCCTTTCGCGCCAGTCGGCCTTTCAGCCTAGTCCGCCTTGGCCGGCTCGGGCTCGCGGTGCGGCGCTGGCTGCGCGGGTGCGTTGGCGAGGCGCGCGGCGTTGGCCATGTTGGCCAGCGCCGCGACTTTTTTCTGCTGGTCCGATCCCGGCTGCACCACGCCGCAGGACATGATCAGCGTCGCCGCGTCCTCGGCGCTCATGTCGACCTCGATGATCTTGCTCCGCGGCAGATAGAAGAAGAAGCCGGTGGTGGGGTTCGGTGCGCACGGCAAGAACACCGAGATCTGCTCGTCGTCACCGGGCAGCCGGCTCGAAATCTCCGCGCTCGGCGGCTGCGAGATCAGGACGATCGACCACATGCCGGGCGAGGGAAACTCGACCAGGCCGACACGGCGCAGGCTCGAGCCCTTGCCCGAGAACAGCGTCTCGAACACCTGCTTGAGGCCGCGATAGATCGCCCGCACCGCCGGGATGCGGCCGAGCAGCCGCTCGCCGAGGTCGACCAGGGTGCGGCCGATCAGGTTGGCCGTCAGGAAGCCGAGCAGCGTCAGCCCGATCACGGCTACGATCAGGCCGGAGCCGGGCACGCCGAACGGCAGATAGGTCTCCGGACGATAGACCAGCGGCACGAACGGCCGGACCAGCCCGTCCACCCAGGTCACGAACCACCAGGTGATGTAGAGCGTGATGGCGACGGGACCGGCGACGACGAGGCCGGTCAGGAAATAGTTGCGAAACCGGAACATCAGCCCATGATGGGGCGTCTCGGCCGGAGCATCGGCCAAGGGATCGGTCTCAGGCGGCAGGTCGTCGCGGGAACTCATGCGAACTTCCGGGTCGGATCAAATCTCACCTAGGGGTCTTAGCAGATTTTTGAAGGGCGAAGGCCCTCTTTCCGACACATGCGCGCTTTGCCGCTGACCTGTGGCCCGGCAGCCGGGCACCAAGTCAACGCGCAAGGCGTCGATTTCAATCCCTGCTGCGGCGAGGAGCCACTCAAAAGGGCAAACGCGCTGCCCTAGGCGCTACGCAGCGGCAGGGCCAGGCCGACCGCCACGAAGATGCCGCCGCAGACCTGGTTGAAGCGCCGCCCGACCCGGGCGAGCCATGGACGAACCTGGGCCGCCGCGCTGGCAATGGCGCATTCGGTGACAAACTCGGTCACCGTATAGGTGACGGCCACGACGGCGAACTGCACCGCCAGGCTGCGATCGGGGTCGATGAACTGTGGCAGCAGGGCGCTGAAGAACAGCAGGCATTTCGGGTTGGTCGCCGCGGTCAGGAAGCCCTGGCGGAACAGCACGTGCGAGCGGGCCGCCACGATCTGGCCGGCCAGATCGACGCCCACCGGCGGCGCGAACCATAGCTTGATCCCGAGCCAGGCGAGATAGAGTCCGCCAACCCACTTCAGGACCACAAGCCAGGTGATCGACGATTGCACCAGCGCACCGATGCCGAACATGCACAGCGCGATGACGAGGATGAAGCCGATCAGGCCGCCCGCGATCGTGAATAATGTCCTGCGGCCGCCATGCAGCGCCCCGTGGGTCAAGGCGAGCAGACCGTTCGGCCCGGGCGTCAGGGAGATGCCCACCGACGTGACGAAGAACAGCAGCCAGGTGTTGAGGGCCATCGGGATCCCTATCCGGAAGCGGACCGGCCGATCCGCTGCCGGGGTCGTCGCGACATGCTGATGTCGGATTGTGGATCCGATGACAAGCGCGTCGTCGGTAAAATCAGGGCTGCGCCAAATCCGGCAATTACCTCCGGGCCATGCCCCGGCTCGTCCCGCCTGCGCGGCCGAAGCCGCTTCGGCGCGGCGACGGCCCCGTCCTCCACGTCGTGCTCAGCGCGCCGGAGAACCTGGATGGCCGGGACAAGCCCGGCCATGACGATGTGACGAGAGCGAGGCATGAGCCCACAAGGTGCTGGCTCCAGCAGCGAAGCATCCCAGGCGACGTCGCCGCCTACTCCACCGTGACCGACTTGGCGAGATTGCGCGGCTGGTCGACGTCCGTCCCCATCACCACGGCGGTGTGATAGGCCAGGAGCTGGACCGGGATGGCGTAGACGATCGGCGTGAACGTCGCGGCCATGTCCGGCATGATGATCGTGACCAGCGAGTCCACGGTCGCCTCCTCGGCGCCCTTGGCATCGGTCATCAGGATGATCTTGCCGCCGCGCGCGGCGACCTCCTGCATGTTCGACACCGTCTTCTCGAACACGCGATCATAGGGCGCAATGACGACGACCGGCATGGTCTCGTCGATCAGCGCGATCGGGCCATGCTTGAGCTCACCGGCGGCATAGCCCTCGGCATGGATGTAGGAGATCTCCTTCAGCTTCAGCGCGCCTTCCAGCGCCAGCGGATAGGAGGTGCCGCGGCCGAGATACAGCACGTCCTTCGACTTGGCGATCTCGCGCGCGAGCTTCTCGATCTGCGGCTCGACCGTCAGCGCCGCCGCAATCAGCCGCGGCACCTCGACGAGGCCGTGCACCAGCTTGGCCTCGTCGGCCTCAGAGAGCTCGCCGCGGCCGCGGCCGGCGGCAATCGCCAGCGCCGCCAGCACCATCAGCTGGCAGGTGAAGGCCTTGGTCGAGGCGACGCCGATCTCGGGGCCCGCAAGCGTCGGCATCACGATCTCGCTCTCGCGCGCGATCGTCGAGGTCGGCACGTTGACGACGGAGAGCGTATGCACGCCTTGCGACTTGGCGTAGCGCAGCGCCGCCAGGGTGTCGGCGGTCTCGCCGGATTGCGAGATGAAGATGGCGAGATCGCCCTGGCGGAGCGGCGCCTCGCGGTAGCGGAACTCCGAGGCGACGTCGAGCTCGACCGGCACCCGCGCGAAGCGCTCGAACCAGTATTTGGCGACGAAGCCGGCGTAGCTTGCGGTGCCGCAGGCGGTGATCGAGATGCGCTGGATATCTTTGAAGTCGAACGGCAGCCGCGCCGGCAGCATCACGCGCTCGGTGCCCATGTCGACGTAGCGTGCCAAGGTGTGGCCGACGACCTCCGGCTGCTCGTGGATTTCCTTGGCCATGAAATGGCGATAGTTGGCCTTGTCGACCAGGAACGACGACGCGCCGGATTTCAGCACCTCGCGCTTCACCACCGCGCCCGTTGCATCGTGGATGATGCCGGCGTCGCGGGTGATCTCGACCCAGTCGCCGTCATCGAGATAGCTGATCGTATCGGTGAACGGCGCCAGCGCGATCGCGTCCGAGCCCAGGAACATCTCGCCGTCGCCATAGCCCATCGCCAGCGGCGAGCCCTTGCGGGCGCCGATCAGGAGATTGCCGTGGCCCTTGAACAGGAACGCCAGCGCGAACGCGCCCTTCAACTGCGGCAGCGACGCAGCCACGGCCTGTTGCGGGGTGTGGCCCTTCAGCAGATAGGAATTGACCAGATGGACGACGGTCTCGGTGTCGGTCTCGGATGCGAATTTGGCGCCCTGCTTTTCGAGCTCGGCCCGTAGTTCGCGAAAATTCTCGATGATGCCGTTATGCACCACGGCAACGTTGTCAGTCGCATGCGGATGCGCGTTGCTCTCGGTCGGTTTGCCGTGGGTGGCCCAGCGGGTGTGACCGATGCCGGCGTGTCCCTTCAGCGGCTGCTGCCCGAGCCGCTTCTCGAGGTTCTTCAGCTTGCCCTCGGCGCGCCGCCGGTCCAGATGATCGCCCTCGAGCGTGGCGACGCCCGCGGAATCGTAGCCGCGATATTCGAGACGTTTCAGGGAATCGACGAGATGCTCGGCAACCGGCCCGCGTCCCAGGATCCCGATGATTCCGCACATCAGCGCCAGTCCCCAAATCGTCGAGAGAGATTCAAAAGCGTGGCATTGTCTTAACGAAAACGGCGCGCTTTCAGGATTCAATAATTATTGCGGATTGCGACAGGGTTAAGTGGGAGCCCTAACCGAGGGCCTGCAGGCAACTCCGGTTCGATGCGGAGGTCCAGTTCGGAGCGCACTTAACGCCAGGTCAACGCTTTTGCGCAGAGACTGTCGCGTCGGAGAGGACGCCATGACCTATAGCCGCCGCCCAACTGATCCCAAGGGCACCAGCCCGCTGAGCCTGTCGCATCCGACGTCCGGGAGCCATCTGGCGCACTGGCCGCCGCCGACCTTGAGCAACGAGCTCAAGCCGATGCCTATCAAGCACCGTACCAACGAGCCGGTCAAGCACGCCACCCGCCGCGGCTGGCGTTTGACACGTGCGATGTTCGCCGAGTTCCAGGACGACGAAAGCTGATGTTTCAGCTCACTTCTTGTGGCGTTGCTTGGCATTCCGAAAGCGCGCCGCGGCGCCTTCGCGCGTCGTCTGAGGACTGCGCTCCAGCGCCAGCGCATCGTCGGGCACGTCGCGCGTGATCACCGAGCCTGAGCCGATATAGGCGCGGGCGCCGATGTTGATCGGCGCCACCAGCGAGGTGTTGGTGCCGATGAAGGCGCCCTCGCCGATGTTCGTCTTGTGCTTGTTGAAGCCGTCATAGTTGCAGGTGATGGTGCCGGCACCGATGTTGGAATTGGCGCCGACATGGGCGTCGCCGATATAGGACAGGTGATTGACCTTCACGCCCGCCTCCAGCACTGCGGCCTTGGCCTCGACGAAATTGCCGATCTTGGCGCCGTCGCCGAGCGACGTACCGGGCCGCAGCCGCGCGAACGGCCCGAGCAGGCTGTTGCGGCCGAGCTTGGATTGCACGATGTGCGAGAACGAATGCACCACGGCGCCGTCGCCGATCGACACGCCGGGGCCGATCACGACGAACGGCTCGATAGTCACGTCCTTGCCGAACGTCGTATCCGCGGCGAGATAGACGGTCTCCGGCGCGATCAGCGTCACGCCCGCATCCATCGCCGCGCGGCGCAACCGGGTCTGCATCACGGCCTCGGCCTCGGCGAGCTGCGCCTTGGTGTTGATGCCGCGCACTTCGTCTTCAGACGTCTCGATCACGACCGCGTCGAGCCCCTGCTCGCGCGCGATCGCCACCGCGTCAACGAGATAATACTCGCCCTTGCTGTTGGCGTTGCCGATCCGGTCGAGGATCGCGAGCGCGCGACGACCGTCCATCGCCATCACGCCGGCGTTGCACAGCGTGATCGCCCGCTCCGCTTCGCTCGCATCGGCCTGTTCGCGGATCGCGACCAGCTTCGATCCGTCGAGCAGCAGGCGTCCGTAGCCGGTCGGATCGGCGGCGCGAAAGCCGAGCACGGCGAGCGCTGCGCCCTGCGCCAGCGCCGCCCGCAGCCGCGCGAACGTCTCGGCCGTGATCAGCGGCGTGTCGCCGAATGCGACCAGCAGATCGTCTGCGCCGCGCGCGATCGCCTGCCGCGCCGCCAGCACCGCATGCGCCGTCCCCAGCCGGTCGCGCTGGACGAAGATATCCGCATCCGGGCGCAGGCGCCTGGCTTCCTTCTCGACCGCGTCGTGCCCCGGCCCCACCACCACCGCGATGCTGGCGCCATCCCCGTGCGGCGCCGCCGCCAGGACGTGCGCGAGCAGTGATTCGCCGGCGATGGGATGCAACACCTTGGGCACGCTCGTGCGCATCCGGGTGCCCTCGCCTGCCGCAAGCACGATGGTCAGACTGGATCGAGCGGTCATGAAACACCTGGGATGAAGGGAGCGCATAGGTCGCGCTGTCATAATGCGTTTTCTGCGCGGGGCAAGCCGCACCGGCTCAAGCCCCTGGTGGTTTTCCTGTTAATGTTCGCTTCGTGATTCGATTAAGGCAGGTTCATGGCTAGGGACTCCCGCAAATCCGCCGGCACGAATGGAGCTGAGAAGACGGGCGCGACTCTGTCCGGACTGTTTGCTGACGAGAACGAGTTCGATCGCCGCGCGCTGTGGCGGCTCGGCTGGTGGGGGGCTGGCGCCGTCGGCGCCGTCGGCCTGGCCGTTTTCACCAATCAGGCCGCACAGGGATGGCGGCAGGACCGTGTTTCCGCGGCCGATCTGTCGCGCCAGGCGCAACTGCTGCAGTCGCTGGCCCGTGAGACCCAGGGCGAGGCGCGCCAGCTCGGCGCGGCCATCGAGACGCTCAACACCGATCGCGACCGGCTGTACGCGCGCGTGACGGTGCTCGAGCAGGGATTGGACTCGGTGACCGGCGCGCTGGCCAAGCAGAGCGCCCAGGCGACCGCGAATCCCGCCCCCGGCAGCAAGGCGCCCCCCGCGCCACAGATCGCTGCCGTCGAGTCCCAGGCCCCGGTGGCGGCCCCGTCGGGTTCCCCGCCACCCGGCCCCTTGCCCGCATACGCGAACGCGTCGCCGTTCATGCCGGTTCCCAACGGGGCGGCCGGAACCAGTCCGGCTCAGCCGAGTACCCCGCCGGCTGCCGCGAGCGCCGACAAGACGAAACAGGAGCAGGCCAAGCCGATGTCGGCCGGGCTATCGGGGGCTTCGTCATCGCCCGTCTCTTCCGCCCCGTCGCCGACACCGTCAGCCTCGTCCGCATCGCCGGCTGCGACCGGATCCAAGCCGCCGGGTGGTGCCTCGGACCCGGCCGGCAAGCCGGCCGAGACCGACAGGCTCGCAAAAGCCGAACCCGCAGAGGCCGCCGGCGCCAAGGGCAGCGACAGCACCGACGCCGCGGTCACGGCGGTCCAGAAGACCGAATTCGCCGTCGATCTCGGCGGAGCCAACTCGCTCGGCGGCCTGCGGGCGCTGTGGCGGGATCTCGTGAAGACCCATGCCGATCTCGCCCTGCTCAGGCCGATCATCATCCTGAAGGAAGGCCGGGGCGGTCCAGGTATGCAACTGCGGCTCGGCGCCGGCCCATTGGGCGACGCGGCGACGGCGGCGAAGATCTGCGCGGTCCTCGCCGAGAGCCAGCGCGCTTGCGAGACCACCGTCTATGACGGCCAGCGCCTCGCGGTCCGCGAGGAGCCGGAGGCGGCCAAGCCGGCCGCGCCCGCGGCTGCCGCCCAGAAGCCGGTGCAGCGCCGGCGCACGTATCAGCCACAGGCCCAGCAGCAGCGTCACGGCAAGCGCGAGGAGCCGCCGGCCGCGGCCGCGCCGGCACCGCCGCCGGCAGAGGCGCCCAAGCCCGAACAGCCGTCGGCGCTGTCGTCGTTCTTCCGCCGCTCCTGAGGCTCGAATCGACGTGCGGCCAAAGCCGGTTGGGACGGATTGTGAAAGCAGTCCGCGAACCGGCTTTGCGGCTTGTCCGCACGTCCTTTCCGCAGCATAGTCCCGCGCATGAAAAAGACCCCGTTCCGCCTCTCGCCCTATCAGGTGCAATGGCTCCTGATCATAGGCTTCGTCACCGTCGGCTATGCCCTCTATCTGCGCTATCTGGCGATCGAGCTGTCGAGCGTCGCGCTCGCCTGCGACGCCGGCCTGCAGACGCTGGCCTGCAAGAGCCGGGCGGTTGCGACCACGCTGTTCAAGAATTCGGTGTTCGGCGCCACGGCGCTGGTGATCGCAGTGCTGCACGTGATGCGGCCGTCGATCGTGCTGCTGACCGGCGGGCTGATCGCCGCTGGCCTCGGCATCGTGCTCTACAACATCGTGCTGTCGGGGCTGGCGATCGGCCTGCTCATCCTCGGCTTTGCGCGGCCCGCGCCCGCCACAGCGTAAACGCCAGCAGCAGATACATCGCGCAGGTCCACATCGCCTGCCAGTTGTCGCGGCCCTCGTTGTAGATCACGTAGACCGAGGAGATCGCGAGCAGGCCGGCGAAGCTGGCCTCGGCGATCGGCCGGGGACCCTGCGCCGGACGATTGCCGAGCAGCATCGCGAACGGCACCACCGCCATGGTCAGGCTGGCGAACGGGAAATCGCGGTAGCGCGGGTCGAACACGAAGCCGAGCGCCGTCTCGGCCGCAATCAGCACCGTCACGACGAGGACCAGGCCCAGCAGGTAGGTGATCTTCAACTGCTTGCGGCCGTCATTCGGTCCGAGCAGGTCGAGGAAGGTCGGCAACGGCCGCCCGGCCATCGTCGCATTGGCGCTGAGGATCGGCGCCAGGACGCCGGCCGCGAGCAGCGCCCCCCAATGCAGCCAGCCGCCGGCACCGAGACTCTCATAGAACATCTTGTCCGCGGCCATGCCGAACAGCCCGCCCGCCGTCGTCGCGGAGATCCCGACCCCGACCCAGGCCGAGAGGTGCGGCGGCCAGGGCCGGCGCCGCACCGTCAGCCAGCCGGCCAGGAACACCACGAAAGACAGGATCATGCCGCCGCCCATCTGCAGCTTCCACAGCGGATAGTTGCTGACCGGCTCGCCCGGCGGATATTTCAGCGCCCGCGTATCGTCGCTGATCAGGCCCCAATAGCCGCCGACCGTGCCTTCGAGCTTGCGCTTCCACGGCTGGTCATAGGCCTCGATCAGGTTGACGCGGAAGTTCTCGCGCTTGGCGAGGCTGAGGATCTCGGACACCACGCGGGCCTGGTTGGCCCGCGACGGCAGCGCGCCCTCGCGCATGCGCCCCTCGCTCGGCCAGCCGGTCTCGCCGATCAGGATCTCCTTCCCCGGAAAGGCGACGCCGACCTGCTGGCGGATGGCGTCGACATGGGAGGCGGCGAATTTCGCGCGCACCGGGATGTCCTCCCAATACGGCAGGATATGAACCGTGACGAAGTCGACGATGTCGTAGAGCTCGCGGTTGCGCAGCCAGAACTCCCAGACGTCGGCATAGGTGACGGGAATCGTGACCTGCGCCTTGACGCTGCGGATGGTCGCGGCCAGATCGGCTGATGTCATCTCGCCGCGCAGCAGCACCTCGTTGCCGACCACCACGGCCGTGATCACCTTCGGGTAGCGCTTGATCAGGTCGACCGCGATGCCAATCTGCTGCTGGTTCTTCAGCTTGTTGGAGCCGAGCCAGATGCCCTGGATCACCTTGATGCCGACGCGGGCGGCGATTCCCGGCACCTGGTCGAGACCGTTCTCGATCGAATAGGTGCGCACGCATTCGGAGATCTTGGCGAGCTGCACCAGATCCTGCTCGATCTGCTCGGCGTCGATATGGGTGGTCGGATCCAGCGGGCTCTGCTGGCCGCGGAACGGCGCATAGGACACGCACTGCAGCTTCGAAGCTGGTTCGATCGGCGCGCGCGCGAGCATGATCGGCTGGGCCAGCCACCACCACGCGGCGGCGATGACACCCAAGGATATGAGCAGAAGCGCCAGCGGCGTAGGAAGGGATTTCAGTTCCGTGTCTCCAGGCAGGGTGGTGTCGATTACCCGGTCGGCGGCGATCTGCCAAGTAGGCGATCGGGCCCTCCGGCGCTCCCGGCGTACCCGCTCCACATCGCCCTTTTACGATGACGCGAGAAAGTTGGTACGTTGCTGGACAAAATCCGAGATTCCGGTCATTGGGAATCCCGGTTGGCCCCGGCCGTCGCAACGTCGCAACCCAGATTGGGCCCCTGCGCAAGCGCCCGTTAGGAACGCTCTGCGACAGTCGGAATCAATCTCCCGCCGCAATCGGGGCTGATTTGATCGGCATCAACACTGCGTCCGTCAGGGGACGGCACGAAGGCAACAATCGGGGAATTTATGGGTCGACGCGTGCTCCACTCCAAGTTTTCGGTTTCGCGCCTGTCGGCGGCTCTGGGCCTCGTGCTCCTCATCGGCGCGCCCGGCGCGCTCGCCCAGAGCGGCAGCGACCATCCCCAGGACCAAAAGCCGCAGGCGGCCAATCCGGCCGACGTGTCGAAGGAGAACCAGCGCAAGGCCGACGAATTCACCGAAGCGTCCCAGGCGCTCAGTGGCGGCCCGGCCGGCAATCCCGAATGCGTCTGGCTCGGCCGCCGCGTCGTCCAGTTGATGTACAACGACGACCTCGATACCGCCTTCCGCCACCTCGATCTCTACGACCGGTTCGGTTGCCCCGGCGGCCACGTTCAGGCCGCTTTCCGCTGCCTGACGCGTTTCATCCCGCAGATCGATCCGAAGGTGCCGAACTCGCTGAACAACCACGTCCACGGCTGCTGGATCAATCCGGACGCCAAGCCGCAGGTGGCTGCGGCGCCTGCGCCAGGCCCGGCCTCGACCCCGGCCGCGCAGGCTTCGCCAGCACCGACGCAGCAGCCCGCTCCCCAGGCCTCGCCCTCGCCCGCGCAGCCTCCGGCGAAGTGACCGGCGCCTGAAGGCGGGCAGGACGCACGATCCCGACGACGAGGCGCCATGCGCGGCTGCGGCATGACAGCGCTCCGATCACGTGGCAGGATACGGCCGAGATACGATCGAGGTCGTCGACGCGCGCCTGAGCCTCGCCCCGGTTCAGGCACCGTTCAGCAGGATTGGGCTCTGTTGGGATGACATATGATGTCGCGGCCTTCGGCTGTGACGGCGTGAGAATGATCGCCTTCGCCGCTCGTCGTCGGACGTCGCCCGCGAACGTGATCCCGGTAGCATCGGATACCCGAGATGGAACGGCGATCGACCGCTCCGCTTCACCGCTGACTTGATCCTAGGAATGGTTGCCCCTCCAATGCGTGCCGTTGTCGCCGTCCTGCTCCTCGTCACCGCTGTGCACGCCGCCCTCTGGGGACTGCTGCAGGACAAACAGGAGGCCCCCAGTTTCACCGGCCTGCTGCAGAGCGTCTCCTACGATCCGCATGAAGGAACCGGGGCTCCCGGCGCCAACACCGTGGCCTCGCCGGAACGCATCCGCGCCGACATGAAGAAGCTCGCCACGATGACGCGGGCCATCCGGCTCTACTCGTCTACCGGCGGCCTCGAGATCGTGCCGCCGCTGGCGGCGGAGGCGGGGCTGAAGGTGATGCTCGGCGCCTGGATCGACAAGGATCCGGACCGCAACGAGCGCGAGATCCAGTCGGCCATCACCCTCGCCCGCCGCAACAGCAACGTCATCGGCATCGTGGTCGGCAACGAGACCATCCTCACGGCGACCCAGAAGGTCGATGAGCTGATCGAGAAGATCAAGCGCGTGAAGAAGTCGGTCAACGTGCCCGTCACCACCGGCGACGTCTGGAACACCTGGCGCGACAACCCCGAGCTCGCGGCCAATGTCGACTTCATCGCCGCGCACGTCCTGCCCTATTGGGAATTCTTCACCGACGACCAGGCCGTCGATCAGGCGGTGGATCGCTATCAGCTCCTGAAGAAGCAGTTCCCCGGCAAGCGCATCATGATCGCCGAGTTCGGCTGGCCGAGCCAGGGCTACAGCCGCAGCGGCGACGGCCGCGGCCCCGCCGTGCCGGGCCCGCTCCGGCAGGCGAAGGTGTTGCGCAATTTTCTGGCCCAGGCCGCCTCGATCGGTATGGAATACAACATCGTCGAGGCGATCGATCAGCCCTGGAAATATTTCGAAGGCGGCGTCGGCCCGTACTGGGGCGTCCTCAACGCCGCGCGCGAGGCGAAATTCGCCTGGACCGGCCCGATCGTGAATCCCGACTATTGGCAGCTCGCAACCATCGCGCTGCTGGTCGGCGTGCTCTTGTCGCTGCCGATCGTGCGGCTGCGCCAGCCGACCGTGCTGCAGGCCATGATGCTCGCCATCACGGCACATGGCGTCGGTGCCTGGGTCTCCAACGTCTTCGCCTATTGGAACGTGCACTATTTCGTCTGGGGCTCGACCTTCGCGCTGACGCTGGGCCTGATCCTCCTGGTTCCCCTGATCCTCATCGCGATGGCCCGCATCGAGGAGATCGCCGCGATCGCCTTCGGCCGCGAGCCGCGGCGCCTCTTGACCCGCGACAAGGCCGCGCGTGACCGCGCCGCCGCGCCGGACTACTGCCCCAAGGTGTCGATCCACGTGCCGGCCTATTTCGAGCCGGTCGACATGATGAAGCAGACGCTCGATGCGCTGGCCCGCCTCGACTACCCGAACTACGAGGTCGTCTGCATCATCAATAACACGCCCGACCCGGCGTTCTGGCAGCCGATCCAGGATCACTGCCGCATGCTCGGCGAGCGCTTCAAGTTCATCAACGCCGAGAAGGTCAAGGGCTTCAAGGCCGGCGCGCTGCGCATCGCGATGGAGCGCACCGCTGTCGATGCCGAGATCATCGGCATCATCGACGCCGACTATGTCGTGACGCCGGACTGGCTCTCCGACCTCGTGCCGGCCTTCGCCGACCCCGCCGTCGGCCTGGTGCAGGCGCCGCAGGAGCATCGCGACGAGCACCTGTCGCTGATGCACTACATCATGAACGGCGAGTACGCCGGCTTCTTCGACATCGGCATGGTTCAGCGCAACGAGGAGAACGCGATCATCGTGCACGGCACGATGTGCCTGATCCGGCGCGCGGCGATGGACATGGCCGGCGGCTGGTCGAGCGACACGATCTGCGAGGACACCGATCTCGGCCTCGCGATCCAGGAGCTCGGCTGGCAGACCCACTACACCAACACCCGCTACGGCCAGGGCCTCCTGCCCGACACCTACGAGGCGTTCAAGAAGCAGCGCCATCGCTGGGCCTATGGCGGCTTCCAGATCGTCAAGAAGCACTGGCGCCGCTTCCTGCCCGGCCACAGCCGGCTGACCTCGGACCAGAAGCGCGAGTTCTCGCTCGGCTGGCTCAACTGGCTCGGCGCCGAGAGCCTCGGCGTCGTGGTGGCGATCCTCAACCTGATCTGGACGCCGATCGTTGCCTTCGCCGGCATCGCCATTCCCGACAAGATCCTGACCATCCCGATCCTCGCCGCCTTCGTGGTCTCGCTCGCCCACTTCCTGATTCTCTACCGGCTGCGGGTGGCGGTGAAGCCGTGGCAGATGCTGGGCGCGATGGTCGCGGCGATGAGCGTGCAGTGGACGGTCAGCCGCGCCGTGGCGCAGGGCCTGATCACCGAGCACCTGGCGTTCGCCCGCACGTCCAAGGGCGGCCTGTCGCGGATGTCGATCGAGTTCCAGGCGTTCTGGGAGGCCGTGATCGGCGCCCTGCTCCTGATCGGCGCCACGATTCTGATCGTGACCAACACGCTTGCCATCACCGAGCTCTACATCTTCGCCGCCGTCCTGATCCTGGAGAGCCTGCCGTTCCTCTCAGCGGTCGCCATCGCGCTGCTGGAGATGTCCCGCATCAACTCCTTCGAGTTCTGGCGCCACGCCACCGTCCGCACCGCCGAGCTGATCGGCCTGCGCCCGGTCTGGGTGCCCGAGCTGGCCGGGCCCGGAATGCAACCGGCGCCGCTGAGCGCGGCGGCAACGAAGGCGGCGGAGAAGGCGTAGCGCCGAGCGAGGCCTGCGGAAGCCTGCGCCGCGTAGCCCGAATGAGCGGACGCCTGGGCCCGAGGGGGCGCAGGCGGCAGCGACACCCGGGGTCATTGCGACGGCCCGTGAGCCCCCGCAGGTCGCCTCCGCTGCCGCGCTCTCGAGCGCCGACGGCGGCTCATGATGGCGGCTCATGGCGGGCTACGGCACCGTCATCGCCGCGCCCGAAACGATCGTCGATCTCCCGTGGTTTCCCCCGCCCGCCCTATTGACCGGAACGGACCCACCCCCTACACAGCGCCCACGACAGCATGCGGCCCAAGGTCGGGTTTTTTTGCCGCCCCGATCTCATGCCGCAGTGAACCACGGCCACGCCTAGAGCGTTCCGATGGGGACCTGCCGACGATCCGGACCGTGACGGCCCTGCCGTCGCACCGCTTCTTGGAAGCGAGCGCGTAGCTCAGCCGGTAGAGCACGTGACTTTTAATCATGGGGTCCCGGGTTCGAGTCCCGGCGCGCTCACCAAGATCCCGAACGATCGAATAGTCAGCCTGGCAGACGCCTCCCTTGGCCACGTCGGAACATCGGTAAGACGATGCGTGGCCTCGATCGCCCGTAAGCGGCGGGCTGGATGGGTCTCGATCGCAAACTCGATTTCATATTCGATGAGTCGAACGCCCTCGATCCTCACGCGGCTTTGGATCCTCAGTCATTTCCTTGGCTACGATGCTCGTGCGAACCTGGCGGGACGTCTCCATGATCTCTTCCACCAAGGCGATGTCACGAAGAAGCTGCCCGATCACCGCGCGTCCGCTCTCGCGCGTCAGCTCGATCATGTCGGCACCTCCACGTCTGCCGGAATTGCAGTCTGCGCAAGCAGGGTGCTAAGGTCGACAACCAAAGGTATCGCAAGTCATTTTCATCGAATTCCAGTAAGGCCTTTTTGGCAAGGCGTTCGCGCCAGTGGAGCCAGCATGTCTGCAAGCTATGGCGCCGTGATCAACCGGCTGCTCAACGGCGTCGGCTTCCAACTCATTCGCCAATCGACGCTCCATCAGCTGGTCTCGTTGGCCCGCAATGGACATGCAAGCGAGCAGGACAACGAGGCAGGACCGAACGACGCCGCCGAAGTCGATCCCGCGCGATTGGACAACGAAGGTGAGGATCAGGTCCCAACGGATTCGCAAGCCAGCGAACTGACGGAGACGGTATCGGCCAGCTATCTCCAGAACCTGCAGCGCGAGAGTTTGGCGCTTCGTGAGATGTCGACCGAGCTCATCAAGCTCAAGCTGCAACTGGCCGGAGCGAACGACGGCACCTACACGAGCGAGCCCTCGACTCCGGACGTTGCCGGCCCCCGGCTCTACACGCCCGTATACGACTACGCGGGACTGCGGACCGATCCCGCGATCGTGCACAACCATGACTTCATGCGGGATCCCCGCTTCGTCGCCGCCTACGAACGTGGCGTCGCCGCCGAGGGCTATGAGCCTCGCTATTTTTGGCGGACGCATGTTGCGCTCTGGTGCGCCAGCATCGGCGTCAGCCTTGGCGGCGATTTCGTCGAATGCGGCGTATGTCGCGGCATGCTCAGCTCTTCAATCATGCACTATCTCGACTGGAACAACCTCCAACGTCGATTTTTTCTGTTTGATACGTTTACCGGTGTCGACGAGCGCCTCGTCACCGATGAGGAGGCCGCAAGCGGCAACCTCGGCTACTTCAGAGAGATGTACAAGACCGACATCTACGAGGATGCCGTTCGCAACTTCGCCGAATACGACAACGTCGAAATCATTCGTGGCAGTGTCCCATCGAGCCTGTCGACCGTCGACATCAATGCCATCGCTTATCTGTCGATCGACATGAACAATGTCACGCCCGAGATCGCGGCCATCGACCACTTCTGGAGCAAGCTCCAGCCCGGCGCCCCGGTCCTGCTCGACGATTATGGTTTCGTCCGCTACGAAGCCCAGAAGCGTGCATTCGACGCTTGGGCCTCTCAGCATGGCGTCGCCATTCTCGCGCTTCCCACAGGGCAAGGCCTGATCATCAAGCCACCATCGGCGCCGGGGGCTGTGCGCCGGAAGCGGCGCCGCATAGCTCCATTTTTGTACGCCGCCACCGTGAAGCGGTTTTTTGGGATGACGACGGCGTAAGGTTGTCCACATGCCGACTGGCCAGTTCGGCCAATCCAAGGCACAATCGAGCGTTGCAGTCTTTGATTTATTGCCGGGGCGCTTCGATGAATTGGGCAAGAACAGTCGTCGCGATTCCATTGGCTGCCATTGCCTTGTCGGGTTGCATCACGACATCGATGCAGGGATATGCCGACCGACAATTGCCGGCGAAGCCGATCGGCCGCATGGTCGCTTACGTCTCTGGACCCGGTCCGCTCGTCACGAGCATTCAAACCAACATCGCCGAGGAGGCGCGGAAACGCGGCGTCGTCGCTGACGACGCGCTGATGCTGTTCCCACCGACACGGACCTACACCAATGCCGAGGTTCAGCAGGGACTCGCGCGTGACGCGATTGAAGGCGTCCTCGTCATCAGCGTGGGCGATAGCGGTGTGCAGCAACAATACGCCGGGACGATCTTGTCGGGCCAATACACCGGAACATCGAGCTCGATCGGTATCGTCAACACCTTCGACAACACGTCGACCATATCCATGAATGGGACGTCATCAGGCATGGTGGTTGCCACCGCGACGCCGAGCGTCAGACCACGTTCACGGCCCGGCTTCTTGAGGCAAGCACCGGACGAAACCTTTGGGTTGGAAATGGTCAGGTCAACGACGGCGGCCTTCTGTTCGTCGGCGATGGCGCAAATGCTTCGAGCTCAGTAGCGGCGATTTTTGACGACCTGCAGCGCAAGGGCATCATCGGATCATCGAGTTGATCAGGAGCGGCTTCATGAGTCTCCCGTAACCCACCCCATCGGGGTTATTACGTGCAGTGCACCGCAATTCGAATTCTTATCGTCTCGGCCCGAGCTACCCCTCGGCAGGTCTTTAGCCGCGACTTGCCGTCGGAAGTAAGAACGGCGCCGTCATGTCACGCTAAACGGTAAACAGGCCCATGAATGACGATGAAATCGCTCGGCGCAAGACGCTCACGTTCGCTCAGGCAGAGGGTGAAGAACCACTGCCTTCTCAGTTGAAGCGAACCGAAGTGAGTCGGAAACTAAGGGCCATTCTTTGGAGCTACATACACACCGAACTTGGACGCACGTCCGTTCGGAATACGTATGCGTACGTCGGCGGAAATTGGAAGAATGCGCTGATGCATGCGCATGTGCACCTTTTCCACCTGCCGATCGATGAATTTGACGCTCGTTTCTCGCGCGCTACGGAGGAAGTGAAGTCGGTGATCATGAGAGGAAACTGGTTGACGTTCTACGGTTGGATTGATCACATTCTCCGCCTCAAGCCAACACCTCAATTCTCACATGACATTCAGCGCATCCTAACCTCCTGTCTATCACATTACCGGGTTGTAGATGGCGCCATCCTCTGCCCCCTCGGTTCCGATGAGGAAGCCGCGACGGTCGAGCGCGCTTTCGTAGACCTGAAGGTCGCTCCCGGATTGACCGGCGGACGGGAGCATCTTCGGCTCGCAAGTCAGGCTTTGACCGCGGGCAACTTCGCGGATAGCGTACGAGAAAGTATGCACGCCGTAGAATCTGTAGTTCGCATGCTTGAGCCTCATGCCGATTTCAGCAAGGCTTTGGCGAACCTCGAAACGAAGACCAACATACATGGCGCGTTGAAGAAGGGATTTCTCGCGATATATGGCTTCACGAGCGACGAGCAAGGAATTCGGCACGCGTTACTAGACAAGGGCGCGCCCGATGTCGACGAGGCAGATGCCTTGTTCATGATTGGGGCCTGTTCCGCCTTCATTTCCTATCTCTTGCACAAAGCACGAGTAACGGGCCTTTTTGACTAGAATTACGGTGACAGTGCTGGACCGCCCCCCCTTAAGTGAGACACAGATAATTTCTGTGACAGGCATTTCGAGGACCTGTGGCAGCAAGAGGGACTTACGGTGACAGTGCACAATATTAGCCGTCGCTTTCACCCAGCTAATTAGTACACTATCACCGTAATCCCCATCGAAACCGGTCAGCGCAACATGGCGATGCTGGAGCAGGCCGTGATCAAGGCCAATACCGTGATGCCCGGGCGAGCGTTACGGCGGACACTCCATCTGGCCCTTCCCGACCGACCAGGCCGGCGCAGCGAAGACCTACACGATCGTGATCGCCGTAGGGACCCGATCTGCACGTCGTCGAGGTGTCACAGGCGCCTGCGGGGGCGTGACGAAGGGTTCGCAAGGAAAGAGCGACGCTGTGCTGAATAGCCCTCTCTTGCGCGACTGTCAGGAGGCTGAACTACTTGATTAAGCGTGCTGGCACCTTATTTCCGCTCGAATAAGCGGCGCTCCAATAGGCGAAAATTACGATCGCCATCCGGCCTCTCATATCGGTCTCGATACACTAGCAAGACCTGATCTGCCTCGCCGGGTGAAAGGTTGCTGATGATCTTCGCTGCCGTCTCCGGATTACACTCATGGATGCGACGTACGGTTGCTTCCGGGGTCTCAAGGAGCATGGTCATGTACCTTTCAAAAAGGGGGGGGCTAAATATTCCTCAGACCTGATCTTCTTGTCCATCCCCGCCTATACGGAATGCGCGGTTCGACGATTTCCGCCCCGCCAAACCAAACATTGTGTTTTGTGTGCTGTCACCGTATCCCGCGTATCGTGGGCGAAAAGCCGTGACGATACTCGATCAACAGGTGAGCCGATCCGTCGGCTGATCGAGATCAAGCTGAAGACGAAGAGGAGCGAGTTGACATGAACACGGCATTATGCGCAACAGCTGCAGCTATATCGGCAATTGTAATGCAGGTTGCCTTCCAGATGTCGGCGGCATACGCCCAGACGTACTATTGCGATCGCCCGCGAAAGCCGTCTTGTGTCGACGCAATGGCCATAAGTCGTGATGAAGTGACTTTTCAAACGTGTCGGGATGAAGTGGAGCGCTATCAAAGAAGATCTGTTGAATATCAGGATTGTCTGCGAATGGAATTTGACGATATGGCGTCGGAGAGAAAAAAGCAGATTGATCGCTTTAACTCGTGCGCGCAGAATACTTATTGCTATTAGTGCGCCGAGACGATGGGGCGGCCTGCTGCATTCAAGCCAATGACGAAAGATCCGTCCCTTACCTGCCGGAGGGATCGACCTCCATCACGACCTTCGCTACGGGATAACGCCAGTCGTTCTTCGGGTTACGGTAACAGTGCACTAAACTTCCGTCGACGTCAGGTAACGCGGCCGCACTGCCTTAGCCCCTCACCCGCTCACCGCAAACCCAAGCACCAGCTGCTTCGGGCTCTGCTTGAATTCCTTGATCACCGCGGCCCGGACCTTCTCCGACAGCTCCGGCAGCGGCTTGGCGGTGTAGAGCTTGGGGAAGGTCACCATGACCGACGTCAGCGTGCCGTTGTTCCAGTTGAAGCCGACTGCGGGACGCACGCCGGTTTCGGCGAGGAGGTCGGCTTCGACAGCCCGGCTGTAGGCAAGTCCGTTTTGAACGGCGTCGACCATCCCGCAGCCGGCGAGGCATGCGATCAGGGGGATCAGCGCGAGGGCTCTCATGGTCGTCCACTCCAGGGTTCAGCGTCCGGCGACGCGCCGTCGCCACGCATGGCGCCTGCCGAGGTTGCAGCGGCCGGCCAGCATGAAATGCGGCCACGGCCGGATCATGGCGCGACGGCGCAAGGTTTTCCAGCGTGACGCGCCGGGACAGGTTAGACTGGCGTGAGCCATCCATGAAGGCGGACAATCGTCAGGCATTGGCGTGCATGGTGCTGATCGCTGTCCTGATGGTCGCGCTCCTGTCGGCCAAGTATCAAGTATGACGACTGCCGGTGGCGCGGACAGTCCGAAACCGAGTGCTTGCGGCAGGCCCGGGGACTGCCTCCGGTCGGGCGGCCTTGAGCGAGAATTCCGGTGCGCAAATTTGACCCCGCTACTTGGCGCGGCAGTTTCATGCACCGTCACCGCAACTGCCGTAACCGCCAATGACGAAAAATCCGCTCCCTTACCCGCCGGGGGCATCGGCCTCCAGCACGACCTTCGCCACGGGATAACGCCAGTCGTTCTTCGTGTTGTCGGCGGCGGCATCGATGCCTGCCACGATGACCGCACCAAGGATCCCGCCATTGACGCCGCTGGCCAGACGAGCCTGGCGCGTCGCATCGAAGGGTGCGACCGTGATCATTCGCTTTTGATAGCCGGGCTTTTGGCAGGTCACGGCAAGCGTGCTCGACTGTCCGCGATAGAGCGGCACGCGCACCTTCGCGGGGCTCGTCATGGTTGCGCTGAAACCGGAGGCTTCCAGTGAGCAGGAGGCCCCGGCCATCTCGACCTCGCCTCCTCCGCCGGGATTGTGAAAAGTCCGCACTTCCACAAGCTGGTCACCCGCGAACTCGGGCACGCTTGCGTCGGTTCGGCGCTTCGGCTCGTAGACGTCGATTCCTCGGCTGCCCGTGCTGGACCTGATGTCGGTCACATTGTTGACCGCAAGCGGCGCAGCACACCCGCCAAGGCACGCCCCTCCAAGGATGGCCACCCAGGTGGCCATCCAACGCAAATAGTCCATTTGAGCCCCCACAGCACCCCTACTGTTGTTGACTAGCGGTAGCAGGGGCCGATCTGGGGAACAATAGCCGCAACCTTAGGGGGAATAGAGCGACTATCAAAAACCGATGACGTTGCCGACAGGACACAGTCGCTGTCGTCCCCCAGCATCAAATACGTCGGTGGTCATGTGTCAGACGATCGCCGGCGGCGGGAATTCAGGGTCATCAACATGACGCGGTTGCTCCGCCACGACCTTCCTCGCGATCAATGCCAAGGCGGCGCGTTCGGTACCCGCGCAGGTTGCGGTGACCGGTGGGCATTCCCGGATCATGGCGCGACGGCGCTGCGCTTTCCAGCAACATGTGCTGTGAGGATGCGCGGACAGACTTATTTCATCAGGCCGCTCAACACGATCACCTCTGTCCAGTCCGCTTCTGAAAAATATTCCTCTTCCATTTTTCCGAAATTCATGATTGACTGTCCCCATCCCGTGCTCCTCGAGAGGGGCGGATCGCGATCGTCACGGACGTTGGGCGCGGGATGCGGTGGCCGCAGGCGGGTCGCAGCGTGCTTGAGGCGCGCGGACGAACGACTCCGTGCGGACGCGAAATCGCGTGGTCCTGGCGCCCCGAAGCTGGCGCCAAGTCCTCCGGGGAATGATGACCCCGAGGGCGACGGTGGCTAACGAGCCGGACACCGGGGAGATCGCGTATAAGCGTGAAGACCATCGCGCGGGGAATGCCGGGTTGATCCGGCTGAACCTGTGGTGACTGCCGCCTGCTTTTTCTTCTGCAGGCGGGCCATGGGTGAGGCCCTCACCCGGCATTCCCCGCGCCCTCTGTTTCATGGGGGCGAGACGACCAGCAAAGCTCGGGCGCGCAAGGCGTCGCGATGACGGTCGAACACGTCCCCTGCCCCGCCCCCCCCTGCAACGTGATGAGGTTCAGATGATCAGGCCGATCGGTCGTCATGCGGCGGGACTGAGCGCCGGCGCCCGTTGCGTCCCTGCGGTGCGGACGCACGCGGCTTGCAATCACCGGCTGCCGGGAGCGCGCGCACGAACAGCAACAAGATCTTACATGGCGACATCCGACCTGCGCAAAAGCGCCGCGTCCGCGGCGTGTGTTCGCATGTGTGGCCGCACGCGATCGAACCGATGGCGATCGTCGCGGTGCAGCCGCGATCGCGTCAACCGTATCGTGAGGAAGTCCCGATGTCGTCACCCACGCCCACAGGACGGCGGGCCATGCTCGTCCTGCTCGCCGTTCTCCTCCTCGGCAACATCGCCGCCATCATCGCCTGGCCGTCGCATTGCGGCACGAGCCCACGGCTCACGATCGGCGGGGTCATGCTCGCCGGCTGCGGCGAGGCCGACGCTGCCGGCCCTCGCCTCGAGGCGATGCAGCGGCCGCATCGGGCGTCCGAGCCGGTTGAAATGGCGAGGGCTCCCTGACATCGTGGCCATCACCCGTGTTCAGCGATCAGCAGCCCGCCGAGATCGAGCGCGGCGATGCGCCGAGGCTGCTGCCGCGCCTTGCGGGCTGATGCGCCTCGTCTCGCCCAAGGAGCTTCCCCGATGTCCTACGCCTTCCTCTTGACCTCGCTGATCGTGGTGGCCTCGCCCGGCACCGGCGTGCTCTACACGCTCGCGGTGGCGCTGACGAAGGGGTCGCGGATGAGCGTCGCCGCGGCGTTCGGCTGCACGCTCGGCATCATCCCGGCGATGCTCGCCGCGATCGTCGGGCTTGCCGCCGTGCTGCACACCAGCGCGCTGGCCTTCGCCGCGCTGAAATGGTGTGGCGTTGCGTATCTCTTGTACATGGCCTGGCAGACGCTCGGTGAGCGTGGCGCGCTCTCGGTCGAGGCCAAGGATGACGCGAAGGACGCGGCGCGCTCTGCCGGGCGCGTGGTGCTGACCGGCTTTTTGATCAACATCCTCAATCCCAAGCTGTCGATCTTCTTCCTCGCCTTCCTGCCGCAGTTCATCGCCGCGGACGACGTGCATCCGCTCGCCGCCATGCTCGAGCTGTCGGGCACGTTCATGGCGATGACGTTTGCAGTGTTCGTGGTCTACGGGCTGTTCGCCTCAGCGGTGCGCGATCGCGTTGTCAGCCGCCCCCGGGTGATGGCGTGGCTGCGCCGGGCGTTCGCCGGCGGCTTCGCCCTGCTCGGCGCGCGGCTGGCGCTGAGCGAGCGCTGAGGTGGTCGCGCTGGGGCGAAGCGGTCGCGGATGACGAGACAATCCTCAGCCACACGAAGTTGGTCAATTTGTTACTCGTCATGCCCGGGCTTGTCCCGCCTGCGCGGCCGAAGGCGCTTCGGCGCGGCGAAGGCCCGGGCATCCATGGCGTTCCAAGGCCGCCGATCGACGTGGATGGCCGGGACAAGCCCGGCCATGACGGTGTGGAGCGAGTGCGCCACAAACCTTAAGCCGGGTACGCGACCGCACTCCGCCGTTAGGCGTACCATCAAAAAGCGAGACCCGCCTGAAGCCATTGGCTCCAGACGGGTCTCATCAGTTCAGCAGTTCACCCGGCAGAGATCAGCCGAACTGGTTCATCGTGTTGTGCGCGCCGCCGGCCTTCAGGGCCTTCTCGCCGGCGAAGTACTCCTTGTGGTCGTCGCCGATGTCGGAGCCGGCCATGTTCTGGTGCTTGACGCAGGCGATGCCCTGGCGGATCTCGGCGCGCTGGACGTTCTTGACGTAGCCCAGCATGCCCTGCTCGCCGAAGTACTCGCGGGCGAGGTTGTCGGTCGAGAGCGCGGCCGTGTGGTAGGTCGGCAGTGTGATCAGGTGGTGGAAGATGCCGGCGCGCTTGGCCGAATCCGCCTGGAAGGTGCGGATGCGCTCGTCGGCTTCCTTCGCCAGCGGGGTGTCGTCGTACTCCGCCTTCATCAGCTCGGCGCGGTTGTACTTGCTGACGTCCTGGCCCGCCTCCTTCATCGCGTCATAGACCTGCCAACGGAAGTTGAGGGTCCAGTTGAACGACGGCGAGTTGTTGTAGGCGAGCTTGGCGTTCGGGATCACCTTGCGGATGCGGTCGACCATCTTGGCGATCTGCTCGATATGCGGCTTCTCGGTCTCGATCCACAACAGGTCGGCGCCGTTCTGCAGCGAGGTGATGCAGTCGAGCACGCAGCGGTCCTCACCGGTGCCGGGACGGAACTGGTAGAGGTTGGAGGGCAGCCGCTTCGGACGCAGCATCTTGCCGTCGCGGTTGATGATGACGTCGCCGTTGCGGGCGTTCTCGGGCGTGACCTCCTCGCAGTCGAGGAAGCTGTTGTACTGGTCGCCGAGATCGCCGGGCTGGCTAGAGAAGGCGATCTGCTGCGTCAGGCCGGCGCCGAGCGAGTCGGTGCGGGTGACGATGATGCCGTCCTCGACGCCGAGCTCCAGGAAGGCGTGGCGGCAGGCGCGGATCTTGGCCAGGAAGACGTCATGCGGCACGGTGACCTTGCCGTCCTGATGGCCGCACTGCTTCTCGTCAGAGACCTGGTTCTCGATCTGCAGCGCGCAGGCGCCCGCCTCGATCATCTTCTTGGCGAGCAGATACGTCGCCTCGGCATTGCCGAAGCCGGCGTCGATGTCGGCGATCACAGGGACGACGTGGGTCTGGAAGCCGTCGATCTTGGCGATGATCTCGGTCTCCTTCGCCTTGTCGCCGGCCTTGCGGGCCGCGTCGAGGCTGCGGAACAGGTCATTGAGCTCGCGCGAGTCGGCCTGGCGCAGGAAGGTGTAGAGCTCCTCGATCAGCGCGGGCACCGAGGTCTTCTCATGCATCGACTGGTCCGGCAGCGGGCCGAACTCGGAGCGCAGCGCCGCGATCATCCAGCCCGAGAGATAGAGGTAGCGGCGGTCGGTCTTGCCGAAATGCTTCTTGATCGAGATCAGCTTCTGCTGCGCGATGAAGCCATGCCAGCAGCCCAGCGACTGGGTGTACTTGGTGCTATCATTGTCATAGGCGGCCATGTCGGCGCGCATCACGGCCGCGGTGTAGCGGGCGACGTCGAGGCCGGTCCTGAAGCGGTTCTGCAGGCGCATGCGCGCCACGGCTTCGGCGGTGACGCCGTTCCAGGTCGGGTTGGTCTCGAGCAGCGCACGCGCCGCCTCGACCTCGGCCTGGTAGGACGAGGGGCCCTGGAGAGCCTGGTCGTTCAGTCCACGCGGTTGAAAGTTCATGTCCGTGATCCCTTGGTTAAGGACAACCTGGGACCTGTTGTAAGCACCCGGCGCCGGCGGACCAGACATTGCGCGGAAAACTTGTCACACTTTACAAACTTCTCGTGTATAGCTGTAAGGAGATTACAAGACCGGAATTTGGCCATGACCACCGCCACGGCACGATCGATCTTCATGGGCCCGCGCCTGCGCCGGCTCCGGCGCGAGCTCGGCCTGACCCAGGCCGACATGGCCGCGGACCTCGAAATCTCAGCGCCTTACGTGGCGCTCCTGGAGCGGAACCAGAGGCCGGTGACGGCCGACATGCTGCTGCGGCTGGCGCGGACCTACAAGATCGACCTCGCCGATCTCGCCGGCGACGGCGGCGCCGACCACACCGCGCGGATGCAGTCGGTCCTGAAGGATCCGATGTTCTCCGACATCGACATCCCCGCGCTGGAGATCAGCGATCTCGCCGTCAGCTATCCCGGCATGACCGAGGCCTTCCTGCGCCTCTACACGGCGTATCGCGAGGAGCAGCTCGCGCTGGCCGAGCAGCGCGCTCCGGTGCCGGCCGGCAGCGCGCCGCGCGTTGGCAATGACGGCTTCGACGCCAACGATCCCGTCGCCGATGTCCGCCGCTTCCTCGCCGCCCGCCGTAACAACTTTGCCCAGCTCGACGATGCCGCCGAGCGGCTGGCGCAGGCCATCTTCCAGGGGGCGCCGACGGGGGCTCCGCAGGTCTCCGCCGGGCCGGCCGGCTTCATCGAGCGCTTTCGCGCCCGGCATAATCTCCAGGTCCGCTACATGCCGCCGAACGTGATGCTCGGCTCGCTCAGGCGGCTCGACCTGCACCGCCGTCAGTTGCTGATCGAGGACTCGCTGGACAGCGCGAGCCTGAAATTCGAGCTCGCCCGGCAGCTCGCTTATCTCGAGCTCGACACCGAAATCGGCGCGGCACTCGAGGATGGCAAGTTCGCCAGCAAGACCGCCGAGCTGCTGGCGCGCCGCGCGCTCGCGGCCTACGCGGCGGCTGCGATCATCATGCCCTATTCGATCTTCGCCAAAGCCGTCGATGCCAGGGCCTACGATCTCGAGGCGCTGGCGCGGCAGTTCGGCACCAGCTTCGAGCAGACGGCGCATCGCGTCACCACCCTGCAGAAGCCGGGCGCGGAGCGGATCCCGTTCTTCCTGATCCGCGTCGATCCCGCCGGCAACGTGTCGAAGCTGCTCGACGGCGCCGGCTTCCCGTTCGCCCGGCATGGCGGCGCCTGCCCGCTGTGGTCGGTGCACGGCATCTTCAAGACGCCGCGCCAGATCGTGACGCAATGGCTGGAGCTGCCGGACGGCCGCCGCTTCTTCTCGATCGCGCGCACGGTGACCGCCGGCGGTGGCTCCTACGGCGCGGTGCGCGTCGAGCGGGCGATTGCGGTCGGCTGCGCCGCCGAGCATGCGGGGCAGCTGATCTATACCCGCGACGGCCACGGGCCTGACGCCGACGCGCCGACGCCGATCGGCGTCGCCTGCCGGGTCTGCCACCGGCCGAAATGCGCGGCACGCTCCGCGCCGCCGATCGGGCGCGAGATCCTGCCGGACGATTTCAGGACGTCGTCGGTTCCGTTCGGGTTTTCGGCGGATTGAGCAGGGGATGGTCGTGGAACCAGGAACTGGTCGGTCCCTGGCCGTGGGCGATAATCCACCGGATCGGGCTGCAAATCGGCGCGGGACGCCATGGCCCTTGACGGAACAGCCATAAACCGGACAAAGATTGCGCCAAAATGTCGCGGCGGAGGTTGGCCATGAGATACGTCGACGGCGTTGTGATGTTCCTCAGCCTGTGGCTGCTGGCATCGATGGTTCTGGACGCCGTGACGCCGCCCGAGCTGAACTTCTACATGATCGGCCCGATCATTGCGCCGGCCGCGATCATCACCGGCTTCCTGTACTGGCTCCGCATCCCCTCGCGCGACTTCGTGCTGGCGTCCGCAGCCATCTGGATGGTCTGCGAGATGACGATGGAGATGGTCACCCCCAAGCCGCTGTCGCCGCTGCTGGCGGTGGCCGCCGTCGCGCCGCTGCTGGTGGCCGGCATCCTTCTGCACGTCCAGCACTGGCGCCAATCGCGCGGCCGCTTGCCACCGCCCGCTTCGGCGCCGCCGACCAATCTGTCGGACTCCTCCCATGCGATGTCGAGCCGGCGGCCGTTCTGAGCCGCGCGACGCCGCGGCAATGGCGGATAGCGTGCAGATTTTCCGTTGTTCTACGGGACCGAATGTTTACGAGGAAATCAGAAACCCCCTCTTAAGTTCCGCGGGTCCATCTGTAGCCGACACACCAGCCGCGCGGGGACCATGCTGAACGAACTTCTCGTGATCGAAGATGCCGACGTTCATCTGTCGATCCTGCGCAAGATCGCCGTGCAGGCAGGCTTTGCGACGACCGGCGTGAACTCGGTCGACGGCGCGATGAGCGTGCTGCGCCGGCGCAATTTCGAATGCATCACGCTCGACCTGAATCTCGGCGAGCGCTCCGGCACCGAGGTGTTGCAGCTGTTGGCGGACATCAAATCCCGCACCCCGGTGCTGATCATCAGCGGCTCCGACGATCAAACCCGCGACGTCACGGTCCGCGCCGGCAAGATCCTCGGCCTGAACGTCTATCCGCCGTTCTCCAAGCCGGTCGACCTCGCTTTGCTCCGACAGACGCTGCGCCAGATCGCCGCCGACACCGACCGGCAGCGCCTCGTCAAAGCCAGCATCCGCTAGCCCGAACGCACGCTCGTTTTCCCGCTTGATCCAGATCAAGGCGCCATACCTCTGCCGCTTGTTGGCTGCAGAGGGGCGAGCGGAAATGAGATGCGATGACGGCAGCGAATTCGGCCAACGAAGCAGAAGCAGTTGTGAACGAGGCGACGCCCTATGAGCTCGTCGGCGGCGAAGCCGGCGTGCGCCGTCTGGCGGAGCGCTTTTACACCATCATGGACCAGGAGCCCGGCGCCAGCCGCATCCGCGCGATGCACGACGCCGATCTCGGTCCGATCAAGCAGTTGCTGTTCGAATTTCTCAGTGGATGGCTGGGCGGGCCAGCGCTTTATTTCGAGCGGGCCGAACATCGCTGCATCATGTCCGCGCACCGTCCGTATCCGATCGGCGACGCCGAGCGCGACGAGTGGATGACATGCATGCGCCGCGCGATGTTCGATTGCGACATCACCGGCGACATGTATGCGTTGCTGGATCAAGCGTTCCTGCGGATGGCGAATGCGTTCCGGAGCCGCAAGGCGAGCTGACAGGAACGCCCGTCAGCCCGACTTGGTGGCGGCCTCCCGCGCCAGACGCTCGGCCCTGAGCCGCTCGCGGTTGGCGTAAAAGGCCCGCTGGGCCGCCTCGTGATCGCGCATGGCCTGCTCGGCATCAGCCCTGCGGGTGGCGTCACGCGCCCGACGCTCTTCCGGCGTGAGGACGCGAGGCTGTCTGTCTGTGCTATCGTAAGGCATGGGCAGATAACGCCCAAGCGGCCGGGATGTTCCCAGCATACGATGGTTCAGTCCGACTTTCGTGGAAACAGCTGGTCGCGGATGTAGCGCGACGTCGGCGTCAGGCTGAGTCCGTAGGGCTTTTGCCACACCGCGCGGTCGATCTCCTTCTTGTCTCCGATCTCCAGGCGCCCTTTGGCATGCTTGGCGATGAAGATGGCGTCGCTCATCTTGCGACCCGAGCGCTTGTTTTTGGCGGTGACTTCCTTCCATAGCCGCAGCCGGCCGAGCTTGAGCTTGGGAAGCTCCTCCTTGATTTCGCGCTTCAGGCAGTCCTTCGCCGTCTCCTGCGCGCGTTTGCGGCCACCCGGAAACATCCAGCGCCCGTCGGCCCGGCGCCGGACCAGGAGAACCCTTCCGCCCTTGGCGGCAACCAGCTTGGACGCCTTGGTCATGGCCCCGGAGCTCTCACCTCTCGAACAGTGACGAACAATGAAGTGGAGTCTATCAAGATTCGCTCCAACTCCCGCTCCGGAGCTTTGCGGAGATTCGGCCAGAGCTCCGCAGCGGCCAACCAAGCTCACTGCAGCGCTCCGACCGTCGGCAGCGCTCAGTAGCAGGAGCGCGGATCGACCGCCACATACTCTCCCGACGGATATCGATAGTAGCAATTGCCCTGCGACAGATAGTAGCCTGGTCGCGCCGCAGCCGTAGCGCCGGCGATCGCGCCGGTGGCACCACCAAGCACGGCGCCCGCCGCGGCACCGCCCGCCTTGCCGGTGAGGATACCGCCGAGCACCCCGCCGATGATCGCGCCCCCGAGCGCGCTGGCGCCCGGATCGACTTCGGCCGGAGGCGGCGCCGGCTCGTAGGCAACCGGCGGGGGCGCCTCGTAGGCCGCCGACGGCGCATAGACCACATCGTCAGCATAGTCCTCCGACACGTAGGTCGGCGGCCCTTCCATGGGCTCGGGATAATAGTACCAGACGCCGCCGACGTCCCACCACCAGCCAGGGCGGCCGTTGTGAACCTCGTGCCGCCATCGGCCACCCTCCCAGCCGACCCGGCCGCGATAAGACTGCCCACCATAGTCGCGCACCGCGACCCGGCCGTGCGCATAACGCGCATCCGGTCCCCGCCCGGCCATCGCCGGACCAGGGCCCGGGCCGTGGCCCGCTGCGAAGCCCTGACCGGCTCCCGGCGGACGTCCCTGAGGGCCAACGGCAGCCCGCGGCGGTGCGCCCGGCTGTGCTCCCTGCGGCTGGCCGGCCATGGGGCCGGCTTGCCGCGGGATCTGGACATGGGGCTGGCCGGCCGGTTGCCCACCCTGGGTCGGCGCTTGGCGAATGACACCCGGCGGGCGGGCCTGGGGCGAATGCCCGGCGCCAGGACCAGCCTGGTCCTGGGTTTGCGCCCAGGCTTGGGCGGGGATCACGACCGCGGTCAGGATCACGATCGCGGGCAGCCACCGTGTGCTCTGGTTGGACAACGTCATTCTCCCCTACCCTTGATCGCCCGCCGTCTGCGCTGGTTGCCGCGCACGCGGGGTGTGATGCGGATTGATGATCCCGGATCGCCGGCTTCGGCGTGGATGGTCCGGACACACCATAGTTTGCGCGACAAACGGGTAAAATCCCGACTAATTTGCGGCCAAGTCAACCTCCTGCCGTCAGGTTAGCCGAGACGCCGGCTGATTCGCCGCTCCGATCATGCAAACTCGCCGGCGCGGCCTTGCCGATCCGGTACGGGCAGATCGGCGGTCACCGGTCAGGCACGATCACATTGCAGTTGGTTCGTCCCGACATCAGGCAATCCTGCATCCGGCTTGCGGAGGTCAAGCTGCGGGCCAGCCACAAGCCGAAGGCCACGACGAGCGCCGCGAACACGAGTGCCGCCACGGCGCCACGTCTATCCGGCCCCTGCGTACTCATCGCCGGTGCGCCTAGGCGGCACGCAGGCCAGCGGCCTCACCGTGCGGTTGCTGCTGCTGGCGCGATGCCGGCGAGATCGATTCGATCCGGGTACAGCTCGTCACCCAGAACAGCTGCCCGCATTCCCATTCGGAACCCAGCACACCGGCCGAAACGGGCCTCGGGCGGGCGAGGACCGCCGTCATCACGCATGCGCTGACCACGAGAGCGACGAGCGCGAGGCCGAGCGCCATGCGCCCGCGGCGAACAGAGGTCATGCCGGTCAACTCCGTTGGATGTCGCACCCGGGCGGTGCGCTGGTGCCCGCGAGGCGTGAAGCGACTCACGGCCGGCCGACCTGCGTCAGCGACGGGGATGGTTACATAGCCTCCGGCGAGCGCCATGCAAGCGCCAGGCAGGACGGATGTGGAGGAGCGGCGATAAAGCATTTGTCATCGACGCATGCGATCCTATACACACGGGCTCGCGTCGGCCTCCGCTCGTGTTCACGATCTCGTGGAAGAATTGCCTGGCGGCGCGTGCAGCCCCTGACCGACCACACCCTGATCGAACACCCAAATAGCGAAGTGACGACGTCTCCATGAGAGGATTCAAGGAACCTGGATTTGCCGATCGGCAGAAGGCCGCGCAGCAGGCCCGCCAGAGCATCGTGCAGAAGTTCAAATCGCAGCCGGGACCGGACGATCCCGAAGTCGTGAAGCGACGGCAGGAGCGCGAGGCCGCCGCCGCCCGCCGCGAGCAGCAGCGATTGGAGCGCGAGGCCGCCAAGGCTGAGCAGCAGCGTCTCGAGGAAGAGGCCAAGGCCGCCGAGAGTGCCCGGCTTGCGCGCGAGGCGGAAGAAGAAGCCGCCCGCTTGGCCGAGATGGAAGCCGAGCAGAAGGCGAAGCGTGATGCGCGCTACGCCGCGCGCAAGGCCCGTGGAAAGAAGAAGTAAGCAGCGACGCCGCCGCCACCAGACCTGCGCGTCGTCGCGTCCGGCATCGCGCGACTCCTCAATTCATCGGCGATGGGACTGATACGGTCGTCCCATCGCACGATGCCGTGCGAGACGAGCTAGTTCTTCTTCATCATGCCGTCGTCCTTCTTCATCCCGTCCTTGGACATGGCATCGTCCTTCTTCATGGCGTCTTTCGCCATCGAGTCCTTCTTCATGCCGTCGTGGGACATCGCGCCCTTTTTCATCCCATCGTCCTTGCTCATCTTGTCTTCCGCGAAGGCCGCCGGCGCGACGGCCACGTTGAACGCGAGGGCGGCAGCGGAGATACCGAGGATGAGGCGGCTACGATTGGTCATGATGATCGCTCCTTCGTATGACGGGGTTCGACGGCGACGGACGCGCCGTTCTTGGATATCGACGTTCCGATGAAGGCGATTGTTACGAGCGCGGGCGAGAATTTTGTTCGATCAAATTTGACTCGAATGCGTCCCGTTCCGGAATCGAGGACACAATTTTGCCCGGCAAGACCATGTTAGTACAACCGCGCAAGGGATTCACAGGCCGGTACGTGCGCCGCAGCAATATGTCGCTTCCCATGCATTTGGCCTCGAACGAACTGTCTAGTTCGGCTAGAGGTAAGCTCGACAGATTGGCTGGTATAAGTCACGCCAACGAACCGGGTCGGGAACCCAACCAGAAGTTGTTCAGGGGAAATCTCATGCTCACACGCCGTCATGTCATCGCATCCGCGCTCGCTGCGCCGGCCATGCTGCGTTTTGGAACCGGTACGGCCCACGCAGCAACGACGCTGAAGATCTCTCACCAGTTTCCCGGCGGCACCATTGACAAGGGCGATTTCCGCGACCGGCTCTGCCGGGTGTTCTCCGAGGAGGTTGCGAAGCGCTCCGGCGGCGAGATCGCGACCGAGATCTATCCCAACTCCTCGCTCATCAAGACCGTCGCGCAGTTCTCGGCCATGCGGAAGGGCGCGCTCGACATCAGCCTCTATCCGATGCCTTACGCCGGCGGCGAAGTGCCTGAGACCAACATCGCGCTGATGCCGGGTCTGGTCACGACCTACGACCAGGGCATGCGCTGGAAGAATGAGCCGGTCGGCAAGACGCTGAGCGATTTTCTGGCCGACAAGGGCATCATCCTGCTGACCTGGGTCTGGCAGGCGGGCGGCGTTGCCAGCCGATCGCGGCCGCTGGTGACGCCGGAGGACGCCAAGGGCATGAAGGTGCGCGGCGGCTCGCGCGAGATGGACATGGTGCTGCAGACCGCCGGCGCCTCGGTGCTGTCGGTGCCATCGAACGAAATCTACACCGCGATGCAGACCGGCGCCTGCGATGCCGGCATCACCTCGTCGACCAGCCTGATCTCGTTCCGCCTGGAGGAAGTGTCGAAGGCCCTGACCTCCGGCGCCAAGGCGTCGTACTGGTTCATGCTCGAGCCGCTGATGATGTCCAAGGCCTCGTTCGACAAGTTGCCGAAGAACCAGCAGGACATCCTCCTCGCGGTCGGCGCGGAGATGGAGGCGTTCGGGCGCAAGGGCGCGCAGGACGACGACATCGAAGTTGCCAAGGTCTACGAAAAGGCGGGCGCGAAGGTTGTGGAGCTCGATGTCCAGACCGTCAATAAATGGCGCGACATTGCCCGTGACACGGCCTGGAAGGACTATGGCGGCAAGTCTGCGAACTGCGCCAAGCTCCTCAAGCTCGCTTCCGACGTCGCGGCCTGATTGATGCACGCGCCCGTTATCGATACCGAGGCCACGACAGCCATCGGCGCCAGCGGTCCGCTGGCGCCGCTCCAGCGTGTTGTCTCGCTGCTCAATCGCATCATCGTGGTTCTGGCCGCGTTCGCACTGGTCGCGGCCTGCCTCATCCTGAGCTACAGCGTGGCGGGCCGTGCACTGTTCAAGGCCGCCAACTACTGGCAGGACGAAGCCGCCGTGTTCTTGCTCGTCGGCGCCACCTTCATGACTGCGGCCTATGTGCAGGAGCATCGCGGCCACGTCAGCATCGAAGCCTTCGTTGGGCTGATGTCGCCGCTCGCCAACAAGATCAGGCTCTGGCTGGTCGACGTCGCGAGCTTTTTGTTTTGTGCCTTCTTCACTTGGAAATCCTGGACCCTGACACATGAGGCCTGGGTCGATGGTCAGGTCTCGAATTCGATGTGGTCGCCGCCGCTGGCGATTCCTTACGGCCTGATGGCCGCCGGGATGACCCTGCTGTGCCTGCAGATGCTGCTGCAGATCGTGGCTCCGCTGACCGGAGCGCGTCGATGAGCGTGTTCGGAATTGGGGTTGCCTACGGACTCTCGACCCTGTTTGCGATGTTCGCGGGCATGCCGATCGCGTTCGCGCTCGGCGCCGTGGCCGTCGTGTTCATGGCCATCTACATGCCTGCCGCGTCGCTCGATACGGTCACGCAGAACGTCTACGAGGAAATGGCGTCGATCACGCTGCTATCGATCCCGCTGTTCATCCTCAAGGGCGCGGCGATCGGCCGCTCCCGCGCAGGCCAGGACCTCTACTCGGCGCTGCATGCGTGGCTGCATCGCGTGCCCGGCGGATTGGGCGTCGCCAACGTGTTCGCCTGCGCGCTGTTCGCGGCGATGGCGGGATCATCCCCCGCGACCTGCTCGGCGATCGGCTCGGCCGGAATTCCCGAGATGCGCAAGCGCGGCTATTCCGGGGGCTTCGCCGCCGGTATCATCGCGGCCGGCGGCACGCTCGGCATTCTGCTGCCGCCCTCGATTACGATGATCCTGTTCGCGATCGCGGCGGAGAAATCGCTGGGACGGCTGTTCCTGGCCGGTATCGGCCCCGGGCTGCTGCTGGTGACCCTGTTCGGCGTCTATTCGGTGGTGCGCTTCCGGCAGGAATATGCGCGCGCGAAAGCCGTCTATGAGAAATCGGGCGCGTGGTCGGACATCCTGACCAAGGACGATTTTACGATGGCGCAGCGCTTCTCCGTGCTGCCACGCGTGATTCCGTTCGTGCTGCTGCTGACCGGCGTCATGGTCGCGCTCTATGGCGGCCTCGCCACGCCATCGGAAACAGCCGGTCTCGGTGGCATCCTCGCGCTCGTGCTGATCGCGATCATCTACCGCGTCTGGAGCCCGGCCGATCTCGCGCCCATCATGAAGGCGACGCTGCGCGAATCGACCATGCTGATGCTGATCATCGGCATGTCGCTGCTGTACTCCTACGTGATGAGCTACCTGCACATCTCGCAGTCGGTGGCGGAGTCCATCGTGGCGATGCACCTGCCGCGCTGGGAACTGTTGTTCGCGATCCTGCTGATGGTGGTCGTGCTCGGCTTCTTCCTGCCGCCGGTATCGATCATCCTGATGACTGCCCCGATCATCCTGCCGCCTCTGCGGGCAGCAAACTTCGACATCATCTGGTTCGGCGTGGTGATGACGATCGTGATGGAGATGGGCCTGATTCACCCGCCGGTGGGTCTGAACATCTTCGTCATCAGGAACGTCGCGCCGGACATCCCGCTGCGCGAGGTGATCTGGGGCACGCTGCCGTTCGTGCTGCTGATGATGGCCGCCGTGCTGCTGCTCTGCTTCGTGCCGCAGATCTCGACGGCGCTGCCGGATCTCGTGATGGGGCCGGATCTCAGCCGCTGACGCGGCCCGTGAATGGCGAATAGGGAGTAGCGAATAGCGATCTAGCGAGTGGGCCCCCTATTCACTACTCGCCATTCGCTATTCGCCTGTTCTTCGCGTTCAGCGCCGCTGCAACACGGCTCACGGGTGGCCGACCGAGCAGCCGGCTCATGTCGTTGGTGGCGGCCAGCAGTTTCGTCATGTCGACGCCGGTGCCGATGCCCATGCCTTCGAGCATGTAGACGACGTCCTCGGTCGCGACGTTGCCAGTCGCGCCCGGCGCGAACGGGCAGCCGCCGAGGCCGCCGGCCGCGGCATCGATGACGCGGACGCCCTCCTCCATGCCCGCATAGAGATTGGCCAGCGCCTGGCCGTAGGTGTCGTGGAAATGCATCGCCAGATGCGTCACCGGCACATCGTCGCAGACGGCGCGCAGCATCTGCTTGGCCTTGAGCGGCGTCCCGACACCGATCGTGTCACCCAGCGAGACCTCGTAGCAGCCCAGATCCCACAGCGCCTTGGCTACGCCGGCTACGGCCTGCGGCTTGATCTCACCTTCATAGGGACAGCCAAGCGCGCAGGAGACGTAGCCGCGCACCTTGATGCCGTCGGTCCTGGCGTGGGCGATCACCGGCTTGAAGCGCTCCAGCGACTCCGCGATCGAACAGTTGATGTTGGCGCGGGAGAAGCTTTCGGAGGCCGCAGTGAACACGGAAATCACCCTGGCGCCGGCGGCGCGCGCGGCCTCATAGCCCTTCACATTGGGCACCAGCACATGGAATTCGCCGGGCAGTGCAGCCACGCTGCGCATGACCTCGTCCGAGCCCACCATCTGCGGGATCGCCTTGGGCGAGACGAAGGCGCCGACCTCGACCGTGGTCAGGCCCGCCGCGACCAGCGCGCGGATGAAGGCGATGCGATCGGCGACGCTGATCGACATCTTCTCGTTCTGCAGGCCGTCCCGCGGGCCCATTTCGATGATGCGCACGCTCTCGCTCATGCCGACCTCTTCGGTTCGAGGATCAGGCGGACGGTTCGAGGTCCGCCAGTTCGACGCCTTCCTGCACGATGTCGCCGACCTTGCACTTGATCGCCTTGAGCCGGCCTGCGAACGGCGCCCGCAGGGTCTGCTCCATCTTCATGACTTCGAGCGTCAGGATCGCCGCACCCTTCTCCAGGACGGCGCCTTCCTGCGCAAGCAGCGCCACGACGGTCCCTGGCAACGGTGCCACGATCTTGTCCTCGCCGGCCTGCTCCTCGTCGTCACCGCCGAACGGATCGATCCAATGCAGATCGAAACGGCCGTTGCGGGTCCGCAGGTACAGCTCATGGCCCTCGATGACGGCCACCACATGGGATTTGACGCCGTCGCACACAAGGTCGAAGCCGCCGTCATCAGTCGGAAGTGCCGAGAACGAGGTCTCACGACCCTCGATCGACAGGCGCTGCACGCTGGGACCATAGGCCAGCGTGGCGGTCCGCGGTTCATTCGCCGCGCTTTGGCGGAACGAGAACACGCGCTGCCGCAGCCCCACCGGCATCCAACCGGATGCGCGCCACGGCGAGCCTTGCTCCTTGGCCGCGGTCTGCTCGCCGATGAGAATGGCCGCGACGGCGGCACTGAGCTCGAGGTCGCCGGCCACCGCCCCCGACGGGGTCAGATGTGTCAGATGGCGCTCGATGAAACCGGTGTCGATCGCGTTCGCCACGACGTCGGGATGCGTTAGCAGCGACGACAGGAACGGGATGTTGCTGACGATACCTCGGACGTCGGTGTCCTCAAGGCCGCGGTTGAGCCGCTCGATCGCGACCTCGCGGGTCGGCGCCCAGGCGATCATCTTGGCGAGCATCGCGTCGTAATAGGGCGAGACCACATCGCTCTCGCGATAGCCGGCATCGATGCGCAGGCCGCCGGTTTCAGCGGGAAGCCGCCAGGTCTTGATCGTGCCGACCGAGGGCATGAAATTCTTGGCGGGATTCTCCGCGTAGACGCGTGCCTCGATGGCATGGCCATGCAAGCGGATCTGGTCCTGCGTCAGCGGCAGCGCTTCGCCGAAGGCGACGCGCAACTGCCATTCGACGAGATCGACGCCGGTGATCAACTCGGTGACGGGATGCTCGACCTGCAGGCGCGTGTTCATCTCTATGAAGAACACGTCGCGGCCGTCGGAGACGAACTCGATGGTGCCCGCCCCGACATAGTTGACCGCGCCGGCCGCGCGACGCGCCGCGGCGCAGACCGTCTCCCGCTGCTCCGGCGTCAGCGTCGGCGACGGCGCCTCCTCGATCACCTTCTGGTGCCGACGCTGCAAGGTGCATTCGCGCTCGAACAGCGACACCAGATTGCCGTGGCTGTCGCCGATGATCTGCACCTCGATGTGGCGCGGGTTCTGGACGAATTTCTCGATCAGCACACGGTCGTCGCCAAACGCCGCCTTGGCCTCGCGCTTGGCGCTGGTGACGGCATCAGCGAGATCGCCGGCTGCATTGACCACGCGCATGCCGCGGCCGCCGCCACCGGCGGAGGCCTTGATCAGAACGGGAAAGCCGATCCGCGCGGCTTCATTGGCGAGCGTCGCCTCGTCCTGCGCCTCGCCGTGATAGCCGGGCACCAGCGGCACGCCGGCCTGCTCCATCAGGAATTTGGAGCCGGACTTGGAACCCATCGCGGTGATCATCGCGGCCGTCGGCCCGACGAACACCAGGCCCGCGTCGAGACAGGTCTGCGCGAATTCGGCGCTCTCGGACAGGAAGCCATAGCCGGGATGAACCGCCTCGGCGCCTGTCTGCCTCGCAGCCTCGATCAAGCGCTCGATGTTGAGATAGGAATCGCGGGCGCGTGCGGGGCCGAGCAGCACCGCCTCGTCGGCGAGCGCGACATGCAGCGCGTTTCGATCCGCCTCGGAGTAGACCGCGACGGTCTTCAATCCCATCGCGCGTGCCGTGCGGATGACGCGCACGGCGATCTCGCCGCGGTTGGCGATCAGGAGCTTGCGAAAACGACGATACAATCCGGGACGAGCCATGATCACATCCTGAACAGGCCGAATTTGGTCGGCTCGACCGGGGCATTGGCGGCGGCAGACAATCCGAGCCCGAGCACGAGGCGGGTATCGGCGGGATCGATCACGCCGTCGTCCCACAGCCGCGCCGTCGCGTAGTAGGGATTGCCCTGGGCCTCGTATTGCGCACGGATGGGGCTGCGGAATTTCTCTTCCTCTTCCGCAGGCCAGCTCTCGCCCTTGGCCTCGATGCCGTCGCGGCGGACCTGGCTCAGCACCATCGCGGCCTGCTCGCCGCCCATCACCGAGATGCGCGCGTTCGGCCACATCCAGAGGAAACGCGGCGCATAGGCGCGGCCGCACATGCCGTAATTGCCGGCGCCGTAGGAGCCGCCGATCACCACGGTGAACTTGGGAACCGACGCGGTCGCGACCGCAGTCACCAGCTTGGCGCCGTCACGGGCGATACCGCCGGCCTCGTATTTCTTGCCGACCATGAAGCCGGTGATGTTCTGCAGGAACACCAGCGGAATGTTGCGCTGGCAGCACAGTTCGATGAAATGCGCACCCTTCAGCGAGCTCTCGCTGAACAGGATGCCGTTGTTGGCGATGATGCCGACCGGATGGCCCCAGATGTGGGCGAAGCCGCACACCAGCGTCTGGCCGTAGAGCTTCTTGAACTCGTCGAACTCCGAGCCGTCGACCACCCGCGCGATGATGTCGCGCACGTCGAACGGCTTGCGGCCGTCGACCGGCACGACGCCGTAGATCTCTTCCGCCGCATAGCGCGGCTCGCGCACCTCGCGCATGTTCAGCGCACTGCGCGCGCCCGGCGGCTTCAGCGTGCCGACGATGCGACGCGCGATGCCGATCGCATGGGCGTCGTTCTGTGCGTAGTGATCGGTGACGCCCGACTGGCGTGAATGCACGTCGGCGCCGCCCAGCTCCTCGGCGGTGACCACCTCGCCGGTCGCCGCCTTCACCAGCGGCGGGCCGCCAAGAAAAATCGTGCCCTGATTGCGCACGATGATGCTCTCGTCCGACATCGCCGGCACATAGGCGCCGCCGGCGGTGCACGAGCCCATCACGATCGCGATCTGCGGGATGCCTTGCGCCGACATCTGCGCCTGATTGTAGAAGATGCGGCCGAAATGCCGCTCGTCCGGGAAGATCTCGTCCTGCAGCGGCAGGAACGCGCCCCCGGAATCGACCATGTAGACGCAGGGAAGGTTGTTCTGCCGCGCGATGTCCTGGGCGCGCAGGTGCTTCTTCACCGTCATCGGGTAGTAGGTGCCGCCCTTGATGGTGGCGTCGTTGGCGACGACGACGCATTCGCGGCCGGCAATGCGGCCGATGCCGGTGACGATGCTCGCCGAATGGACGTCGCCGCCATAGAGCCCGTGCGCGGCCAATGGCGACAGCTCCAGGAACGCCGTTCCAGGGTCGAGCAGCAGGTCCACACGCTGACGCGCCAGCATCTTGCCGCGCGACAGGTGCCGCTTGCGCGAGGCCTCGCCGCCGCCCTCGGCGACCTGCCCCAGCTTCGTCCTGAGGTCGGCGACCAGCGCGCGCATGGCGTCGGCATTGCGGGCGAAATCGGAGGACGATGGATCGATCGTGGAGTGAAGCGTCATGACCGGCGTCTTCGTTGCGAGGCTGGAGGGGGAAGCCGTGGGAGCACGCGTCAGAGCGGTCGCGGCCGTTCAGGCCGCTGAGAGCCTGGGTGTACCATCTTTGCCCGCATGCTGTCCTCCCTGCCCGTCGTCGGCGGCCCGGTCTGCGGCCGTCCGTCCTTCTCGAATTAAACGATCATACGTTTTTAAATTCTATTCTCAAGCGGATTGTTGTAGGGTCCGGGGTGAGCAGCATTTGCTTGAGACCACGGAATTTTCAGACTTCACTACGGGGCCCCTCCCGAGGCGGATCCGCCGCGATCGGCACCGGGACGGTCCAGCGAGGACGAGATGGCGCGCACGATCGGGTCACATGGTCCGACGACGATGGAGGCGATCCGCAAGGCCGGCCTGCGGCTGATCTTCCAGCACGGCTATGAGGCCATGAGCCTCCGCCAGCTCGCCGCCGAGGTCGGCATCCAGCCAGGCTCGCTCTACAATCACATCAGCACCAAGCAGGAGCTGCTGGCGGAGCTGATCCAGGACCACATCAACAATCTCCTGCGCGAGCTCGACCAAGCGCTGCGCGACACCCATGGCCCCGTCGAACGCCTGCGGGCGTTCGTCGCCTTCCACGTCAGCTATCACATGACCCGGAAGCGCGAGGTCTTCATCGCCAATTCGGAGCTGCGCAGCCTCGATCCCCGCAACTATGAGGCGGTGGTGGCGCTGCGCGGCGCCTATGAGCGCCGGCTGGCCGACATCCTCGGCGACGGTGTGGCGCAAGGCGTGTTCGACGTTGACGACATCCAGGTCGCGACCTTTGCCATCATCGCGCTCCTGACCGGGCTGTGCAGCTGGTACCGTCCTGGCGGCCGGCTCACCAGGGAGGCGATCATCGCGGCCCACGAGAAGCTCGTGCTCTCGGGCGTCATGCCGCGCATCACCGGGCCTGATCAGGCCGGCGGTGGCCGGCCTGATCACCCGACCGGCTGAACGGGCCGCGCCGATGGCTGGCAGCCCGGAGCTTGACGCGATCGATCGCAGGATCCTGGCGGAGCTCCAGGCCGATGGCCGGATCCGCATCAACGAGCTCGCCGATCGGGTGGGGATCTCGCATCCGAACTGCCTGCGCCGGGTGCGGACGCTGCGCAGCAGCGGCGTGATCAAGTCCATCCGCGCCAGCATCGATGAACGGTCGCTGGGCTATGAGGTGGTCGCGTTCGTGTCGATTCAGCTCGACAGCCAGCACCAGACGGCGCTGGAATCGTTCGAGGCCGCGATCGTGACGTTGCCCTGGGTCCAGCAATGCTGGCGGCTGTCGGGAGATGCGGATTTTCTGCTGAAATGCGTGTCGACCGGGGTCGAAGGCATGAGCCGCCAGCTCCGCCAGTTCGCCGCCCTGCCCGGCGTCCGGGCCATCAGGAGCTTCCCGGTGCTCGGCCTGTCCAAGGACGCTCCACTGCCCATCCCCGGCGGGCCGCCTCAAACAGGGTGAACGGATGACGGCCGGGCCGGCCCCTCAATGCGTCCAGGGCTCGCCGCGGCGGAACGAGAAATTGTCGGCATAGGCGATCTGCCGCTTCACCGGCTCCTTCGGCTCGATCACCTGATAGGGAATGCCCTTGCGCTCGCAATAGGCGATCGCCTCGTCCTTGGTGTCGAAGCGCAAGGTGACCTGCTGCTTCATGTCCGAGGAGGACGTCCAGCCCATCAGCGGCTCGACCGAACGCGGCTGCTCCGGCTCATAATCCAACTGCCAGTCCCGGGTCTTGGCCTTGCCCGATTGCATCGCGTTCTTGGCGGGCTTGAAAATGCGTGCGGTCATGGCTGGAAGAGCCCCTGGAAGCTGCGTCGTCATGCGTTTGGCGGAAACGGCCGGGATGGGGTACAGGCAAGCGTCGGCACGGAACGGTGATTCCCATCCTGGACATGACCGTCTATCGTGCCCCGTATAGTCATTCTGCCGTCCCGTGACAATCTCGGTCGACTGCCACGGCGCCTCTGCTCCCCGAACGCTTTCCATTCAAAACAGTGCGTTGAAGCGGCCATGAAAATCAATGCCACGCTGCCCGAGCGAGGGCGCGACCTTCGGCTCGACCTGTTTCGCGGAATCGCCAACTGGGCGATCTTTCTCGATCACATCCCGGACAACGTGGTGAACTGGATCACCACGCGGAATTACGGCTTCAGCGACGCCGCCGACCTGTTCGTGTTCATCTCCGGCTATACCGCCTCGTTCGTCTATGCGCGCATGATGATCGACCGCGGCTTCATCGTCGGCGCCACCCGGCTGTTCAAGCGGGTGTGGCAGCTCTACGTCGCCCACATCGTGCTGTTCGTGATCTACATTGTGGCCATCAGCTATCTGGCGACGCGGTTCGGCGTCTCCGAGATCATCGACGAGTTCAACGTCGCAGGCCTCGTCGACCACGCCAGCGATACGCTGGCCCAGGGACTGATCCTGAAGTTCAAGCCGGTCAATCTCGACGTGCTGCCGCTCTACATCGTGCTGATGGGCTTCTTCCCGCCGGTGCTGTGGATGATGCTGCGCCAGCCCGACCTGACCATGATCGCCTCGATCGTGCTTTGGCTCGTGGCGCGACAGATGGGCTGGAATTTCGCGGCCTATCCGGCGGGCACCTGGTACTTCAATCCATATTGCTGGCAGGTGCTGTTCGTGTTCGGCTCGTGGTGCGCGCTCGGCGGCGCCCGCCGCTCGATGGGCATCATCATGGCGCCGGCCACGCTGTATTTCTGCATCGCCTATATGGTGCTCGCGCTGGTCATGACGATGGCCGGCCGCTTCCCCGAGCTCGGATCGATGTTTCCGAACTGGCTCTATTCGGCCTTCAATCCCAACGACAAGACCAATCTCGCGCCGTACCGCTTCCTGCATTTCGTGGTGATCGTCATTTTGGTCATCCGGTTCGTGCCGAAGGAATGGCCGGGCCTGGAGTGGAAGGCGTTCGATCCCCTCATCGTCTGCGGCCAACAGTCGCTGGCGGTGTTCTGCGTCGGCGTGTTCCTGTCCTTCATCGGCCACTTCACCCTGATGCTGAGCTCAGGTTCGCTGCTGGCGCAGATCCTCGTCAGCGCGGCGGGCATCGCGATCATGACCACCGTGGCCTACTACATCTCCTGGTCGAAGCGGCAGGACAAGCCGCTGCCGAAGCCGCCTGCGCCGAAGTAAACCCCGCGCATCAGGGGCGCGGGGGCGGTCCCGCGTCCGTTGACCTGCATCAAGCCGGCCACGATCGGGCTCGCTAAGGTTTGCTTCACAACGAGTGCCGCCTTCCGCGGCGCGCGTTCCCTAGCGAACGCGCAAGGCCGCCACGCGGCGATTTGCTGACAAGGACCAGAATATGCCGACCCATTTCCATGCCGTCGTGTGGCTCGATCACAGCGAGGCCAAGGTGTTCCATATCGGACTGACCGGTGCCGACGAGCTGACGCTGCATCCACACCTGCAGACCAAGCACCTGCACCACAAGGCCAACGAGATCGGCAGCGGCCACGCGGCGCCCGACAAGAATTTCCTCGAGGAGGTCGCGCACGCGCTCGATGACGCCGGCGAGATCCTGATCATCGGCCCGGCCGGTGCCAAGACCGAGCTTGCCAAGTACCTGCACGAGAAGCATCCTGCGGTCGGAAAGCGCATCGTCGGCGTCGAAGCTGCCGATCACCCGACCGATCGCCAGATCGTCGCCTATGCCAAACAGCACTTCAAGATGGCTCCGCCCCGCGTGGCGACGGGCACTGCCGGCTAAGTATAGCCTTTCTCCCGTCGCAGGGTCCGTTCGATCATGGACATGCTGGCGCCGGACCGATCCAACGCCATTGCTGCCCCGCCGGCCGTCGATCGCGGCCGGCGTCGTTTTCCGTGGCGCGGCCTGCTCTCGATCATCCTGCTGTTCGGCGCGCTGGCTGGGCTTGCCGCATGGTGGCTGCGTGGACCGCTGATCGCGACCGCCCGCATCACCCGCGGCACGGCGGCCGAGATCGTGTATGCGACCGGCGCGGTGGAGCCGGAGACGTGGTCGCGGAGCACGCCCCTGGTCCGCGGCCGCATCGTCGAGCGCTGCCGCTGCGAAGGCAAGCTGGTCAAGGCCGGCGACGTGCTGGCGCGGCTCGACGACAAGGAGGCGCTGGCCACCTTGAACGATCTGCGCGCACAGGAGGAATTCCAGCGCCTCGAATTCGAGCGGCAGACGCAGCTACTGGCACGCGGCGCGGCCACCTCGCAAGCGTACCAGCGCTCCGAAAGCGATCTCGCCCGCATCCGCGCCCAGATCGCGGCCCAGACCCAGCGCCTCGACTACTTCAAGCTGGTGGCGCCGATGGACGGCGTCGTCCTCAAGGAGGACGGCGAGGTCGGCGACATGGTCGATCCCGGCACCATCCTCTACCGCGTCGGCCTGGAGAAGCCGCTCTGGGTCGTCGCCGACGTCAACGAGGAGGACATCCCCCGTGTCCAGGTCGGGCAGAAGGCGCTGCTACGCGCCGATGCGTTCGGCAACCAGGCCCTGCCCGGGACGGTGAAGCAGATCACGCCGGCGGGTGATCCCGTGGCCAAGACGTTCCGAGTGCGGATCGGCTTGCCCGACAACACGCCGCTGCGCGTCGGCATGAGCGTCGAGGCCAACATCGTCAGCCGCGAGACGGGCGACACGCTGCTCGCGCCGGCCAATGCCGTCGTCAACAACAGCCTCATGGTGATCGATGGCGGCCGTGTGCACCGGCGCGCGGTGCGGATCGGCATCCGCGGCTCCGCGGCGGTCGAGATCCTCGACGGCGCCCGCGAGGGCGAGCTGGTCGCGGCGCCGGCGACGGCCGACATCAAGGACGGCGAGCGGATTCGCGTGATCGAGCCCGAGACGTCCGTGCCATGAGCCTCGTCCTGACCATCGCCTGGACCCATGTGCGCCATCGCGCCCGCCAGACGCTGGTCGCGATCGCCGGCGTGATGACCGGCGTGGCGTTTTCGGTGATGATGGCGGCAATGATGGAGGGCTCCCAGGACGACTTCATCCGCACGCTGGTCGACGCGCTGCCGCACATTTCGATCACCGACGAGCTGCGCCAGCCGACCCGCCAGCCGGCCGACCAGGTCTATGCGGCGGCCGAATATCATCGATTGACCCCGAATGTCCGCCGCCCCGGCATCAAGAACCCGATGGCCACCATCGCCTCGCTGCAGGGCTGGGTGCCGGGCGCGCTGACGGCGTCGGTGCAGTCCAAGGCCGTGCTGCGCTTCGCCGGCCGCAACCTGACGGTCGCAATCATCGGCATCGATCCGCGCACTGAAGGCCAAGTCTCGACGCTGGCGAGCCACATGCGGCAGGGCAATCTCAATTCGCTGTACCGGTCCTCGCACGCGATCCTGCTCGGCGACCGGCTCGCGGCCAAGATCGGCGCGCGGGTGAACTCCAACATCACGCTCGCCTCGGCCCAGGGCATCAGCATGAACGCGACCGTCGTCGGCATCTTCCATTCCGGCTTCCGCGGCACCGACGAGACCACCGGCTACGTGCTGCTGCGCACCGCGCAGATCCTGGAGCGCCAGACCGGGATCATCAACGAGATCCGCGTCCGCACCAACGATCCGATGCAGGCGCGCCTGATCAGCGAGCGCATCGGCGAGCAGACCGGCTACAAGGCGGTCTCTTGGCAGGAGGCGCAGGAGGACCTGCTGGCGGCGATCACGCTGCGCAACGTGCTGATGTACACCATCGTCGGCGCCATCCTGCTGGTCGCGAGCTTCGGCACCTACAACATCATCTCGACCATCACCCACGAGAAGACCCGCGACATCGCCATCCTCAAGTCGCTCGGCTTCCGCGACCGCACGGTCCGCACCATCTTCATCGTCGAGGCGCTGTTCATCGGCCTGACCGGTGCCGCCCTAGGCTGGGCGCTCGGCTACCTGCTTACCCGCGGGCTGGCCTCGCTCGAGTTCAAGACGCCGTTCTCCGACTACAATCATCTGCCCGTGCTGTATTCGCTGAAGCACTATCTGCTGGCCGGCGCGGTCGCGCTGATCTCCAGCGCGGTCGCCGGCTACTTTCCGGCCCGCGCCGCGGCGCGGTTGCATCCGGTCGACATCATCCGGGGGGCGACGTGAGCCCGCCCCTGATCGAGGCGCGGCAAGTGACGAAGGTGCTGCCTGGCGAGGTGCCGGTGACGCTGGTCGCCAACATCGATCTCGTAATCCATCCGCGCGAGCTCATCGCCATCACCGGACCGTCGGGCTCGGGCAAATCCTCCCTGCTCTACCTGCTTGGCCTGCTCGACCTGCCGAGCCAGGGCGACGTGCTGATCGACGGCCGCTCGACGACCGGCATGAGCGAGGATGAGCGCGCCGAGGTGCGACTGTCGCGGCTCGGCTTCGTCTTCCAGTTTCATTTCCTGCTGCCGGAATTCTCGATCACCGAGAACGTCGCGCTGCCGATGCGCGCGCTGGCACGGCTGTCGCCGCGCGCCATCACCCAGCGTGCCGAGGAGCTGCTGGAGTCGCTTGGGCTGGCCGAGCATCTGCGCAAGACGCCGGACAAATTGTCGGGCGGCCAGCGCCAGCGCGTGGCGGTGGCGCGCGCGCTCGCCAACGATCCGCCGGTGATCCTCGCCGACGAGCCGACCGGCAGCCTCGACACCGCCGCGACCGCGCAGGTGTTCGGCATCCTGCGCGATCTGGTCACGCTGCGCGGCAAGACCGTCGTCGCGGTTACGCACGATCTCAACCTCGCCGCTCAGATGCAACGGCGCGTGCACATCATCGACGGCCGGCTGGCGCAGGACGAGTTGGCGCGCTGATCCACCCGCCGCGACCTCGGCACGGTCGACGCGCGAACCGCCTCCTGCGCCTGATTTGATTTAGCGCAAAGACGCGAGATTTCGATTCAGAGGATGCTGACGACCAGCGGATGTTCCTTCCCCGGATTCACCCGCACACTTCGGATGCTCCCGGGTTTTGCCGCTGCGGGAGCATCCGAATTTTTTTGGCCAGGCGCGCTCGCGGTCGCTCGTGCCGATTGACGGCCGGCGGCCTGGCCGAAATCCTTCTCGCTATCGTGAGCGTCGAGCCGGAGTTCGCACCAGCAATTGGCCTCACCCGGGAAGCCGCGCCGCTGCGGAGATGGTCGGGGCAGCTGGATTCGAACCAACGACCTGCAGTACCCAAAACTGCCGCGCTACCAGGCTGCGCTATACCCCGATGGTCTCGAAGGACGATTGTCCTCGAGGACCCGTCACTACACGGTCGCGGCCTCCGCAGCAAGACTGCAGCCCGTCCGTGAAGATGGAGCCGGCATGAAAAACGGCCCCAGGAAACGCCGTTCCGGGGCCGTCAAATGCGGTGGTCGCAGCAAGCATTCGCTCAGTGCGAGGACAATGCCGGCGAGCCCGTCTCGGGGTGGATCTCGGCCGCCATCATGCCCTTGGAGCCGGGCCCGTAGCGGACCAGCACCCATTGGCCGGGGCGCAGCTCGGTCATGCCGTAGCGGCGCAGGGTCTCCATGTGGACGAAGATGTCCGGGCTCCCTTCCCCGCAGGTCACGAAGCCGAAGCCGCGCAGCCGGTTGAACCACTTGACCTGGGCTCGCTCCAGCCCGCTGGTCGGCGTGACCGTCACATGGGTGCGCGGCGGCAGCATCTGCGCCGGATGGATCGCCGTCGACTCGTCCATTGAGACGATGCGGAAGGCCTGGTAGCCCTTGGAGCGCTGCACGCACTCCACCACCAGGCGAGCACCTTCATAGGCGGTCTGGTAGCCGTCGCGCCTGAGCACCGTGACGTGCAGCAGCACGTCCGGCCAGCCATTGTCGGGAACGATGAAACCGTATCCCTTCGAGGCGTCGAACCATTTGATGACACCGCTGATTTCGACGAGGTTCTCGCCAAGACCGGTCATCGCATCGATTGCCGAGTCGCGCGCGACGCCGGTTTGATATTCCGCCCCGAGCCGGGTTGGTGTCGATACACCAACGACCGGCACCCCAAGCTTCTTGGACTCAAATCCGTCCGACCCCATAACCCCGGACCTCACATATGAATTGTGAGCCGCCACCCCTGCAACGGCGCCCTCATACACGTGCTCACCACCTATACCCACGATGAGTCACGCGAATCTCTCGAATCAAAGATAACATTCCCTCGTGCCGCGCATAGATAAAAATCGGTTTCAGTGAGGCATATGAACAGAGATGCCGACAAAAATGCATCAATTTCCGTTCAATTACGGACGAACGATCCGAGTACTTCGCCGATGTCGTGGTGGATAACAAGGTCTGCAACGTCGTCCTGATCGGTCGGTTCCCGGTTGATGATCACGAGTTGCGCGCCAGCCCGCTTTGCCATCAATGGAAAGCCCGCGGCCGGCCACACAACCAGCGACGAGCCGATCGCGACGAACAGATCGCAGTGCTGCGCGAGTTCGCTGGCACGCTGCATTTCATGCTCGGGCATCGACTGACCAAAGGATACCGTCGCGGTCTTCACCGGCTCCGCGCATTCGGGGCAATCCGGCGCGGCACCGTCGGCCTCGAAGCGCTCGCGCACCCAGTTGAGCTCATAGCGCTGCCCGCATCCGATGCATCGCGCGTAGGTGGTGTTGCCGTGCAGCTCGATGACGTGATCCGGGGCGAAACCGGAGTCCTGGTGCAGGTTGTCGATGTTCTGAGTAATGACGGCCGGAATTTTCCCCGCACGGTAGAGCGACGAAAGCGCCAGGTGGCCGCGGCCGGGCCGCGCCGCGGCAAACGTCCCCTGCATCGCGAAGCGCCGCCGCCAAGCCTCGTCCCGCGCCTCCTGGCTGGCGACGAATTCGTCGAAATGGATCGGCCGGTTGCGCGTCCATAGACCGCCGGGAGAACGGAAATCCGGAATGCCCGTCTCGGTCGATATTCCAGCACCGGTGAAGGGGACGATCACCCGCGCCGCAGCGATCATGTCTCCCAGGCGGTTCACCCCGTCGTGCAGATCGGATGCAATCATCAGCGGCGGCCCCGAACCATGAAACCTCGCATCATCATTGTCCTCCCTTCATAGCACGGCAAGCTGGCCCCCGCCTCTGAGCGTGTCCGGCTCGGCTGCGTCGTTGCGCCACTCCGCATCCACCGGAACCGGTCGTGAACGACGCAACTGCAAGCAAAGCGAGTCAGATTGTTTCGTGTCTACCGGAAGACGTTGGCGTTGCTCGCCTTCCGTCCCCAGCAAAACGCGCGAGCCGCCTGCAGCCGGGGCCGACCGTCCGCAATCACGCCCCAATCGGACATCCACATCGCGCCAGCGATTCGCCAGGAAGTTTGTCACGCGTCTCAGGGCGAGGCTCGCCGGATAGCGACCGGAGCAGAGAGGATCCGTGAGGCAGAACGAGACGCAGGACGACCGCCGCGCGAAGGAGCGCACCGACATCACCGCAAGGATTGCACGGTTCAAGTCGACCCAGGAGAAGTTCGCGCGCGAACGCGAGGAATATGCCCGCTTGGCGTGGAAGAAGGCGCAGCGCGGCGAGGCCGCGGAATAGCAGGGATGAAAGAAGAGCTCGGAGGCCTTCGCCATCCGGGCTCGCCTTGTCACGACTGGCGCTTACCAGTGATGACGCCAGTGGTGGTAGCGATGATAGTACGGTCCGCCGTAATAGGCATACGGCCCGGGCGCGTAGACGTAACGCGGGCCGTAGTCGTAGTAGTCGTAGCCCGGACCATAGTAATACGGGTGCGAGGCCGCGATCGCGCCGGCAGTCAACGCTCCCGCCGCGAGGCCGAATGCGAGACCCGGGCCGATGCCGCGCGCCTGTGCCGGCGCGGGTGCCGCCAGCGCGGTGATGGCGACGGCGCCCGCGGTCGCCAGAACAGCCAATGTCTTTCTCATGATCGAATGTCCTCCAATTCCCATGCGTCCAAACAACGCAGATGCGGGGGAGTTGGTTGCAGCCCGGCTCACCGCCGCGCGCGTTGGAACCGTGACCGTCGCCACACGTTCACCGCCATGAGGGAAATCCCCGATGGCATCCTGGCTGGAACTTCTGTTCAACATCATCGGCTATGGCGGATTCGTCGTGCTTGCGTCCTGTCATCCCAGGACCGAGGCGGCCGGTGCGGCGCCTGAAATAGCTGCGGACGACAGAGCGGATCTGACCGGCGAGCGCCGCTGAAGCCGAGCTTTGCGGGCGAGCGCCGGGCCTTCATCCACAGCCGATCCAACGCTTATCCACAGCTCCTCGCCTGGGCCCTTCGGATCGCGGATCAACGGCTTGCTGCGCCATATCCACCGGCTTCTCCCCAGCGCGCGCGACGGCGCTCCCGCGCAGGCCGGAGGGCGTACGGGCCGGTCAATCTTCCCGCAAAGACCTTTGAACCTTCCTGCGCCTCCCCGAGACACATCAGTACTGGGGATTTCAGGGCCCAGTTTCGAGGGTGGCGCCACGCGACGAAGATATTCCGTCGCGCTGGCGCTGCTGTCGTTTTTCGGGCCCCCCGCGGTGCCAACCTTCGCGGTCCGGGGACGCCGGCGCTTCGGCGACCGCAACACTCAGCCGCGCTGCAACCACACAGCCCGCAACGAAAAAGGCCTCCTTTTCAGGAGGCCTTTGACGTGATCACGACCGTGACTGACGGTTCAGATCAGGCAACCGCGTCCTTGGCGGCCTTGACCGGGCGGGCGCGCACGATCTTGCGGGCCGGCTTGGCCTTGAACATCATCTCTTCGCCGGTGAAGGGGTTGGTGCCCTTGCGCGCCTTCACGGCGGGCTTCTTGACGACGACGAACTTGGCGAAGCCCGGCACCAGGAACACGCCGTTCTTCTTCAGCTCCTTGTGGCCGACGTCGGTGAGCGTCTCCATGACGTTCTTGACGTCGCGCTTGGACAGCTCGGTCGAGGTCGCAATCTTCTCGATCAGTTGCGACTTGGAAAGTTGGGTAGCCATCGTATCTCCTTGTGATTGATACCGGTGAATGACGTGACGACTGCGCGGCTATCAGCGCATTGCTGCGCAGACTGGTCGGGGCTTTCTGGCTGCATTGCACAGCCGGGACTTCAGTCGTCTAGTGGCGTATCACCCCGCGATTTTCGGGATTCTCCTGCATTTCAAGGGGCCCCGAAGCACCCACAGCGGCGCCAAAATTCCAACGGAGCGCGCAGAAGTCAAGCTGCGATGGCGATCGAACGGAGCAAGCGATTCATTTTCCCCTATATTTCCAGGCATTTTCGACGGTCCTGCGTGATTTTGGCCGCACATTGCAGGGGAAACATGCTGAAATCCCTGCATGCGGTCGCATCGCGCTCGTTCATCCATGCCGCGAATCACTGCCAAAACAGCGATTCGCTGGCATACGGAGGCGCTCTCGCAACACCGCGCAGCCCCGTCGAATGCGTCGTCGCGCGCACCGCACATCCGAGCGAGCCGGCACCGCCGCAGCATCAGGCTCGATACACGGGCGGGCGAATTGCTGCTATGGATCGGCGTCCGCAGGCGGCCGTTGACCATCCGCTTCGAGTTCAGGGAGAGAAGACACGATGCGTTATCTCCACACCATGCTGCGCGTGCGCAATCTCGACGCCGCGCTCAAATTCTATTCCGATGCGCTCGGCCTCAAGGAGGTGCGCCGGATCGACAACGACAAGGGTCGCTTCACACTGGTGTTTCTCTGCGCACCCGAAGATGAATACCTGCTGAAGAGCCTGCCGCCGACGCGTGGCGCCCCGCTGGTCGAGCTCACCTACAATTGGGACGAGGAGAGCTATGGCGAGGACCGCTTCTTCGGCCATCTCGCCTATGAGGTCGACGACATCTACGCCACCTGCGACCGGCTGATGAAGCTCGGCATCACCATCAACCGGCCGCCGCGCGACGGCAACATGGCCTTCATCCGCTCGCCCGATCTGCACTCGATCGAGCTGTTGCAGAAGGGCGAGCCGAAGGCGCCGGCCGAGCCCTGGCTGTCGATGCCGAACACCGGACATTGGTGAGTCATTCGCCTTCATGATCCAGCCGGAACATCGTGGCCACCCTCGCGTTGTCGCTCCGATCGATGGAGAGGATACGAGGAGGCCGAGATGGGTCGAGGACTTCTATTGTGGTTGTTGGGCGTGCCGATTCCGGTGATCATTCTGCTCTGGCTGTTCTTCGGCCACTGATCGCCGCGAACGATGCGTTCGTCGGAAAAGCCCCGCTTCGAGCGGGGCTTTTTGCGTAACATGCGCTAACGATGACGCTCGCCCAGAGAGGAGCCGAACGTGTCCGCCGACGACAGACTGACGATCTGGGGCCGCCCCAATTCGGTGAACGTGCAGAAGGTGCTGTGGTGTCTCGCCGAGCTCGATGTCGCTTATGACCGTATCGACGCGGGCATGCAGTACGGCCGCAACAACGAGGCGGACTATCTCGCAATGAATCCGAACGGCCGCATCCCGACGCTGGTCGATGGCGATTTCGTGCTGTGGGAGAGCAACGCGATCATGCGCTATCTCTGCCTCGCTTATGGCGACGGCACGCCGCTTTATCCAACGACGCCACAGCACCGCGCCGTGGTGGAGCGCTGGCTGGACTGGACGCTGTCGACGGTGCAGCCGATCGAGCGTCCGCTGTTCTGGGGCTTGGTGCGAACGCCGCCGGAGCAGCGCGACATGGCCGCCTTGCAGAAGGCGGCCGACGACGCCGCGGCGATGTGGCGCATCCTCGACGCGCATCTGACCACGCGCAGCCACGTCGAGGCCGAGCATTTCACGCTCGCCGACATTGCGCTTGGCGCCTATGCCCGGCGCTGGTTCGGAGTCGAAGGTGTCGTCAAGCCGGATCTGCCGAGCCTCGCGCGCTGGTACGGACAGATCGCGCAACGCCCGGCCTTCATCCGCCACATCGCGCCGCCGCTGTCGTGAGCACCTCAGCGGCTGGTCGAGGTGCCCATCTCGACGCGTAGGGTGCCGCCGACCTTCACGCAGGTATCGGTTCCCTCGACGCGTACGAAGTTGGCGCCGTAGGACGCGCAGGGATTGCTGGTAGCGGCGCCTGAACGGGATGCGGCCTTATTCGGTCCAGCCGCCTTCGGCCCGGGAAGCGATGGCGCAAGAAGCGACGACCCCGGCGAGCCGGCGGCTGCCACGGTCACGGCGGCGAGCACCGCGAGGGCGCCCAGGATGAGAGATCGACACATGCCGCTTGTTAGCGCGTCTGCCGCGGCGAAGCGACACCGGCCGTCTATTTGCCGATGAACTTGACGCCGACCGAGGCGCCGCGGCGCCACACCACCCGGCACTGGCGGCCCGTTCTTGCGTCGCGCGCGAAGGCGAGCCGGATGGTCGCCGGCAGCGCCGCCGCGTCCTGCAGGGTCAGCTTGGCGCCGGCGCTGGAAATGTCCTGAACCAGGCAATGGCGCACGGCGAACCCGCCATCCAGCGTGATCCACGCCGGCTGCTTCATCGATTTGCGGGCTTCCCGTTTCTTCGGCGCGGCCATCATCCTGCTCCTGCTCGCCCGTTGCAGTACGGCAAGGACCCTAATGGACGGTTGACCGGACCCCGAACTGCGCATGCGATTCATGGCGGCAGAACCTCGCGCCGACCGCGTCTCGGCGCAAACCGTCCGTTTCAAGATCGAAGATGGAAGGAATGCCGGCGCGGAGTGGCGCTCCCTAGCGGAATCGAACCGCTCTCTCCACCGTGAAAGGGTGGCGTCCTGACCGATAGACGAAGGGAGCAATACGCACGATGCCAGAGGGCACGAGGCCCCGGTGCCATCGCCGCTTGCACGTTTCGGTAAAACCTTCAGCAAATCAGCAGCTTGAGGCGATGATCTGCGAGGTCGGCTGAACCACCGACGGTGATTCCGTGCCGCGCGCCGAACGTATAGAGGCGTTTCGCCGGCCGGGCAAGCCACCCCGTGGCGGTGTTTCCGGTCTCTTCCCGCGTGCTCAACGGGCCGCAAACAGCGGAGCGATACCGTCCGTGTCGATGTAGACCACGCCGTCCTCGACCTTGACCGGATATTGCGCCAGCGCGCTCTCCGGCGGGTGGAGCGGCGTACCGGTGAAAGCATCCCACGTCCAATTGTGCACGGGGCAACTGAGCACGCGGCCGTCGAAGCCGGCCTCCTCCATCGGCGCCGCCGTGTGCGGGCAGACGCCCTGGAACGCTTTGAGCTCGCCATTGTCGGGCCAGGCAAGGATGACGAGCTGGGCGTCGGCGATGACGAGGCGCATGCCGCCTTCGTCGATGGTGTCGGCCTTGCAGACGCGGGTGAACATTCGCTGGCCTCATGCTCCATTGCGACCATCGCAATCGAAGGACCACGAGCAAAACTCGTTCCGCGGACCGCGCTGTGCCCGCGAGCCCGACAAGACCAAGCCCGACAAGACCGTGGCACCCTTCTTGCTGCCCTTCCCGGCATCTCTCGTCGAACGAGCCATCGTGTCGCAAAGGCGACAGACCGCTCGGCGGCGAGTTGCGGCGGAGTGCGACATGACCGACATGACCGAGCTGAGAACACGCAAGGAGCCGCTCAATCTCGCCATCGTGCATGTCGATCCCGACGCCTTCATCGCCAACCTCATGGCTTGGCTCGAGATCACCACCTTCATCAAGGCGCAGCGCGTCGGCGAGGCCGCGGTGCCTGCCGACGGCAAGACACCCGCATTGTCGGCGGCGCAATTGCAGAACGGCGGCGTCCACGAGGTCGGCAACGACGCGCTGTTCGCCTTCGCGATGACGGCGTCGCTGAAGGGCGACAAGGCCGCGGTCGACAAGGTCGAGACCGCCTTGCTCGACGGCATAGGCAAGGATTTTCCCGGCTCGTTCGCGCTGTGGCACTTCCGCGCCACGATCGATGCGCCGACCACGCTCGACGATTTCGTCGGCCAGGCCGGCAAGAAGATGCTGACAGGCGATCTGCCGCCACCGCCGCTGCGCGCCAAGGAATATTGGAGCGCCGGACTGCGCTTCTTCGAGAAGGCGCGCAAGTCGAACTTCGTCCACGAGATCATGTATCCGCTGGCGAAATGGACGCGGGCGCGCTGGACCGAGACGGCGGAGAAAGGCGTCGCCTTTCTGCATCACATCGAGGACAACGTCCCGGTGCTGCGCGAGGTGCTGGAGGAGCCGCGCAACGACCAGGCGTTCATCGCCAATGTCCTGCTGAAGCTCGCGCCTGCCGTCGATATGGAGTTGAACGAGGAATATCAGGGCTTCCTGCGCTCGCTGGCGCGGCGCAACTGACGCAAGGGTGCGGTGGTCAATTCCAGCCGACCCGCCCACGCAAAAAGGCCGGCGGGCGTTACGCCGCCGGCCTCTTGTCGCGACTGCCGGCTCCGGCCGTCCGGTTCCGTCGCATTCCTGGGGTATGCGAACAGGGTCGCGCGATCTGGTTAATGATAGGTTAACGCACGTATACCGGAATAACCACGATCATGAACTACAACCATGATCCGGGGTTTGCGTTCCGGCCATGAACCAGCGCGGGGACCATCGAGCGGCGAGATCGGACAAGACCGTCAGCTCAGTTGCAAGGCGCGCTTCGTCTCACGGCGCAGCGCCTGCTCCTGGCAGCCCGACAGCCGGACGAGTTCCTGGGGATACATGTCATAGCCATGGCTGCCAAAGGCACTCTGCTGCGCCATCGGGACCTGCGCAGGGGTTCGGGCCGCATCTGCCCCTGCCCCTGCATTCGACGAACCTCGGACCGGATCGAGCCCAGTGTTCAAAGCGGCCATAGCCAGCTCCGCGAAAGAGTGCCTGCCCCCACTGGAACTATAGTCCACCGGTCGCGGGGCGCAATTGGGCAAAACGCCATCAGCCGGCGGTGGCGCGCGCCTGCTCCGCCTCCTGTTCCCAGCGCAGGATGGTCCGCTCGAGATTGTGGAATTTCTCGGCGACGTCGCCGTCGAACAGCGGGTCCTTGCGGTCCGACATGCGGGCGTCGATATCGGCCCAATCCTCCGCCTGAAGGGCGCGCAGCGCCGCCGGAAACAGCAGGGTCTCCTCCTTGCGCAGATGCTCGCGCTGGCTGTCGATGAACTCATGCACGGCGGCGTGGAAGCTCTCGCGCAGGATCTCCTGGTCCGACAGCACCGCGTTCACGGCGTCGGCAAAGCCGCGCAGCCGCTGCGCCTCGGTCTCGTGCTCGTCGTCGACGTCGCCATAGGCTGCGGCCGCGGCAGGGTCGCGTTCGCGCAGCTTGCCGAAGATCATCTCCTCCTTGGGATGATGACAGCGCTGCGGATAGTCCTCGAAATAGGCGATGATGCTCTGCAGGATGTCGTAGTCCGGCCGCCGATTGTGATCGAACAGCTCCAATTCGTGCTCGAGCACCGAGAGAAGCTTCTCGAGATTCTCGTGCTCCTGCAGCAGCGCTTCGATGATCCTTGCCATGGCCGCCCTCGCCTGTGCGCCGGCTGGGCCTTGCCGAACCGGCATTTTCCCTGAACGTAACAGACTACGCCCGCGCGAGCGCGGGCGGCATTGCGGCAGATCAAACTGACAGACCGATGTGACAGGTCAGCGGAAACGGCTCACTCCGCGGCCAGCGCCTGCGGCGCCCGCGCAAGGCCGAGCCGGTCCCAGACGTCGACCAGCGCCTCGGCCAGGGCGTCGATCAGGCCGTCATCATGGTAAGGCGATGGCGTGATGCGCAGCCGCTCCAGGCCGCGCGGCACGGTCGGATAGTTGATCGGCTGGATGTAGATGCCGTGCTCGGACAACAGCAGGTCGGACGCCGTCTTGCACTTCTCGGGATCGCCGACATGCACCGGCACGATGTGGGTGTCGGACGGCATGACCGGCAGCCCGGAGGCGTTCAGCACGGCCTTGAGCCGCGCCGCCCGGTCCTGGTGCCGGTCACGCTCCCACTGCGAGGTCTTGAGATGGCGGATCGCGGCGGTCGCGGCGGCGCAAACCGGCGGCGGCAAGGCGGTGGTGAAGATGAAGCCCGGTGCATAGGAGCGGACGGCGTCGATCAGATTGGCATTGGCGGCGATGTAGCCGCCGAGGCAGCCGAAGGCCTTGGCGAGCGTGCCCTCGACGATGTCGATGCGGGCCATCACGCCGTCGCGCTCGGCGATGCCGCCGCCGCGCGGGCCGTACATGCCGACCGCATGGACCTCGTCGACGTATGTGAGCGCGCCATAGCGCTCGGCAAGATCGCAGATCCGGTGCAAGGGCGCGACATCCCCATCCATCGAATACAGGCTCTCGCAGACGATCAGCTTGGGACGGTCGGGATCGGCCGCCCGCAGCAGCTCTTCGAGATGGGCGAGGTCGTTGTGCCGCCAGACCTGCTTCTCGCTCCCGGCCTTGCGGACGCCCTCGATCATCGAATTGTGGTTGAGCGCGTCCGACAGCAGCAGGCAGTTCGGCAGCAGTTTTGCGATGGTCGAGATGCCGGTCTCGTTGGAGACGTAGCCCGAGGTGAACACCAGCGCGGCTTCCTTGCCGTGGAGATCGGCAAGCTCGCGCTCGAGCTCGATCAGCGGATGGTTGGTGCCGGCGATGTTGCGGGTGCCGCCAGCGCCGGTGCCCATGCGCGCGGCGACGTCGACCATGGCGCCGATCACCTTCGGATGCTGGCCCATGCCGAGATAGTCATTGGAGCACCAGATCACGACATCCTTCGGCCCCTCCGGCGAATGCCAGATCGCGCGGGGGAAGCGGCCGGCGAGGCGCTCCAGATCGGCGAAGACGCGATAGCGCCGTTCCTGGTGCAACTGGTCGAGGGCACGGTCGAAATAGCTGTCGTAGTTCATCACCTGATCCGTCCTTCCCCTGCCCGCGTCCCGAGCCTGCGTTCCGGCGCGCCCTTGGAGGCCTGTTCGGGGTCGGACCAAAGCGCAATCCGTCGCGTCCTTCGTTGATCCAGATCAGGGATCGCGCACGATGCCGGCATCCGGATGCCGCTCGCCGCGGTCCGCGACGCCCCCGGAGGCGTTCAGGCGCGCAGCGGGTTCTCCGCATCGGCAACCTCGAGCCGCAGCGGCGCACCGGTGTCGAGGAAGGCGGACAGAGCTGCCTCGTACGGCGCGGGGTCGAGACCGCGCGCGGAGAGCCATTGCGGCTCGTAATAGGTTTGGCGATAGCGCTCCCCGGAATCGCAGATCAGCGTGACCAGTGAGCCGCTCTGTCCATCCTGCCGCATCTCGGCCGCCAGCCGGCACAGCGCCAGGAAGTTGGTCCCGGTCGAGCCGCCGACCGGCCGGCGCAGCCGCCGCGTCAGGACGTTCATCGCCGCGACCGAGGCGGCATCCGGCACCTTCATCATGCGATCCACGACCCCCGGCACGAAGGATGGCTCGCAGCGCGGACGGCCGACGCCCTCGATCAGCGACGGCCGTTCGCACGTCCGGGCGCTGTCGCCGTTGCAGAAGGCGTCGAAGAAGGCCGAATGCTCGACATCGGCGACGCACAGCCGCGTCGGGTGCCGGCGGTAGCGCAGATAGCGGCCGATCGTCGCCGACGTGCCGCCGGTGCCCGCGCCCATCACGATCCATTCCGGGAGCGGACGGCGCTCGCCCTGCAACTGGTTGAAGATCGACTCGGCGATGTTGTTGTTGCCGCGCCAGTCGGTAGCGCGCTCGGCGAAGGTGAACTGGTCCATGTAATGGCCGCCGAGCCGGCTCGCGAGCGCGGCCGCCTCGGCATAGAGAAACCGGCCGTCATCGATGAGATGGCAATTGCCGCCGTAATGCGTGATCGCGGCGATCTTCTCTTCCGAGGTGGTGCGCGGCATCACCGCGTAGAACGGCACGCCGATCATCTGCGCGAAATAGGCTTCCGAGACCGCTGTCGACCCGGAGGAGGCCTCGACCACGGGCGTGCCTTCCCGGATGTGGCCGTTGCAAAGCGCATAGAGAAACAGCGATCGGGCCAGCCGATGCTTGAGGCTCCCGGTCGGGTGGGTCGATTCGTCCTTCAGGTAGATGTCGATGCCGGCGAGCGCGGGCACGATCAGCCGGATCAAGTGCGTGTCGGCGGTCCGGCACTGGTCGGCCTCGATGGCCGCCACGGCGTCGTCGACCCAGCCACGGCGATAGCGTGGACCACAGGCTCTGTCGGAAGCTGACCAAGACGGCGAATTCATCGCGGCAACCGACCATGATCCCTTTGCCGCATCAAGCCCGCCCGGCCGCCCATGCCGAGCAAGCTGGGGGCAAATGGCAGTTCGGCGCCGGCTGCCGCGCCTTGGCACCGCAACGGAGCGAAAGGGCTTCGCGTTTGCGCCAGCGAAAAACGCTCGCATCGCTTGCAACTCATGGAATGCACGCGCGAATTTCGGAAGAATTTTTGAATGACGGCGAGAATGGTCAAATATTTGCACGCTTTTGCGGCCAAGCTGGGCATCATCGAATGGCACGACCGAGTCGAGCCTGCATCACGGGCGACCCAAGCCTGCTCCGAGGGGCACCATGAGAGTTCTTTCGATTGTTCTGGTTGCGTGCGCGATCAGTCAGGCCGCTTTCGCTGAAGGTCTGGAATGCCGGCGTGTGGCCGACCCGACACCACGATTGAGCTGCGTGGAAACGCCGACGACCGCCCAGGCGCCAACCACCTCCCGCACCGACGCCTGGACCCCGGTCGAACCGCGCCAGGAGGCCCCGGTGCGCGGCGGCGATGCGACGGCGCCGAGAGCCTCCCGGCCCCGTTGAGACCAGCCGGGCGGCAGCCGACGGCGGCTGCACTCGGCCCTGCAGCGGTCCCTCCCCCAATCGAGCCCCCGGACGGGGTTCTTTCCCTTGAAGGGCGGCTCATTCTGCCGACATGTAGATCTTGCCGTGCGGCCACGGACCGATGTCAAATCCATTCTCCGCGCGGGTGGTGGAGGGTCGGTTCGGCCCCGCCGCATTGGATGATCGGAGACCATGGCTTACTTGCCATCGCAAATGAACCTTCTCGAAGCCCTCGCGACCGTGATCGGCACCGCCGCGATCGCGCCCGCGCTGCTGATCCTCTGGCTGGTGGTCGCCGCCGGTGACAATTCAGGCCCTCCGCTCAAGATCTGGACCGCCTTCCTGCTCGGGGCAGCCAGCGTGCTCCTGCTCGGCATTATCAGGACGCCGTTCCAGCATGTCGGGCTGACATTGGAGAATCCCTGGATCGCCCAGGCGGTCCGGGCCCTTTTTGGCGTCGCCTTGCCGGAAGAGCTCGCCAAGGTCGCGGTGATCGCCGCGCTGTGGTCGCGGCGCCGGCAGGTCGGCAATGCCATGGACACGGTATTCTACGGTGCCGCCGTCGGGCTCGGCTTCGCGGCTTACGAGAACTTGGCTTATCTCGTCCAGCATGCCGAGATGTGGCGCTCGCTGGCGGTGCTGCGCAGCGTGCTCACCGTGCCGTTTCATGGCGCGCTCGGCATCATTGCCGGTGCCTATCTCGCGATCGCCCGCACCAGTACGGCGCTTGGCGCCAACCGCCACAATCGCGAAGGGGCGCGGCTGTCGAGCTGGGCGCTGGTGCTGGCCGCACCCGTGATGCTGCATGCGGCCTTCGACTATCCATTGCTGTTGCTGCAGCGGGCATCGACCCTCGACACCGCCGCGCGCCTCTGGCTCGGCGGCATCAGCGTGCTGATCGGGTTCTCGTCGATCGCCCTTGCCGCGCGGCTGGTGCGCCGCGTCGCCCATCACCACACGCCGCGCACCGAGGTGGCGCGGGCAAGGCTGAGCCAGCTGCGCAGGATGTGGGCGCTGCTCCTGCTCGGCGGCGCCGCCGGCTTCGTCGGGCTCGGATTCGTGCTGACCTCCATCCGGCATTGGCTGCTCAACCCTGACCGCAATGTCGCCGCGGTTCTGGTTCCCCTCGGTCTCACCGCGATCATCGTCGGGATGGCCCTTCTGATTGTCACAACGACGATCTATGTTTTCGGTCGCAACCGGATTCGGACGACGGCATAATCCCGGCATCGCGGGGCCGGCAGAGCAACCAAATGCGCATTGCGCGCTTGTCCGGGCCGCAGGTCCTCACCATGTGCGTGGGCAGGCGGCCGCGGCGTTAAGCGCGTGAGCTTGCCCGGAGTGACGATCATGACCCTTCCCCAGGATACGATTCCGCCCGAGCTCGAGCGCATGAAGTCGCAGATGGGCGCAGCCGTGCGCGCGCATTGGAAGGCCTTCCTGATCGAGGGCATCCTGCTCGCCGTTCTCGGCCTGCTCGCGATGATCCTCACCCCGCTGGCAAGCCTCGCGGTCACGATCTTCCTCGGCTGGATGTTCCTGATCTCGGGCATCGCGGGACTCGCGCTCACCTTCTGGGCCCGCGGCATGCCCGGCTTCTGGTGGTCGCTGTTGTCGGCAGTGCTCGCCATCGTCGCCGGAGTCATCCTGGTGGCGCAGCCGGTCCAGGGGACGGTGACGCTGACGATCGTGATCGGCGTCTATTTTCTCGCAGAAGGCGTCGCCACCATCATGTATGCGCTGGAGCACCGCCGCGAGCTGTCCGGGCGCTGGTCGTGGCTGGCAATCTCGGGCGTGGTCGACATCGCGATCGCCGGCATCATCATTTCCGGTCTGCCCGGCACGGCGTTGTGGGCGATCGGTCTGCTGGTCGGCATCAACCTGCTGTTCGGCGGGCTGTCGATGATCGGCATGGCGCTCGCCGCGCGCAACGGTTGACGCCGGCTCGATTTTCGGGATGACAAGCGGCCGCGCGGCCGCTATAGGATGGGCATGATCAACGCCGCCACCAGCTTTTATTGGTACTTTAGCTACGACAGCTCGCTGGCGGCGGGAGGATCGCGCTCAATCTGACACATTGCAGCAAGATATCCGAACGAGCCGCCAGACCTGGCGGCTTTTTTATTGCCGGCAGGTGCCCACCCAAGAGACCCAGGAGCCCGCCGTGCTGAGCACCACAGACGATCTTCGTATCAAGGAAATCAAGGAATTGAGCCTGCCGGCGGAGGTGATGGGTGAAATCCCCCGCACCCTCACCGCCACCCGTGTGGTGATGGCCGCGCGCAATGCGATCCATGCCATCCTGACCGGCAGCGACGACCGCCTGCTGGTCATCGTCGGCCCCTGCTCCATCCACGATCCCGACGCGGCGATCGACTATGCCGGCCGCCTCGCCGCCTTGCGCGAGCGCCTCGCCGACCGCCTCGAAATCGTGATGCGGGTCTATTTCGAGAAGCCGCGCACGACCGTCGGCTGGAAAGGCCTGATCAACGATCCCGGCCTCGACAATTCGTTCGACATCAACAAGGGCCTGCGGCTCGCGCGCAGCGTGCTGTCCGCCGTCAACAATCTCGGCCTGCCGGCGGGATGCGAATTCCTCGACATGACGACGCCGCAGTACATCGCCGACCTCGTCGCCTGGGCCGCGATCGGCGCGCGCACCACCGAGAGCCAGATCCACCGCGAGCTGGCCTCCGGCCTGTCGTGCCCGGTCGGCTTCAAGAACGGCACCGACGGCAACATCCGTATCGCCGCTGATGCGGTCAAATCCGCGGCCCACCCGCACCATTTCATGGCGGTGACCAAGGGTGGCCGTTCGGGGATTGCGGCCACAACCGGCAACGAGGACTGCCACATCATCCTGCGCGGCGGCAGCGGCCCCAATTACGACGCCGCCCATGTCGAGCAGGCCGCGGCCGAGCTGATCAAGTCCGGACTGCCGGCGCGGCTGATGATCGACACCAGCCATGCCAATTCGAGCAAGAAGCCGGAGAACCAGCCGCTGGTCGCCGCCGACGTCGGCCGCCAGCTCGCCGCAGGCGAGCAGCGCATCATGGGCGTGATGATCGAGAGCCACCTCATCGCGGGACGCCAGGACGTCAAGCAGGGCGTGGCGCTGACCTACGGCCAGAGCATCACCGACGGCTGTATCGGCTGGGACACGACGGTGGAGGTGCTGGAGCAGCTCGCCGAAGCCGTCGCCGCCCGGCGTGCGGCGCTTCGCAACTCCCCGCGTGAGCGCTCGGCGTAACACTCACGACCGGTCAAGCGGCGCGCGTCGGGCGCGCCGCAGATCGCGCTCAGCAGCCGCGGCAGATGCCCTTGATCTTGCGATCGAGCTCGCGGTCTTCCTTGGTCGTGCCGCTCATCGAATTGTCCTCGGCCTGCTCGGCCTTCGGCAGGTCGCTGGGGCGCACCTGACGATGGCCGACCGGCGCCTGCGGCGGCATGCCGCTCTTCGATCCAGTGCCGGCGGAAGAGCCGCTGCCGCTCTGCGCCAGCGCGATGCCATCGGTGACGGCCATCAGGAGCCCCATCGCGATCGCAAATTTCTTCATGTTGCTCCTCCGTGTCAGCGGAATCGGCAGGACACTTCATCCCGCGGCGGGCGGATAGAGGTGCGCCTCACCGCAATAGTCAATCACACGATAGCGCGTTTGCGCAGCTGCCGCATGATCCTGCTCAACAGTTTCATCCGCAGTGAGGTATTGCGGCCCCACTGGCGCCTTGCCGTAGCCGCCGGGAATGTCGAGCACGTAGTCGGGCTGGCACAGGCCGGACACCCGGCCGCGTAGCGTTCGAATCAGCGCCTGCCCTTGCGCCAGCGTGGTGCGCAGATGCGCCGTGCCCGGCGCGAGGTCGCCATGGTGCAGGTAATACGGCTTGATGCGGGTCTCCACGAAGCCGCGCATCAGCGCCTCCAGGGTCGCCGCGTCATCATTGACGCCGCGCAGCAGCACCGACTGGCTGACCATGGGAATGCCGGCATCGATCAGCCGCGCGCAGGCCGCGCGCACCGGCGGACTCAATTCGCGCGGATGATTGGCATGCAGCGCGATCCAGGTCGTTGCGCCCGGCGCCTTCAGCGCGTCAACCAGCGCCGGCGTGATGCGCTGGGGATCGGCGGCCGGCAGACGGGTGTGGATACGGACGATCCGGACGTGATCGATGCCGGCGAGATCGGCCATGATCTCCTTCAGCCGCCGCGGCGACAGCATCAGCGGATCGCCGCCGGTGAGGATCACCTCCCAGATCTCGTCATGTGCGCGGATGTAGTCGAGCGCCGCGCGATAGGCCTCCTCCGACAGCGCATTGTCCTTGCCGGGCCCGACCATCTCGCGACGGAAGCAGAAGCGGCAATAGACCGCGCAGACATGCACCAGCTTGAGCAGCACCCGATCGGGATAGCGGTGCACGATGCCCGGCACCGGCGCATGCGAATCGTCGCCGATCGGATCGCCGCGCTCGCCAGGCGCGGCCTTCAGCTCATCCGTGCTGGGCACGAACTGGCGCGCGATCGGATCATTCGGATCGTCGACGTCGATCAGGTCGGCGAGATGCGTCGTCACCGCCACGGCATAGCGCTGCGCCACGCGCGCCAGCGCCGGCTGGTCCGCCGCGTCAGCCAAGCCGTGCGCGACGAGATCCTCGGCGCTGCGCAACGTGGTCGGACGTTCGATCCTGTTCATCGCTCACCTGCCGGCGGCGTCCACACCACCTGGTCGACCCTGGTGGCGCCTGCCGCCAGCATCACCAGGCGGTCGAAGCCGAGCGCCACGCCGCTGGCCTGCGGCATCGCTCCGACGGCAGCGAGGAAGTCCTCGTCGAGCGGATAGCGCTCGCCATAGCGGCGCTCCTTCTCGGCCATCTCCTGCTCGAAGCGGCGGCGCTGCTCGGCGGCGTCGGTGAGCTCGCCGAAGCCGTTGGCGAGCTCGACGCCGCAGGCGTAGACCTCGAACCGCTCGGCGACGCGGGGGTCGGCCGCCACCCGCGCCAGCGCGGCCTCCGGCGCCGGATATTCATGGAGCACCGTGAGCCGACCCTGCCCGAGATGCGGCTCGACATGCTCGACCAGCACCTTGCTGAACAGGTCCGACCAGGTGTCGTCGTCGCTGATCCGGATCTTGCCGGCGGCGGCCTGGGCCAGCGCCCCACGGTCGCCCGCACCGTCGCGGATGGTCGCGAGCAGGTCGACCCCGGCATGGCGCGCGAACGCGCCGGCAACCGTCAGCAGCTCTGGCTCGGCGAAGGGATCAGCGGTGCGGCCACGGAAGGCGAACCGCCGGATTCCGGTCGCCTGAGCCGCATGGGCGATCACCACGACCGTGTCGGCCATGATCGCGTCGTAGGGCACCTCCGCCCGATACCATTCCAGCATGGTGAATTCCGGCAGATGCAGGTCGCCGCGCTCGCGGTCGCGGAACACGCGGGCGAACTCGAAGATCCGCCGCTCCCCGGCCGCCAGCAGCTTCTTGCAGGCGAATTCCGGCGAGGTTCGAAAATACCGCCGGTGCCGGGTTCCGTCCGGCGCCGTCAGGTCGGTGTGCGGTGCGTGCAGATGGGTCTCGTTGCCCGGCGACACCTGCAGGATGCCGGTCTCGACCTCGGTAAACCCCTGCTCGTCGAACCAGGCCCGCAACGCCCTGGTGATGGCGGTCCGGGCGAGCAGGAACGGCCTGACATCGGCGTGCCGCTGCGGCGACCACCACGGCGAAGGCGCGGGCTCCCGGGACATCAGGAGGTCGCCCGTTCGGGCCGCAAAAGACTGGCAACCCCGGACAAAATCAGTATGTTGCCGCCCGAAACCGCATTCCGCGTCGCGTGGCGCCCCGGCTTTGTCCGGCGCCCCCTTTTCAGTGTCAGGAAAACAGCTTTGAAAGTCATCGCCAGCTCTATTCGCAAGGGTAACGTCATTGAGCAAGATGGAAAGCTCTATGTCGTCGTGACCGCCGAGAACATCCATCCCGGCAAGGGCACTCCGGTCAGCCAGATCGAAATGCGCCGAATCAGCGACGGCGTGAAGATCTCGGAGCGCTTCAAGACCACCGACCAGGTCGAGAAGGCGACGATCGAGGAGCGCAACTTCACGTACCTCTACGAGGATGCGGACGGCTTCCACTTCATGAACCCGGAGACCTACGACCAGGTCCAGGTGCCGAAGGACGTGGTCGGCAACCAGGCCGCCTATCTCCAGGAGAACATGACGGTCAAGCTGTCGATGCACGACGTGGTCCCGGTGGCGATCACGCTGCCGCAGCGCGTCACGCTCGAGGTCGTCGAGACCGAGCCGGTCACCAAGGGCCAGACCGCGTCGTCGTCCTACAAGCCGGCGGTGCTCTCCAACGGCGTTCGCACCGGCGTGCCGGCGCACATCACGGTCGGCACCCGCATCGTCGTCATGACCGAGGACGGCTCCTACTGCGAGCGCGCCAAGGACTGAGGCATCTCGAGGATCTGACGCCGGGGGGCGCGGGGGGATTTGGGGGCACGGGTCATCACACTCATCGCCGCCCTGGCGGCGATCATCACGCTGGCCGCGCCGTCCACGACGCGCGCGGCCGATGACTTTGCTCCGCCCGCCCTCACCATCAACCGCGCCGACTGGCGCGCGGCGCTGGAGCAGCTCCGCTCCGAACTCAACGCGGCGCCCGAGGTCGCTGCCGACTTCGCTCTGTCCGCGCACCGGAGCAGCGTTTCGGCCGGCGATGCGCGGCGCAGGCCCGCGCTGATCCAGCTCAACGGCGTGACCTCGACCATCTTCACGGGGATCGGACGCAGTCCGGTCCCCGTTTTGCTGCCGTTCGACGCCGCGTCCTATCTCGCTGCGCGCCGCAGCGCCGCCATCGCGGCGCGCGATCTGCCGCGCTATCAGGCCGACTTCCAGACCGACCTGTTCGATGCCGGCCCGTCCGGCTACGACGCCGTGTTCTCGCTGCCGCCGGAGACGGCCTCCGGCCTGCCGCCGCGCGTCTTCGCCAAGCCGGTCGAGATCCAGATCACCGGCTCGCTCCTCACCTACGATGTCGCCGATCCCGCCGGCGGCAAGGGCGAAGGCGTCAAGGCGCTGTCAGCGCAATATCCCGATCTGCGCCGCTTCATCCGCGAGGGCTATGTCCGCTACGCCTTCACGCGCTTCGGCGTGCCCTACGTGGTCTCGATCCAGTGCCTGGACAGCGCGCCGCGGCCGCGCCGGCTCGCCTGCCGCGAGGCCTATCCCATCGCCGAACGCTTTCTCAAGGCGCTGCGCATCGCCGGCGGACAGCCGTCGCGAATCCCGCCGGAGATCGCGCCGCTCGCCGCCGAGCGCCCGCTCACGCTGGATGCCGATTTCACCTATCGGCCTGTCGGCGACATCGTCGCCAACAGCGGCGGACGCGGCCGGAGCGGGCGGGCCGACCGCACCGTCTATTCGCAGATCCGCTATCCGCTGGATGCGCCGGCCTATGTGCATTCGCAGTCGTTCGGCCGCCGGCGCGCGAGCGACAAATTCGACCAGCCATGGAGCCAGTATCCCTGGCGCGACAATTTCTGCGAGGCGCGCAGCTTCAACGTCGGGCAGTGCGCCAGCGGCTTCGGCCATCAGGGCCAGGATCTCAGGCCGGGCGCCTGCCCGGTGCGCCGCGACGGCGCGGACGGCTGCAACCCGTGGCGGCAGCGCGTGCTCGCCGTGCGCGACGGCGTCGTGATCCGCTCGACCCGGCAGCAGGCGGTGACGGTGCAGGTCAACAGCGGCACCGAGCACATCCGCTTCCGCTACATGCACATGAATCCCGCGGCGATGGATGCCGACGGCCTGCTCAACGGCCGCAGCCTTCGCGAGGGCGAGCCGATCGGCGTGGTCTCGAACTATCTCGACCATCCCAACGGCACCACGCGCCATCTGCATTTCGACGTCCAGTTATTCACGCGCGACGGCTGGATCTGGGTCAATCCCTACGTGACGCTGATCACAGCCTATGAGCGCCTGATCGGCGGCCGCGGCCGCGAGGTCGGGCTGGAGGAGATCGCCGCGTCGCCGCCGTCGACGACCGGCGCACTCGGATCGTCACCGCTCGGACCAGCGGCCGACGCCGCCGCAGGGCGCGACCGGAACTGATCGCCGGCGGGCCCGGAACCGAGACCCACCGCTCCGGGTTGTCTGGTCAGGAGGATCGCAGATGATGACAGCCAACCCGCATCGCAGAGCCGGACCCGCGCTCGTTTCAACCGCGATTGCGCTGCTCTGCGTGGGCGCGCTGACGATGCTGGTGCGCGACCGCTGGCATCCGCCGGAAATCAAGTCCGCCGAGGCGGCACGGCATTCGATGACCGGCCAGGTCGCCCGCGCCGCCGGCGCGCGCGTGATGCCGACCGACCCCAGCCTCGCGGTCGAGCCGAAGCCGGAAGGTCCCCAGCGGGCGCAGCCGGCGAATCCGTTTTGAGCGCAGCCCCCTTGCTGATCAGTTCGAGCTGACTGCAAGCGGCATGTGTCTCTTGCAACTCCAAGGAGACGGCCAAGGAGCAAGAAGTCATGCCGACCACTTGTCCTCTTCGCGGCGGTGCTCCTCGGCGTTGAGACGATCCGCAATCTCTTGCGCCATCGCCTCGTTCTTCGTCGTTGCGATCGGCTTGCCGTCCTGGCGCTGCACGCGCTCCTTGTCGGCTTCCAGCGGAAAATCCTCCGGCTTGAGCGGTTCGTCCGTCCCGGTCATGCGCGCCTCCTCTGCCTCCCGCGTATAACCCGCCGGGCCGTGCTGCGGTTCCGGACAACTCACGAGGCCGCCCGCACCGGCCGCTCCGCCGGCGTCCAGCGGAAGGCGACGCCATAGCGATTCCAGAGATTGATCACGCCGATCGCCGACGTCAGGAACACCAGCTCCGTTTCCGAGAATTCGGCCCGGGCCTGAGCATAGACCTCGTCGCTGACGCCGCCCTGCAGCGTGGTCAGCGCCTCGGTGAACGCCAGCGCCGCGCGCTCGCGGGCCGAGAATTGCGGCGCCTCGCGCCACACCACGACGAGATTGATCTTGTCGGCGGACACGCCGAGCTTCTCGGCCAGCAGCACATGATGCTGCACGCAGAATGCGCAGCCGTTGATCTGCGACGCCCTGATCTTGACGAGTTCGAGCAACTGCTTGTCGAGGCCGGCCTTCGCCGCCTGCTGACTCATCGCAAGGATGGCATCGTAAAGCTCCGGCGCCTGGCTCCGGAATGCGGTGTACTCGCTTCGCGCATGTGACATGGGCCTGTTTCTCGTGTTATCAGATGTCTGACAACTTATCAGGGCTCTGATGATATGCGCAAGGCACCGGAATTGACGACCGCGCGAGCGCCGCGAAAGGCCGGCCCCGCGCGTCGGCCCAGGAGTCAAACCCAGACTCGACCCAGGACGGCGGCCCGCCCGCCATCGCCCGGCGAGGGCAAGCGCGGCGAGGACGGCTACCTTGCCTATCTGCTGCGCCAGGCGCAGGCCGCGGCGCGGTTGTCGCTCGACCGCGCGCTCATCGCGACCGGGCTGACGCATCCGCAATTCGTGGTGCTGACGATGCTGAAGGCCTATCCCGGGCAGTCCGGCGCCGACCTCGCCCGCGTCGCGCTGCTGACGCCGCAGACCGTCAACGTGATCATCGGCAATCTCGAACGCGACGGCGCCATCGAGCGGACGCCGCATCCCGTCCACGGTCGGATGCTGCGATGGAGCCTGACGCGCCGCGGGCTGGCGCTGCTGGCCAAGGCGCGCCGGCAGGCCACCATCATCGAGCGCAGGCTGGCCCGCGGCTTGAAACGGAGCGAGCTCGCGACCATCCGCCGCTGGCTGGCGCACGTCGCCGCCGACCTCCACGGCGCCTAGCGGGTTCCCGCCGCTCCCAAGGCTTTGCCGCGCCCCGCCCTGACCGGGTAGACTGGCGCCATGACCCAGCCCGATTCCATGACCCGCCGCGCCTTGCTCCGCTCCGGCTTTGGCGCTGCCGCGCTGCTCGTCCCCGCGCTGCCAGCGGCGGCTGCCCCAGCCGAATTCGAGACCTGGCGCGACGGCTTTCGCGCCCGCGCGCTTGCCAAGGGCATCTCGCAGGCCACCTGGACCCGCGTCATGGCACGGCTCGAGCCCGACATGACCGTGTTCAAGGAGATGCGCAACCAGCCGGAGTTCAAGGAGCAGCTCTGGCAATACATCAACCGTCGCGTCTCCGACTGGCGCGTCATCAACGGCAAGATCGCGCTGCAGAAGAACGAGGCGCTGTTCGCGCGCATCGAGAAGGATTTCGGCGTCGAGCGCGGCACGCTTCTCGCGCTGTGGGGCGTCGAGTCCGCGTTCGGCGATCCCCTGGTGCAGCAGAACCACATGCGCCCGGTGTTTCCGGCGCTCGCCGCGCTCGCCTGGAACGAGCCGCGGCGCAAGGCCTATTGGGAGACCGAGCTCACCAATGCGCTGAAGATCGTCGACCGCGGCTGGAGCACGTCGGAGGAGATGCGCGGCTCCTGGGCCGGCGCCATGGGTCACACGCAATGGATGCCCGAGGTCTGGCTCAATGTCGGCTTCGACTATGATGGCGACGGCAAGATCAACCCGTTCGGCCGGCCCGACGACGCGCTCGGCTCGACCGCGCGCTATCTCGTCAACCGCGGCAAATATCACCGCGGCGAGCACTGGGGCTACGAGGTGCGCGCGCCCGGCAACATGTCTGGCAGTCGCAGCTATGCGGCGTGGCAGGCGGCCGGCGTCACCCGCGCCGACGGCCAGCCGTTCCCGCAGCCCAATGCGTCAGCGCAGCTCTGGATCCCGGTCGCAGGCGGCCCCGCCTTCCTGCTCGGCCCGAACTTCTACTCGGTGAAATCCTACAATCCGGCCATGAGCTACGCGCTCGCGATCTGCCATCTCGGCGACCGCATCCTGGGGGCACCGCCGTTCCTGCAGCCCTTCCCCGGCTCCGAGCGCGCGCTGACCTTGGCCGAGGTGCAGGAGATGCAGAAGCGCCTGACCGCAGCCGGCTTCGACACCGGCGGCACCGACGGCCGCGTCGGCAACGACACCATGAAAGCGATCCGCGACTTCCAGGCCAAGGCCGGCCTCCAGCCGGCCGACGGCTATGGCGGGCTCAAGGTGCTGGCGAAGCTGCGGCAAGGCGGCTGACGGCCGTCCGCGCGGGTCGGATCGCGCATACGTGCTTACCGCTCGCCGCACGAATTCATCGGGATCAGGAACCTATCGACCGGAGTGAGCAATGACGATGATCGTGGCCGAGCGCACCTACCGGAATGTGGCGACAGGCAACGATGTCGCCGCGCGGGTGTTCGCGCCCGAACGGGTCGACGACTTCGAGTGGCGCTGCAGGATTGCCATCGAGGGGCTGGAGAGCCCCGTCGACAAGTGGATCAGCGGTGTCGACTCGTTTCAGTCGCTGTGTCTGGGGCTGAAACTCCTCTGCAGGCTGCTTACGGAGGACGAGGGGAGCCTCGCCTTCCTCAATGGAGACCCCGGTGACGTCGACGTCCCGCTGATCGCAGACTGCTGCTTTCCGCAAACGCGGACCGAGGCTTTGCGCTTCATCACCGAGCGCGACCGCGAGCTGCTCGACGCCCTGCCTGGTCCGATCCCGTCGGTGCCGCCGGAAAATGTACCCGAGACGAAATTGACCGAGGTCGTCGCCGAGCGTGTGCTGCGCGATGTGACGACGGACACCGCCGTCGTCGCCAGACTGTCCGCGCCCAGACGGGCCGGACCGAGATCCTGGTACTGTGACATTGAAATTCGCGGCTTGGGCAACCCGTTCGAAATGGCCATCTCCGGCGTGGATTCGTTCCAGGCCTTGTATCTGGGCCTTTACCGGACCTGCGTCCATCTGGAGAAGCACGAGCATCACCTGGCCGATGCCGTGGACGGCGCACCGGCGGGAGACGCCAATCTTCCCTTCATCTCGTTCTGTCCGCCCGAGGCGAAGCAAGAGGTCCATCGCGACATGCACGACAAGCTCACGACGGAGGCCCGGCCGTAGCGACGGCGCGGAGTACGACGACCACTGGTCATTGTTCGCGATGACGGAGGGCTGAGGGCCTCCTCGATTGCGGCCACGGTCACACCTTGGCCGCCCACACGCCGGCTAGACTTCGGTGCCCTAGCTCTGGGCGGCGAATACGAATTGCGGGGATTGTTTGTAGGTTCCGTGAACTACACCATGGGAACTCAAACTTCATAGGACAGTCGTATTGTCCAACTGGACACAATTTACCCATTCTTTTGATCTGATTTCGAGCATCTGACGGCATGTTTATCAGTATGCGTGTGTACATCAACTAACAACGGAGCGACGCCATGCGTGTCGCGTTGATCCTCATCGTCATGGCAACCATGACGTCTCCATCGCAAGCGTCTCCTTCGTGTATGAACAAGAGCGAGGCGCGTCATCACTTCGGTTCGGTGCATATTTACTGGCATGGCTCAAACCACTGTTGGGACGCCACACCAATGACGAGGCGCCGCCACATAGCGAGAGTTGAACGCCAAACTGCCGAGCGCAAGCTGCAGAAGGAGCAGCCGCCGCATTGGCGCGACGCGCGATCGGAAATGTTGGCCGCCGCCCGGCCGTTTGAGCCGAGCACTGAATCAGACGACCCGCCCGAGACGACGATGACCAGATCCAACTGGTCAGCGCGGTGGATCGATGTCGCGCAAGTTGGTCCAGTGTCTCTACCCCAGAGCCTCCCCGCCTCCATACCCGCAGCGTCAAATTCCAAACATCAGGCCGACTCCGGCGCGGAGTCTTATGGCGTCGCCCTGATCGTTGTAGGCTCAATGTTGCTGCTTATCGTTGTCGTCGGATTCATGTTCCGACCTGGCGATACGCGCATAGGAGTGATGTTCGCGGCCGTGCACCGCCGAATGTACTCTTGAGTTCGTGGCCGCTCGCAAGTTCTCTCCGACCACGACACGCTGCCACCGACTGGATCACGATTTGGCCGTCGCCTCGCGGTGGCCGGACCTCGACGCCCGCGCCTTGGGCTGCGACGCGCTCGCCGCCTTCACGCGGATGCGCACCGAGCCGCCGCCCTTGGACTGTTCCTCGATCTCGAAGCCGCCCGTCTTGCGCACGAGGTCGCTGAGCTTGCGGCAGCCATAGGTGCGCGGATCGAAGTCGGAGACCAGGTTGGAGAGCTGCTTGCCGACCTCGCCGAGCGCGACCCAGCCGTCCTCGCTCTCCATCTGCGTGATGACCTTCTTGATCATCGGCGTCGCCGCGCTGATCGGCAGCAGCGACTTCGGCGCCGCAGCGCTGTCCGCGTCCTTGCTGCTCGCCGCGTCGCTGCGCAAATTCTCCGTGTAGATGAACCTGCGGCAGGCCTGCCGAAAGCTCTCCGGCGTCTTCTGCTCGCCGAAGCCGAACACGTCGATGCCCTGCTCGCGGATGCGCGCCGCCAGCCGGGTGAAGTCGCTGTCGGACGACACCAGGCAGAAGCCGTCGAAGCGTCCGCTATGCAACAGGTCCATCGCATCGATCACCAGCGTGATGTCGGAGGCGTTCTTGCCGGTCGTGTAGGCGAACTGCTGCTGCGGCACGATCGCGTGGCGCGCCAGCGTATCGGCCCACGGCCTCGAGCGCGGGCTGGAGAAGTCGCCATAGATCCGGCGCACGCTCGCCTCGCCGATCTTGGCGATCTCCTCGAACAGCCCGTCGACGATCTTGGCGGAGGCATTGTCGGCGTCGATCAGGACGGCCAGACGCGGCGAGCGGGGTTCGGACGGCATCAGATGGTCCTTGAGTAGGCCTTGGTCTCATTCCTTATACGCGGGCCGACGTCCATTCGAATGATTTTCTTGAGGCGAATGACGCGACTCGCGATGCGCGACAGGGCGCGGCCACGCGAGGCGCGGCGTGCAGAGGCCACAGAGATATGCGCTGCTGCGCCCCCCACCATTCGTATACGAACAAATTCCGGGTTCCCGGCCTGTTCTGGCGATCGTTTTCACCTTCCCTTAATTTGGGTCGCACAACGATGCGCCCACCCAACGATGGGATCTGCGGCAGATGATCAAGGAAGGCACTTATTCGGCCTGGTTCAGGACCCCCAAAGGCCAGGGAACCGGGATCGTCGAGCTGGTGGGCGGCAAGGTGTGCGGCGGCGACACCGTGCTGAGCTATGCCGGAAGCTACGAGGCCCATGGCGATCGTTTCACCGCCATCATCAAGACGAAGCGCCATGCCCCGGGACAGCCGTCGTTGTTCGGCCCGGACGAGCTGACGCTCAGCCTCGAAGGATGCTGCAGAGGCACGCCCGTCACGTGCACCGGTTATGCCGCGGAAGCACCCGACGTGCCGTTCGAGGCGTTGCTGCTGTTCTCGGCGTCCGACGACGCCCCATCTCCGCCCGCGCCCCGGCCGACGGCAAAATTCAGTCCCGATCATCTGCCGAAGCCGTCCTGGCGCTAGCATCCGACGCGATTGACGTCATCCTTTCCCCTGGGAACCGAACGCCTACGCGGTCGCCAGCGGCAGCTTGCGTTCGGCCACGATCCGCACCGGCGGAAACACGACGCAATCAATCGCATCGGAGGTTGATCGCCAGGGCCATCGACGTCCTGCTCAAGGAACCGACGCGCTGATCTTGCCGACGAGATCGAGGAAGCGCTGCGTTCGGACGCCTGTCCGATTCACGGCCAGATCGACCAGCTCGACGACCACCAGGTGCTTCGAGGGAACGACCACGATCTGCTGTCCGCCGTAGCCGGAGGCAAAATAGCCGCTGATGCCGGATCGGACGCTGCTGAAGGTCCACCAGAGATAGCCGTAACCCCGTCCGGGCTGCTCGGTGTCCGAGAGACGGCTGGTCGATTCCGTCACCCATGTCGGCGGGATCAGTTGAGCCCCATTCCAGCGTCCGCCGTTCAGGAACAGCAGGCCAAACCTCGCCAGGTCTCGCGCGCTCATCCGAAACACATAGGCCGGATGCGACGAGGAGGCTTCCTTCACGTACACGCCGTCTGCGGCGGAGAAATCCTCCATCCCGATCGGCCGGCCGATCCGTCTGTCGAAGCTTGCGAACACGTCGTCGACGGACTGCCGATAGATCGTGCCGAGCGCGTTGAAATCCCAGTTGTTGTAGTACCAGAAACTGCCCGGCGGATGGCTCTCGCGCGCCGGCCGCCTCTGCTTCATCTGCCCCGTCTCATAGGACGCGAGATGATAGACCCCGGAGCGCGCCATCAGTAGCTGACGCACCGTCGCGGTCTGCTCGGCCGGCGAAAGCCCCGGCGGAACGTCGTCGATCTCGAGCGCGGCAAGCGTGCTGTCGAGGTTGATCCGGCCGGCTTCGACGGCGATGCCATACAACGCGCTGAGCAGACTCTTGCGCACGGACCGGACATTGACCTTCGCACCGAGATCGCCGAACGAGGCAACAATGTCGTCGTCCCTCACGACCATGATCGCTGTCGGCTTCTGTTCGACCGCAAACTCCTGCACCTCGCGTGCGATCGGTGCAGACCAGGGCGTCTCGTCCGGGCTTGCCGTCCGCCAATGCAGTCCCGGCTCGGCCTGAGCCCAGGACCAACCCATCGCAAGGATTGCCAGCACGGCAAGCGGACGTCGCATTGGCACGTTCATTCCCGTCTCGACAAAACCGATGTCGAGAATGCTAGAGCAAGACCGACGGACGGTACAGAGGTCACCGGCCATCGATGTCTCTGTCTGCATGGCCGCGGATCTCCACCGCTCGATGACGCAACATGCCCCGTTGCAATTTTTTTATTTTCACCCGCAGCATCAGCCAGATGGCCGCCGCAGCCAGCCCCGCCCTCAAACTTTCCGCTTGCTTTTGTTCCGAAAATCGGAAATAACATCCGCATCCCGTCCTCATGAGAGGGACGTTTCGCGATCGTCATGAACGTGGAGGGCGGGATGCGGTGGCCGCGATCGTGTTGCAGCGTGCTCGATGTACGCGGACGAACGGCAGGTTGCGGACGTGAAATCGCGTGGTCCTGGCGCCCCGATGCTGGCGCCAAGCTCTTGGGAGATGATGATCCCGGGGGCGACGGTGGCTAACAAGCCGGACACCGGGGAGATCGCGTACAAGCGTTAAGACCTCCGCGCAGGGAATGCCGGTTGAAACGGCTTTGCCTGTGGTGACTGCCGCCTGCTTTTTGTTTGCAGGCGGGCCATGGGTGAGGCCTTCACCCGGCATTCCCTGCGCCCTCTTTCATCGGGAGGGTCCTTGACGATGCATCACTCGGGCGCGATGGCGCGGCGGGATGTGAAATCATGCGCGCATTATGGGAAGCGCGACGGCCGTCATACTCCGATGTCGTCCCGGCCTCCGCGCCGGGACCCATACCTACCGGGAGCAGTTCGAGGCACGATCGAGGTGGGCATCTCGTTCTCACAACAACGGCTGCGGCATATGGGTCAGGATCGGCGCTTCGACGACGCACGCAGCTTGTCCGGGACGACTCGTCGATGTTGCTCTACCTGATCATCGCCGGCCCATGGTCCGGCACGGCGACATCGAGCACGCGCAGTTGCACGCGCTCGACACCCTGGTAGCGGTCGACGGTGAGGGTGCCGGCGACGTGCAGGATCTGGCCGCGATGCTGAACCAGGGCGTTGCCGAGCTTCTGGCCCACGCTGCGGAATGCGATCGCATTCACGGCGGCGCCGTCGCCGGATTTGAAGCGCAGCTTGAGATGCGCCTGCCCGACCTCGTCGGCGTAAACCAGCTGATGCGACGGCAGCGCCACGATGGGCTCGGGATTGCCGCTGCCGAAGGGACCGGCGCGATTGAGCGTCGCGACCAGCTCGGGTGTCGCGGCGCGCGCGCTGATGGCGCCGTCGATCAGGATCTCGTTGACGTGACGTGCGTCGGCGACGTCGGCGGCGAGCGCGCTTTCGAGAAAGGCGCGAAACTCGGCCAACCGCTCCTTGCGCAAGGTGACGCCGGCGGCCATCGCGTGCCCGCCGCCCTTCATCAGGATGCCCTGCTCCACGGCGTGGCGGACGGCCTTGCCAAGATCGACGCCCGGAATCGAGCGGCCCGACCCGGTGCCGATGCCGCCCGGCTCGAGCGCGATCGCAAACGCCGGCCGGGCAAACTTTTCCTTGAGCCTGGATGCGACCAGCCCGACCACGCCGGGATGCCAGCCTTCGGATGCGGTCACGATGACGGCGCCCTTGTCCTCCAGCCCGAGCGAGGCCAGCGCCTCCGCTTCGGCCTGCGCTTCGGCCTGCTGCTCGATGATCCGGCGCTCGCTGTTGAGCCGATCGAGCTCGGCGGCGATGCGCGCGGCTTCGGAGATATCGCTTTCCAGGAGCAGGCGCACGCCGAGATCGGCGCGGCCGATGCGCCCGCCGGCATTGATGCGCGGTCCCAGCATGAAGCCGAGATGCCAGGCTTCGGGCGGACCGTTGAGCCGGGCGACATCCATCAGCGCGGTGTGCCCGACATGGTCGCGCCGGCGCATCGCGATCAGGCCCTTGGCGACGAAGGCGCGGTTGAGCGCGATCAGCGGCGCGACGTCGGCGACGGTGCCGAGCGCGACGTGATGCAGCATGCTGAGCAGATCCGGCTCCGGGCGCGTGCTGCTCCAGAAGCCGCGGCCGCGCAGCTCGCGATTGACCGCAACCAGCGTGACCAGCGTCAGCCCGACCGCGGCGAGATAGCCGAGGCCGGAAAGATCATCCGGCCGGTTCGGATTGACCAGCGCCTCGACCTCCGGCAGCTCCTCGCCGCATTGATGGTGATCGATCACCACCACGGACATGCCGAGCCGCCGCGCCTCCGCCAGCGGCTCGAGGCTGGTGGTGCCGCAGTCGACCGTCACGAGCAGCGTCGCGCCCTTGCCGGCGAGCGCCCGGATGGCGTCGACGTTCGGGCCGTAGCCTTCGAAGATGCGGTCGGGAATGTGGATCAGCGGATCGAGCCCGCAATGGCGCAGATGCCAGGCGAGCAGCGCCGCCGAGGTCGCGCCGTCGACATCGTAGTCGCCGAAGATCGCGACCTTCTCGCCCTTGACCGCGGCGTCGGCAATGCGCTGCGCCGCCGCCTCCATCTGCGTCACCGTGAACGGATCCGGCATCAGCTTGCGGATGGTCGGATCGAGGAAGTCGTTGACCGCATCGATCTCGACGTCACGCCCGGCGAGCACGCGCGCCAGCATCTCGGGCAACTGATAGCGCTGCACCATCGCAAGCGCGCGCGCCGCGCCGCGCGCATCCAGCCGGTCGCGCCACAATTTGTTGGTCAGCGACAGCCGCACGCCCAGGAACGCCTGCGGGGCGCTCAGGGGCAGTGCAAGGGCGGATGGTGCCATGATGCGCGGGGCCTCGCTTGCAGCGCAGCGATTCGAAATGGACGCAGTCGAATCTACAGCAACTGGCCTGCCTCAGCAGGTTCCATCCATGAAACCCACCAGAATCGTCCCAGAACTTGGCGGAACTCACAGGAAATCAGGGAAATGCCGCCATATACGGCTGGTTGCCTAAAATTAGAGCTGCGTTCGATGGAGTGCATTAAACAGCCATTAGGCGAACTCCGTAACATTTCAATCAATTATTACGTCCGATTTGTCCGCCCTCTTCGTGCCGACCAGGAGGCGCGGCAACATGGAGTTCATTGCCGATGCTGACCGCGCCCGAGTTGAAGACGCAGCCCTCCGCCGCTCCGGCACAAACGACTCCCAAGGATGACGAGACCGACGTCTCGGCGCTGATCGCGCGGCTCACCGGCGAGGTCAATCAGATCGCCTGCGAGAAGACCAAATCGATCCAACAGATCACCAACCAGATGAAGATGCTGGCGCTGAACGCGCTGATCGAGAGCTCGCGGGTGGGCGCGCAAGGCGCAGGCTTCGCCGTGGTGGCCCAGGAGGTGCGCGCCGTCGGCCAACTCGTCGAGACCATCGCGCGCGAGCTGGAGGGCCAGCTCACGACGCGCACCGGCAATCTGAAGAGCTCGATCGAGCGCATGACCGAACGCGCCCGCGGCGAGCGCATGGTCGATCTGGCGCTGAACGCGATCGAACTGATCGACCGCAATCTCTATGAGCGGACCTGCGACGTCCGCTGGTGGGCGACCGACTCCGCCGTGGTCGATTGCGCCGCCGCGCCCGATACCGCCCGCGTCACGCACGTCTCCGAACGGCTCGCGGTGATTCTCTCCGCCTACACCGTCTATCTCGATCTGTGGCTGTGCGATCCGAGCGGCAAGGTGATCGCCAACGGCCGCGCCGACCGCTTCAACGTCGTCGGCCAGAGCGTGGCCGACACCAAATGGTTTCGCGAGGCGCGGGGCTTGCGCTCGGGCGACGACTACGTCGCCGGCGACGTCGAGTGCCAGCCGCTGCTCGGCAACGCCCAGGTCGCGACCTATTGCGCCTCGGTGCGCGAGGACGGCAAGGCGCATGGCAAGCCGCTCGGCGTGCTCGCCATTCATTTCGACTGGGAGGCTCAGGCGCGCGCGATCGTCCAGGGCGTCCGTGTCAGCGAAAGCGACAAGGCCCGCGTGCTGCTGGTGGATTCGAATCTGCGCGTCATCGCGTCCTCGGACGGCCAGGGCATTCTCAGCGAGCGGGTGTCGCTGAAGCTCGATGGCAAACGCAGCGGCTTCTATCAGGACATCTCCGGGCGCATGGTCGCGTTCCACGCTACGCCCGGCTACGAGACCTACAAGGGTCTCGGCTGGTACGGCGTGATCGTGTCGGGTGCGTGAGGCAGGAGGATCAGCAGCCGAGCCGGTCGGCGATGCCGTTGAAATCATCGGCGACGATGTCCCAGGCGCCGGTGGCGTCGAAGTCGCGGCTCTGCAGCGGGCCGTATTCGGTGGGGCGGGCGACGAAGGCGGTCTTCAGTCCGTAGCGTTGCGCCGCCTCGAGATCATTGTTGTGCGCGGCGACCATCATCACCTCGCCGGGCGCAAGACCGAGCAGACGCGCGGCGCCGAGATAGGTCTCGGGGTCGGGCTTGTAGTGCTGGAACAGCTCGGCGGAGAGAACGAGGTCCCACGGCAGACCCGCGAACTTCGCCATGTTGGTGAGCAGTGCGACGTTGCCGTTGGAGAGCGGCGCGATGATGTATTTGGACTTCAGCCGGGTCAGCCCGGCGACGCTGTCGGCCCACGGATGCAGCCGGTGCCAGCCACGGGTGAGATGATCGAGATCGGCTTCGGTCAAGCCGGTGATGCCGAGCTGGGCGACGAGCGTCTCCAGCGAGCGCCGGTGCAGCACGTCGAGGATGACGTAGCCGCGCTCCGGATGCCTGCGGACCTCGTCCATCGAGCCGACATAGAGCCCGCGCCAGCCATCGACCAGCGCGGTCCAGTCGCCCTGGATGCCGCGGGTCTTCGACCACGCGGTGAAGTCGTTGATCAGGCTGGTGCGCCAGTCGACGACGGTGCCGAACACATCGAACACCAGCGCCTTGACCATGGACAGGTCGGGCATGCTGAGCCGCTCTCCAATTTCGTCATTCCGGGATCCGCGCACAGCGCGCAGACCCGGAATTTCGCGCCACGATCTCGAGATTCCGGGGTCACGCTCCGCGTGCCCCGGAACGACTGTGCTGGATCAGTCGAGGTGGAACTTCGCCAACTGGCGATGCTCCGCGCGGATGTAGCGCACCGTGCCGGTGACCGAGCGCATCACGACGGTCTCGGTCTCGATCACGCCGTCCTTGCGGAACTTGACGCCGGAGAGCAGCGAGCCGGTGGTGACGCCGGTGGCCGCGAACAGACAGTCGCCGCGGGCCATGTCCTCGATGCCGTAGATCATCTTGGGATCGCCGACGCCCATCTTGTGGGCGCGCTCGCGCTTCTCCTCGGTGTCGAGGATCAGGCGGCACTGCATCTGGCCGCCAATGCAGCGCAGCGCCACCGCGGCCAGCACGCCTTCCGGCGCGCCGCCGGTGCCGAGATACATGTCAACGCCGGTGTTGTCGGGATCGGCACAGTGGATCACGCCGGCGACGTCGCCGTCAGTGATCAGGCGCACCGCAGCGCCGGTCGAGCGGACGCCCTGAATGATGTCGGCGTGGCGCGGACGGTCGAGCACCAGCACCGTGATCGCGCCGGGCTCGACGCCCTTGGCCTTGGCGAGCCGGCGCACGTTGTCGGCCGGCGTTGCGTCGATGTCGACGACGCCCTTGGCGTAGCCGGGGCCGACCGCGATCTTCTGCATGTAGACGTCGGGGGCATGCAGCAGCGTGCCGCCATCGGCCATCGCCATGGTCGCGATCGCGCCCGGCATGTTCTTGGCGCACAAGGTCGTCCCCTCGAGCGGGTCGACCGCGATGTCGACCTTGGGCCCGGCATTGAGGCCGACCTTCTCGCCGATATAGAGCATGGGCGCCTCGTCACGCTCGCCCTCGCCGATCACGACCGTGCCCTCGATCGGCAGCTTGTTGAGCTCGCGGCGCATCGCATCCACGGCCGCCTGGTCGGCCGGCTTTTCCTGGCCGTGGCCGCGCAACCGCGCCGCCGACACCGCCGCCCGTTCGGTCACGCGCACCAGCTCCAGCGTCAGGATGCGCTCGAGCAGCAATTGTTGCGGGACAGAAATCTGCGTCGACATCGATCAACTCCTCAAGACGTCAAGGCGGACATCCGCCATCAAAATCTACCGCTCGCACGCCGCCCCCCCTGGGCGGCATCCGGGTCAGGCGGTCGGCACGAACGGCCGCTCTCCGCCTGTCTATTCTCCGGTTTGAGCATGAACCTATACCAAACGCCACGCGTTTGTTTGAGCAGGGACAAGTGGTTCCCTGGCATCATGCGCTAGTTCTTCTCGATCCGGATCACCTGCGGCTTGCCGCTGATGACCTTGTCGCGCTGCACCGCCTGGAGCGCGCGATGCACGGCGTCCTCGTGTGTCGCATAGGTGATCAGGATGACCGGCACCGGCGCAGACTTGCCGGCCGTCTTCGCCGGCTCGCTGCCATTGGGATGGCGCTGCACGATCGATTCGATCGAGATCTTCTGCTCGGCGAGCCGGGTGGCGATGGTCGCGGCCGTGCCCGCGTGGTCACGCGCCATCAGGCGGATGTAATAGCCACCCTCGTGCCGCTCCATGGGTGCCTTCTCGGTCGCCTGCAGCCTGTCGACCGGACGCCCGAACGGCGCGGCGCGGATGCCGCGCGCAACGTCGGCAATGTCGGCAACGACAGCGGACGCCGTCGCGGCGCCCCCTGCTCCCGGACCGACCAGCGTGATCGGCGGGATACCGTCGCCGTCGATCGTGACCGCGTTGGTGACGCCCATCACCTGGGCGATCGAGGAGGATTTCGGCACCATCGTCGGGTGCACCCGCTGCTCGATGCCCTTGGCGGTGCGCACGGCAACGCCAAGCAGCTTGACGCGGTAGCCGAGCTCCGCCGCCGCGCGCAGGTCCTCCGGCGCGATCGAGGAGATGCCTTCGACATAGACCGAGTTCTGCGCCACCTGGGTGCCGAAGGCGAGGCTCGCCAGGATCGCGAGCTTCTGCGCGGTGTCGTGGCCATGGATGTCGAACGACGGATCGGCCTCGGCATAGCCGAGACGCTGGGCGTCCTTCAGACATTCGTCGAACGACAGCCCCTCCTGCTCCATCCGAGTCAGGATGTAGTTGCAGGTGCCGTTGAGGATGCCATAGACGCGGCTGATGCCGGTGCCGGTGAGTCCTTCGCGCAGGGTCTTGACCACCGGAATGGCCGCGCCGACGGCGGCTTCGAAGTTCAGCGCACCGCCATGCTTCTCGGCCGCCTTGGCGAGCTTCAGGCCGTGCTTGGCGATCAGCGCCTTGTTGGCCGTCACCACCGACTTGCCGGCCTTGAGAGCGGTGTCGATCGCCGACAGCGCGGGATCGCCGGCGCCGCCCATCAGCTCGACCAGGCAGTCGATTTCGGGATCACTCGCCAGCGCGATCGGATCCTTGGCCCATTTGATCCCGGACAGATCGATGCCGCGCTTCTTGGCCTTCGACCGCGCCGTCACGGCGACGACCTTCACCGGGCGCCCTGTGCGTTCGGTGAGCACGCGTCCCTCACGCTCGATGAGACGAACGACCTCGACACCCACGGTGCCGAGGCCCGCGATGCCCACTCTCAGGGGTGCGACCATGGAATCAAAGAACCTGTCGAAAAGAAAGTACGGGAGGGCTCAGCGCCGGTTGGCGATGGGAACGACGTTGTGCAACGTTTCGATCCCGCTTTCAAGGAAGCGGCGGACGCCGCGCGCGGCCTGCCGGATGCGCTGCTCGTTCTCGACCATCGCGATGCGGACATAGCCTTCGCCATGCTCGCCGAAGCCGACGCCCGGCGACACCGCGACGCCGGACTTCTCGACCATGAGCGTCGCGAACTGCATGCTGCCGAGGCTCTTGAACTTCTCTGGCAAAGGCGCCCAGGCGAACATCGACGCCTCCGGCGACGGAATCTCCCAGCCGGCCCGGCCGAACGCCTCGACCAGCGTGTCGCGGCGCTTGCGGTAGACGTCGCGCATCTCGCGAATGCAGTCGTCGGGACCGTTCAGGGCAGCCGTGGCCGCGACCTGCACCGGCGTGAACGCGCCGTAGTCGAGATAGGATTTCACGCGCGCCAGCGCCGCGATGATGCGCTCGTTGCCGACGGCAAAGCCCATGCGCCAGCCGGCCATCGAATAGGTCTTCGACATCGAGGTGAACTCGACCGCGACATCCATCGCGCCAGGCACCTGCAGCACCGACGGCGGCGGGTTCTTGTCGTCGAAATACACCTCGGCATAAGCGAGGTCCGACAGGATCAGGATCTCGTGCTTCTTCGCGAATGCGACGAGGTCGCGATAGAAGTCGAGGCTCGCGACATAGGCGGTCGGGTTGCTCGGATAGCAGACGATCAGCGCAAGCGGCTTCGGGATGGAATGAATGATCGCGCGCTCGGCCGCCTCGAAGAACTGCGGCGTCGGCTCGGACGGCACCGACCGGATCACGCCGCCCGCCATCAGGAAGCCGAAGGCATGGATCGGATAGCTCGGATTCGGGCAGAGAATGACGTCGCCCGGCGCGGTGATCGCCTGCGCGACGTTGGCAAAGCCTTCCTTGGAGCCGAGCGTCGCCACGATCTGGGTGTCGGGATTGAGCTTCACCCCGAAACGGCGATCGTAATAGGCTGCCTGCGCCCGGCGCAGTCCGACGATGCCGCGCGAGGCCGAATAGCGGTCGGTCCGCGGCTTGCCCAGGGTCTCTCTGAGCTTCTCCAGCACGTGCGGCGGCGCCGGCAGATCCGGATTGCCCATGCCGAGATCGATGATGTCGGCCCCGGCGTTCCGCGCGGCCGCCTTGGCCCGGTTGACCTGCTCGAACACGTAAGGCGGCAGACGGCGGATGCGATAGAAATCTTCCATGGGTCTCTCGGCTCCGGCAACCGGGGGCGGATTCGCCAGCAGAGCTGGCGCTGCGGCGGCGCACGCCATCCCTTGAAACCGGTGCTGGATCAGGAGCTTAGCACGGGCTCGCGGCTTGGCTGGCAACGACACGCGGAGGTGTTGATTCCGGTTGTTTTATCATGGCCGCCGCGCCGCGCCAGACAATTACGCCGCTCCGGGCGGCCGATCGCCCAGCCCCTGTCCCTGGCCGATCATTTGGGCCTGGTGCTGGTGCCCGCCGAGGCCTGGCGGTCGCGCGCCGCGAGCAGCTCCTTTTCGATCTTGTCGCGCTCCTGCGGCGAGATGATCGGCGCATCGCGGTCGCGCGGCACGTCGTTGACGGGCAGATACCCGCCCGGCTCCCTGGGTCGGGCGACCGCATCCGCGTCGAGCGAAGGCATGTCCGCGATTGGACTGGAGCACCCGGCAAGCGTGAGCGCGCCGAACACAACGAGCCCCGCAACAAGGGCGCGCCGTCCCGAACTCCAGCCTCGCCCCTGCGTCCCCACGCGCACGTCCCTCAGCCCCCAACTTCCAGTCGACGGTCCCCGGCCCGACCGCAGCGCGGCGCATTTTGCCGCAGCACAACCAATTGTCACTCGAAACGTGACCGGCTTGAACAGGAATTTCATCCAGCTACGTGATCATGATGTCGGAAGCGAGAGATTTTTTCGCAACGCAACAATCAGAAATCGAATTTGCCGCAAACTCGCGGATTATTGATCTCGCGCGGTGACGAAACGGTCCCGACGCGATAGTGTGATCCAGCCATGACCGACGTTCAGAACAGCAGCAATCCAGAAAAAACATTCGATGCGGAAGCGTTCGCGATGAACATCGCGAAAGCCATGGAAAGCAGCGGCAAGGCGCTCTCGGCCTACCTGAAGCCGCGCGAGACGGGCGAAGTTCAGGACCGGCCACCGACCGAATTGACCGAAGTCGTCAAATCCTTCACCGCCGTCGCCGACTACTGGCTGTCGGACAAGGATCGCGCCAGCGACATCCAGACCAAGATCGCCAAGGGCTATCTCGATTTGTGGGGCTCGGCCGCGCGCCGTCTCGCCGGCGAAGACGCCCCCCCGGCCATTTCGCCCTCCCCGCGCGACAAGCGCTTCGCCGATCCGGAATGGAAGTCGAACCAGTTCTTCGATTTCGTGATGCAGGCCTATCTGCTGACGACGCAGTGGGCGCAGGACCTTGTCCACAATGCCGAGGGCCTCGATCCGCACACGCGCAAGAAGGCCGAGTTCTACGTCAACCAGATCACCAATGCGCTGGCGCCCTCGAATTTCGTCCTGACCAATCCGGAGGTGCTGCGGCAGACGGTAGCGTCGAGCGGCGATAATCTTGTGCGTGGCATGCAGATGCTCGCGGAGGACATCGAGGCCGGCAAGGGCTCGCTGAAGATCCGCCAATCCGACCCGGCCAATCTCGAGGTCGGCGTCAACATGGCGACGACGCCGGGCAAGGTGATCTTCCAGAACGAGATGATGCAGTTGATCCAGTACGCGCCGTCGACGGAGAACGTGCTGCGCACGCCGCTGCTGATCGTGCCGCCCTGGATCAACAAGTTCTACATCCTCGATCTGCGCCCCGAGAAATCCTTCATCAAATGGTGCGTCGATCAGGGCCTCACGGTGTTCGTGATCTCCTGGGTCAATCCCGACAAGAAGCTCGGGACCAAGACCTGGGAAGACTACATGAAGGAAGGTCCGCTCACCGCGATGGATGTCATCGAGAAGGTGACGGGTGAGATGAAGGTGCACACGCTCGGCTATTGCGTCGGCGGCACCATGCTCGCGACCACGCTGGCCTGGCTCGCCGACAAGCGCCGCCAGCGCGTGACCTCGGCGACCTTCCTCGCCGCACAGGTCGACTTCACCCATGCCGGCGATCTGCTGGTGTTCGTCGACGAAACCCAGATCTCGGCGCTGGAGCGCGACATGCAGGCTTCGGGCGTGCTCGAGGGCAGCAAGATGGCGATGGCCTTCAACATGCTGCGCTCGAACGACCTGATCTGGTCCTATGTCGTCAACAACTACCTGAAGGGCCAGCCGCCGCAGGCATTCGACCTGCTGCACTGGAACTCGGACGCCACGCGGATGTCGGCGGCGAACCATTCCTACTACCTGCGCAACTGCTATCTGGAGAACCGGCTGACGCAGGGCACGATGGTGCTGGACAACACGCTGCTGGATCTCTCCAAGGTGAAGGTGCCGGTCTACAACCTCGCCACCCGCGAGGACCACATCGCGCCGGCCGACTCCGTGCTGTACGGATCGCAATTTTTCGGCGGTCCGGTGAAGTACGTGCTTTCGGGCTCGGGCCACATCGCCGGCGTCGTCAATCCGCCCTCCTCCGGCAAGTATCAGTACTGGACCAATGACCAGATCCACGACATCTCGCTGAAGGACTGGATGAAGGGCGCGCAGGAGCACAAGGGCTCGTGGTGGCCGGACTGGCGCGAATGGCTGAGCCAGCTCGATCCGGAAGAGGTTCCCGCGCGCGGCGTCGGCAGCGAGGCCTATCCACCGCTCGAGGATGCGCCGGGCTCCTATGTCCGCGTCCGCGCATAGCGCGATCCGCCGCGATTGACTATAAACGCTCCGTCCCGCCGGGACGGGACGGGAATCAGTTGAGGGGATCTCGATGACGCGCGAACTGTTCTGGCTGACGCTCACGGTCATTCTGACCGGCCTGCTGTGGGTTCCCTACATCCTGAACCGCTGCCAGGTCCGCGGCCTGACGGGCGCGATGGCCAACCCTTCCCGCAACGACAAGCCGCACGCGCCGTGGGCGACCCGGCTGATGTTCGCGCACGACAACGCGGTCGAGAACCTCGTGATCTTCGCGCCGCTGGTGCTGATCCTCAACGCGATCGACTATTCGACCAAATGGACCGTGCTCGCCTGCGCCGTCTATTTCTGGTCGCGCGTCGCCCACGTCATCGTCTACGCGATCGGCCTGCCCGTATTTCGCACCCTTGCGTTCGTCGTCGGCTTCATCGCCCAGGCCGTCCTGGCGCTCGCGATCTTCGGCTGGCTCTAGGCCTGTCGGCTAGGGAAGATTGTCCCGCAGGAAGATGTCGATGCGGATGCGCTCCTGATCGGGGCTGATCGGCTCGCCCGAGCAATGCGCGAGCAGGACCCGCGCAGCCGAGCGCGCCTCGTGGCCGGGATCCTGGTTGATGATGGCGTCGCACGTGCCGCGGACCAGGAACCGCCTGGTGTGCTGGGTCAGCTCATGGGTGATCCAGACCACCTCCCGGGCGCGGCCGGATGCCTCGAGGGCATCGGCGATGCCACGGTTGCCGGCGCCACAACAGTAGATGCCGCGCAGATCCGGATGGCGCGCGAGCAGCGCGGCGGTCAGCTCCCGCGTGCGCTCGCTCTCATCGCGGCCTTCGATTGCCGGAAGCGCGAGCAGGTTCGGGTACTCGCTGGACAGGATCTGGTGAAAGCCGAATTGCCGCTCGGCGTGATCGCGCAGCGACAATGATCCCGCGATCACGGCAACCGTCCCCTCGCGACCGCCGAGATAGCGCCCCATCAGCGTGGCCGCCGTCCGCCCCGCGGCAGGGTTGTCGATGCCGACGTAGTGCAGGCGGCGCGAGCTCGGGGCGTCCGAGACCAGGGTCACCACCGCGACGCCGCGCGCGGTGAGTTCGTCGATCGCGGCGCGCACTCTGGGGTGATCCAGCGCGATGACCGCAACGCCCTGATAGGCCGGCGACAGGTTCTCCAGCGCACCGGCCAGCACGTCAGGATCGAACACGTCGACGTGGAGGATATCGATGAAGCCGCGCTGACCGGCCAGCCACTCTGCCGTGCGCTGGACCTGCTCGGTCAGGATGGTCATGAAGCTGTTGCCACCGGTCGGCAGCACGAAGGCAAAGCGGAAGCTCTGGCCGCGCGCGAGCCGTGCCGCTGCGACGTCGGCGCGATAACCCAGCTTGGCAACAGCGGCCTCCACCCGGGCAACGGTCTTGGCACGCACGCCCTCGCGCCGGTTGATGACGCGGTCGACGGTGGCGAGCGACACGCCCGCCGTCCGCGCGACGTCCTCCAGCGTGGCCCGGACCGGTAACGGGTTCGCGTCAGCCGTCACTCGCGCGCCGCCCATAGCATGCCGCGGGTCATCAACGTCCGGATCTCCGGCACGTCGAGCTCGTAGGCACGGTGGCCGAGCGAGGAATAGAACACCCTGCCCGCGCCGTAACGCTTCTTCCAGACCACCGGCATCACCACCCCCTCGATCCACGGGGCGTGCTCTCCGGTGAAGGTCGTGGTCGCCAACACCTCGTTGGCCGGATCGACGTGCATGTAATACTGCTCTGAACGGTGCTCGAAACTTGTCAGGCCCTTCATGATGGGATCGTCCGGCCTGGTCAAGTCGACCCGATAGTCGATGATGTTGCCGGGATGGGCGACCCATTGCCCGCCGCACAGGAACTGGTAGTCGACCGAATCGCGGAAGGCATCGCACATGCCGCCATGATGGCCGGCGAGCCCGACGCCGCGGCGCACCGCCGCGCAGAGGTTGAGCGCTTCCGCCTTCTCGATCTTGGACATCGTGTAGATCGGGATGATCAGCGACAGATCGTGGATCGCAGGATCTGCGAACGCGGCCGTCGTGGTCTCGATCCGCACCTCGAAGCCTTCCGCCTTGAGCCAGCCGCGGATCATCGAGGCACAGAGATCGGGGTCATGTCCTGGCCAGCCGCCCCATACAATCATTGCCTTGCGCATGTCTCTGTCCTCAGTCGATCTGTCCGGTGTCGCGTCCAACAGGCAACATCGCCGGCCGCTCCACACGGCTCTCGATCCTGCCCCGCCGCCCTTCGCTTGCGGAGGTCTGGAACGCCTCCATGACCTCCAGCACGTGGAAGGCGAGCGCACCGCTGGCCCGATGCGGCCGGTCGTTCAGGATCGCGGTCGCCATATCGGCCACGCCGATGGAGCGGAACTCGCCGTCGACGTGACCATGCGTCAACGGCATCGTCTGCCAGTCCCCGCCGGTCTTGGCGATCTGGACCTCGCCGCCGAAGCGGTTCGGGTCCGGCACCAGCATGCTGCCCTCGGCGCCATAGATCTCGATGGGCGCGTGCCGGTGCTTCGGAACGTCGAAACTCATGGTGACCGAGACCACCGCCCCGCTCTCGAACTCGAGCGTGCCCGCGACGTGGGTCGCGACCTCGACCGGGATCAGCGTGCCGTTCATCGGCTGGCTGGTGACCAGGCGTTCGGATCTTGGGCGCGCGGTCGAGCCCATCACGCTCGCGACCGGGCCAAGCAACTGCACCAGATCGGTGATGTAGTACGGGCCCATGTCGAGCATCGGCCCGCCGCCGCGCAGGTAATAGAAGCCCGGCGCCGGATGCCAGCGCTCATGGCCGGGACAGCCGAAGAACGCGCTGCCCGCGACAGGCGTGCCGATCGCGCCGTCGTCGATCAGCTTGCGCGCGGTCTGGTGGGCGCCGCCGAGGAACGTGTCGGGCGCGCAGCCGACCCGCAGGTTCTTCTGCGCGGCAAGCTCGATCACCTTGCGGGCTTCCGCGACGTCGATTCCGAGCGGCTTCTCGGAATGAACGTGCTTGCCGGCATTCAGCACGGCGAGACTGACGTCGGTATGGGCGAGCGGCACGGTGAGATTGATGACGATCTCGACGTCATCGCGTTTCAGCAATTGATCGACCCGCATCGCCGGCAGGCCGAAGGCTGCGCCCTGTCGCTCGGCTGCGTCGCTGCGCATGTCGGCGAGCGCCTTGATGTCCAGAACGGGGAAGCGCTGGGCGGCCTTCAGATAGGCGGTGCTGATGTTGCCGCAGCCGATGATGCCGATGCCGACTTTTCTCATTGGGGTCTCCGTGAGGTCCGGTTCATCCCTTGACCGCGCCCGACGTCAGGCCGGCAACGATGTGCTTCTGCGCCAGGAGGAAGAGGATGATCGTTGGCAGGATGGTCAGGGTGATGAAGGCGAGGATCAGGTGCCACTCGGACGAATACTCGCCCTGATAGACCATGATGCCGAGCGGCCATGGATACAGCGCATCGGTGTTGAGCATCACCAGCGGCAGCAGATAGGCGTTCCAGCTGTTGACGAAGGTAATGGTGCCGACCGTCGCCAGGATCGGGCGCGACAATGGCAACGTCACGTAGCGGAAGAATTTGATATAGCTGCAGCCGTCGACCAGCGCGGCCTCGAGCAGCTCGTAGGGGATGTCCTTGAAGAAGCGGCGCAGCAGCAGCACACTCATGGCGAGGCTGAAGGCGACCTGCGGCAGCGCGACGCCGAAATAGGTGTCGAGCAGCCCGAGATCGCGCACCTTGATGAACAGCGGCAACACCGCGGTCGCCGCCGGAAACAGCAGGCCGAGCGTCAAATAGCTCAGCAGCATCGAGCTGCCGTAGAATCGGACATGGGCAAAGGTGAAGGCCGCCATCGACGCGACGATGAGAGTCAGAACGACCGTCAGCGTGGAGATGATCAGCGAATTGCGCAGGAGCTGCCAGTAGCGCCCGGAGAACAGGATATCGGCATAGTTCTGCCACGCCCAGTGCTGCGGCAGGCCGAACGGATTCACGCGCAATTCCCCGAGCGACTTGAAGCCACCGAGCAGCGTCGCAAGCAGCGGCACCAGCACGAAGATGGCGACGATCGCGAGGAAAACCGTCTTGAACAGCACGGCGGGATCGAATGGTGCCCGGGTCGTCTCCACCTTATTCATCGCGCATGAACCATCGCTTGTAGGTGAAGGCAAAGGTCACGCAGATCACGAACAGGATGACGCCGATGGCGCTGCCATAGCCGACCCGCATCCGGGAGATGCCGTTGTTGTAGAGAAAGCTCACCATTGTATTCGAGGAGTCGGCGGGCCCTCCGCGCGTCAGCGGCATCACCAGGTCGAACAGCTGCAGCGAGCCGACGATGGCGAAGAACACCGAGAGCCGAATCGTCGGGTAGAGCAAGGGAATGACGATGTGGCGCAGGCTCTGCGACCGCGTCGCACCGTCGATCCGGGCGGCCTCGATCAGGCTCTTGTCGATGCTCTGCAGCGCGGCGATGAACAGCATCATGTGGAAGCCGAAATACTTCCAGACGATCACGATCAGCACCGCCAGCATCGCCGTGTCGGTCGAGGCCAGCAGATGCGGCGGCTCGGCGCCGAAGCTGCGCCAGATCGACGCGACCAGGCCATAATCGCCGTCATAGACGAAGCTGAAGATCAGCCCGGTCGCGATCTCGGCGAGGATATAGGGCATGAAGAACAGCATCCGCAGCGCCACCGCGCCGCGGAACCGCTCCGCGAGCATCAGGGCCAGAGTCAGCGCCAGCGGCAACTGGACACACAGCGAGACCGCAATGATCAGGCCGTTGTTGCGCAGCGCGAGCCAGAACGCGCGCGTCTCCAGCACGAAACGATAGTTGTCAAAGCCGATCCAATGGGTCGGCCTGCCGAACCCATTCCAGTTGAAGCCCGAGTACCAGGCGGCCTCGCCGATCGGCAGCACCACGAAGAGCGTGAACAGCAGCAGCGCAGGCGGCAGGAACAGGATCAGGACGGTGAAGCGGCCGTCCCAGCTCGGGCCGCCCACCGCGCGCGTGGAGAGCGATGCCGGCGATACACCCATCGCCGGCGAACTCGCGATCGGACGTGCCACGTCAGTTGCCCTGCTTCCGCGCTGCCTCGATCGCCTTGGCCGCCTCCTGCGGACTCATGCTGCCGCCGGCGATCTCCGCGGAGACATCGTTGACGACGCGACCGACGGAGGGGCCGAGGCTCTGGTCATAGAAGTTCTGGTGATAGTTCGATTTGGCCAGATTGGACGCGATCAGCTTCATGAAGGAATTGTTGAGGCCGGCGTCCGCGCCCTGCACCACCGGGATGATGAAATTTCCCGCCGCCAACCGTGTCTGGACGTCCTTGGAGATGAAGTACTTCAGGAAATCGACGGCTTCCTTGGGCGAGCCCTTGGTGACCAACCAGCCGGTGATGCCGCCGAGCGTATCCGTCGGCGCGCCCTTGCCGCCTTGCACGACCGGAAAATCGAACCAGCAGATCTTGTCTTCGCTCAAGCCGACCTTGTCGGCGGCGAGCGCCCGCTGCAGATTGTAGACGGAGCTGATCGCGAGCGTCATCGCCGCCTTGCCATCGCCGAAATATCCGACGGCCTGCGGGTTCTTGAAGCCAAGAAAGCCATTCTGGAATGGCTGGAGATCGACGAGCTGCTTGAACAGCTCGCCTGATTTGACGAAGGTGTCGCCGGCAAAGCCGCCATTCTCGCCGCGCAGCGCCGCGTCGAATGCCGGCTTGCCGCCGATCCGCACCGCAAGATGCGTCCAGTAGAAATGCAGCGGCCATTTGTCGGCGCCGCCGACCACGATCGGGGTCACGCCGGCCGCCTTCAACGTCTTCACGGCGCTCAGCAGATCGTCCCAGCTCTTGATCGCCGTGGGATCGACCTTGGCCTTGGCCATCAGCTCCTTGTTGCAGACGAAGCCGACCTGCGACAGCGAGATCGGAAGGCCGTAGACGTGGCCGCCATCGGTGAATGCCGCGAGCGCCGCCGGAGTCACGCTGTCGCTGTAGCCTTTCACCTGCTCGGTGATGTCCTCGAGCACGCCAGCCTCGATCTGCGCCTTCAGGACACCGCCAGCCCAGCTATAGATGATGTTCGGCCGGTCCTTGGACTGCAGGATGGTCGGCAGCTTGGCCTTGTAGGCCTCGTTCTCGAGGAACTGCATCTCGATCTTGACGCCCGGATGCGACGCCTCATAGGCGCGGGCCACCTCCTCCCAGATCTTCACCTGGGCTGGATTGACCTCGATATGCAGCCATTTCACGGTGGTATCGGCGCTCGCGGCGGTGGTCCAGAGCAGGCATGCGGCAGCGGCGAGTCCCAGCTTCGCGAGCAGTCTCATCACAATCCTCCCAACCGTCTTCTTTGTTGCGGTAATCCTGTCCTCATTTTTTGAGGTGCGCAACTGAAATTCTGACAGAGCAAACCTCAAACGTGTTCGCATTTGCGAACAGCTTCACGAGTAGACAGAGAGATTGCTAATTGGGCTGAGCAAGACTCGGCGGGCAGCCGCACGCGCCTTTCGCCTGGAAAAGGCGGAGCGGGCGTCTGCCGCACCGCGAAGGATATGCTGGAGATCGCCTGACGCTCAGGTGCAGCGCGCCTTGAAATTTGCGGCGACAAGCTTCGCCATCACGTCGTTGAGATGCGCCTGGTCGCGCGTCTCGATCACCAGCTCCAGCAGGGTCGCCTTGGCCGGCAGGTCCGAGAACGTTCGCTGATGCGACACCTCGATGATGTTGGCGCCGGCATCGGCGAGCAGCGTCGACACGGCAGCGAGTTGTCCGGGACGATCGACGATGTCGATCGACAGCTGCGTCAGCCGCCCCTCGCGAGCGAGCTCGCGGGTGAGCACCGAGGCGATCAGTCGGGTATCGATGTTGCCGCCGCTCAGCACCAGGCCGACATTGCGGCCGGCAAACTGCGCGGGATGCGCGAGCACTGCGGCGAGACCGACGGCGCCGGCGCCTTCGACCACTGTCTTCTCGATCGAGATCAGCGTGGCGAGCGCACGCTCGATCTGCGGCTCGTTGACCAGCAGGATATCGTCGACGAGATGGCGGATAATCTCGGTCGTGATCCGGCCCGGCGATTTCACCGCGATGCCCTCGGCGAGCGTGTCGCCGCGCATCGGCAGCTGACTGCTGCGGATGGCGTTGTACATCGACGGATAGAGTTCGGCCTGAACGCCGACGATGCGCAAGCCCGGCTTGATTGCGCGCGCCGCGACCGCCATGCCGGAGATCAGCCCGCCGCCGCCGATCGGCACCACGAGCGTATCGAGCTCGGGGACCACCGCGAGCATCTCCAGCGCCACCGTGCCCTGCCCTGCGATGATCAGTGGATCGTCGTAAGGATGGATCATGGTCATGCCGTGCGCCGCGCCGTGCTCCCTGGCGAACGCGCCCGCCTCCTCCAAGGTGGCGCCGGAAATCACGACCTCGGCGCCGTGCCGCTTGGTGTTCTCCACCTTCACCATCGGCGTGCCCACCGGCATCACGATGGTCGCGGGAATGCCGAGACGCCGCGCGTTATACGCGACGCCCTGCGCGTGGTTGCCGGCCGACATCGCGATCACGCCGCGTTCGCGCTGCTCGGCGGACAGCGCATTCAGCCGGTTCAGCGCGCCGCGCTCCTTGAACGACGACGTGAACTGCAGGTTCTCGAATTTCAGCCAGACGTTGCAGCCGCAGATCTCGCCGAGCGTCCGGCTCTGGTTGCAGGCCGTCGCGAGCACGGCGCCACCGATGGTCTCGGCGGCGGCCCGCACATCGTTGGCGGTGACGGGCAGCGCGTTCAGATCAGTGGCGGTCATGGGTCTGCCCATTCCTCAGCGTGCGTCATTGCACGCGATGCCGGCGGCGCGCCGACCTCGCATGATGTTGCCGATCGTGCCGGCGCGTCTGCGGCCGGACGATCCAGATCGGTCTCAGCTCCCGAGATCGGGCAGTCCGAGCATCAGCCGCATGTTCTGCACGGCCGCGCCCGAGGCGCCCTTGCCGAGATTGTCGAGCCGCGCCACCAGCACCGCCTGGTGATGCTGGTCGCTGGCGAAGACGTAGAGCTCGAGCTTGTTCGTCTCGTTCAGCGCCTCCGGCTCGAGCCGGCCGCTCTTGGCCGCCGCGCCATCGAGCGGCATCACCGAGACGTATTTGCTGCCGGCATAATGCTTCGTCAGGGCCGCCTGCAGGTCCGAGCCTGACGGCTTGCCCGGCAGTGTGTCGAGTTGCAGCGGCACGGAGACCAGCATGCCCTGCCGGTAGTTGCCGACGGAGGGAATGAAGATCGGCCGCCGGGTCAGCCGCGAATAGAGCTGCAGCTCAGGCAGATGCTTGTGCTCGAGGCCGAGACCGTACAGCTCGAAGTTCGGCGCGGTGCCATTCTCAAAGGCCGCGATCATCGTCTTGCCGCCGCCGGAATAGCCGCTCACCGCGTTCACCGTGACCGGATAGTCCTGCGGCATCAGTCGGGCATCGACCAGCGGCCGCAGCAGCGCGATGCCGCCGGTGGGATAACAGCCGGGATTGGAGACCTTGCGCGCATTCCGGATCTTGTCGGCCTGGTCGGCGGCGAGCTCGGGAAAGCCATAGGCCCAGTCCGGCGCGACCCGGTATGCGGTCGACGCGTCCAGCACCTTCGGCGCAGAGCTGCCCATGCCGTCGATCAGCGCCACCGTCTCCTTGGCCGCATCGTCCGGCAGGCAAAGGATGACGAGATCGACCTCGGCCATCAGCGCCCGCTTGGCCGCCGGATCCTTGCGCTTGTCCTCGGCGATCGTCTTCACGACGATGTCCGGCTGGTGCCGGAGACGCTCGGCGATTCCCAGGCCGGTCGTTCCCGAGCCGCCGTCGACGAACACGGCGCGTGTCGCAGTCCCGGAGGCGGCGTGAGCTTTCGGCACGTTGCTGTCGATCACGGTCATGACACGCTCCTTAGGTCTGGGTTTCGCCGGCAAAGGCCTGGGGCCGCGCCTGCCGCATGAGAGAGGAAATCTGTTGCGAGCCAATGTCGGGCTGCTCGCCGAGCCTCGTCGCGATCGTCGCGTAGTCGGCCTCGGATTTGTGCTGGTTGAGCTTGAAGCTGCCTTCGACCTGATCGATCGTCATGACGATGCCCACAATCGCCTTGCGCATCGCCTCGAGGCGTCCCGCCGTCATCTTGTCCGAGGTCCAGGGCTTCTTCGGCAGCAGCCGCTGCTCGAACTTCGCACTGACCTCATCCGTCTGCCGCGCGAGCTCGGCCTCCGACAAGATCCGCGCCGTACCGGTCAGATGCACGGCCTGATAGAGCCAGGTCGGCACCTGGTCGGGCGACACATACCAATCGGCGGAGACGTAAGCATCGGCGCCGCTGACGGCCAACAGCCAGGGCGTCGTACCGTCGGCGATCCTTGCCAGCGGATTGCCGCGCGCGACATGGAAGAACGCCTGCGGCGTACCATCGTTCAAGGCGCCCAGGTGAAACGGCACCGGTGACGCGATCGGCTTTGTGCCGTCCCACGCGCAGACCATGCCGAAGCCGCGCGCGTCAGCGAAGCCGAGGCTCGCGGCGCGATCGGGCTTGAAGGGCGGTGGCGTGTACATCGGAAACTCCTGCTGGACGAAGGAGCCGCCTGGTCAATCGCGCTGCAAGGAGAAAGTCTGCCGCGGGATCGGATCCGGCGGCAGGGGCTGTGATCTAGACGCAGATCATCGCCCGTACCGCGGAGGTACGACGGCGCATTTCGGCGATCATGTGGGTCGCTGCGTTGATCATGGGGGCAGGCCTATAAGGCTGCCGGGTTCCTGCGTCAAGCTCGCAAGTCGGCCGGCGCGTTCAGGGCTGGCGTCAGACCGCATGCCACAGCCATTCCATGATGCGCCCGATGATGTCGCCGAACAGCAGCAGCACCGCCGACCACACCAGCGCCGACACGAAGTTGGCGATCTGGAACACCATGTAGGGCATCTCGAAAATGCCCGCCGCCAGCGGCACCGATGCGCGCAACGGGCCAAAGAACCGGCCGATGAAGATGCTCGGCACGCCCCAATCGCGCACGAAGGCCTCGCCGCGCGGCAGCAGCTCCGGGTAGCGCGACAGCGGCCACATCTGGGCGACGCGGTCCTTGTAGCGGTAGCCGAACCAGTAGGAGACCCAGTCGCCGAGCGCGGCGCCGATGCCCCCGGCCAGCCATATCGGCCAGAAGCTGATCCCGGTGGCGCCGATCAGGGCGCCGATCGCGACCAGGGCGCCCCAGGCGGGAATCAGGAGCGAGACGAAGGCCAGGGACTCGCCAAAGGCAAGCAGCAGGACGATCGGAGCAGCCCAGGCCTGATGGTCGCGCACGAAGTCGGCAACCGCGCGGCCAAAATCTTCCATCTGCTCGACGCCTTTCTGCTCCGCGGCGCTTAAGTGCTTGAAGGCCTTCGCGGTTCCATGGCGCAGACTGGTACGCCACCGAACCCGCCCACTTCAAGTCACAACAACCGGCTGAACCGCGTGAACAGCGGCGATCCGGCGTTCGGAACCGGCCAAGACGTGGCAGGCCGGTGAACGTCGTTGTTTCCCGGGGTCATTGTTTTATGCCGGTCCATGGCATAGTCAGGCCCAACGATTCGTTCCATCTTGCGCACACGCAACATCAGATTCCATGGGTAAGCCGTTGAAATCAGCTGCAAAAGCCAAGGCCAAGGGCGTCACGGACCCGTTGGCGGCGTTCGCCGCCAAGGGCAAGGCTCCGGCCAAGCCAGCCGCCCGCTCGGCGAGTGCCGAGGGCGATTACACTGCCCGTGACATCGAGGTCCTCGAGGGCCTGGAGCCGGTGCGGCGCCGCCCCGGCATGTATATCGGCGGCACCGACGAAAAGGCGCTGCACCACCTGTTTGCCGAGGTCATCGACAACTCGATGGACGAGGCGCTGGCCGGCCACGCCACCTTCATCGAGGTCGAGCTCGACGCCGAAGGCTTCCTCACCGTGACCGACAACGGCCGCGGCATTCCTATCGATCCCCATCCCAAGTTTCCGAAGAAGTCGGCGCTCGAAATCATCATGTGCACGCTGCACGCGGGCGGCAAGTTCGACTCCAAGGTCTACGAGACCTCGGGCGGCCTGCACGGCGTCGGCATCTCCGTGGTGAACGCGCTGTCGACCCGGCTCGAGGTCGAGGTCGCTCGCAACCAGAAGCTCTACCGCATGGTGTTCGAACGCGGACATCCCAAGGGCAAGCTCGAGGAGGTCGGCAAGGTCGCCAACCGGCGCGGCACACGGGTGCGTTTCCAACCCGACCCGACCATCTTCGGCGCCAAGGCGACGTTCAAGCCGCAGCGCCTGTTCAAGATGGCGCGCTCGAAAGCCTATCTGTTCGGCGGCGTCGAGATCCGCTGGAAGTGCGATCCGTCGCTGCTGAAGGGCATCGAGGACGTCCAGGCCGAGGCGACGTTCCATTTCCCCGGCGGTCTGAAGGACTACCTGGCCGCAGCGATCCATGCCGACACGCTGGTCCATCCGGATATCTTCGCCGGCAAGTCGGGCCGCACCGGTGGCCATGGCGGCTGCGAATGGGCGGTCGCCTGGACCGCCGATGCCGACGGCTTCCTGTCCTCCTACTGCAACACGATTCCGACGCCGGACGGCGGCACGCACGAATCCGGCATCCGCAGCGCGCTTCTGCGCGGCCTGAAGGACCACGCCGAGCGCGTCGGCCAGGGCAAGCGATCCGCCAACATCACCTCCGAGGACATCATGGCGGGCGCCGCCATCATGCTCTCGGTGTTCGTGCGCGAGCCGGAATTCCAGGGCCAGACCAAGGACCGCCTCGCCACGGCAGAGGCCCAGCGCATCGTCGAGCAGGCCGTCAAGGACCCGTTCGACCACTGGCTGTCCGGCAATCCGGTGCAGGCCAACCGGCTGCTCGATTTCGTCATCGAGCGCGCCGAGGAACGCATCCGCCGCCGGCAGGAGAAGGAGACGGCGCGCAAGACCGCGACCAAGAAGCTGCGCCTGCCCGGCAAGCTCGCCGACTGCACCGACGCCGGCACCGAAGGCTCCGAGCTGTTCATCGTCGAGGGCGATTCGGCCGGCGGCAGCGCCAAGCAGGCGCGCGACCGCAAGAAGCAGGCGGTGCTGCCGCTGCGCGGCAAGATCCTCAACGTCGCCTCCGCCGGCAAGGACAAGCTGACCGCCAACGCCCAGCTCGCCGATCTCGTGATGGCGATCGGCGCCGGCACCGGCACGTCGTATCGCGAGGAGGATCTGCGCTACCAGCGCATCATCATCATGACCGATGCCGACGTCGACGGCGCCCACATCGCCTCGCTGCTGATCACCTTCTTCTACCGGCAGATGCGGCCGCTGATCGACGAGGGGCATCTCTACCTCGCCGTGCCGCCGCTCTACCGGCTCACCCATGGCAGCAAGACGTTCTACGCGCGCGACGATGCCCATCGGGACGAGCTCCTGAAGCGCGAGTTCAATGCCAACGCCAAGGTCGAGATCGGCCGCTTCAAAGGTCTCGGCGAGATGATGCCGGCCCAGCTCAAGGAAACCACCATGGATCCGGCCAAGCGCACCCTGCTGCGCGTGGTTCTGCTGGCCGAGGATCGCGACGGCACCGCCGACTCGGTCGAGCGGCTGATGGGGACCAAGGCAGAGGCCCGCTTCGCCTTCATTTCGGAAAAGGCCGAATTCGCCAGCGACGAGCTGCTCGACGTCTAGCTTTTGACCCGATTTCACGCCTCGATTGCAGGTTCCATTGGCTCGCGCTAGCCTGCAATCGACCTTTCCAATCAGAGGGTTACGAGAATCCCGAGCATCCCGCAGCGCACTTTCCCCTCCGGTGTGCTCAACCTGCAACAGCTTTTGGGCACCAATCGGCTATAGTTCGGGCACATCTGGCGAGGGAATCGCCGCCGCAACCCGGCACCTGCGACACGACGATCTTGGGGAATTGAATATGAAAAAGCTTTTGCTTGCTGCCACTGCGCTGGTTGCGATCACGGGTGCCGCTTCGGCTGCTGATCTGGCAGCTCGCCCCTACGTGAAGGCTCCGATGATGCCGGTGGCGCCGAGCTGGACCGGCTTCTACATCTTCGGTGGTGCCGGCGGCGGCATCTGGGATGCCGACTCGCACACCAACTTCAACGGCGTGCCGGTGACGATCGATCAGCGCGTCGGTGGCGACGGCTGGTTCGGCACCGTCGGCGCGGGCTACGACTGGCAGTTCAATCCGTCCTGGGTCTTCGGCGTGTTCGCCGATGGTCAGTTCGGCAGCATGCGCGGCACCGTGCAGGATCAGATTGCGCCGGCCCTCACTGGCCGCATCAAGATGCAGGATGCCTGGGCCGCGGGCGCTCGCATTGGCTATTTGGTTGCTCCGAATGTCCTGTCGTACGTCAATGCCGGTTACTCCGGATCGCATTGGTCGGGCACTGGTCTGACCACCCTCACCGGTGCTGCCTCGGGCTTGCATACCGACTCGTTCAACCGGAACGGCTGGTTCGTCGGCGGCGGCGTCGAGAATAACCTGAACATCTTCGGCATCTCGGCGCCGGGCTGGTTCATGAAGACCGAATATCGCGCGGCCTATTACGACCGCAAGGATATTGCCGTCCGCTTCGATGGCACCAATGCTCTGAGCACGGACTCCGTCAGCTTCAAGCCGTGGGTGCAGACCATCAGCACCTCGCTGGTCTACCGCTTCAACTGGACCGGCCCGGTCGTCAAGTACTGAGCCGAACGCACTCGGTCTTTCAATAATTCTGCGAAAAGCCCCGGTTGATCCGGGGCTTTTTGTTTTTGGCTCGGATATTGGCGGCTGGAGCCGCTGGTCATCTGCCGCGCCGGCCGCTAGCCTCCTCGTCACAAAACTTCACAAAAAAGACGGCAGCAGCGTTTCCGATGCTGTGACGCGGTCGACGAGGGAGGACATGGTCATGCGGAAATTCCTGATGATCGGCGGCCTGCTTCTGCTCGCCATCGGCCTGCTCTGGGTCGGTCAGGGCACCGGGGTGGTGGCATGGCCGCGGACGAGCTTCATGATCAACCAGCTGCAATGGGCCGGCTATGGCGTCGGCATGGGTGCACTCGGCCTGGTGATGATCTGGCAGGGCACCTGCTGACGTCTGACAACAACGACATGGAGACACGACATGGCGGGCCGTTTCGACCTGAGTGGCAAGGTTGCGATCGTGACGGGAGGCAACGGCGGAATCGGCTTGGGGATGGCGCGCGGGCTTGCCGATGCCGGCGCCGACATTGCCGTGGTCGGCCGCAACGAAACCAAGTCACGGGCGGCGGTGGCTGATCTCGCCGGTCGCGGCGGCCGTGCCATCGCCGTCACGGCCGACGTCAGCAACAAGGACGACGTCACCGCCATGGTCGCGCGCGTGATCGGCGAGCTCGGTCGCATCGACATCCTCATCAACAATGCCGGCATGAGCATCCGCAAGCCGCCGCACGTGCTCGAGCTGGAGGAGTGGCAGCAGGTGATCGACACCAATCTCACCAGCGCGTTCCTGTGCTCGAAGGCCGCCTACCCGGCCCTCAAGGCGAACGGCGGCGGCAAGATCATCAACATCGGCTCGATGCTGTCGATCTTCGGCGCCAGCTTCGCGCCGGCCTATGCGGCCAGCAAGGGCGGCATCGTGCAGTACACGCGCGCCTGTGCCTGCGCCTGGGCGCCCGACAACATCCAGGTCAACGCGATCTTGCCGGGCTGGATCGACACCGACCTGACGCGCGCGGCGCGCAGCCAGATCGACGGCCTGCACGACCGCGTGCTGGCGCGCACGCCCGCGGCACGGTGGGGCGACATCGACGACTTCGCCGGCATCGCGACGTTCCTGAGCTCGCCGGCCTCGGACTTCGTCACCGGCACAGCCATTCCCGTCGATGGTGGCTATTCGATCATGGCCTAGCCGAGGTCTCAGCGTCGAAAGCTCTTGATTTCGGAGACGCTGCCGTCGCGATAGGTCAACTCCACCGAGACGAACTTCGTCGCTGGCGGCAGCTTCAAATAGGGCGTGGCGTTGGAGGGAATCGCAACGGGATCGCGCATGTCGCAGCCGGGCATGTTGAGGACCTTGTCCGGCACCGCCGTGTCGATGCCGATGCGGACCTCGCGGATGGCGCAGCGATACGACATCAGGTGCGTGTAGTAGACCAGGAGACCGTTGAACTCGCGGAACGACAGCCAGCTGGTCGCGGTCATGTCGAGGATCTTGCGCTGGTCACGCACCAGCGCGGCCTCCGGCTCGAAGCGGATCGGGAACGGTCCCTGCATCTCGCCGGATGCATCGACATAGCGGACCTGGATGGTGCCCGCGGGCGCATCCGCCGGCAGCTGGATCGAGGGATTGGGCATGCGCTTGCGCGTGCGCGGATCGAGCACGTCCATGAAGCCGGTCTCGCGAAACTCTCCTGCCTCACCCATGCGCCAGGAAATGCCGAGCGTCGGATCGGCGATCGAGAACGTGACGGTCCAGCCGCCATTGTGGCGCGAGAACATCGCAATCGGTGCGTTCAGGCTCTCGTTCGCCGGCGGAATGCGCGGCGCCGAGACGGGAGGCAGTGCCGCCAGCTTCTGCTGCGGCTCGGCCGGCTTGTCGGCTGCAGCCGGCCCCTTCGCCATGCCGTTGAGAAAGACATCGTCGACCATCTGGTCGAAATAGACCGGAATCTGCTTGTGCCGCACGGTCTCGGCGAGCTCGCTGACCAGCCGACGGGTGCGTTGCGCCACCTGCACCAGATTGACGCCGGGCTGCGTCAGCTCCTTGGCGAAGGTGCGCGTGAACACCGAGTTTGGATTGACGTCATCGTTGGAGAGCCGGTCTAGCGCGGTCTGGCGCGGACCGGCCGAGAACACTGAGAATACGCCTTCCGGCAACTGCGTCATCGGCGCCAGGCCACCCCCGCCCGCCACCGCGCGCGTGCCCGAGCGCTCGAACGGATTGTTGCGGCAGGCGTCGAACACCAGGATCGAGGTGCGCGCCTTCTTGTTCTGCAGCCGCTCGATGACGCGGTCCGCGAGGATCGAGGCGTCGCGTACCAGCTCTTCCTGGCCTTCGGTGGCCGCGGGCACGTCGGTCGGCAACAGGAAGTTCTGACCAGCAATTTCGAAGCCGTGACCGGCATAGAAGAAGAACGCAGTGTCGCCCGGCTCGACGGCGTTGTCGAACGCCAGCAGTGTCTGGCTGAACTGCTGGCGATTGAGATTCTCCGCGACCATGACATTGAAGCCGAGCTGCTTCAGCGTGTCGCCCATCGTCCGCGCGTCGTTGACGGCCTTCTGCAGCTTCGGCACGAAGCGGTAGTCGTTGTTGCCGATCACGAGCGCAACGCGCTTCTCGGCACGCGCGGCGGCCGGCGCCAGAACCACTGCCAGCATCGCCAGCCCGCACGCCAGCCACGTCCGCATCGATCTCATCGTTCGTCCCTGCCCTCATCGCGTGGGCTGCCGCCCTCGGATAGTCGACGGCACCGCGCCACCGGTTCATGCCCGGCGGCACACGCGGCTGCTCCCCTGCCGAACACACGCCGCAATTCCGTCGACAATTCGACCAGAGCGCTTTCCGCGACCGGCCGTAGGAAGCTTCGGAGCACCCGAATACGACAGATCGACGACAGGTTGCCTGCAAATAATGCAAAAACATTAAGCTTTTTCGGTACTTCGCTCCCCTCTTCCATTGACTTTGCAGAATTCGCCCCTATCTTCCGCAACAGCGCGGCCGGATCGCATCCGATTCCTGAGAGATTGACCGCGGGTCGGCGTTAGTCAGAAAACCCCCAGCTTCGTTAGAGCATGCCGTTTCGGGGTTGAGCGCGACCACAGCCTTTTACCCTCGATTCCTAACGGCGGCGTCGAATAGAGGCCCCGTCGCCTATCGGCGCGTGACATAGAGGCTCGATGTCTTTTTCCAATCTCGGCTTGTCCGACAAGGTGTTGGCTGCAGTTGCGGCCACTGGTTACACCACCCCGACCCCCATTCAGGAACAGGCGATTCCTCATGTGCTGGCGCGCCGCGACGTGCTCGGCATCGCCCAGACCGGCACCGGCAAGACCGCCGCTTTCGTCCTGCCGATGCTCACGATCCTCGAGAAGGGCCGCGCCCGCGCCCGAATGCCGCGCACCCTGATCCTGGAGCCGACCCGTGAGCTGGCCGCCCAGGTCAAAGAGAACTTCGATCGCTACGGCGCCGGACAGAAGCTCAACGTCGCCCTGTTGATCGGTGGCGTCTCCTTCGGCGACCAGGACGCCAAGCTGACTCGCGGGGTCGACGTGCTGATCGCCACGCCAGGCCGACTGCTCGATCATACGGAACGCGGCGGATTGCTGCTCACGGGCGTGGAACTCCTGGTCATCGACGAAGCCGACCGCATGCTCGACATGGGTTTCATCCCCGACATCGAGCGCATCTGCAAGCTCGTCCCCTTCACCCGCCAGACCCTGTTCTTCACCGCGACCATGCCGCCGGAAATCCGGCGCATCACCGAAACCTTCCTGCACAACCCGCAGAAGGTCGAGGTCTCCAAGCCGGCCACGACCGCCGTCACCGTGACCCAGTTGCAGGTCCCGTCCGGACGCGAGGCGCATCAGAAGCGCGAGGTGCTGCGCAGGCTGTTGCGGAACGCCAAGGATCTCAACAACGCGATCATCTTCTGCAACCGCAAGCGCGACGTCGCCATCGTTCACAAGTCGCTGCAGAAGCACGGCTTCAGTGTTGGCGCCCTGCACGGCGACATGGACCAGTCGGCCCGCACCGCTGCGCTCGATCAATTCCGCAAGGGCGAACTGCCCTTGCTCGTCGCCTCCGACGTCGCCGCACGCGGCCTCGACATTCCCGAAGTCAGCCACGTCTTCAATTTCGACGTGCCGCATCATTCCGACGACTACGTTCACCGCATTGGCCGTACCGGCCGCGCCGGACGGACCGGCACGGCAATCTCGATCGTGGCCCCGGCCGACCAGAAGTCGATGGTCGCCATCGAGAAGCTGATCGGACAGGGCATTCCGACGATCGAGGGTGACTACGAAGTGCAGGAGTCCTCGGGCGACGAGGATACGCGTGAGCGACGTCCGCGTGACGCCGCGCGTCGCGGCAGCCGCGGCAAGGCCCGGGAGCGCGATGCGGCCCCGCGCGAGCGTGATCCAGCCCCGCGGGAGCGCGAGCCGCGCGCGGCAGCTCCGCGCGCCGCACAGGCAAATTCTCCTCGGCCTGCGCCGAGCGCTCGCAAGGAACAGCCTCGCAACGAACAGCCTCGCAATGAAGCGCGGCGGCCGCGGCGCGACCACGACAACGAGCCCGCCGATCACTCACATCTCCCCGCCTTCCTGCTTCGCCCGGTGCGGGCACCGCTTCCCTGAGCGCGGGCACAAGATTCCGGGCTGCTCCCCCATGCGGTCGCCCGGAACATCAGCCGCTGCATTCGTAGACCTGACTTAAGTCGACAGCGCTGAGCTCTCGGCGAGGCGTGCGTCGACCGAACAGTTCCAGCCCGCGTCAGCAAGTTTCCAGCAGCATCCTATGTAGCTCATTGAACATATGAGCTGCCGTTCCCGTATCCACGGCGCGGCGCATCCGGGACTCTACGGCCGTATTTACCCCTGGTTCACAAACGTCCTTTAGCTTGGCCGGCATTGTTTATTTCATTGCTGTGACGACGACGGCGACGCGGGCGATTGGGGGGGACCTGTGGTGGTCAATGCGCTTGACGAACACGAACGCACGATAGGCTTCGCCGAAGTCGCGCTCAGCCAGATCAGAACGCTCCGCCATTCGGCCAATCCGCGCAATTACGAGGTCTGGTACGTCTACGCGACGGGCTACAACGCACCGCTGAACGAGATCATCAACGAGACGCTTTCGCGCAACGGCAAGCTGTCGCAGTCCGATCTCGATCAGCTCTACGACTCCTACCTCGCGCAGCTCAAGACGTCGGATCGCATCGACAAGGTCGGCGCGCGCGTCGTCGGCGAGATCGACGACCTGGTGAACATGCTCACCGATGCTCTCGGCAGGACGGCGAGCTACGATGCGAGCCTCGCGGGCGCCGATCAACGACTCGCGTCGGCCACCAGCCGCGAGCAACTGGTCGACATCATCGAGGCGCTGGCCCATTCGACCAAGCAGATGCGCGAAACCAACCGGATCCTCGAAGAGCGGCTGACGCTGTCCAAGGACGAGATCAGCGGGCTGCAGCACAGCCTGGAAGTGATTCGGGCCGAGAGCCTGACCGATCCCCTCACCGGCCTCGGCAATCGCAAATATTTCGACCGGATGATCGAGACGACGGTGCAGTCGGGGCTCGCGACCGAGCAGCCGCTGTCGCTGTTGATGTTCGACATCGACCACTTCAAGTCCTTCAACGATTCCTACGGACATCTCACCGGAGACCAGGTACTGCGCCTGGTCGGGATGACCCTGAAGCACGCCATCAAGGGCCAGGATATCGCAGCGCGCTACGGCGGCGAGGAGTTCGCCGTCGTGCTGCCCAACACCTCGCTACAGCACGCGCTGACGGTGGCCGATCACATCCGCCGCGCCGTCACGGCAAAGGAGCTCAAGAAGAAATCGACGGGAGAGATTCTCGGACGTGTGACCATCTCGGTCGGCGTATCCGTGCTGCGGGCCGGCGATGACACCGACGCCCTGATCGAGCGCGCGGACGCCTGCCTCTATGCCGCCAAGCGCAACGGCCGCAACAAGGTGGTATGCGAGAACGATCCCGAATACGCGACGACGACGCGAGGTCAGGTCGCCTGACGGCAAGGTCGCCAGCGACGCATATGGAGCATCAGCGTGTTCGCGATGATGCTGCGCGCGACGTCTGCCGGCCCCGCGCCACTGTCGCGCTGCGTGTTTTGCGACCGGCGGGACCCTTGTCTGCGCTCTTGTCAACGCTCTTGGCCACCTTTCCCGTCTTGGCCGGCTTGGTCTTTTTCACTGCCGGCTTGGTTGGTCCAGGCTTCGCCCCACCCCGGGTCGGGACCAGTCCGTTGCCCCGCGCCGCCCGCTTCTTGCTGGTCCGCTTGCTCAAGGCCGCCCTCTGGGCCGCTGCGAATGCATCTCTCGCCCAGACCGCGAACTCGTCGGTGTCATCGAACAGATGTGCCGGCACCTGCCAATACGACCGCACCGTCATGGTCCGCGCGCGGGTCTCGTAGGAAAACGGCTTGGATCCGGCCTCCTCGAATCTGGCAAAGCTGGTTTCGTCAGCACGGAGATAAAGGCCGCTGCGCAGCGCGAGCGCGAAGTTGATGCCGTCGGCGGAGATGCCGAAGCCGGAGAACATCCGCCGGATCGTGACCGGACCGAAGCCGGCGAACAGATCGATCAGGAATTCGCGGTCCATCGCGCCAGCTCCCGCCAACACCCCACTTGCTCGCCTGGAGTTTTCGGTCGGGAAGGTGGCGCGTGTCAATGTCCGGAACGCGACAGCTCCGGAGCCGCACTGGCTGGAAGCGGACGATCAGACCTCGGCCGGCTTGAGCTGCACCGACTCGCCGCAGCCGCAGGCACTGATCTGGTTCGGATTGTTGAAGACGAACTGGGCCTGCATCTTGTCAGCCTGATAGTCCATCTCGGTGCCGAGCAGAAACAGCACGGCCTTGGGATCGACCAGGATCTTGACGCCCTTGTCCTCGACGACCTCGTCGGTCGGCCGGATATCATGGGCATATTCGACCGTGTAGGACTGACCGGCGCAGCCGCCATTCTTGACACCGACACGCAATCCGATGATCTCGGACTCGGCGCGATCGGTGAGCTCACGGATGCGCTTGGCCGCCGCATCGGTGAGCCGCATCACCTGCGGGCGGGGCCGCGGCTTGGGCTTGGCAACAGGCGCTGTCGAATTCGTCGTGCTGGTCATGGCGTCATCCCGGCGGGGTATGTGATCCGCCCTTACTATTCAAACTTCGTGCCCGCTCGTCTCACCACATGTTCAGGACGAGCCGGGCCTCGTCGCTCATCCGGTCCGGCGTCCATTGCGGCTCCCAGACGATGCTGACGTTGACGACGCCGACACCCGGGACGCTCGCGATCGCGTTCTCCACCATGGTCGGCAGCTCGCCGGCCGCCGGACAGTTCGGCGTCGTCAGCGTCATCATGACGTCGACGCTGCGGTCGTCCTTGATGTCGACCTTGTAGATCAGGCCGAGCTCGTAGATGTCGGCCGGGATCTCCGGATCGAACACCGTCTTCAGCGCCGCGATGATCTCGCTGGAGAGCCGCTCGGTCTCCTCCGGCGGCAGCGCCGAATGCGTTTCGACGGACTGAGTTCTGACGTCGGCCGTGTCGGTCATGCAAACAATTCCCGCGCCTTGATCAATGCCTGTGCAAGCTGATCGACCTCTTCCCTCGTATTGTACATGCCAAACGAGGCCCTGCAGGTCGCCGTGACGTTGAATCTCTCCAAAAGCGGCATCACGCAGTGCGTGCCCGCACGCACCGCGACGCCCTGCCGATCGATCACGGTCGCGATGTCATGGGCATGCGCCCCCTTCATCTCGAACGAGATCACAGGGCCCTTGCCCTTGGCGGTGCCGATCAGCCGCAGCGAGTTGATCTCACGCAGCCGATCCTGGGCATAGGTGAGCAGGTCGTGCTCATGCGCGGCGATGCGCTCCTTGCCGACCGAGTTGACGTAATCGATCGCGGCGCCGAGCCCGACCGCCTCGACGATCATCGGGGTGCCAGCCTCGAACTTGTGCGGCGGATCGCCATAAGTGACCCAGTCGCGCGCAACCTCGCGGATCATCTCGCCGCCGCCATTGTAGGGGCGCATGGCAACGAGGTGGTCGTACTTGGCGTAGAGCACGCCGATGCCGGTCGGCCCGTACAGCTTGTGGCCGGTGAAGACGTAGAAGTCGCAGTCGATGTCCTGGACGTCGATGGCGAGATGCACGGCGGCCTGGCTGCCATCGACCAGCACCGGAATGCCGCGCGCATGCGCAATGCGCACGACCTCCTTCACCGGGACCAGCGTGCCGAGCATGTTCGACATCTGGGTGATAGCGACCAGCTTGGTTTTCGGCGTGAGCAGCTTCTCGAACTCGTCGATCAGGAAATTGCCGTCGTCGTCGACCGGAGCCCACTTGATCACCGCGCCCTGGCGCTCGCGCAAGAAGTGCCAGGGCACGATGTTGGAATGGTGCTCCATGATCGAGAGCACGATCTCGTCGCCCTCGCCGATGTTCGGTCCGCCCCACGACGACGCCACGAGATTGATCGCCTCGGTCGCGTTGCGGGTGAAGATGATCTCCTCGCTGCGCCGCGCATTGAGAAAGCGCGTGACCCGCTCGCGGCCGCCCTCATAGGCCTCGGTCGCGGCGTTGGCGAGATAGTGCAGGCCACGATGCACGTTGGCGTATTCGCTGGTGTAGGCCTGCGTCATGCGATCGAGCACCGCGCGCGGCTTCTGCGCCGACGCCGCGTTGTCGAGATAGACGAGCTTCTTGCCGTAGACCTGCAGCGCCAACGCAGGAAAATCCTCGCGGATGCGGGCGACGTCGTAGGATCCGTTGGAGACGGCGGGATGCGTGCTCATGCGCGCGCCTCCATCCAGTCCTGGGCGGCAGCAATGACGCGCTCGCGTAAGGAATCGTCCTCGATCGCTTCGATCGCCTCGCCGACGAAGGCCTGGATCAGCAGCGCCTGGGCCTGCTTCTCCGGCAGGCCGCGGGCCTGCAAATAGAACAACAGGCTGTCGTCGAGCGCGCCGGCGGTGGCGCCGTGGCCGCAGGAGACGTCGTCGGCGAATATCTCGAGTTCCGGTTTCGAGTCGGCCTCGGCCTCGTCGGACAGCAGCAGCGCACGGGTCATCATCTTGCCGTCGGTCTTCTGCGCGTGGGGGCGGACGATGATGCGGCCCTGGAACACGGAATGAGCGCGATCGTCGAGCACCGCGCGGAAGTTTTCGCGGCTGGTGCAGCCCGGCACCGCGTGGTCGACGACGAGCGTCAGGTCGCCATGCTGCTTGTCACGCAGCAGGTTGACGCCGTTGATGATCAGCTCGCTGCCTTCGCCCTTGAGAGTAATGAAGCCCTGCAGACGACTGACGGCGCCGCCTGTCGTCATGTTGAAGAGATTGAGTTTCGACCGCGCACCGACCTCGTACTTGGCTGAAGTTATGTTAACGGCGTCCCTGGCATCGCGCATCAGGCGAATGGTGGACAGCGCAGCGTCATCACCGAGGGAGACGACCACGGCGTCATTGGCCTGATAGCCTGAGGCACCATCGGCGGCGATCGCGCTTTCGATCAAGGTGGCCTGCGCGCCGTTCCCTACCGAAAGATGTGAGCGACTGGCACGCGATGCTTGCGATGCTGTCGCGATGTGAATGATCTGCAGCGGATGCGAGAGCATTGCACCGTCCGCCACGGAGATCAGGACTCCGTCGGTCGCAAGCGCCCCGTTCAACAGGACCATCGCATCGTTGACGGTCGTCTCCAGCAGCCGCTCGCTGCCGGCGCTCTGCAGCGCCTCGCGAAGCGTGTGAACCTTGACACCATCCTCGGAGGCCGAAATATCCGAGAGCTCCGCCACGAACACGCCGTCGACCAGCACCAGCTTCCAAGCACCGTCGACGGCAACAGAAGCCAGCACGGCCTTAGCCCGCGCCAGCGCCGCCGCGTCCGGCGCGCCTGCCAGCGGCAGCACCTCGCGCATCAGCGCACGCAGATCGGTGTACTTCCATTCCTCGATACGACGGTGCGGCAGGCCGGTGCGCTCGAAAGCCGAGAAGGCTTCGCGCCGGATATCGGCCACCTTGCCGGTGCCGGGCAGACGGCCCCAAGCGGCAGAGAGCAAGCTGCTCGCCGCCGGACCGCTGTCGTTCTTGACCAAAGCTACGTTCATCACAGATCCATTCACGCGAGGCTCAGGCCGCGTCTTCGAACTGGGCGTAACCGGACGCCTCCAGCTCGAGCGCGAGCTCCTTGCCGCCGCTCTTCACGACGCGGCCCTTCGACATCACATGAACGACGTCGGGGACGATGTAGTTCAGCAGCCGCTGATAGTGGGTGATCACGATCATCGAGCGCTCAGGCGAGCGCAGCGCGTTGACGCCGTCGGCGGCGATGCGCAGCGCGTCGATGTCGAGGCCGGAATCCATCTCGTCGAGGATGCAGAGCGACGGCTGAAACAGGGCCATCTGCAGCACCTCGTTGCGCTTCTTCTCGCCGCCGGAAAAGCCGACATTGACGCCGCGCTTGAGCATGTCCTGCGGAATGCTGAGCGATTTCGAGATCTCGCGCACCTTCCTGAGGAAGTCCGGCGTCGAATACTCCTCCTCGCCGCGCGCCTTGCGCTGCGCATTCAGCGCGGTGCGCAGGAAGGTCATGGTGGCGACGCCGGGGATCTCGACCGGATACTGGAACGCGAGGAACACGCCCTTGGCGGCACGCTCGTCCGGCGCCATGGCGAGCAGATCCTCGCCCTTGAACAGGATCTCGCCGCCGGTCACCTCATAGCCCGGCTTGCCGGCGATGACGTGGGACAGCGTCGACTTGCCGGAGCCGTTCGGCCCCATGATCGCGTGCACCTTGCCGGCGTCGATCGACAGCGTCAGGCCGTGGAGAATCTCGCGCTCCTCGACGCGGACCTGCAGGTTGTTGATTTCGAGTAGTGCCATGATCTGTTTCCGCTCAACGCTTGCCCTGGCGCCACCGATTCCATCGGGTCCGAGGGCGTGTGATATCGATGTCAGCACGAGCGGGCCGCGCCGCGGCCCCGCTGCAATGTGGCCTCAGCCGACCGAACCTTCGAGGCTGATCGAGATCAGCTTCTGCGCCTCGACCGCGAACTCCATCGGGAGCTGCTGCAGCACGTCCTTGACGAAGCCGTTGACGACGAGCCCGACCGCCTCCTCCTGCGAAAGACCGCGCTGGATGCAGTAGAACAGCACGTCCTCGGAAATCTTGGACGTGGTCGCCTCGTGCTCGAAGGTGGCCGAGGAATTCTTGGCCTCGATATACGGCACGGTATGCGCGCCGCATTTGTCGCCGATCAGCAACGAATCGCAGGCGGTGAAGTTGCGCGCGCCGGTGGCTTTGCGATGCGCCGTGACGAGACCGCGATAGGTGTTCTGCGAGCGGCCTGCGGCGATGCCCTTGGAGATGATCCGGCTGGTCGTGTTCTTGCCGAGATGGATCATCTTGGTGCCGCTATCGACCTGCTGATAGCCGTTCGAGATCGCGATCGAATAGAACTCACCGCGCGAATTGTCGCCGCGCAGGATGCAGCTCGGATATTTCCAGGTGATCGCCGATCCCGTCTCGACCTGGGTCCAGGAGATCTTGGAATTGTCGCCGCGGCAGTCGCCACGCTTGGTGACGAAATTATAGATGCCGCCCTTGCCTTCCGAATTGCCCGGATACCAGTTCTGCACCGTCGAGTACTTGATCTCGGCGTCGTCATGCGCGATCAGCTCGACCACGGCGGCATGCAGCTGGTTCTCGTCGCGCTGCGGCGCCGTGCAGCCTTCGAGGTAGCTTACGTAGGCGCCCTTGTCGGCGATGATCAGCGTGCGCTCGAACTGGCCGGTGTTGCGCTCGTTGATGCGGAAGTAGGTCGACAGCTCCATCGGGCAGCGCACGCCCGGCGGCACGTAGACGAACGAGCCGTCGGAGAACACCGCCGAATTCAAGGTCGCGTAGAAATTGTCGGACGTCGGCACCACGCTGCCGAGATATTTCTGTACGAGCTCGGGATGCTCGCGGATCGCCTCCGAGATCGGCATGAAGATCACGCCGGCCTTCCTCAGCTCCTCCTTGAACGTCGTCGCCACCGACACCGAATCGAACACGGCGTCGACCGCGATCTTGCGCGTCTCGGGGCTGCCGGCGCCGGGCACCGGCTCGACGCCTTCGAGGATCGCGACCTCGCGCAAGGGAATGCCGAGCTTCTCATAGGTCTTCAGGATCTCCGGATCGATCTCGTCGATCGAGGAGAGCTGCTTCTTCGGCTTCGGCGCCGAGTAGTAGTAGAGATCCTGGAAATCGATCTTCGGATAGTCGACGCGCGCCCAGGTCGGCTCGGTCATGGTCAGCCACCGGCGATAGGCCTCAAGGCGCCATTCGAGCATCCAGGCGGGCTCGTTCTTCTTGCCCGAGATGAAGCGGACGGTGTCTTCGGAAAGCCCCTTCGGAGCCTTCTCGGATTCGATGACGGTCTCGAACCCATAGCGATATTGGTCGACGTCGATCCGCCTGACGCGGTCGACCGTCTCTTGTACGGCTGGCATTCAATCCTCCGCTCGCGGTTTCAAGGACCGCGGTGGACACGTTCTGGAACCGTCTTACGACGTTTCCTCGACGAAATCACGCCCTTAGAATCACTCAAGCACGGTTTCGTCGCCACCTTTAAGTAGGGTCAATGACAGCTTTCGCCAAGCCTGCAGGCCGCGATCGACGTCCGCCTCCGTCGTGGACCAGCCCAGACTGAGGCGCACCGCTCCCTGGGCTGCTGCGGAACTGGCGCCCATCGCTTCCAGGACATGGGAGGGCTGGACCTTGCCGGACGAGCAGGCCGAGCCGGAAGACACCGCGATTCCTTCGAGATCGAACCCGATCACGGCCGTCTCGGCCTTGAGCCCCGGCGCCGTGAACAGCGTCGTGTTCGGAAGCCGCGCCGCTTCGGAGGAAAATACCGTCACGCCAGCGGTTTGACGAAGGCCCGTTTCCAGCCGGTCGCGCAGCGCCGTGATCCGGGGCAGGTCGACCTCGAGCTCAGCCAGGGCAGCACCGGCCGCGGCGCCAAATCCGGCAATTCCTGCGACGTTTTCGGTTCCAGCCCGGCGACCGCGCTCCTGGCCGCCACCGCGGAGAACCGGAATCGGCTCCTCCACACCAGCGCCCAGAACCAGCGCGCCGACGCCCTTGGGTCCGCCGATCTTGTGCGCAGAGATGGTTACAAGGTCTGCGCCCATCCCTTTGATATCGAGGGGTATTTTCCCGAATGCCTGGACCGCGTCGACCTGCAGCAGGCCGCCCGCCTGGTGCACGATCTCAGCAACTTTCGAAGCCGGTTGAAGCACCCCGGTCTCGTTGTTGGCGGCCATGACGGATACCAGCGCCGGCGGCCCTCCGGCCAGCAGGGCTTCCAGGCGGCCGAGATCGACCACGCCGGAGGGGTCGACCGGGATCGTCTGCACGACGGATGGCGCGAACCGGCCGCCGGCCAGCACCGAGGCATGCTCGACCGCCGACACCAGTAGCCGCTCGACCGGGCCGGCCGGCGCACGCAGGCCTGGGCTCAAGGCGAGCACATTGGCCTCGGTTCCGCCGGAGGTGAACACCACGCGGCGCGCGACGGTGCCGAGCCCCCGGGCGATCACCTCGCGGGCCTCCTCGGTCAGCCGCCGCGCCTTGCGGCCTTCGGCGTGAACCGACGAGGGATTGCCGACCAGATCCATGGCGGCGAGAATCGCCGCGCGCGCTTGCGGTCGCAGCGGGGTCGTCGCATTCCAGTCGAGATAGATCCTGTCGGCCATGGCTTCTTCTTATCAACTCGGGCCACGAACGACCATCGCTCGCCCGCGCCATGATGATGCGCGACGGCCCGCGTGATATTGTCGGGCGCGAGATTGAGATAGCGGGTCCGGTGCCATGAACAAGCTTGTCGGCTCGATGCTGCGTCCGAATGATCGGATCTTCTACGCGATCATGGCCGGGCTCTCGCTCGGCATCGGCGTCGTCAACGCCCTTTCCGCCGCCCACGATGCCGTCAGGCGGGGCGCGGCCTATGATCTGGAAAAACAGTTGCTGTGGGAGATGACGAGCATTGTCGTCCTCATCCTGCTGGCGCCGCTGCTGGTCGCTACGGTTCGTTCCATCCGGCTGGGTCCGGCTACCATGGCACGTCACATCGCGCTCGCAATTGCCGCCGTGGTCGCCTTCTCTGCGCTTCACATGATTGGCATGGTGACGCTGCGCAAGCTGCTGATGTGGACCGCGGGCGGCGCCTACGACTTCCAGCTCTCGCTGGCCACCATCGTGTACGAGTTCCGCAAGGACGTCATGACGGCGCTCCTCATCGGTGCCACGCTCTGGCTGTACGACGGCTATCGCGCGAGCGCTGTCCGAGAGCCGACACGGCGATCCGAGCCGCCTGCCCCTGCCACGCTCTGGCTGCGCGACGGCGCGAGCCGCATCCGCATCTCGCCGGCCGACATCCTGTGGGTCGCCGCGGCCGGCAACTACGTCGAATATGCCATGGCCGACGGCAGGCGACATCTGATCCGCGGCACCTTGTCGGCCGCCGAGGTCGAGCTCGCCCGCTTCGCGCTCGTCCGCATCCACCGCGGCCGGCTGGTCAACATGGCCCGGGTCGCCGCGCTTTCGGTCCTGCCAACGGGCGATTTCGGCCTGACCTTCGACAACGGACAATCCGCGCAGGGCAGCCGCCGCTATCGCAGCGCCGTTGCGCAACTGGAGCACAGGGCGTCGCTGCGCTGAACGGCCGGGCTGCAGACGAAAACGCCAGTATTTTCATCGAATTGCAGGCGCATTCGGATCACGTTCCGCGACCGCTTCGCCCCGCCGCTGTATCGGCGGCCCGGTCTGCATCCCTGCCGCAGCCGCCTTGCCGGGCGTTGAAAATCCTTGCTTTTTGCCCCGCGCTCCATGCTAGAAGGCCAACTTCCAGTCACGCCAGCGCTGCTCCGTCCAAGCGAACGGATGGCGCTCGATCACCACTTTTCCTGCTGAACTCGTCGGCGAGGCGCCAGATGAAGCATGGACGAAGTCGGTCGACGCTCTGCCAAGGATTCTCTGATGCCTGAAGTCATCTTCAACGGTCCGGCCGGCCGCCTCGAAGGCCGTTACCATCCGGCGAAGCAGAAGAACGCGCCGATCGCGATGATCCTGCATCCGCATCCGCAGTTCCACGGCACGATGAACCATCAGATCGTGTACCAGTGCTACTATGCCTTCGCGCATCGCGGCTTTTCGGTGCTGCGCTTCAATTTCCGCGGCGTCGGCCGCAGCCAGGGTTCGTTCGATCACGGCACCGGCGAGCTGTCCGATGCGGCCTCCGCGCTCGATTGGGCGCAGACCATCAACCCCGAAGCTCGCGCCTGCTGGGTCGCCGGCTTCTCGTTCGGCGCCTGGATCGGCATGCAGCTCCTGATGCGCCGCCCGGAGGTCGAGGGCTTCATCTCGATCGCGCCGCCCGCCAACCTCTACGACTTCTCGTTCCTGGCGCCCTGCCCGTCCTCGGGCCTGATCGTGCACGGCGAGCGCGATGCGGTGGTGCCGCCCAAGGACGTCAACACGCTGGTCGAGAAGCTGAAGACGCAGAAGGGCATCGTGATCGACCAGCAGGTCATCCCCGGCGCCAACCACTTCTTCGACGGCAAGCTCGAGCCGCTGATGGAAACCATCACCGCCTATCTCGACATGCGCCTCGCCAATGTGAGGTGAGGTTGCGTCATCACCCGCGAAAGAGAGCGGGTGATCCAGTACGCCGCGGCTTCTCGGCTGATCATCAGCGTCTCGGAATACTGGATCGCCCGGTCAAGCCGGGCGATGGCACTGTGAGCGGCGTGAACGCTCGGTACGACAACAACGTTCCTACGCCGCCTGCTTCAACAAATACGCATCGTGCCGCGCGAGGAACGCGCGCAGCAGCTGCGGATAGTCGGCGCTGACCGCCGTCCTCACGCTCGGCCGTTGTGCGAGCCGATCGCGCCACGCCCGAACCTTCGGCGTGGACGCAAAGATGCCGAGATCACCGTAGCCATCGAACACATCGAAGTAGCGGAAGATCGGCGCGAACACGGCGTCGACCAGGCTGAAGCGGACGCCATCGAAATACGGCCCCTCGCCCAGCGCGGCCTCGACGCGGACGAACTTCGCCGTCAGCGCCTCGCGCTTGGCCGCGAACACCGCGGCATCCTGCGTCGTCTCCAGGCCCCAGAGATCGCCGAGGATCGCTGAACCGAACTCCATCCAGGCGCGATGCTGCGCACGCGCGAGCGCGTCCTCGGGATGCAGCCTCGCGCCGGCTTGCGTGTCCTCGATGTACTCGCAGATCACGTTGCTCTCGAACAGCGCCACCTCGCCTTGCGCCGTCGGCACGACCAGCACCGGCACCTTGCCGAGCGGCGAGATCTTCAGGAACCAGTCGGGCTTGTTGGCGAGATCGATGTCGATCCGCTCGAATGCGACGCCCTTCTCGGTGAGCGCGATGACGGCGCGCTGCACATAGGGGCAGAGCTTGTGGCTGATCAGCTTCAGGGCAGGCGCCATGACATCCTCGGCAGTTTGATGCAGATGCATCAAACTAGATGCAAGTGCATGTAACTGTCAAGGTCCATGCACATGCATGGATCATGGCCGCGCGATCACTCCGCCGGTCATCGGAAACGGCACGCCGGTGGTGGTGGGATAGCTCAGCGGCAGGCCCTTCATGCCGCGGACCGCCAGGAAGCCGAACGCCTGGGCCTCGATGGCGTCCGCCGACCAGCCCAGCGCATCGGCCGATTCGACGCTCGCCGGCGCGACACGCTCCCGTAGCATCCGCATCATGGTATGGTTGCGGGCGCCGCCGCCGCAGACGATCCAGCTCGCCGGCGGCTTCGGCAGCAGCGGGACGATGCGGGCAATCGCTGCGGCCGTGAACGCCGTCAGGGTCGCGGCCCCGTCCGCCGGCTTCACATCGCCCAGCTTCAGCGCGGCAAAATCATTGCGGTCGAGAGATTTCGGCGGCGGCAGCGCGAAGAAGGGCATTTCCAGCGCGCTGGTGATCCAGGCCTCGTCCGGGTTGCCCTGCTCCGCCACGCGGCCATCCTGATCGAATGCCTGTCCCGTGGTCCGGTGCATGAAATCGTCGAGCAGCGCATTACCGGGACCGGTGTCGCAGGCGATCAGCACGTCGTCGCCGTCGATATAGGTGATGTTGGAGACGCCGCCGATATTGACCACGGCGATCGGCCCCGCGCGCGACAGCGACTGCGCCAGGGCGCGGTGATAGACGGGTACGAACGGCGCGCCCTGCCCGCCGAAATCGACGTCGGCGGCGCGGAAATCGTGCATCACCGGGATGTGGACGGACTTGGCAAGCACGGCCGCGTCGCCGATCTGCACGGTCAGGCGGCGCTCGGGGCGGTGCAGCACGGTCTGGCCGTGGAAGCCGATGATGTCGATGTCCTCGGGCTTGAGCCGGTGCTGCGCCAGGAACGCGGCGACCGCCTCGGCATGCGCCACCGTCACGACGCGCTCGGCGTCGCGCACCCGTCCGGGGCGCGCATCGCGCCGCTCGATCTGCACCGCATCGGCGAGCGCCTCGCGCAGCAGGCTGCGCTCCGCGGCGCTATAGGCCCGGTAGCCCGAGGGACCGAGGCTCTTGATCTGCCGCCCATCGGTCTCGATCAGGGCCACGTCCACCCCGTCGAGCGAGGTGCCACTCATGAGGCCAAGTGCGGTCAGAATCATTGCAGTCGAACCTGAAAACCCTGCCCTGCTTGCCAAGTACGGCCGATTTGAGGTCCCGCCCAGGCCGTGCACATGCTTGTACAAGCCCGGCGCATCTTATAATGCCACAACGCCCGTATCCGTGGCATGTGCCTCCCGCACGTCCCCGCGACAAGCGGTCAATACCGTAAACAAATGCTCAGAGTCGCCGACAATGACTGGCTTCAAGTCTGATTTCCTGAACGTGCTGCAGAGCCGCGGGTTCATTCATCAGTGCTCGGATTTCGAGGGGCTGGATGCCCTCGCCGCCAAGGGCCAGGCGACCGCCTATGTCGGCTACGACTGCACCGCACGCTCGCTGCACATCGGCAACTTCCTGACCATGATGATGCTGTATTGGCTGCAGCAGACCGGGAACAAGCCGATCACCCTGATGGGCGGCGGCACGACGATGGTCGGCGATCCCTCCGGCAAGGACGAGACCCGCGCGATGCGCACGGTCGAGGAGATCGAGTCCAACAAGGCGTCGATCCGCGGCGTGTTCGCCAAGGTGCTGCGCTACGGCAATGGCGCCACCGATGCCATCATGCTCGACAATGCCGAATGGCTGACGAAGCTGAACTGGATCGAGATGCTGCGCGACATTGGCCGGCATTTCTCGGTCAACCGCATGCTGACCATGGACTCCGTCAAGCTGCGGCTCGAGCGCGAGCAGGAGATGAGCTTCATCGAGTTCAACTACATGGTCTGCCAGGCCTACGACTTCGTCGAGCTGGCGCGCCGCACCGGCTGCCGGTTGCAGATGGGCGGCTCCGACCAGTGGGGCAACATCGTCAACGGCGTCGAGCTCGGACGCCGCATGGGCACCGAGCAGCTCTTCGCGCTGACCACGCCGCTCTTGACCACCGCATCCGGCGCCAAGATGGGCAAGACCGCGCAGGGCGCGATCTGGCTCAACGCCGACCAGTGCAGCCCGTATGACTTCTGGCAGTACTGGCGCAACACCGAGGACGCCGACGTCGTCAAGTTCCTCAAGCTGTTCACGACGCTGCCGCTGTCCGAGATCGAGAAGCTCGGTGCACTGCAGGGCGCCGAGATCAACGAGGCCAAGAAGGCACTGGCCGATGCGGCCACCACCTTGCTGCATGGCGAAGAGGCGGCACGCACCGCTGCCGAGACCGCCCGCCGCACCTTCGAGGAAGGCGCCATCGCCGAGAACCTGCCGACGGTCGAGGTGCCGCAGGCCGAGCTCGACGCGGGCCTTGGCGTGCTCAACGCCTTCGTCAAGGCCGGCCTCGTCGGCTCCAACGGCGAGGCGCGGCGGCAGATCAAGGGCGGTGGCCTGCGCGTCAACGACATTGCGGTCACCGACGAGAAGATGGCGCTGACGCCGGCTGCACTGACCAGCGAGGGCGTGATCAAGCTGTCGCTGGGCAAGAAGCGCCACGTGCTGGTCAGGCCTGCATAGCCGCATTCGCTTTTGCCTGCTTGTCAGGGAAGGCCGAAAGGCGCTCCCTCAGGGCATGACGATCAGCGCGCCGCGAGAGCCTGCGCAAGCCGAGGAAATTCCGACAGCTCCACCACGAGTGCGCATGGCGTTCGTGGTGCTGGGTCTCTGCTTTGCGCTATCGGTGATTGGCCGCGGGCTGGGAGAAAGCTTCACCGTCTTTCTCAAGCCGATCTCCGACAGCTTCGGCTGGGACCGTTCCGAAGTCGTCTCGATCTATTCACTGACGGCGCTCGCCGGCGGCCTCGCCGCACCGCTGATCGGGCGGCTGTTCGATCACTCCGGACCACGCGCCGTGTATGCGCTCGGCCTCCTGCTGCTTGGTTCCGCCTTCACGGCCGCGGCGCACGCGCAGGCGCTGTGGCAGTTCCAGATCAGCATCGGCCTGTGCGTCGGCATCGGCATCGCGCTGATCGGCAACGTCCCCAACTCGATCCTGCTGGGCCGCTGGTTCGGCAAGAAGCTGCCGACCGCGATGGCAGTGATCTATTCCGCCACCGGCGCCGGCGTGCTGATCCTGCTGCCGGGCTCGCAACTGCTGATCGACGCGATCGGGTGGCGCAGCACATATCAGGCGTTCGGCGCCGCCACCTTCATCCTGCTGGTGCCGCTGGCGCTGCTGCCCTGGCGGCTGTTTGCCGCCGGCGCGCCCCACATCACCAGGCCCATCGCCGACGAACTCGCCGGCGATGCCTGGACCTTGTCGCGGGCGCTGCGCCATCACGCCTTCTGGGCGTTGTTCTCGACCTTCTTCTTCACCGCCGTTGGCATGTATGCGATCGCGCCGCAGGTCGTCGCCTATCTGATCGATGCCGGCTTTGCGCCGCTGCAGGCCGCCACCGCCTGGGGCTTCTCGGGCGTGGTGCTGCTGTTCGGCATGCTCGGCGTCTCGGCCCTCGACGGGCTGATCGGCCGGCGGCCGTCGGTGCTGTTCTCCTACGCCGTATCGATCGCAGGAATCCTGATGCTGTGGGCGCTGCAATTCTCGCCGAACATCTTCCTGCTCACCGGCTTCGTCGTCTGCTTCGGCAGCATGATCGGCTCGCGCGGGCCGCTCCTGTCGGCGACCGCGATGAAGATCTTCCGCGGCAGGCGGCTTGGCACCATCTACGGTACGATCACGATCGGCAGCGGGCTCGGATCGGCACTGGGATCATGGAGCGGCGGCGTCATCCACGATCTCACCCACGGCTATGATGCCGTCATTCTGCTCGCGCTCGTGAGCGTCGTCATCGGCATGATCCCGTTCCTGGTCGTTCCGGCCCTTCGCACGTAGTTGGCCCGCGGTCCAAGCACGATGTGCTTGCGCGCTCCGACAGCCGCCCGTCCACATAGTGGACGGCGCACAACAACCACGCGTTCATGATTAGTAGGCTGCTTGATGATAGTTGTTTCGGCAAGGACGCGCCGTCGAAAGCGCGCGCCATACCGACGGGATCGTCCGCGCCCTGGCCGATGGCGCCAAGCAGATCGAGCACGTCGCCGAGCTGATCTCGAGCATCGCGGGCCAGACCAACCTGCTGGCGCTCAACGCCACGATCGAGGCCGCGCGCGCCGGCGAAGCCGGGCGCGGCTTTGCCGTGGTCGCGGCGGAGGTGAAGAGCCTGGCCAGCCAGACCGGCACAGGCCACGCAGGAGATCGGCGACCGCATCGCCCGGATCCAGAACGCGACGCGGGAAGCGGTCGGCGCGCTCGACGGCATCACCCTGACCATCGAGGAGGTGTCCGCGATCGCGGCCACGATCGGATCGGCGATCGAGGAACAGGGACCGGCCACCGCGGAGATCGCGCGCAACGTCACCCAGACCGCGCAGGCCACCCGCGAGGTCACCGCCAACATCGGCGGCGTCTCGACGGCGGCCAATGAGACCTGGAGCGCCGCCGGCCACCTGCTGATCGCGGCCGGCAACCTCTCCAAGCAGGCCGAGCAGCTCTCCAGCGAGGTCGACACCTTCCTTGCTGGCGTCAGAGCGGCCTGAACCGCATCGATCGGTTCGTTGACGTCGCCGAACGCCGGCGGCCGGCAGCGTCAATTGTTCGGCGGCAGCTCCGCCGGCGGGTATGGCTGCTTGCCGGTGTTGAAGTCCATGATCTTGCGCGTCACGCCCGGCAGCATGGCCGAGATCGGGTTGATGCGCACCACAGGCTGGCTTGGCGTGCCCACAACTTCATAGGTCACGCCGAACAGACCTTCATTGCTGCCGCCGAGGAACAGCCCGACGATCGGGATCTGGTTGAACATGTTGTTCAGCCCGTACAGCGGCACGATCGTGCCCGAAGCCCGGACCTGGTTGACGTTGTAGTCGATGCTGCCCTCGATGGTCAGGCCAAGCGTCGGTCCCTTGACGACGCCGTCGCGGATCGAGAGCAGCCCGTTCTGCCGCGTGAACTCCGCGCGCAGCATGGTGAAGGCGATGCCTTGCGAGGCGCCCTGTGCTGCGCCGGAGGCGGCGCGGTCCAGCGCCTGCTCACCCCTGACGGTGAAGTTGCGAACGATCGCCAGGCCTTCCTTGGGGCTGGAGTCGGCCGTCGGCGGCTCCATCGCCAGTTCCAGCTCGCCGCCAGCCATCTTGGAATAGGTGTCGGCAAAGCGCAGCAGCGCGCCGGCATCGTTGGTTACGAGATAGATCACCTCGCGGCCCTGGCGACGCGCGCGAGGATCGGCGCTCGGCGCCTCGCGGCCGACGCGGATGTCGGCGGTGACGGGCGTGTCGCGGCCGACCTTGCCGGTCAAATTGAAGCTCTTGAAGGCGCCGCCGCGCCTGGAGAACTTGAGGTCGACGCTGCGCAGCGCCTCGCCGTTGAAGCCGGCGACGGCGCCGAGCTTGACCTCGGCGTCGAAGTCGAGGTTGGAGCGTGCCTTGTTCTTGTCGGCATCCTTGTTGGTGCCCGAGATCGCCGACTTCAGGAAGCCGCGGCCGTCGAACACGTCGCCGCGCATCGACAGCTTCAGCACGCCGTCCTGGCCGCGCTCGGCCTTGAGCTGCGTCTTGTCGCCTTCCGACGGCGAATAGGTCGGGAAGTTGGCGTTCATCAGGTCGCCGTTCTGGTCGACTTCCAGCGAGCCCTTGATGGAGACGCCGCCGCCTTCGATGTTGATGTCCTCGAAGCGTGTCGATTGCTGCTTGGCGACAACGTTGAAGGTGGCCTTGCCGGATTTGCCCGGATTCTTCACCCAGCCCGGCAGCAGGTTGTCGAGCTTGAGCTGGGTCAGATCGGCCTCGACGCCGATGCGGCTGTCGCGATCGCTGGAGCCGGCGATCTTGCCATTGAGCTTGAGCGGCACGTTGCCGGTGATCGCGGTGCCCAGATCCATGCCGAGCCGGGCCCGGCTGGCATCGTCGAGGATCGCCTGCATCTTGATGTCGGCGTCGCCTTCCGTCGGCTTGCGATAGTCGAGCGTGGCCGGCTGGCCGTTGATCTTGACGTCGCCCTTCACCTGATAGCCGGCGGTGTTGGCCACGATCTTGAGCGTGTTGGCCTCGAGCTTCTGGTTCATCACCAGTTTGTCGGCGGCAAAGCCATTGAGATCGGCCGTGACGGCGTAGCTGGTGTCGGCCTTGGTCAGTTCGCCCTTGACCGGCATCGCGAGATTGACGCTGGCCTGGAACGTTCCCTTGGTCTGGTTGGGATCGATCGGCATCGACGACAGATCGTTGAGCCGGTCGGAGGCGAGGATCTCGGCGGCAGCGGCGACCTGCCCTTCGACGCGCATGCGTACCCGCGACGGCGACGGCTTCGGCGCCATGTCCGGTACTTCGAACACGACGTCGGAGAAGTTGAGCTTGCGCCCGGCCGGCGTATCCGCGACGCCCTGCCCGATCGTCACCGTCGCGGTGCGGCCGGTGACATGCGCCTTCACGTCGGCATCGCGCACCGACGGCAGGCCGTCGACCGGATGCACGGTGACATTGGTGGCGACGATGTTGACGTCGAGACCATCGTCGGGAATCGGCGGCCCCTTGCGCGGCAGGTTGCGCGTCGGCGAATTGACGGCGACGTCGATCCGCTGCACCGAGCCGCGCTCGATGCGCTCGATGATCCAGGCCCGCACCTCCGGCACGATCAGCGCCGGCCAGATCCGTTTCATCGCCAGCGCGGGCATCGGCGTCGCCGCGAAGCCGAGCTTCAGCCGCGGCTCGCCGGCATAGTCGACGCTGCCGGTGCCGGCGACGCCGATCTCGCCATTGGAGACCTCCGCCTGCGTCAGCAGCACGCGCTTGCCCTCGGTGTCGAAGCGGAAGTTGATCGAGATGCGGTTGAAGATCAGCGGTGGCTCGTTTTCGATGGCGCCGAGCAGAATGGTGCCGCCGTTGAGACCCAGCCGCCAGTCGTTTGCGGTGTCGTTCGGAGGCTCGAGATTGGCGTTGAGCGTGATGCGGTTGGCGCCCGAGATCACCTTCAACGGCGCGATCAGCACGCGGCGCCCGGCGTCCCATTCCATGCTGATCTCGGCGGAGTCGATCGCCATCGGATAGTCGGGCGTATCGGTGTCGATGATCTTGCCGGCGCCGATGTTGATCTTGCCGCGCAGATAGGTCGGCAGCCCGTCGCGCGCGAGCTCGCCCTTGATCTCGCCGGTCATGGGCAGGTCCGCCATGTAGGTGAGATCCTTGAGCCGCATCGCCAGCAGGATGTTGCTGGTGGAGACCTTGTCGGCCTTGATGTCCACCGTGCGCACGCCGTTGGCCTGGGGCCCGACCAGGATGCGCAGCTGCCACGGCTTGGCGCCCTCTTCGCCGAGGCTCAGCGCCACCCCGCCGCCGGACGGCCGGCGCAGGCTGAGGCTGATGTTCTCGAACGTCCATTTGTTGCCGCGCTGCTGGTCGTCGACGATCAGCACGCCGTTCTTCAACCCGATCTCGTTCAGGTTCTGGCCATCGAGCCCGGTGAGGCTGAGGCTGTCGAGCCAGTCCAGGCCGGCAAGCAGGCCGTTCGGCGCAGCGGTCGCGGGCACAGTCGACATGGCCGGCGGTGCTGGCTGCGAGCCGGCCTGCGGTCCCGGTGCGTTGGGCGGTGGCGCGGCCTGTCCCGGTCGCGGGAATGTCGGCGGCAGGCCGGCATCGCGCTTGGAGGCGACGCCCGTTGCCAGCGGCTTGGTGGTCTCCCCCGTCGACACCGTGACGGTGCCGTCCGGGGTGATGCGAATCGCGAGCTCGGCGTCGACCAGCTTGAGGCTCTCGGCACGCAGCTGGCCCATCAGCAGCGCGGCGCCGGACAGCCGCACCTCGGCCTTGGGCGCGCTGGCGACGATGGCGTGATCCTGATCGCGCACGATGATGTCGCGGATCCGGACCGCGATCCTGATCCGGCCGGCACGCTCGATCTGGGTGCCGCCGACCTCGACGGTGTTGCCGTGGCCGATATTGTCCTCGATCGCCGCCGCGAGCCACGGCGTCGCCAGATCGAGGCTGATCGGGCCCGCACCGAGCCGCAGCCACAGGCCGGCGAAGCCGAGCCCGACGAGCAGCATGAGCGATGCCAGCGTGATGACGACCCGCTTGGCCACGCGGCCGCCCGGCAGACGCGCCCAGCCGAATCGACCGGTGCTCCCGCCCGAATCGGGCCGCGACAACAGGCGCCGGGCGCGCTGCCCGACCGTCTCGTCGTGCTCGGCGGCAGCCTCATACTGGTCGGCCACATCCCAGTCGGCCTCATCCCACTGCTGGCCCTGGGTGTCCGCTTGCAGATGGGGCCGGTGGGGTGATGTCTGTCTTGCCATTGCCTCTCGGTGCCGGCCCCTCGTGTCCGAAACATTCGTGCCAACCTGGCCTCGGCCAGGTTGGTCGCCGGTGTGGCCCCGCCCGTTCACGCAGCGCGCGTGCTCACTGCCGGCAGGACTCGATGCCCCAAATGATCCCGTCACGCTTCGGCGGGTGCTGTCAACACGCCGCTGGCGCTTCGCCGGCGGCGCGGACGACGCGCGACATCCTCGTCACTATACCCCGCCGCCGTCAGGTTTGCCCACCTGCTCGCGCCAGCGGACCGGCGCCTCTCCACCGCCGGACGAATTCTGTGGCGGGGACGTCTGATCCGGAGACGGTACGAGAGTCGTCATTGCACTGTGCTCAACTGCGCTGGTGCTCACGCCTGCTGGTAGCCATGATCTTCGCTTCATCGCAAGAGGCGCAATCCCCTGCGCGCCGCGAAGCACGGATTCCAGATCGATCCCGGGACACCGGACAAGAACCGAGATACTTTCATTTTTGAGCCGCCGAAAGCGACGAAAGGAAGGCGTATGTCAAAGGAATCACAAAAGAAATCCTCCAACCCGGCGTCCTACGGGGCGATTGACGGGAACCGGCTCGCCACCGCGGCCAAGAAGGCCACCAAGAAGACGGCCAAACCGGCAGTGACGAAAGCCACCAAGACGACCTCCGCAAAGACGACCTCCGCAAAGACCGCGACGTCCAAAGCCGCGACCACCAAAACGGGAGCTGCGAAGGCCGGGCCCAGGACGCCAGCCACCACTGGAACGGGCCTCGCCGAGGGCGTCAAGGCACCCGCGTTCAAGCTGCCGCGCGATGGCGGCGGAACCGTTTCGCTGGCCGATTACGGCGGCCAGAAGCTCGTGCTGTTCTTCTATCCCAAGGCCAATACGCCCGGCTGCACCAAGGAGGCGATCGACTTCACCCGCCTGTCGAAGGACTTCGCGGCCGCCGGCGCCGCAGTGCTCGGCGTCTCCGCCGATTCGGTCAAGGCGCAGGACAATTTCCGCGACAAGCACGATCTCGCCGTGCCCCTGATCTCGGACGAGACACATGAGATGCTGGAGGCCTACGGCGCCTGGGGCGAGAAGTCGCTCTATGGCCGCAAGTTTCTCGGCATCATCCGAAGCACCGTCTTGATCGGCGCCGACGGCCGCGTCGCCAAAGTGTGGCGCAACGTCAAGGTCGACGGCCATGCCGACGCGGTGCTCGCGGCGGCGCGCGCGCTCTGAGAATGCGCCTGACGGCGTTGGCGGAAAATTAACCATGCAGGGGTCAAATCGCTCCCGTAAATGACGCCGCTGGAACGACGATCTCCGGCCGGCGCGGGAGTGCCGATGTCGTATCGTTCCGGCCATCACGCCGAATATCCCCAGCACCATTCTCATGACCGTGGGCACGCCCATCACCATCGGCGCGCCCACGTCAGCCATCCGGCGCCGGTCGCGGCCGCGTCGCAGAGCGACTACACGCTGGTGCATGCCGGCAAGCAGGTGCGCATCGGCCCGGTGGTATTCTGGATCGTGGTCGGCACCGTCAGCCTGCTCGGGCTGTGGTCGGCGGCGACCGCGACCTATTTCGCGTTTCGCGACGACGTGCTGACGCGGCTGATCGCGCGCCAGGCCGAGATGCAATACGCCTATGAGGACCGCATCGCCGAGCTACGCGCCAAGGTCGATCGCGCCACCAGCCGGCAATTGCTCGACCAGGAGCAGTTCGACCAGAAGCTCGACCAGATCCTGAAGCGCCAGAGCGCGCTTGAAGGCCGCGCCACCGCGCTCGGCAGCATGCCTGACATCACCGGCTCGATCCGCGCCCCGGCGCGCGCGCCTGTCGCGATCGAGCCGCCGTCGGCGCCAGCCACGCCCAAGCCGTCGCCGATCAGCGACACCGTGATCTTCACCGCGCCGCCGGACCGCGAGGCCCGGCTCGAATCGCGCAGCCCCGTGATGGCCAACGCGCAGCCGAACCCATCGACCAAGCTCGCCGGCGTCGACAACGTGCTGACGCGGCTGACGCGCTCGCTCGACCAGGTCGAGGCGCGGCAGATCGCGATGCTGTCCTCGGCCGAGGAGACGCTGGAATCGAAGCTGCGCCGGATGCGCGGCGTCATCACCGATCTCGGCCTCGACATGGGTCAGCTCGAAGCCGCGGCACCGAAGGGCGGCATGGGCGGCCCGTTCGTGCCGGTCAAGCTCGGCGCCGAATCCGGTCCGTTCGAGCGCCAGCTCTACCGCATCAGCATCACCCGCGCCCAGGTCGAGAAGATGAACCGCACGCTGTCGCTGGTGCCTTATCGCAAGCCGGTGATCGGCGAGGTCGAGTTCACCTCCGGCTTCGGCGTGCGCTCCGATCCGTTCCTCGGCCGCCCAGCCATGCACACCGGCCTCGACTTCCGCGCCGCCACCGGCGATCCGGTCCGCGTCACCGCCAACGGCAAGGTGGTCAACGCCGGCTGGGCCGGCGGCTACGGCCGCATGGTCGAGGTTGATCACGGCAACGGCCTCTCCACCCGCTACGGCCATCTCTCCGAGATCAACGTCAAGATCGGCCAGCATGTGAAGATCGGCGACATCATCGGTGAGGTCGGCTCGACCGGCCGCTCGACCGGCCCGCATCTGCACTACGAGACCCGCATCGACGGCGAAGCCGTCGACCCGCAGAAATTCCTGCGCGCCGGCGTCCGGCTGAGCGCGGGCTAAGTCAATTCGCTCACATCAAGTTGGTGCGGTGCAGCGCCCCGCGCGGGCGCTCCGGAGCCGGGCCTATCGCCTGGCCGGGAGCATGAAGACCTGCCCCGGATAGATCAGATCGGGACTTCGGATCTGCTCCCGGTTTGCCTTGTAGATGACCGCGTAGCGCGTGCCGCCTCCGAGCAGGCGGCGGCTGATGTGCCACAAGCTATCGCCGCGGGCGACCGTGACCGTCGTCATCTTCGGCTCGCCTCTGGCAGCGGGCACGATCGCCTCACGCGGGTTGCCTGCAGCCGCGACCAGCGTGGACTGAGCGGCCGCGCGTGCCTTGGCCGTCTCGGCCCCCGCAACAACCGAGGACAGCGATGCAGTCGTCGCGTCGTCGGGCAGGCTCAACGGGACCTCGGCGCGCGCCTGGACGGAGCCGGATGCCGGATCGACCTCGTCGAGCCTGATCCGGTCGTTGCCGGCCCGGCTGACGTCCTTGCCGATCGCGATGCCGAGACGTCCGTCGGCGCCCGCCACCGTCGAAGAGACCAGGCGATCGTTCAAATAAAGCCTCACCGTCGCGCCCGGACGCGCCCGGCCGTTGACGCGCAGGACGCCATTCGTCTCGTGATCCACCGCGTCCACCGCCAGCGCCTGGGGGATCGCGCCGGCCGGCTTCGACAGAACGCGCGTCGGCTCATCCGGCGACAGCAGAGCCACCGTGGCCTGCTGCCGCCCGGCCTCGACGTTCACCGCCACGCTCTGCTTCGACGTCACCTCGTGTCCGTCGGCGAGCTTCGATCGCAGGGTCAGATCGTAGGTCCCGGCAGGGAAACGGGGCGGCACCATGGCGAACTGTCCGGCCCGGTCGGCAACGACGCGGTCATGAACCTCGCCGTTGCGCAGCAGCTCCACGGTGGCGCCGGGCGCCGCGCGCCCGGCGACGACGGCGTCACCCGAAGGAGCGACGTTGACGACATCGAAGGCCGGACCATCGCTTTCGGCGCCCGACTGCGGAACCAGCGGGCCCAGCGCGTCGGCAAGACCACTCGCCTGCTGCTGCATCGTCGCAAGCGGGCTTGCGCCGCGACCATGGTCCGCCGCGGACGGCGCTTGATCGTCGGTCGGAACCGATGCGGACTGCCCCGGCGCTTCGGCCGCCGGGATTGCCGCTCCGCTCGCGGCCGTTCTGTCCCGCCCGATGATCGGGACGTCACGGACCAGGGCGGGATCGAACACGACGACCAGCGCTGCCGCCGGGACAACGAGGGCCGCGACCCCAAGAATGATCCGGATCACCGGCTTGCCGCTCATGATCATGCCTCGGTCCGTTGCTGGTCGCGTCGATCGCGCGTGTGTCGAGCCATACCATCCGGTCCGGCGAAACACCATTGCAGCCGGGCGGGCACGACACCGGACAATTCCGGGATACCGGCCGCCGAGGCCGCCCATGGCTGGCCCGGCCGCGCCCGGACCCGGCCGGCTCACGCCGCGCCGAGCGCATCGACAAAGCGCGACAAATCTTCCCACAACTCGCCCGGCTCCTCGAGGCCGATGCTGAGCCGCACCAGCACATCCTTGAGCGCCTTGCGCGAGGCCAGATCCTTCACCGTGATCGCGCCGAGCAGCAGGTCGGAATGGTCGCCGACCGACGGACACGAGACAACATCCGGTCATTTGCGCGACGCGCGTGCCCCGCTCCGGCCTTCGGACGCAATCTGCGCCGCGCATTCGGCGAACACCTGGCGCAGGAATTTGTGGCTGGGGTCCTGATCCCTGAACGAGGGCCAGATCATGGACTCGTTCAGGCGCGGAATCTCGAACGGGAAGCCGACGAACTTCACGGGATAATGCAGCGCCAGATCCTGCGCGAGCAGCCGATGCAGTGTCGCGATCCGGTCCGTCCCGCACAACATCCTGGGCAGCAGGCAGTAGGAATCGACCGTACAGGCAATCTTTCGCGGCCGGCCGGCGCGCGGGAAGAACAATTCCTCGAACGAGAAGGAGCCGGCTTCGCCGAGGCGGACGTTGACGTGATCGGCCGCGAAATAATCGTCCTCGGACAGCTTGCCACGCCGCAATGGCCGCTCCCGGCACATCATGCAGACATGATCGTCCGACAGCAGATGCGTCTGCGGATGCGCTATCCGTGATGCATACTGCTCGGGCAATATCAGCAGGTCGATGTCGCCGAGCCCGAACACCTGCTCGACATGCTTGGGCAGATGCGCGATCTCGAGCTGGAATCCGCTCGCGCGCTGCGCGAGCGCGATCGCCACTCGCGACACCAGCACATAGGTCGCGTAGTCGGATGCACAGATCCGGAACGTGCGGCTGATCGTCGAGGGATCGAAGTCCGGCCTCGTGCTGATCGCGGCGCGCGCACGAACGAGCGTGTCCTTGACCGGCTCGACCAGCGCCTGGGCGAGCGGCGTCAGCTCGAACTGCCGTCCGACCTGGGTCAACAACTCGTCCTCGAAGAACTCGCGCAGACGCGCCAGCGCGGCGCTGGTCGCGGATTGACCGAGCCGGAGGCGATCCGCAGCCCGCGTGACGTTGCGCTCGTCGAGCAGCGCGTCGAGCGCCACCAGCAGATTGAGATCGAACCTGTCCAGCCGCATCGCAGCGCGCTCCCTTCCCCTGGACTTGTCACTTGGTATCGATCGTATCGATGATGATGCGCAATTCAATCGATTTTGCCGGATCACGGGTTCGACCTAGCGTGTGCTCGGACCAGCGTCGGCAGAGGGCGCGAAAGCCCGGGCCAAGGGGCCCCCGCGACTGGTCCGTTCACGGGGAGGGAAACATGAGCCGATCGAGCTCGGGTGGAGTCGTGCTCGCCACGTGCCACGTGGCCGGCATGCTGGACCTGGTGGCGCTGCCGGTCTGGGTCGGAACGTTCATCGAATTCTACGGTCTGTCGCCGGCGCAGGCGGGTGCGACCGTCACCAGCTTCCTGGCGGGCATCGTGCTCGCGAGCCTGGTGACCGCGCGATCGTTCACGCGGCTCGACGCGCGCAGCATCGTGGTCGGCGGCTTCATCGTGGCCGCTGCGGCGTTCGGCTATCTGGCGAGCAGGCCACCAGAGCTGGTGCCATTCTGGGTCCTGCCGGTCATCCACGCCATCGCGGGCCTCGCAGCCGGTGCCGCCTTGTCGATGACGCACGGCACGATGGGCCGTACCGACAATCCGCACCGCCTGTTCGGCCTCGCCAATGTCGCGCTCGCCGTCTTCAGCGTCGCCTTCTTCGCCACCGTGCCGGCCCTGATCCATGCGATCAGCCCGCGCCTGCTGTTCGCGGTGTTCGCAGCCAGCATGGCGGTCGCGGCGCTGCTGGCCTCTCTCGGCTTCCCGCGCTCCGTCGCCGCCGCCCAGACCGGCGGCGAGATGCTGCACGCGATGCCCGGCCGAGCCTGGCTGATCATCGCCGTCGTGATCTGCCTCGCCTTCAACCAGTCGCTCGTTTTCTCCTTCCTGGAGCGCATCGGCCATCACAAGGGGCTGTCGCAGGACGACGTCACCAAGGTGCTGATCGCCGTCGGCTTCATCAACCTGCTTCCCGGCGCGCTGGCGGCGGCCCTGCAACGACGTCTATCGCCGATCGCGATCGGCATCGCCGGCCCCCTGCTTCAGGCCATGCTGGCTTTCGTGATCGTCAATGCCCAGGGCTTCTCGACCTACGCGGCCTTTGCGATCCCCTACGTCTCGATCGTGATCTTCACCCACACGTTCCTGTTCGGACTGCTGTCGCGGATCGACCCGAGCCGGCGCGCGGTCGCGGCGACACCGGCGATGATGATGATCGGATCGGCCGCGGGACCCGCCGTCGCCGGCGCGATCGTGGAGAGCCTGGGCTATGGGGGTCTGAGCTACGTGGCCGGAACGATATCCACGCTCGCCGTCGTCCTGATGCTGACCTTCAAGGCACGCACCGCCGCATCACCGGCCATGCTGCGCTCCGCCTGAGCCCCCTGCCACCAAGGAGAGTCCCATGAACAAACACGTCACGCAGCACAACGGCCTGGAGTTTCCGCAGGATATCGTGTTCTCCGGCTATGCCGCTCCGGTGCGGATCGAGGGCGAGGTGCACGACCTCGAGGTGATCGGCCGCATTCCGGCGGGGCTGGAAGGCGTCTACTACCGCAACAGCGCCGACCACACCTACCCGCCTCTGCTGGGCAAGGACATCTTCCTCAACGGCGACGGCATGGTGCACATGGTCCGCATCCAGAACGGTCATGCCGATCTGGCAATGCGCTACGTCCGTACCCGCAAGTTCCTGATCGAGCGGCAGGCGCGCAAGGCGCTGTTCGGCGCCTATCGCAATCCGTTCACCGATTCACCCGAGGTAGCGGGCGAGGATGCCAACACCGCCAACACCTCGGTGATGTGGCACCATGGCAAGCTCTATGCCCTGAAGGAATCCGGCCGCCCCTACGAGCTCGATCCGGTCACGCTGGAGACCCGTGGCGAGACCGATTTCGGCGGCCAGCTCCGGAGCCGCACCTTCACCGCCCATCCCAAGATGGACCCGCTCACCGGCGAGTGCATCGCGTTCGCCTATAATTGCGAGGGCACGGCCAGCAATGACATCGAGCTCTACACCATCGCGCCGGACGGCGAGTTCACCCGCACCGAGCGCTTCACCGCGCCCTACTGCTCGATGGTCCACGACTTCCTGGTATCACGCAACTACATCGCCTTCGTGATCTGCCCGATGGTCTGCGACTGGGATCGCATCAGGAAGGGCGAGCCCTATTGGCATTGGGACAGCCACAGGCAGACCCATGTCGCCGTGATCCCGCGCCGGCAGGGCGTGGCCGGCATCCACTGGTTCACCGCGCCGAAGCTCGCAATGCAGACCCACACCTTCAACGCCTGGGAGCACGGCAGCCGCCTGGTGCTCGACCAGTTCGTCACGGAGTCCGGCTGGCTCAGCCAGTTCCCGGACATCCACGATCCCGAGGCCAAGGAGCTGCCGCCCTTCGGCGAACGTTGGACGATCGATCTGTCGAGTGCATCTGGCGCCATCGACATCTCGCGCTTCATCGGACACATCGGCGAGATGCCGGTCATCGACCAGCGCTTCGCGATGACCCGCGTCCGGCACTTCTGGTTCGGCACCAACAATCCCAGGCTCGGCCCGATGCTGCCCTTCGGCCCCAAGGGACCGCCCTTCACCTGCCTCGGACATTTCGACGAGGAGACAGGCAAGCTCGACTTCTACTACGCCGGCCCCGAGAGCTCGCCAGAGGAGCCATGCTTCGTTCCCCGCAGCGCGGACGCAGCCGAGGGCGACGGCTGGCTGCTCAGCATCGTCGGACGGCGGGCGGAGAACCGCACCGATCTCGTCATCCTCGACGCACGCAATCTGTCGGCCGGCCCCATCGCGACAATCCGCTTCCCGTGCCGGGTGCACGAGGGCTTCCACGGCATCTGGGTAAACGCCGACGTCCTTTAACGCGTCCGGCCACCGGAGGCGCCAGCCGCGGATCCGCCAGCGCCTCACGCCGAACGACAAACACTCCAATGACAAAGAGCCTCGCAGCAGGCCTGTCACAACCGGGGAAACGCCATGATACGTCTGTACGGCTCGATGCACTCGCGCGCGCATCGCTGCGCCTGGATGCTGAAGGAGCTCGCGCTCGACTTCGAGCACGTTCCGACCGGCTTCACCGACGGCAGCACCCACACGCCGGACTTCCTGAAGATCAATCCCAACGGACGCGTGCCCGCGTTCGTCTCCGACGAGATCCGCCTGTTCGAGTCGCTCGCGATCAACCTCCATCTGGCGCGCCGCTACCGCAGCGACCTTTCTCCGGCCACCCTGGAAGAAGACGCGCTCGTCACCCAGTGGAGCTTCTGGGTCGTGACCGAGATCGAGAAGCCCCTGCTTCTCGCCGCGGCCAATCGCGTCCTGTTCGATGCCGACAAGCGCGATGCCGACGAGCTCGGGATCGCGCTCACCAAGCTCGGCCGTCCGCTGGCGGTCCTCGATCGGCATCTCACCGAAAGGCCCTATCTCGTCAGCGGCCGCTTCACCGTGGCTGACCTGAATGTCGCCGCCGTCATGACGCTGGCCCGGCTCGGCACGCTCGACATGTCACCATGGCCCCATGTCGACCGCTGGCTCGATCGCTGCCTGGAACGGCCGGCCGCTGCGGACTGGAAGACGATCAGTTTCCGCGTTCCGCGGCCCGAGAACCCTCTCGGCATCCTCGCGATGTTCGTCTGAGGCACCATCGCAGATTGAATGAGGAACCGCACATCATGCTGATGCTCGCCGACGCAGTGATCATCATCGACGCCGCGCTGCGCGAAGCGCGTGCGAAGAACCTCGCGCCGCTTGCGGTCGCCGTGCTCGATCCAGGCGGACACCTGATCGCCTATCAGCGCGAGGACGGCGCCGGCATCGTCCGCTTCGACATCGCCTTCGGCAAGGCCTTCGGCTCGCTCGGCATGGGCTTCGGATCACGCGAGCTGAGCCGTCGCGCCGGCAACATGCCGACATTCTTCACGATGCTATCAGCCACGACCGGCGGCCGCCTCGTCGCCTCGCCCGGCGGCGTCCTGGTGCTCGGACCGGACAGGCAGGTGCTCGGCGCCGTCGGCATCTCCGGCGATCTCGGCGACAATGACGAAGCCTGCGCGATCGCCGGCATCGCCGCGGCGGGCTTTCGAACGGAAGAGCCGCACGGCGCGTGAACCGGTGAAGAACGGCCAACGGACCGCCGAAAAGGTCCACGCGGCTGATCATCGCTTGGCCGGGAGCACGAAGACGTGGCCGGCCCCACCGCGGGTGGGCGCCATCATTCGGCTGAAGGGGAGGACCACGCCCGGCAGCAACTCCCTCATCCGAATTCTCCCACGCGATTTTGCTATTTCTTTTTTACAGAAATCATGTATGATCCCCCCATCCTGCCCTCTCTGCGAGGGGCGTACGCGTCGTCACGGACGTTGGGGCGGGATGCGGTGGACGTGGGCTGCGATGCACGACGGGCATGGCGGCCGCGGACGATGAAGTCGCGTGGTCCTGGCGCCCCGATGCTGGCGCCAAGTTCGTGCCGGTGCAGATGCGCTGGCGCGGATGACGGGGGCAAGAAAGCCGGTCCCCGGGGAGATCGCGTATAAGTTGTTAAAACCATCGCGCAGGGAATGCCGGTTACGGCTTTGCCTGTGGTACCTGCCGCCTGCATTTTTTTCGCAGGCGGGCCATGGGTGAGGCCTTCACCCGGCATTCCCTGCACCCTCGCGTCGAGGGGGCGCTGCCGAAAACCCCGGGTGCACCGCGCCGCGGGAGCTCTTTCTGCACGCTGAATCACATACTTGCGCGCGAGAGCGAGCATTCCATACAAATTGCAACCTTTATGAGCAGTGCGTAGTCGTACGGTGCCTAGGTTTTACGCAACTTTTAAGGAGTCGGCGCCTTCTAGGCGGTGATCTGAAACTCTGCATCCAGTGTCCGCATGCAGGTGGGACAATTTGGAGTCATACCGTGCGCAAAAATCTGCCTGTCACCCACAACGAATACCCGATCACCGACGAGACGCTGATCGTCTCGCGCACCGATCTGAAGGGCAAGCTGACCTACTTCAACGACCAGTTCGTCGATGCCGCCGGCTTCACCCCCGACGAGCTGATGGGCCAGCCGCACAACATCATCCGCCACCCCGACATGCCGGAGGCCGCATTCGCCAATCTCTGGGACACGCTGAAGCAAGGCAAGCCGTGGGCCGGCGCCGTCAAGAACCGCCGCAAGAACGGTGACTTCTACTGGGTACTGGCGAGCGCATCCCCCATCCGCGAGAACGGCCGGATCACGGGCTACACCTCCATCCGCACCAAGCTGCCGGCCGAGCAGCGCGCCGAGGCCGAGAAGGTCTACGGGCTGTTGAATCAGAACAAGGCGCAGGGCTACGCGATCAGCGCGGGCGTCATCCGCCGCCGCTCGGTGTTCGACCGCCTGTCGCTCTTCACGGGTACGCTCAGGGCGCGCCTGACGACCTTGGCCGCGGTGCTGGGCGTATTCATGCTGATCATCGGCGCGGCCGGCCTGCTGTCGACCCGCTCCACCAACGTCGCCATGAAGTCGCTGTACGAGGATCGCACGATCCCGCTGGCGCAATTGCTCGAGATCAACGATCGCACCTTGCAGAACATGTCGTCGCAACAGTCTGCGGCGGCGAACGGCAAGGCCGGAAAACCGATCGACGGCATCAGGGCGCTGGTGGACGGAAACAGCGCCAGAATCACCAAGGTCTGGGCCGACTACATGGCGAGCTACCTGACGCCGGAGGAGAAGATCGTCGCCGATGCCTTCGCGATCAGGCGCAAGGCCTATCTGGAGGAAGGCATCAGGCCGGGATTGGCCCTGCTCGAGCAGGGCAAGTTCGACGAGGCGAGCCAGCATATCGCCACCAAGGGGCATGATCTGTTCGAGGCCGCCAAGCACGAGCTCGATAAGCTCGTTCAGATCCAGGTGAACGAAGGCAAGGCGCTCTACGAGGAGGCCGAGAGACAATATCTGGTGGTGCTCGCGATCATTTCTGTGATGATCCTGGCCGGTATCGGAATCGGCGCTACGTTCAGCCTGCAGAGCATCCGCGCGGTGCTGCGGCCGCTCAAGGTGCTCAACGACGCCATGCAGAACATCACCGCCGGCAAGCTCGACAACCGCATTCCGGTGGAGCGCGACGACGAGCTCGGCGAGGCGCTGCGCAACCTGCAGACCGTGCAGGCGATCGTCCGTTTCAACAGCGAGGAAGTGAAGGCCGTGCAGCACTCGGCCGAGGTCAAGCGCAAGGCCGGAATGAACAAGCTCGCCAGCGAATTCGAAAGCGCGATCGGCGGCATCGTGCAGACGGTGTCCTCGGCCTCGTCGCAGCTCGAGACGTCCGCCGGCACGCTGACCTCGACCGCGACGCGCTCGCAGGAGCTCGCCACCACCGTGGCCGCCGCGTCCGAGCAGGCCGCGACGAACGTGCAGTCGGTCGCCTCGGCCACCGAGGAACTGACCTCGTCGGTGACCGAGATCAGCCGCCAGGTGCAGGAATCGGCGCGCATCGCCAACGGCGCCGTCGATCAGGCGCGCACCACCAACGACCGCGTCAACGAGCTCTCGAAGGCAGCCGCGAGGATCGGCGACGTGGTCGAGCTGATCAACACCATCGCCGGCCAGACCAACCTGCTGGCGCTGAACGCCACCATCGAGGCGGCGCGCGCCGGCGATGCCGGCCGCGGCTTCGCCGTGGTCGCGTCCGAGGTCAAGGCGCTCGCCGAGCAGACCTCGAAGGCCACCGGTGAGATCGCCCAGCAGATCTCGGGCATCCAGGCAGCGACACAGGAATCGGTGTCGGCGATCCGCGAGATCAGCACGACGATCGAGCGGCTGTCGGAAATCTCCTCGACCATCGCCGCCGCCGTCGAGCAGCAGGGCGCGGCGACGCAGGAGATCTCGCGCAACATCCAGGAAGCGTCGCGCGGCACCACCGAGGTCAACACCAACATCGTCGACGTCCAGCGCGGCGCCTCGCAGACCGGCTCTGCTTCGGGCAACGTGCTGTCGGCGGCGCAGTCGCTGTCGCGGGAGAGCGACCGGCTGCGGCAGGAGGTCGACCGATTCCTCGGCAACGTGCGGGCGGCCTGAGCCGCCCCGCGCTCACCGCCCGGTCAGCCGGATCGGGCGGCCCTGACTGATGAAGGCGTAATGGCCGGCGCCGATGCCGCCGACCATCAGCGCCTCGACGACGGGCTCGGCAATCTCACCGGTCGCGGCCCAGTCGATGACGAAATTGGCGCCGGTGCCGCCGCGGGTGTCCTTGATGGGCACGAAGATCTCGACGGTCGCGAACGGCCTCAAGGCGACGGGCTCGCGCAGATGCGCCTCCACCAGCGTGCCGGCCGTATCGTAATAGTTGATGCGCCGGACGATCAGCGGCCGCTGCTCGGAGGCGTTGTGGATGCTCAGCGTCACCGAGAAATCGGCCTGGACCCGGCCCGGGGTCATCGCGACGCTGGAATAGACGGGGACATAGACGGCGCCCGTGACCGTGACGGGCTCCGCCGGAACGGGCGTCAGCGAGCTCGCGAAAGCGGTGGTCACGTCGTCGGCGGCCCGCGCCGCGCCGGCCGCAACAGCCGCGATGAGCAGCAGCGCGAATGCGCCGGTCCGGATGTGACAGATTGCGGGTTTCCTTGCGCGGCGGCGCGACATAAATTGCCGCCTTGGGGGTTGCTTCATGCATGAACTGATCGGCGACATCACGCTCTGCATCCTGTTTGCGTGGGTGCTTGGACTGGCGGCACATAGATGGCGCCAGCCCTCGATTCTCGCTTATCTGGTCGCGGGCTTCGCCATTGGCCCCTTCGGCACCGGCTGGGTCAAGTCCCAGGAGTCGATTTCGGTGATCTCCGAGCTCGGCCTGATCTTCATGCTGTTCATGATCGGGCTCGAGATCGACCTCAAGAAGATCATCCGTGCCGGCCCGGTGATTCTGATCGCCGGTGGGGTCCAACTGCTCGGGGGTGCCGCGCTCGGCATCCTGTTCTTCGTCGCGATCGGCATGCGGATGGGCGCCGAGAGCTACGACGCACTCTATCTCTGCGTCGCCTGCGCGCTGTCCTCGACCGTCATCATCGTCAAGGTGCTGTACGAGAAGCGCGAGCTCGACACCCTGCCCGGCCGCATCACGCTCGGCGTGCTCGTGCTGCAGGACGTGTTCGCGATCCTGTTCCTGGCGGTGCAGCCGAGCCTCGACGACCTCCATGTCAGCGTGATCCTGCTGTCGTTCGCCCGCGCCGGCACACTGGTCGCGATCGCCCTGCTCCTCAGCCGCTACGTCTTGCCGCCGGTGTTCCATCGCATCGCGCGTACTCCGGAGCTGATCCTGCTCGGCGCGCTGGCCTGGTGCTTCCTGATCGGCGAGATCGCTGAAAGGCTGCACCTGTCGCGCGAGATGGGCTCGCTGGTCGCGGGCGTCTCGCTGTCGACCTTCCCCTACGCGCTCGACGTCACCGCCAAGGTCACGACGTTGCGCGATTTCTTCATCACGCTGTTCTTCGTCGCGCTCGGCATGACGATCCCGATCCCGACGATGTCCGTGGTGGGGCTGGCGCTCGTGATCGCGCTGTTCACGGTGGCGAGCCGGCTGCTCACGACGTTCACGCCGCTCTACATGATGCGGCAGGGCCTGCGTGCCAGCCTGCTGCCGGCGCTCAACCTCGCCCAGATCAGCGAATTCTCGCTGGTGGTGATCCAGACCGGCGCCGCCGCCGGGCACCTCAAGAACGGCACGTCGAGCGCAGCGTCCTTTGCTTTCGTGCTGCTCGCCGTGCTCTCGACCTTCGTCATCGTACGCTCCGATCCGATCGCGCGGCGAAGTATCCCGCTGCTCAAGCGGATCGGTCTGCGCGACCTCGATGCAAGCAAGGATGGCGAGGCCGGACATGAGGGCGGACACGGCGCCGGACGGCCGATCGTTCTCCTCGGATTCTTCCGCACCGCCAGCGCCCTGCTCAGCGAGATCGAGCGCAACGAGCCGGCGCTGCTGGAGCAGATCGGCGTGGTCGATTTCAACCCCGTCGTCTTCCGAACCTTGTCCGATCGCGGCATCCAGGTGACCTATGGCGACATCAGCAACGTCGACACGCTGATTCATGCGGGGGTGGGCCAGGCCGAGCTGATCATCCTGAGCATCCCGGATTCGCTGCTCAAGGGTGCCAATAACGAAAAGCTGGTGCGCCATGTCCGCAGCATCAATGCAACGGCCAAGATCATCGCGACCGCCGACCTGCTCGCCGACGTCAACGACCTCTACGCTGCCGGCGCCGACTACGTGACCGTGCCGCGGCTCAGCGATGCGCAGGTGCTGCTCAACCTGATCCAGGACGTCAGCGCCGGGCTCCTCTCCGAGCGCCGCAGCCAGGCGGAGACGATGCTCGCCGACCGCCGCGAGGTGCTGCCATGAGCCTGGCACGCACCCATCTCCCACAGAACCTGCGATCCTGCTGGACTTGAATCATGGCAAACACGAGCGTTCACGTCGTCGATCACCCGCTGGTCCAGCACAAGCTCTCCTTGATGCGCGAGCGTGACCGCTCGACCAAGGGCTTCCGTGAGCTGTTGAACGAGATCGGCATGCTGCTGGCCTACGAGGTCACGCGCGACCTGCCGCTCGAGCTGGTCGACATCGAAACGCCGATCGCGCCGATGAAGGCGCCGAAGATCGCCGGCAAGAAGCTGACGCTTGCGCCAATCCTGCGCGCCGGCGTCGGCTTCCTCGACGGCATGCTGGCGCTGATGCCGTCCGCGCGCATCGCCCATATCGGACTCTACCGCGATCCCAACACGCTGCAGGCCATCGAGTATTACTTCAAGGCGCCGCAGGACCTGAGCGACCGCACGGTGATCCTGATGGACCCGATGCTCGCGACCGGCAACTCCGCCTGCGCGGCTGCCGAGCTGCTCAAGACGCGCGGCGCCCGCGACATCCGTTTCGTCTGCCTCCTGGCGGCACCGGAAGGCATCGCCAAGTTCGAGAAGGAGCATCCGGACATCCCGATCTGGACCGCGGCGATCGACGAGAAGCTGAATGACCACGCCTACATCGTGCCCGGTCTGGGCGATGCCGGCGATCGGATGTTCGGCACGAAGTGATCGTGCGCGTGCAGTTCAGCAGGACGGTCGCGGTGAAGGGCGAATGACGCTGAAGATGCGACCGTCGATCACCAGCAGCGCACTCCCGATCACCAGCGCGCCGCTGATCTCCCCCAACGAGATGCTTTCGCCGAGCACCAGCGACCCGAGCAGGATTGTCGTCAACGGGATCAACAACGTCACCAGCATCACGTTGGTCGCCCCGGAGCGGCGCAGGATTTGGAAGAACACGATATAGGCGAACGCCGTCGACAGCGCCGCAAGGCTTATGACCGCGACCCAGGTCTGCAGTCCGGGAAGCGGGAGACGCCAGGGCTGGTCGACGACAGCGGCGATGGCCAGCATCATCACGCTGGAAGCCGAGAGCTGGAAGGTGGCGGTTGCAAGCGGCGGCGAATGGGCAAGATGGCGGCGCACCAGCAGCGCGGCGATGCCGTAGCTGAGCGACGCGCCAAGACCGAACAGAATGCCGTAGCCGCCCGCCGAGCCGTCGAGCCCCGGTCCGCCCCGCAGCATCACGACCCCGACGAGGCCGACGACCAGACCCGCTGCCCGCCGGGCCGACAGCCTTTCCTCTCCCGCGGCGGCCATCACCACGATTGTGAACAGCGGCGTCGTCGCATTGAGGACAGCAGCAAGGCCGGAGGTGATGAACGTCTGGCCGATCACGATCAGGCAGAATGGCACGACATTGTTGAACAGCGCCACGGCAAGGAACGGCAGCCAGCCGACAATCCCCTTGGGAAAGCCGAGCCCGCGCAGTCGCGCCACCGGCAGCAGAATCGCCGCCGCCAGCACGATGCGCAGCAGCACCAGCGTCAGCGGGGGCAGTTCCTTCAAGGCGAGGCCGTTGAAGATGAACGATCCGCTCCACAGCAGCGAGAGCAGGCAGAGCAGCGACCAGTCCCGCGCGTCCATGCTCTCGTTCTGGGATGTCATCGCCGCAAACCGCTGTTTCATCTGCGCGAGCCTTGCAGGCGAAGCCTCGCGCCGTCCACCCGCTTTCCGTTGGTGTGCCTACGGCATGGATCTCGGCCGCGACACCAGCTCGATCATGCGGCCTTCGTCCTCATCCGGCATCGCCGCCTTCGCCCGCGCATAAGCATCGACGGCTGCCTGGGCCATGATGGGACGCTCACCAAGCAGCTGCTCGGCGAGCTGCAGCGCATAGGCTGCATCCTTGTGACGGAGCGCCGCGGTGAAGCTTGCATCGGCGAAGTTGCGCGCGATCATGCGCGGCGCGTGGCGCAGAACCTGGGGGCTCGCCGCGACGCCGCTCTGGATCGCCTCCAGCACGAGCTTCATGTCGAGGCCGGCCTGCTCGGCGATTGCGAGCCCCTCCGCAAGACCTGCGATCTGCATCGCGCCAAGCAGGTTGTTGATCAGCTTGTAGACTGTCCCGGCGCCCACGGGCCCGAAATGGCGAATGGCCGAGCCGATCGGCGCCAGATACGGCCGCGCGCGGTCGAGATCGGCAGCGTCGGCACCGACCAGCAAGGTCAGCTTGCCGCTCGCGGCCGCGTCGGGCAGCCCGGTCACCGGGCAGTCGAGATAGGTCACGCCGCGCGCATCCAGCTCGCGCGACAGACGCAGCGCATGGTCGCGCGATACGGTCGAGCATTCGATCGCGATCGTGCCGACCCGCATGGTGGCCGCGGCGCCATCCGGCCCGAGCCAAACCGCGCGCGAGGCGTCGTCATCAGCCACCATCGTCACGACCGCATCGGCATCGATTGCCGCATCAGCTGGCGAGGTCGACCAGCGCGCGCCGCGCGCGATCAGATCCTCCGCCTTCGCCCGGCTGCGATTCCAGACCGCCACGGAATAGCCTGCGTCGAGATAACGACCGGCCATACCATGGCCCATGCGCCCGAGCCCGATGAAGGCAACGCGCGCCACGCTCAATCGACGTCCTCGATCGCAGCGCCTGGCGTCGTGCCGAACGCGCGCTGCGCCAGCGTCGCCGCCATGAACTCGTCGAGATCGCCGTCGAGCACGCCGGCGGTGTCGGACGTCTGCACGCCCGTGCGCAGATCCTTCACCATCTGATACGGCTGCAGCACGTAGGAGCGGATCTGGTGGCCCCAACCGATCTCGGTCTTGGCCGCCTGGTCGGCCGCCGCTTTCTCCTCGCGCTTCTTCAACTCGATCTCATAGAGACGTGCGCGCAGCATGTCCCAGGCCTGGGCGCGGTTCTTGTGCTGTGACCGGCCAGCCTGACAGACCACGGCAACGCCGGTTGGGATGTGCGTCAGCCGGACCGCCGATTCGGTCTTGTTGACGTGCTGGCCGCCGGCGCCGCCGGACCGCATGGTGTCGACGCGGACATCGGACTCCTTGATGTCGATCTTGATGCTGTCGTCGATGACCGGGAAGATCTGCACCGAAGAGAACGAGGTGTGGCGGCGTGCATTCGAATCGAACGGAGAGATTCGGACCAAGCGATGCACGCCAGCTTCAGTCTTCAGCCAACCATAGGCATTATGCCCGGAGATCTGGATGGTCGCCGACTTGATGCCGGCCTCTTCGCCCAACGATTCTTCGAGATACTCGATCTTGAAACCGTGCTTCTCGGCCCATCGGGCGTACATGCGCAGCAGCATCTGCGCCCAGTCCTGGCTCTCGGTGCCGCCGGCGCCGGCATGGACCTCGAGATAGGTGTCGAACTTGTCGGCCTCACCGGACAGGAGCGCCTCGAGCTCGCGCCGCGCGACCTCCTTCTTCAGCTCCTTCAGCGCATTCTCGGCTTCAGTGACGACACCGGGATCGTTCTCGGCCTCGCCAAGCTCGATCATCTCGATGTTGTCGCTGAGCTCACGCTCGACCTTGCCAATGCCGGTGAGCGAATCCTCCAGCGAGGTCCGCTCCTGCATCAGCCGCTGAGCTTTTTGGGGGTCGTTCCAGAGATTGGGGTCTTCGGCGAGCTTGTTCAGCTCGGCCAGCCTTGCCGTCGATGTCTCGACGTCAAAGATGCCTCCTCAGCAGCCCGACCGACTGCTTGATCTCTTCTACGATTTTCTCGATTTCCGCGCGCATGTCGCTCTCTTCAGGCCACGGCTCGAAGCGCCGCAGCATCATCTCTCACAGGGGGATGTAACGGCGCTCGGCGCAAAGCGCAATCGCTCTGCACCGCACCAGCATCAGTTTCAGCCCGGCCCAATGCCTAATAGAGGCTTCCCGTGCCTGGACGGATGATGAAGCTGCCAGCATCAGGCTGGCCGCCGCTCTGCGACGGCATCACGCGTCCATCGGCGTCGGCGACACCGATGACCGAGTAGTTGTCCGGCGGCGCCGTACCAGGTTTGAACGCTTCCATGATCGTGCGGCCGCCATCGCCGGGGCTCGCGCGCATGCCAGTCTTGGCATCGACACGGACCAGCTTGATGCCGGCCGGGATCTTGAAGGGCGTGGCCGGCTTGTCGGCCAGCGCGAGCTTCATGAAGTCTTTTGCGATCGGCGCGGCCAGATGACCGCCGGTCGCAGCATTACCCCTACCGAGCGGCCGGGGCTTGTCGTAACCCATGTAGATGGCGACGGCGAGGTCCGGCGAGAAGCCGACGAACCAGGCGTCCTTGGCCTCGTTGGTGGTGCCGGTCTTGCCGGCGATCGGCTTGCCGACCTCCTTCAGCACGGTCGCCGTGCCCGCCTGCACCACGCCCTCGAGCATCGAGGTGATCTGGTAGGCCGTCATCGTATCCAGAACCTGCTCCCGGCGGTCGACCAGCTGCGGCTCGCTCTGGTTCTTCCAGCCGTCCGGGGCGTCGCAGCCGCGGCACTCGCGAGCATCATGCTTGAAGATGGTGTGGCCGTAGCGGTCCTGGATGCGGTCGATCAAGGTCGGCTTCACCCGACGGCCGCCATTGGCGATCATCGAATAGGCCGTGACCATGCGCATGGCCGTGGTTTCGCCGGCGCCGAGGGCGTAGGAGAGGTAATTCGGCAGCTCGTCATAGACTCCGAACCGCTTGGCGTATTCGGAAATCAGCGGCATGCCGACGTCCTGCGCGAGACGCACGGTCACCGTGTTCAGTGACAGACGCAGCGCGTTGCGCAAGGTCGTGGGCCCGAGATATTTGCCGTTCGAGAAGTTGTCGGGGCGCCAGACCTGCCCGCCCTGCCCCTGGTCGATCTCGATTGGTGCGTCGACGACCTGGGTCGACGGCGTATAGCCGTTGTCGAGCGCCGAAGAATAGACGATCGGCTTGAATGACGATCCGGGCTGCCGGTAGGCCTGCGTTGCGCGGTTGAACTGGCTCTGGTCGAAGGAGAAGCCGCCGACCATCGCGAGCACACGGCCGGTGTTCGGGTCCATGGCAACCATCGCGCCGGACACTTCGGGCAGTTGCTCGAGGCGATACTGGCCTTCGACCGGATTGCCTTCCTTGTACAGCGGATCGGCATAGATCACGTCGCCCGGCTGCAGCACCTGGGCGACCGACGTCGGCACCTTGCCACGGCCGTTGGCCGTCGCAGCCCGCGCCCATTTCACGCCGTCAAGCGTGATCAGGCCAGTCTGGCGTTCCTTGCTGACGGCGCCGCCGAGTTCGCGCGGCGGCTGGAAGCCGATGCGGGCGGACTGGTCACTGGTCTCGAGCACCACGGCCATCCGCCACGGTGAGATGTCCGAGAGCGATTTGATGTCGGCGAGCTTCACCCCCCAATCGCCCGAAGTATCGAGCTTGGAGACAGGCCCGCGATAGCCCTGCTCCTGGTCGTACCTCACGAGTCCGGCGACCATGGCCTTGCGCGCCATGACCTGAATCTTCGGATCGAGCGTCGTCCGGACGGACAGGCCGCCTTCGTAGAGCTTCTTCTCGCCATAGCGCTCGAAGATGTCGCGGCGAACTTCCTCGGCGAAATATTCACCCGCAAAGATGTGGGCGCCGGTGTTGCGGCTCGCGATCGTCAGCGGATCCTTGCGCGCCTTGTCGGCGTCGGCCTGCTTGATCCAGCCGTTCTCGAGCAGACGATCGACGACGTAGTTGCGGCGCTCGATGGCGCGGTCGCGATTGCGGATCGGATGCAGGCTGCCCGGCATCTTCGGCAGCGCGGCGAGATAGGACGCCTCCGCCACGGTGAGCTCGTTCACCGACTTGTCGAAATAGACCAGCGACGCCGCGGCGATGCCATAGGCGCCCGAGCCGAGATAGATCTCGTTGAGATAGAGCTCGAGAATCTTGTCCTTCGAGTAGGTGCGCTCGATGCGCATCGCCAGCAGCGCTTCCTTGATCTTGCGGGCGAACGACACCTCGTTGGTCAACAGGAAGTTCTTGGCGACCTGCTGGGTGATGGTGGAGGCGCCCTGCGGACGGCGATTGGAGCCGAAGTTCTGGGCGTAGACCACGGCGGCGCGCGCCATGCCGGTGAAATCGATGCCGCCATGCTCGTAGAAGTTCTTGTCCTCGGCGGCGAGGAAGGCGTTGATCACGAGCTTGGGAACCGCCTGGATCGGCAGGTACAGCCGGCGCTCCCGGGCATATTCACCGACCAGCGAGCCGTCGACCGCGTGCACGCGCGTCATCACCGGCGGCTCATAATCCTGCAACTGGGAGTAGTCAGGCAGGTCCTTGGAAAAATGCCAGATCAGGCCGGCCGCTGCTGCCACACCGACCAGGAACAAGACGGTACCGGCCGCGAACAGGAAGCCCAAAAACCGCACCAGAAAGCGCATCGGCGAATATCCGTTCCAACTCTTGTTTCGTCTCTCGGCTCGGACGCGGCGCACCCACAGGCGCTACCGCCAAAAATCACACGGTCGGCTGCAATGCCGCGTGACCCATGCCAGAGAAACGCATGGTCAAGCCTATCAGCGGTCAAGCCTATCACAAGTCTGCCGAGAAGGAATCCTCACTGATTCCGGGTGCCTCGCAGCACGTTTATACGGATGTTGCTGTGGCCAAACTAGGGCTTTGCGCGTACCGCCGCCGGCTTGTCCGGCCTCTCGGGGCCCGCGTTGGCGATGCGCTTGGCCAGAAAGGCATCGATCGCCCGCGCCATTGCGTCCGCCGTGCGCGACCGCCATGCGTCGGAGACCAGGTTCCCCATATCGCCCTTATTGGAGACATAGCCGAGTTCGACCAGCACGGATGGCACGTCGGGCGCCTTGAGCACGCGGAAACCGGCCGATTTCAGCGGGCGCTTATGCATATGCACCGCCGTCTTCATGTCGTTCATCAGCACACGGGCGAACCTGTTGGAAAACGTGCGGGTTTCCCGGCGGGCCAGATCGATCAGGATGTCGGCGACGTCAGCCGGCTCCTCGGTCAGATTGACCCCGCCGATCTGGTCGGCCCGGTTCTCGGCCTCGGCCAGCCGTTCCGCCTCGACGTCGGACGCCTTGTCCGACAGCGTATAGATGGTCGCGCCCTGCGCAGTGCCCTCACCTCGCGGCAGCGCATCGGCGTGGATGGAGACGAACAGAGCCGCCGACTGCTTCTGGGCGATGCGGACCCGGTCTCCAAGCGGGATGAAGGTGTCGTCGTCGCGAGTCATGATCACGCGGAACTTGCCCGATCGTTCCAGCCGGTCGCGCAGCGCCTGGCCGAAGGCGAGCACCAGATTCTTCTCCGGCACCTCGCCGCCCTGGGTGCCGTAGTCGATACCACCATGACCGGGGTCGATCACGACCACGGGCCGGGTGTCCGGCGGACCATCCGCCGGAGGGGGGGCGATGGCGACCGTCGTCGGCGGCGGCCGGACTGCCGGCGCAGGGTTTCCTGCGACCGCGACCGACGCCGTCGCGGACCCCGAATCGGCAGCCCTGGGCGCAAGACGGCTGTCGCTGCCGATGGCGCGGGCGAAGGTCGCCTCGTCGACCTCCTCCAGTTCGAGCACCAGCCGCGGCGGCTGACCGTTGGCGGCATCCAGCACCGTGGAGTTGGCGATTCGAGCTGGGCCGGTGAGATCGAAGACGATGCGGGACCCACCGGGCATCACCATCCCATAGCGGAACGCCTTCACCAAACCACGGCCGCTGGTCCCGGCTCCAGTGGGCAGATGAAAGCTGACCTGGGGCAGGTCGACGACGACGCGATAGGGTTCGCTGAGCAGGAAGGTTCGAAACGGCACCGTCCGGTCGAGATCGAGCACGAATCGGGTCTGTCGGGAATCGCCGGCGACCCGTGCGTCGGTGGCGATGGGGAACCCGGGCCCGACCACGGCAGGCGGCACCTGGCCGACCGGCCCGCTCTGGGCGCGGGCCGGAATGACCGCCGCACATAACATTTGCGTGACGCACAGCGACGCGCATCCCAGCAAGGAAAGGTAATTCGCCCGGCCAATTGCCAAATCGATGCCTCCGCGGGATCGTCTTACCGCAACCAATCCCAGGGGTTAACCGCCAAATTTTGTCATTTTCGTTAAAGGCCACCGATTGTTGCGGTTCCGCGACGCTTCGCTTGCGCGACCTGACCATTCCTCGTATGTACGAAGGGCTGAAGGCTAATCCTTACTGCCGGTTGTGTCGCGTTCAACCTCCGGTGAAACGCCGGAAGCTTCGTGATCGGGGTGCTCGATATCGGGTCCTCGGTCGTTGCGAAGAGTCCAGCGCCTTTCCGACGCTCCACCAAAGCCTGCGCGATCCCGCGCGGCCGCAACGGAGAGCCGGTCACGAGCCGAGTGGCGCCTGTCAGGGCGCCTCCTCGCAGAGACCGCCCGGGCACCAGGTCAGACACGGTATAGCCTGATACCGCACCCGTGACAGGGTGGGTATTCGATCCAGGCAAGCGTTTCGGCGCAATCTGGCCTTCGGCAACAGAGAAGGCGGCACCCGCTGCCGCCCACATATTCCAGACGGGCCGACGCTTGATGCGCCAGACTGAGTTGCCAACCATGACCAGCGGACGATCCGCGCCGATGCGGGGCCAGACCCCCGTCCGGCCAATCGCCCCGCCGGCATCAGGGTTGGCGCGGCGCGACCAGCTGCGTTTAGGCCTTCCCCTCACCCCCGAATCAGGTGGACCGTCGCGTCATCCGACAGCGCGCCACGCGCTCGCGGCCAATCGCGCCCGTCGCCTCCAAGAGTTCCAATATGCCCAACAAGATGTTGATCGATGCTACCCACCCGGAAGAGACCCGGGTCGTTGTCGTCCGCGGCAACCGCGTCGAGGAATTTGATTTCGAAACGGCCCAACGCAAGCAGCTCCGCGGCAACATCTACCTGGCCAAGGTTACCCGGGTCGAGCCCTCGCTGCAGGCCGCCTTCGTCGAGTATGGCGGCAACCGCCACGGTTTCCTGGCCTTCAGCGAAATCCATCCGGACTACTATCAGATCCCGGTCGCCGACCGGCAGGCTCTGATCGAGGCCGAGGAGCGCGCGCACCGCGAAGCCGAAGAGGAAAGCGAGAACCGCTCCAACCGCCGCCGCAACCGGCACCGCAGTTCACGGCGCCGCGGCAGCGGCGAACGGGTCCAGAGCGAGATCGTCGAGGCCGCCGAGGCGGGCCTCCCTGCCCCGACCGAAGGGCACGAGGCCGACCACGAGGCGCAAGACCACCACGCCTATGCGCAGGACGATCAGCCGCACGCCGACGCGACCGCTCCCAGCGAGGCGCAGGGCTTCTCCGAAGGCCCGGTCGAGGCTCAAGGTCGGGACGCCTCGGGCGAAGCTCGGCAGGGCGCAGCCGACGAATCGCGCGAGCATGCCGACCGCCAGCCTGATGCCGTCGCCGCGCAGGACCATGACGCTGCTGCCGAGCAGCCCTCCGGCGAAGCTGCGGAGGCCGCGAGCGCGCAGACCGGCGGCTCGCACCCTGCCGAGGCGGCCAGCCCGGCTGTCGCGGCAGACGAGCACGACGACGAGCATGACCATGAGCACCACGGTCACGACGAGCATCATGACGGCGAGCACGAGCATGATGAGCACGAACATCACGAATACCACCATCATGAGCATGATCACGATGAGCACGACGACGATGACGTCGCTGCCGTGGGCGAACATGCTGATCACGGCGTCACCATCGTGCCCGGCGACGAGAACGGCTCCGACACCGCGTCCGGCGACCATGAGGACGACGAGGACGACGGCGAGGAGATCGAGGAAGAGCTCGTCGAATCCGTCGGCGGCGATGACGTGCTGGAGGAAGTGCCGGAGCGCACCTTCCGTCCGCGCCGGCAGTACAAGATCCAGGAAGTCATCAAGCGCCGCCAGGTGATGCTGGTGCAGGTCGTGAAGGAGGAGCGCGGCAACAAGGGCGCGGCGCTGACGACCTATCTGTCGCTGGCCGGCCGCTATGCCGTGCTGATGCCCAACACGGCGCGCGGTGGCGGCATCAGCCGCAAGATCACCTCGGCGCAGGACCGCTCGCGCCTGAAGGAAGTGGTGCAGGACCTCGACGTGCCCGAGGGCATGGGCGTGATCCTGCGCACCGCCGGCGCCAACCGCACCAAGCCCGAGATCAAGCGCGACTTCGAATATCTGCTGCGTCTCTGGGAAACGGTCCGCGACATGACCCTGAAGTCGCAGGCCCCGACCCTCGTGTATGAGGAAGGCTCGCTGATCAAGCGCTCGCTGCGCGACCTCTACAACAAGGAGATCGACGAGATCCTCGTGGCCGGCGAAGACGGCTACCGCGAGGCGCACGATTTCATGAAGATGCTGATGCCGACCAATGTCCGGGCGGTGAAGCAGTATCGCGACGGCCAGCCGCTGTTCTCCCGGATGGGCGTCGAGAGCCAGCTCGACGCGATGTTCTCGCCGACCGTGCAGCTGCGCTCAGGCGGCTATATCGTGCTCAACCAGACCGAGGCGCTGGTCTCGATCGACGTGAACTCCGGCCGCGCCACGCGCGAGCATCACATCGAGGACACAGCGCTCAAGACCAATATGGAGGCGGCCGAGGAAGTGGCGCGGCAGCTCCGTTTGCGCGACCTGGCCGGGCTGATCGTCATCGACTTCATCGACATGGACGAGAAGCGCAACAACCGCTCCGTGGAACGCAAGCTGTCGGACTGCCTGCGGCAGGATCGCGCGCGCATCCAGGTCGGCCGGATCTCGCATTTCGGCCTTCTGGAGATGTCGCGGCAGCGCATCCGGGCCAGCGTGCTCGAAAGCTCGACCGAGCCGTGCGCGCATTGCGGCGGCACCGGTCACGTGCGCTCGGTGTCCTCGGTGGCGCTGCAACTGCTGCGCAGCCTCGAAGAGACGCTGATGAAGGGCGCCACCCACAATCTCGTGGTCCGCACCCGCACCGAGGTGGCGCTCTACGTGCTCAATCACAAGCGCGGCCATCTGCGTGACCTCGAGAACAGCTTCAAGGTCTCGCTCGCCGTCATCGCCGATCCGAGCGTGAGCGGCCAGCAATCCTTCATCATCGATCGGGGCGAGCAGGTGCACACGCTCGAGGCCGCCAAGGCGCTGCTCGCCGCGCAGGCCTCTGCCCCGCCGCTGGCGGCCGAGGAAATCTACGACGAGGAAGAACCGTTCGACATCGAGACGGAATCCGAGGTCGAGACCGAGGAGACCGAAGGCCTGTCCGAGGACGCAGCCGACGGCAGCGCTGCCGAAGGCGAGCGGGACGGCGCGCGCCGCAAGCGGCGACGGCGCCGGCGTGGCCGCGGCGGCGAGGCCCGCGAGGGCGCGCTCCCCGAAGGCACGGCCGGACTGCAACCCGCCGAGCCGGGCTCTGCCGCCGAGCAGTCAGCCGAGGACACCGACGGCGAAGACGACGAGTCGGAGGAACAGCCTGCATTCGCACAAGGCGAGCAGACGGATCAGCCTGGCGGCGAGCGGCGTCCGCGCCGGCGTGGACGCCGCGGCGGTCGTCGTCGGCGCGGTGGCGCGGAAGAAGGTCTCGCCGCGTCGATCGGCGACGAGCTCGCGCCGGCTTCGGCATCGGAGGCAGAAGCCGCCGTGGCCGATTTCGACGGCAATGGCGCTTCCCACCACGACGAGGAAGAGCCGGCAGAACCTGCGGCGCCGGTCCATGCGTCGGCCGCAACCGAGGCCGATGAGTCCGTCGCTGGCGCCTCCGTGCCCATGCCACAGGCTGCTCCGGGACAGCCCGAAGTGCAGCAGACCGAGGCTCCGAAGACGGAATCCGAGAAGACCCCACGCCGTTCGACGGTTCGCGAGAAGGTCAGCTTCCTCACCGAGCCGAGGCCGGAGGGCGCGGTTTCAGCCGTCAACGTCGCCGAGAGCAGCGCACCCACTCCGGCTGTCGACGTCGCGGCGTCCGGACCGGTTGCCTCCGAGCCGGCGGCCACCGATTCCTCGTCCCCTGCGGCCCCGCGCCGGGCCGGCTGGTGGTCCCGCCGTTTCGGTGGCGGGCAGTAAGCCCCCGCTCTCCGACGCTTCGATGCAAAACGCCCGGCCAGATTGGCCGGGCGTTTTTCATATGGCGTTTTTCATATGGCGTTCTTCGTATGGCGATCGTTCTTGACCGTGACGACCGGAGGCCGCTCAGCCGGTCGTCACGGCCGTCTCGACATCCGACGGATCGATCTGCTGATTGAGCCGTCGCTGCAGGAGATCATGGTCGAGTTCGTCTTCGCGCCACGAGACGAACACGGCGGCGATGCAGTTGCGGTGATGTTGGTCAGTGCACGCGGCTCGCGCGCCCTAGCCTAACCAGCGCGCGATCCGGGCCACCGCCTCACGCATGTCCTCGGCCGAACGCGCATAGGAAAAGCGCACGAAGCTGCGGCCGTGGATCGGATCGAAGTCGACGCCCGGCGTGGCCGCCACATGGGTCTCCTCCAGCATCCGCTTGGCGAAGTCGAAACTGTCGGAGGTGAAGTCGGACACGTCGGCATAGAGGTAGAAGGCGCCGTCGGCCGGCAGGAACCGGGTCAGGCCGGCCTTCGGGAAACCCTCGATCAGGATGCGCCGGTTCTCCTGGTAACCGTGCTTGATGGCCTCCATTTCGGTCCGGCCGTCGAACGCCGCTTCCGCAGCGATCTGCGACAGGGTCGGAACCGAGATCGCGAGGTTCTGTTGCAGACGCTCGATCGGCCGCACCAGCGCATCTGGCACCACCATCCAGCCGATGCGCCAGCCCGTCATGCAGAAGTACTTCGAGAACGAGTTGATGATCAGGGCCTCGCGCGACAGCTCCGCCGCCGTCACCGCCGGAAACGCGTAGTCCAGACCATGATAGATCTCGTCGGAGATGAAGCGGATGCCGGCGTCGCGTGCGGCTGCGATGACACCGCCCAGCGCCTCACGCGACATCATGGTGCCGGTCGGATTGGCGGGACTTGCCACCAGCACACCCTTCAGCGGCGTCTTGCGGTGCGCGGCGAGCAGCGCTTCGCCGGTCAGGGCGTGACGGTTCTCCGCCGTGGTCTCGATCAGCACCGGCTCGCAGCCCAGCGCCGTCAGGATATGGCGATAGGGCGGATAGCCCGGCACGGTCACGGCCACGCGGTCGCCGGGCTCGAACATGGCCAGGAACGCCAGGATGAATCCGGCCGAGGATCCCGTCGTGATCACGATCCGCGCCGGATCGACCTCGCAAGCGTGCGTCTCGCGATAGTGCCGCGCGATTCGCTGTCGCAGCGACAGCAGACCGAGCGCCGAGGTGTAGTCGATGCGGGCCTGATCGAGCGCGGCATGCGCGGCCGCAATGGCCGCTCGTGGCGCAGGCGCCGCCGGTTGGCCGACCTCCATGTGGATGACATGTCCACCGCCCGCCTCGATCCGCTCGGCCGCAGCCATCACGTCCATCACCATGAACGGCGGAACATTGCTGCGCGCGGACGGCGCCGTCAGGTCGGCGATCCGCTGTTCCAATGTCGGTATCACTGTCGCATCCACCATCGATATCTGCTATTGACCCCGGCTGTTCGGACCCGCTCCGTGAACCGGTCGGGGTCAGCCCATGGGCCTCGTTCGCCGCAGATGAGCCGCATTCCGCCGTTTGGTGGGCAATAGCCCGTCTCGCGCCTCGCGCCAATTGCAAAGATCGCCTGATGTCGCTCCGTATCGTGCTTCGCAAGAAACTGTCCGGCGGGCTTGCCGCGGTCGTCGCGGCGGCCGTGACGCTGGCGCCGCTCGCGCCTGCATCGGCGCAGCAAGGCAAGGGACCGCCGATCCTGCGCGACACCGAGACCGAGGTGCTGCTGCGTGAATATACCCGGCCGATCCTGCGCGTCGCCGGGCTCGAAAAGCAGAACATCCAGATGGTCATCATCAACGATGCGTCCTTCAACGCGTTCGTTGCCGACGGCCGCCGCATCTTCGTCAATTACGGCGCCATCCTGCAGTCGGAAAATCCGAACCAGCTGATCGGCGTTCTCGCGCACGAGACCGGCCATCTCGCCGGCGGCCATCTCGCCAAGCTGCGCCAGCAGCTCGCCACCGCCCAGACCCAGATGATCATCGCCACCATTCTCGGCGCCGGCGCCCTCGCGGTCGGCGCGCGCGGCGGCGGCAGCGGCCTTGCCAATGCCGGCGCCGCGACGCTGTCGGCCCCGGGCGAGGTCATCCGCCGATCGCTGTTGTCGTATCAGCGTCAGCAGGAGGAGAACGCCGACCGTGCGGGGGTGAAATTCCTCACTGCGACGGCGCAATCGCCGAAGGGCATGTACGAGACGTTCAAGCGCTTCACCAATGAGAGCCTGTTCGCCGCGCGCGGCGCCGACCCCTATCTGCAATCACATCCGATGCCGGCCGATCGCGTCGAGGCGCTCGAGGGCCTCGCGCGCCAAAGCCCCTATTGGGACAAGAAGGACGACCCCGCATTGCAGCTCCGTCACGACATGGTCCGTGCCAAGATCTCGGCCTTCATGGAACGGCCGGACACGGTGGCACGGCGCTATCCATTGTCGGACACCGGCCTGCCCGCCCGCTACGCCAGGGCAATCTCCACCTACCTGCATGGCGACCTGCGCAGCGCCCTGAGCCAGATCGACGCCCTGATCCAGGTGCAACCCAACAACGCCTATTTCTACGAGGTCCGCGGCCAGGCCCTGCTGGAGGGCGGCCGCCCCACTGAGGCGATCGCCCCGCTGCGCAAGGCGGTGCACCTGTCCAATAACGCCCCGCTCATCGAGATGTTACTTGGTCAGGCCTTGGTGGCATCCGAGAACAAAGCCTACACTGAGGAGGCGATCTCGATCTTGCGCGCGGCGGTCGCGCGCGAATCCGAGGCGCCGCTCGGCTATTCCCAGCTCGCGATGGCCTACGGTCGCAAGGGCGACTATGCGGAGGCGGATCTCGCCTCGGCGCAGGCCGCCTTCCTGCGTGGCGACAACAAGACGGCGCGCGAGCTTGCCTCGCGTGCAAAAACCCGCTTCGCGGTCGGCTCGCCAGGCTGGGTCAGGGCTGACGACATCGTCACGGCAAAGCCGCTTTCCGGCCAGTAGGGTGTCGGACAGCGGGGTTGGCGCCCGCTGAAGTTTTGAACTACTGCTATCATCCGATCCAGAATATCAAAATACCGTCACGACCATCGACAAGGACCCGATCATTTGACCCAGAGGACCTCCTTCATGCCGTCAGTCCGCACGCTCATTCCCGCGATGTTGCTCGCGCTTTCGCTCTGCGGCGTGCCTCAGCTCGCGTCGGCGGAGAGCTTCTCCGACAGCCAGCGGGGCGAGATCGAGACCATCGTCCGAAACTACCTGATCGCGCATCCCGAGGTGCTCGAAGAGGCGATGGCCGAGCTGCAGAAGCGCCAGACGGCAGCCGAGGCGGCCAAGCACGAGGCCAGCGTCAGCAAGAACGCCGAGACCATCTTCAACTCGCCGCGCGGTGTCGTGCTCGGCAACAAGGATGGCGACGTCACCTTCGTCGAGTTCTTCGATTACAATTGCGGCTACTGCAAGCGCGCGATGGCCGACATGATGGAGCTGATGAAGAGCGACCCGAAGCTGAAGGTCGTGCTCAAGGAATTTCCCGTGCTGAGCCAGGGCTCCGTCGAGGCCGCGCAGGTCGCCGTTGCCGTTCGCATTCAAGCCCCGCAGAAATATCTCGACTTCCACCAGAAGCTGCTGGGCGGCCGCGGCCAAGCCGACAAGGCCCATGCGCTCGCGGTCGCCAAGGATCTCGGGCTCGACATGGCGCGCGTCGAGAAGGACATGGCGAGCCCCGAGGCCAAGGCGACGATCGAGGAAAACTTCAAGCTCGCCGAGGAGATGGGCATGAACGGGACGCCGAGCTACGTGATCGGCAAGCAGGTCGTGATCGGCGCCGTCGGCGTCGAGGGCCTGCGCGAGAAGATCAGCGCGGCCCGCTGCGGCAAGGCGAGCTGCTGAGCATCTCTGCCAAAGCGTCTCGCCATCACGGGATCAATCGAAGGCCGGCTGTCTCAGCCGGCCTTCTGCTTTTGCCGTGAGCCGGTGGCGAAGCGGCAGCCGGGTGGCGGCAGCGCCCTCGCCTATCCCTTCAGCTTCATGCCGAGCCGGGTTCGAAGTGCCTCGCGGATGTGCCCGCGTGCAATCGCCTCGGCCCGATCGGGATCGCGGATCGCGATCGCTTCGATCAGCTCACCATGCTCGGCCGCGGCTGTTGCTGCACGTCCTTCGGCCGCAAACGTCGTGGTTCCCAGCAGCGCTGTCGCGACATGCATGTCCTCGAGGGCGGCATCGAGGTAGCGGTTGCGCGCCGCGCGCTGGATCGCACCGTGCATTAGCCGGTTCAGCCGCGCGAGCTCGGCGGCGTCGTCCCCCCCGCTGACAAAGCGTGCATGAATGTCGCGGAGCGCCGCGATCTCGGCCGACACGGCATACTGCGCGGCGAGCCGGGCCGCGGCGCCTTCGAGAATTTCCCGCATCGCGTACAGCTCGAGGACTTCATTCTCGTCGAGACTGCGCACGATCAGGCCGCGTCCACCAGCCGGCTGCACCCACCCCTTGGCCACCAGCTTGCCGAAAGCCTCACGGACCGGCGTCCGGCTGACGTTCAGCTTCTGGGCGACCTCGTCCTCACGCAGCCGATCGCCGGAGCGATAGAAGCCGTTCTCCAGCGCATGGCACAGCGCACGAAATACCGCTTCGCCGAGAGAGACGTTGTCACGATCGATGGTGAGCGATGGCGCTTCCGAGGACATGGGGGTCACGATTTCACAATCTCGTTGCGAACAACAGCCTATCTTGCATATTTTTGTATACAATGGCATACCAATTCTATGCCTACTGCAGCCTTTACTTCCGTACCATCCATCATCGCTTGGCCGACGGCTGGCATGCGGAGGGGTGGCTGTGTGGACCAAACCCGGTCCAGGCCCCGCCGCCTTGCGTCCGCGAGGGCCTGCAATGACTGATCAGAGCGATATCGCCGACCATCCCCTGACCTACGACGTCGTCGTGGTTGGCGGCGGCAACGCAGCCCTCTGCGCCGCCATTGCGGCACGGCGCGCCGGGGCCTCGGTCATCGTGCTGGAGGCTGCCTCCAAGTTCTATCGCGGTGGCAATACGCGCCACACCCGCAACATGCGCTGCGCCCATGACGCGGCGACCGCGACGTTGAGTGGCCCCTACACCGAGGACGAGTTCTGGGACGATCTCCTGCGCGTCACCGAAGGCCAGACCAACGAACAACTGGCGCGCCTGATGATCCGCGAGTCCAAGGACATGCTCGACTGGATCGTCGCACAGGGCGTGCGTTTCCAGCCGTCGCTCGGCGGGACGCTGAGCTTAGGGCGGACCAACTCGTTCTTCCTGGGCGGCGGCCGGGCCATGCTCAATGCGTTGTATCTCACCGCCGAGCGGCTCGGCGTCGACGTGCTGTATGAGGCGGAGGTCGTCGGGCTCGACATCGATGAGACCCGTTTCGACGCTGCGATCATCCGGCAGCGTGACGCCAGGACGCGAATCTGCGGCAAGGCGCTGGTTGCGGCAGCGGGCGGCTTCGAAGCCAACATCGACAGGCTGGTCGAGGGCTGGGGCGAGATCGCGCGCAACTTCCTGATCCGCGGCACGCCCAACAATCGCGGTACGGTGCTCGACATGCTGCTCGGCGCCGGCGTCGACAGCATTGGCGATCCGACCCAGTGCCACGCGGTGGCCATCGATGCGCGCGCCCCCAAATATGACGGCGGCATCATCACGCGGCTCGACTGCGTCGTGTTCGGCATCGTCGTCAACAACAACGCTGAGCGATTCTACGACGAAGGCGAGGACGTCTGGCCGAAGCGCTACGCGATCTGGGGACGCTTGGTTGCCGCTCAGCCGGACCAGATTGCCTACATCATCTTCGACGCGAAATCGGCGAACCTGTTCATGCCGTCGCTCTACCCCGCGATCGAGGCGGCCAGCATCACCGAGCTCGCTGGCAGGCTCGGCCTCGATCCGGACAAGCTGACCGCCACCGTCGCGCACTTCAACGCATCGGTGCGCGACGGACAATTCAATCCCGACATCCTCGACGATTGCCGCACCGAGAACCTGACGCCGCCGAAATCGCATTGGGCGCGCCGCATCGATAGCGGCCCCTACTACGCCTATCCAGTTCGGCCCGGCATTACCTTCACCTATCTCGGCGTGCGGGTCGATCACGCCGCAAAGATGATGATGAAGTCCGGCGGTCCCGCCGACAACATGTACGCCGCAGGCGAGATCATGGCCGGCAACGTGCTCGGCCGCGGCTATGCCGCAGGAATCGGCATGACGATCGGCAGCGTGTTCGGGCGTATCGCCGGCCAGGGAGCAGCGACACATGCAGCGCAGTGAGGCGTTGACCGAGGCGGATCGGCTGATGACGATCTGCAATTCCTGCCGCTATTGCGAGGGACTCTGCGCCGTGTTTCCGGCAATGGAGATGCGCCGCGCCTTCACCGGCGGCGACCTCAACTATCTCGCCAATCTCTGCCATGCCTGCGGGGCCTGCTACGTCGACTGCCAGTTCTCCCCCCCGCACGAGTTCGACGTTCGCGTCCCCTCCGTTCTGGCCCGGGTGCGGCACGAGAGCTATGCCGACTATGCCTGGCCGCGCGCGCTGGCGCCGCTGTTCAGGCGCAATGGTCTCGCGGTGTCGCTCATCGTGGTGGTCAGCATGGCCGCGTTCATCGTCGGCATCGTGGCCTTCAACGATCCCGCCGCGGTGTTTGCAAGCCGGCACGGCCCCGGCTCGTTCTACGCGCTCATGCCCCACAACGCGATGGCGCTGTTGTTCGGCGCCGCCTTCCTGTGGGCCATCATCGCCTTCATCATGGGCGCTCGGGCGTTCTGGAATGATATCGGCGAGCCGAGCTCGACCTTGACGCGCCCACGTCCACTGCTGCGCGCCGTTCGCGACGCAGCCAGCCTGCGCTATCTCGATGGCGGCGGCGTTGGCTGCTACAACGAGGATGAGCGGCCACGCGACACCCGGCGGTTCTATCACCATCTGACGTTCTGGGGCTTCATGCTCTGCGTCGCATCGACCAGCGTCGCGACGCTCTATCACTATCTTCTGCACCGTGAGGCGCCCTATCCGTTGTGGGACCTGCCGGTCGTGCTCGGCACGCTGGGCGGATTGGGCATCGTGGTCGGTCCGCTCGGACTCCACACCGCCAAGCGCAGGCGTGAGCCTGCGATGATGGATGCGGGCAGTCGCGCCATGGATGTCGCGTTCCTGGCGATGCTCGTCCTTACCGGCGCAACCGGGCTCGCCCTCCTCTTGCTACGCGAGACCAGCACGATGGGCCTGCTGCTCGCGCTCCATCTCGGTGCGGTGTTCGCGCTCTTCATCACGATGCCCTACGGCAAGTTCGTGCACGGCCTCTATCGATTCTTGGCGCTCGTCCGCTACGCGCGCGAACGTCACGGCGCGTAGCTCATGCGAGGTCGCCGGCGACACGCAACGGATCACTGTTGTCGTCATGCAGCATTCATGACCCTGAGCATCCGTTCATAAAGTTGCGATCTGCGACATTTTTCCGGAACGATCAGCGACGCACGGAACGACTCCTACCTCCTGCCGTTGTCGGCGCGGGCAGTGCAAATACGAGGAGGATAGAGGATGACCAATCGCTTGATGGTATCAGTTGCTGCAATCGCGCTCCTGGCGGGTGCAGGTTTTGCTCATGCGCAAGGTACCGGCGGTGCGGGCGGCGCAGCTGGACAGTCCGGCGGCGCAGCCATGCAGGGCGGTGCGACCGGTGGTGCTGCCGGCGGAGCATCGAGCGGTGGCATGAACGCGCCCGGCGGCGCGATGCATCGCGACAGCGGCTCGCCTGCGTCCGACATGCGCTCCAGTCAGTCCGAGCAGAAGCCCGGTGCGACCAAGGGCCAGCGCGCCGAGGAAGGCATGAAGGGTCCGAATGCCAAGGGCGCGACCTCCGAGACCGACAAGGCCGGCTCCAAGAACATGAAGGCCGAGGGTCGCGACAGCAAGAGCGGCACCAGCACGAACGCCGAAACCAAGACCGGCAGCGACCGGTCGCAGACCACCACCGGACAGGCTGGCGCCGGCGCCAAGCTCTCGACCGAGCAGCGCACCAAGATCACCAGCGTGATCCGCAGCCAGCGCGTCGAGCCGGTGACCAACGTGAACTTCAACATCTCGGTCGGCACCCGGGTGCCGCGCGACGTTCACTTCCACCGGCTCCCGGCGGAAGTCGTGACGATCTATCCGGAATGGCGCGGATACGACTTCATCTTGGTTCGTGAGCAGATCATCGTGATCGATCCCCGCACCTACGAGATCGTCGCAGTTCTCGACGCCTGATCCCGACCAGGCAGGCGATGAGGACATGGGGCGGGCAGCAATGCCCGCCCCATTCTATTGCGCAAAGAGCACGTAAGGGCGATCACACGCAGCCCGTGCAGCCGGGTGGACAAACCTGGTTAACCAGCAATTTCGTACACTTAAGACGGTTTTTTCGTCTGACGGACCAAGCCTCGGGCAGCCGGCCCGGCTGCCGAAAGGCTTCCCCTTGGCGGCTTTGTTACCTATAACGCCGCCCACTGCCGCCACACCGCCGGGATGGGAATGGCCGACGCCGCGCACAACACGATCTATGTCCTCAACGGACCCAACCTCAACCTGCTGGGCACCCGCGAGCCGGAGACCTATGGCCATGCCACCCTGGCAGACGTCGAACGGCTCTGCGTCGAGACGGCCGCGCGCTTCGGCCTGACGGCGGAGTGCCGGCAGTCGAACCATGAGGGTGTGCTCGTGGATTGCATCCATGAGGCCCGCAGCCGCGGTGCGGTCGGAATCATCCTCAATGCCGGCGCCTACTCTCATACCTCCATTGCCTTGCACGACGCGCTGATGGGGGTGAAGATCCCCACCGTCGAAGTGCACATCAGCAACATTCACGCCCGCGAGAGCTTCCGGCACCATTCTTTCACCGCGAAGGCCGCGTTTGCCTCGATCTGCGGCTTCGGCATCGACGGCTACCGGCTGGCGATCACCGGCCTCGCCGCCAAGATCGGCGCCAAAGCCGTCACGCAGACCGACATCTAGCGCAAGCCTGACGTCACAGTCCTCACGCACCCAACGTTCCGGATCAGATCATGGCGCCCCAGCCCGACGACAAGACCATCGCGAAATCCGAAGACAGCCAGCTCATTCGCGAGCTCGCAGCGCTGCTGGATGAGACCAGCCTGACCGAGATCGAGCTGGAGCGTGCCGGCCTTCGCATCCGCGTTGCCCGCAACGTGACCGTTGCGGCGGCCGTCCATTCGGCCATCGGAACCGCCGCCGCTGGCGTTCCCGTGGTCGCAGCCGCCACCGCGGCAGCCGCCGGCGCGGACTTGTCAAAACATCCCGGCGTGGTGCCCTCTCCCATGGTCGGTACCGCCTACTGGGCGCCCGAGCCCGGCGCCAAGCCGTTCGTCGAGGTCGGCTCCAAGGTGTCCGTCGGTCAGACCCTGATGATCATCGAGGCGATGAAGACGATGAACCAGATTCCGTCACCGCGCGCCGGGACGGTGACGCAGATCCTGGTCGAGGACGGCCAGCCCGTTGAGTTCGGCGAGCCGCTGGTGATCATTGAATAATTGCGAGTAGCGAATGGCGAATAGCGAATAGCCGTCCGTTCCCTATTCGCTACTCCCTATTCGCTACTCGCCACTCGCGCCCGAGGCACCATGTTCGACAAGATCCTCATCGCCAATCGCGGCGAAATCGCCCTTCGCATCCTCAGGGCCTGCAAGGAGCTCGGTATCTCCACCGTCGCGGTGCATTCCACCGCCGACGCCGATGCGATGCATGTCCGCCTCGCGGACGAAAGCGTCTGCATCGGGCCGCCGCCGTCGAAGGACAGCTATCTCAACATTCCCGCCCTGCTCGCCGCCTGCGAGATCACCGGCGCCGACGCCGTGCATCCCGGCTACGGCTTCCTGTCGGAGAACGCGCGCTTCGCCGAGATTCTCGCGGACCACAATCTGCATTTCATCGGGCCGAAGGCGGAGCACATCCGCCTGATGGGCGACAAGATCGAGGCCAAGAAGACGGCCAAGCGGCTGGGCATTCCCGTCGTTCCAGGCTCGGATGGCGCTGTCACTCCGGACCACGACGCGATGGCGATCGCCAAGGAGATCGGCTTCCCGGTGCTGGTCAAGGCAGCCGCCGGCGGCGGCGGCCGCGGCATGAAGGTCGCCCACACCGAGGCCGACCTACAGCTGGCGCTGACCACAGCGGCCAACGAGGCGAGATCGGCGTTCGGCGACGCCTCGGTCTATCTGGAGAAGTATCTGCAGAAGCCGCGTCACATCGAGATCCAGGTGCTCGGCGACGGCCGCGGCGGCGCCATCCATCTCGGCGAGCGCGACTGCTCGTTGCAGCGGCGCCATCAGAAGGTCTGGGAGGAAGGCCCCTCCCCGGTGCTTGACGCAGCGGCCCGGGCCAAGATCGGCAACACCGTCGCCAAGGCGATGCAGGAGCTGAAATATATCGGCGTCGGCACCATCGAATTCCTCTACGAGGACGGCGAATTCTATTTCATCGAGATGAATACCCGCATCCAGGTCGAGCATCCCGTCACGGAGATGATCACCGGGATCGACCTCGTGCTGGAGCAGATCCGCATCGCCGCCGGCGGCGACCTGCCGATGACCCAGGACCAGGTTGTCATCAACGGCCACTCCATCGAGTGCCGCGTCAATGCGGAAAACCCTGTCACCTTCCGGCCCTCGCCGGGCAAGATCCTGCAGTACCACCCGCCTGGCGGCCTCGGCGTCCGCATCGACTCTGCCGTCTACCAGGGCTACGTGATCCCGCCCTATTACGACTCGCTGGTCGGCAAGCTGATCGTCCACGGCAAGACCCGGGTCGAATGCCTGATGCGGCTGCGGCGCGCACTGGACGAGATGGTCGTCGACGGCATCGAGACCACGCTGCCGCTGTTCAGGGCCCTTGTCCGCGAGCCGGCCATCATCGATGGCGACTATCACATCCACTGGCTCGAACAGTACCTCGCTGGCCAGAAGGCGGAGTGAGCGGCTAACCGCAAAATTCCACTGACGCGCCGGAACCCTCCAGCCCGCACTGCGTTCTGCTCTTTCGGCGGTTCCGCTGAGGGGGCAGGTATTTCAATTGGCATGCGAGTGAGCGGTGGCGCCTGAGATTGGACAAAGGCGCACGCTGGGACAAATCCTGCTGCTGTCGGCGGGATTCCTGGTGCTGGTCGTCGTCAGCACGGCCTCGGTGCTGCTCGTCAACAAGGCCCGCAAAGACAACGCCTGGGTGGTGCACACCATCGAGGCGGAGAACCAGATCAACGCGCTGCTGCTCGAGGTCCGCCGGGCCGAGAGCGGCGCCCGCGCCTACCTGCTGACCCAGGACAATACGTTTCTGACGGATCACGACGCCGCCGTCACCGCGATCGCGCCGGTGCTCGACAAGCTCGGAACACTCGTGGCCGACAATCCTGCCCAGGTCGAGCTGCTCCGCCAGGTCCGCGCCGAAATCGACACCCGCCTCGGCCAGTTCAGGCGGGAGAAGGAACTGGCCGCGCAGGGTGACCTCGCCGCCGCCGCCGCGCTCGTGCGGAGCGCCGCTTCCGGCAACACCAGCATCAACATCCGCGATCTCGCCAATCGCATGCGGCTGGAGGAAGAGCGGCTGTTCGTGCTGCGCACCGCCAATGCCGACCGCAGCCAGCAGCTGGCGACCGTCGTGACGGTGACTGGCTCGGCCCTGGTCGTCCTGCTCGCGATCATCTCGGTGCTCCTTGTGCGCCGCTCGACCAGCGCGCGCGACGAGGCCGAGGCCAGGCTGCGCGAGAGCAACCTCAACCTCGAAGCCACCGTCGACGAGCGCACCGCGGACCTGCGCGAGGCCAATGAGGAGATCCAGCGCTTCGCCTATATCGTGAGCCACGACCTGCGCTCGCCGCTCGTCAACATCATGGGCTTCACCAGCGAGCTCGACGAGCTGCGCAACGACATCTTCCGGCGGATCGCAACGCTGGCGCGGGCGGCCTCCGACGCGCCGCCGCCGGCGGAAGGCGCCGAGCCCGAGCTCGAAGGCGCCGACCAGCAGCTGTCGGAGGATTTCAGCGAGGCGCTCGGCTTCATCAAATCCTCGATCGCCAAGATGGACCGGCTGATCACGGCCATCCTCAACCTGACCCGCGAGGGCCGCCGCGAGTTCGTGCCGGTGCGGATCGATACCCGCGAGCTGATCGAGGGCATCGTCTCGACCCTGGCGCATCAGGCGGCGGAAACCGACACCACCATCCGCGTGGAACCGTTGCCGGCCATCGTCAGCGACCGCCTGGCGCTGGAGCAGATCTTCTCCAACCTGATCGACAACGCGATCAAATATCTCAAGCCGGGCGTTCCCGGCGACATCGCCATTCGCGCCCGTACCAAGCTCGGTTTTGCCATCTTCGAGGTTACGGACAACGGCCGGGGGATTGATCCCAGGGATCATCAACGTATCTTTGATCTTTTCCGTCGCGCCGGAACCCAGGACCGTCCGGGTCAGGGGATTGGATTGGCGCATGTCCGCGCGCTGGTGCGCCGGCTCGGCGGAACCATGTCGGTCGCGTCGGAGCTAGACCAGGGCAGCACGTTCACCATCACGCTCCCGATCAACTGGAACGCCTCAAACCGGAACTCAGACCGATGACCATGCCCGTGACGATCATCATGATCGAGGACGACGAAGGCCACGCCCGCCTGATCGAGCGCAACATCCGCCGGTCCGGCGTCAACAACGAGATCAAGCCGTTCACCAATGGTACAGATGCCGTGAAGTATCTGCTGGGTGCTGACGGCACCGGCCTTGATCACAAGGGGCACGCATTGCTGATCCTGCTCGACCTGAACCTGCCGGACATGACCGGCATCGACATCCTCAAGATGGTCAAGCAGAACAGTTTCCTGAAGAGCGCGCCGGTGGTCATCCTCACCACGACGGACGACTCGCAGGAGATCAAGCGCTGCTACGAACTCGGCTGCAACGTCTACATCACCAAGCCGGTCAACTACGAAAGCTTCGCCAACGCCATTCGCCAACTCGGCCTGTTCTTCTCCGTCATCCAGGTTCCGCCCGCCGCATGAGCTCCGCCGCCCCCACGCTGCTCTATATCGACGACGACGCAGCGCTCGCGCGGCTGGTCGAGCGCGGGCTCAAGCGATTGGGCTTCACGGTGGAACACGCCGCCGACGGCAGCGCGGGCTTGCAGCGGCTGGAGCGCGGCGGCATCGACGTCGTGGCGCTCGACCAGTACATGCCAGGCTTCGACGGGCTCGAGACGCTGGAGCGCATCATGGCGCTGCCGGAACCGCCGCCGGTGGTGTTCGTCACCGCCTCACAGGATTCCAAGATCGCGGTCACGGCCCTGAAGGCCGGCGCGGCCGACTACCTGGTCAAGGACGTGCAGGGCGAGTTCATTCCCCTGCTGCAGGTCGCGGCCGAAGGCGCGGTGCGCCAGGCCCGGCTGCAGAAGGCCCGCGACGAGGCGGAGGCGGAAGTGCGGGCATCACGCGACCGCTACGCGGCGCTGGCGGCCGAGCGCGAGGTCCTGCTGCGCGAGGTCAATCACCGCGTCGGCAATTCGCTGCAGATCATCGCCTCGCTGCTGCATCTTCAGGCCAACTCCAGCACCCAGGACGACGTCAAGGCCGCGCTCACCAATGCAATGGGCCGCGTCGCCGCCGTGGCGCAGGTGCACCGCCGCCTCTACACGTCTCAGGATCTCAAGAGCGTGCTGCTCAACCAGTATCTGGATTCGCTGCTCGACGACTTGCGCCGCTCGGCCGAGGGCAACCGGATGTCGCGGCTGACCCTGAAGGCGGAGCCGGTCGAGATCGACCCGGATCGCGCGGTCGCGATCGGTATCGTCGTCAACGAGCTGGTCATGAACGCGGTCAAATACGCCTACCCCGATGGGCCGGGCCCGATCCACGTCGAGCTTAAGCTTGCAGGCGGGGACATCGTGCTGTCGATCGCCGACAACGGCGTCGGCCTGAACGCAACCAGCGATCCGCGCTCGACCGGAATGGGCCAGCGCATCGTCAGCGCCATGGCGACCAAGCTCGACGCCACCGTCGGCCCCGATCCGAGCCATGCTGGCACCAAGATCGTGGTCCGCTTCCGCCTCGAAAAAGATACTCCCAAGCCCGCGGCTGCCGCGGTCGGCTGAGCCGACGCAGCCGGCACGCGACCATCGCGCGCCCGGCATCGGCCTGCTATGCTGGTCCCATGAATACGCGCGACTCTGCAGCGTCCGAGATCACGCCCGAGGTCCTGCTGCGTGCCTATGCCTGCGGCATCTTCCCGATGGCCGAAAGCGCTGACGACCCGACCTTGTTCTGGGTCGAGCCGGAGCTGCGCGGCGTCATTCCTCTCGACGGCTTTCGCGTCGCCTCGCGCCTTGCGCGCACGGTCCGGTCGGATGCCTTCGCCGTGACCGTGAACCAGGCGTTCAAGGCGGTGCTGGATGGCTGCGCCGAGCCGCAGCCCGGCCGCGAGGACACCTGGATCAACAAGCGTATCCGCGAGCTCTACAGCGGCCTCCACGCGCTCGGCCATTGCCACAGCGTCGAATGCTGGCAGGATGGCGAGCTGGTGGGCGGCCTCTACGGCGTCAGCCTGGGCCGCGCCTTCTTCGGCGAGAGCATGTTTCACCGCACCCGCGACGCCTCGAAGGTCGCACTGGTGCATCTCGTCGCGCGGCTGATCGCCGGGGGCTTCGAGCTGCTCGACACCCAATATGTCACCGAGCACCTCAAGACCTTCGGCGCCGTCGAGATCCCGCGCCGGCGCTACACCGTGCTGCTCGAAAAGGCCCTGAGGGGGCCGGCCGCCAATTTCGCCAGGCTGGCGGTTGATCGGCCGATCTCGGGCACCGAGGCACTCGCGATCATCGCAGCGCGCGGCTGAGCGAGGTTATCTGAACACTCCGCCGAACGGTCCGCCCGCCTGGGGCGGCGGCGGTGGTGGCGGCACCTGCTGGGTCTGATACTGCTGCGGCGGCGATGGCGGCCTGGGCGCCGCCTGCCGCTGCTGCGGCGGACGCTTTTGCGCAGGCTGCGGCGCCGCGGCCGGCTTCTGATCCGGCGCGGCGCTGACGACCGTGGTCTGCGGCTCTTTGCAGTCGACCAGCCAGATGTCGTAGATCGGGTGCTCGACGCCGTGCAGACCGGGGCTAGCCGCGAACATCCAGCCCGAGAAGATGCGCTTCACCTCGCCCTGCAACGTGATCTCGTCGACCTGCACGAACGCGTCGGTGTTGGCGGCCTCGGTGGCTGGCCTCGTGTAGCAGGCGTCGGTCTTTACCCGGAGCGCCCCGAACTGCACGGTCTCGCCGATATCCTCGTCGAAATTGATGATGCGGCCGGTGATCTTGTCGAGCCCGGAGAAGCTCGCCTTCTTGTTGACGATCTTCTGCGCCGGCGGTTCGGTCACGACCTCGTCGCCCGGCTGGATGGTGGCCGGGGTCTGCGGTACCGCGCCGTTCGGCGGGATCGCCGCATTCTGGGGTGCGCCGCGTGGCGGTGCCTGCCGCTGACCAGGCGCAGCCCCCGGCTGGCCGGGTGGCGGCACGGCCGCGACCGGAGGATTGTTCTGTGGCAGGATCGTCGTTCCCGGCGGCGGCGCCAGCGGCTGGGATTGGACCGGACCCGGCAGGGCGGCGCCCTGCCCCGGCGGCGGACGGGTTGGCGCCGGCAGCACCCGGCCCTGCGGCAGCTCCGGGATCTCCTCCTCTTCCTCAGGAGGCGGAATCGGCTCGCCACGGCGCGGAATGTTGCCCGGCGGGCGCGGAACGGGATCGGAGAAAATGGTACCGATCTGCGCGCGCGCCGGCACGGACAGCGTGAGGGATGTGGCGGCCAGCAATGCCGCGATACCGGTCAGGACGATTGTTCGGTGCATCTCGCGCGGCTTTATCAGGCGAATCGGGGTTCAGGACAATCAAATCGCGTCATGACCCATCCGCCGCTCTCGATCAGCCCTCCCGTTAACATGTCGAATACGGCGGGGGAAGGGCGAGCTGCCAGCACTCCGCGTGCTGGTCAGCCGGTTCTTCCAATGAGATAGTCGTGATCAAGAGCCGGATCGGAACCGGCGCCAAAGGGAAGGAAATCGATGTCTGATTCGATCCGTCTCGACGGCCGAGTGGCCGTCGTTACCGGCGCGGCCGGCGTCATCGGCGCCGCGACCATGCGGTTGCTGGCCGCGCGCGGGGCCCGCATCGTCGCCGTGGACCGGCGCGAGGCCGATCTCGCCGCCGCGACGGCCGCCCTGCCGGCGAGCGCCGAGGCGCTCGCCGTGGCCGCCGACGTCACCGACGAGGACCAGGTCGCGGCTTATGTGCGACAAGCGTGCGATCGGTTCGGCACCATCGACGTGTTCTTCAACAATGCCGGCATCGAAGGCGAGATCAAGCCGATCACCGCATATCCGCTGGAGGCGTTCCGTCGCGTGCTCGACGTCAACGTCGTCGGCGTCTTCCTCGGCCTCAAGCACGTGCTGCCGGTGATGCTGAAGCAGAACCGCGGCTCGATCATCAACACCGCCTCGATCGCCGGCCTGATCGGCTCGCCGCAGATCGCCGTCTACAGCGCCAGCAAGCACGCGGTCATCGGCCTGACCAAGAGCGCGTCCTGGGAGTGCACCGGCACCAATGTCCGTGTGAACTGCATCTGCCCCGGGCTGATCGAGAGCCGCATGCTGAGCGCGATCATCGAAGGGCGCAGCGGCGCCGCGGTTCCGGCCGACAAGGTGGTCGATCGCGTCCCCGCGCGCCGGCTCGGCCAGGGCGCGGAGGTCGCCTCGATCGTCGCCTTCCTCGCCTCCGACGATGCCAGCTACGTCTCCGGCGCGGCCTACACCGTCGATGGCGGCCGCACCGCCGCCTGACGTCCCTTCAACTTGACCGTCTTTCAACCCGACAGGTTTTTGCAATGCCCGTGCAACTCGATGTCGATGCCGCTGCCGTCTACAAAGCATTTCAGGAGGCCGGTCGGCCGGCCTATGAGACGCTGACACCACAGGAGGCGCGGGACTACTACCTGGCCGCGCGCGTCGTGAGCAATCCCGAGCCGCCCGAGCTTGCGGACGTCAAGGACCTCGCCATCCCTGCCCCGCATGGCACAATCCCGGCACGGCTCTATCGACCAAGGACGGTGCGGCAGACCAACGGTCTTGCACCAGGATTGGTGTTCTATCACGGCGGCGGCTGGGTGATCGGCAATCTGGAGTCGCATGACGTGGTCTGCCGCGCGCTGGCGCACGAAGGCGAACTGATCGTGATCTCGGTCGACTACCGCCTCGCGCCCGAGCACAAGTTTCCGGCCGCGGTCGACGACGCCGCCGCGGCCATACGATGGATCGCCGACAATGCTGCCGCGCTCGGCATCGATGCCGCCAGGCTCAGCGTCGGCGGCGATTCCGCCGGCGGCAATCTCGCCGCCGTCGTCGCGCTCTTGGCGCGTGACGGCAAGGGCCCGAAGCTCTCAGGCCAGGTGCTGATCTATCCGGCCACCGACTTTTCGATGAGCCATCCCTCGCACAGCGAGCCCGAGACCAGCGTGCTGCTGACGCATTCGGTGATCCGCTGGTTTCGCGACCATTATCTCAACAGTGCCGCCGACATCCACGATTGGCGGGCCTCCCCGGCGAAGGCGGAAACCCTAGCCGGGCTACCGCCCGCCTATGTGCTCACGGCCGGCGCCGATCCGCTGCGCGACGAGGGCGACGACTACGCGCGCCGCTTGCGCGAGGCCGGCGTGCCGGTGACGCATCGCAACCATCCCGGCCAATTCCACGGCTTCTTTACGATGGGCAAGCTGCTCGACCAGGCCAATGTCGCCGCACGCGACATCGGCGCCTGGCTGAAGCAGCTCGACCGGCCCGGCGGCATCTGAGCGTTACCGCGCTGAGCTCAGAACGCACCGACCCGCGAGTTCGCGGGTCGTGCTCACATGCGGCCGAAGTCGTCGCGTGTGAGATCGGCTTGCTCGCGCTCGAGCAGCAGCTACATCCCGCGCAAGCCGGCCGGGACGACTGGACAGCTCACATTTCATTCCTCGCAGCAGGAGACTCCCACATGAAGACCGTGAACCTCGCCGACAAGCTGAGCCAATTCTCAGGCCATTGGGACCCGCACGTGGTCGCGGACTACAACGACAATGACGTGATGGTCGTGAAGTTCATGGGAGAATTCCCGTTCCACAAGCATGACACGACGGATGACTTCTTCCTGGTCCTCGAAGGCGAGATGGAGATGGACATTCAGGGGCAGCCGTCGCGGACGGTGAAGGCCGGCGAGTTGTTCGTCGTCCCCAAAGGGGTCGTCCACCGGCCGCGCGCGGCCAAGGAGGTCAAGGTGCTCCTGATCGAACCCAAGGGCGAACCGAACTCCGGCGACTCCGACCGGGTGCCCGCGCCCAAGCCGCGCATCTGACTCGCCAGAAGGCGTCAGACCTTCGGGCCTCCGCGAGCTTGAGATATCATTCAGAGCGGACAGGTGAGCAGGATAAACATGGAGCCAACTCTGGAGATTGCGCTGGCTTGGTTCAAGCCCGAAGAGTGGGAGGACATCAGGCGGATCTGCCCGGATCTGCACGACACTTATGAAGAATGGCTGGCCAGCGCTCAGGAGGTCATCGACACGATCGGCAGTCGCCCGGACGAGCGGATCGTGAAAGTGATCCTGACCGCGGCCGAGCTTCGGAAATGGCAACGTGCGACAGGCCGCAAAGTCGATGGCAGGGTTCGCTCACAGCTTGCCGCCAGGCGCGCGCGCAAGATCCGCAACGAGTCCCCACAGCCGGCTCCCGAGCCCCGTTCTGGCTCAGAAGGCAGTCGCTGACGCTTGTCGCTCAGTTCGCTCAGGCGGGCCACGGCAAGTTCTGAGGGCGCAACGGCCGCCCATGCAGCGAACGAAGCGGAGCATCGCCGAAATGTCCGCTGTTCTTGCGCTGCAACCGAGATAGTGTCCCGTCGCCCGCAAGGACGGCTTATGGCCGTCTGGCAGGCCCCTCCTCCAATAGGATCGCCCCGATGTTCGACCGCTTGACCCGCCAGCCCGAGGATCCCCTGCTCGCTCTGATCGGCATCTTCAAGGCTGACCCGAGAGCCGACAAGGTCGATCTCGGCGTCGGCGTGTATCGCGACGAGGCCGGCCATTCGCCGATCTTCCGCGCTGTGAAAGCTGCGGAGCGCATCATCTGGGAGAGCCAGGACAGCAAGAGCTATGTGGCGCCGGAAGGCGACCAGCTCTTCCTCGACCTGTTGTGGTCGCTCGTCGGCGGCCCCGCGCCCTCGGTCCATGCCGCAGGCGTGCAGACCCCGGGCGGCTCGGGTGCGCTCCGCCTCGCCGCCGATTTGATCCGCCAGGCCGGCACCGGCAAGATCTGGCTCGGACTGCCGAGCTGGCCCAACCACGCCGGCATCTTCGCCGCGGCGGGGCTCGAGGTCGAGACCTATCCCTACTTCGACGTTCCGTCGCAGACGCTGCAGCTCGACCGCATGCTGGAGGCGCTGCAGCGCGCCGCGCCCGGCGACGCCGTCCTGATCCACGCCTCCTGCCACAACCCGACCGGCGCCCCGCTCAGCACCGAGGACTTTGCGCGCATCACCGCCGTGATGGCCGCGCGTGGCCTCGTGCCGCTGATCGACTCCGCTTATCAGGGTTTTGGCGCCGGTCTCGAGGGCGATGCCGCCGGCCTGCGGGCAATGGTCGCGGCCGTGCCCGAGGCGCTGCTGGCGGTGTCCTGCTCGAAGTCCTTCGGACTCTACCGCGAGCGGACCGGCGCGCTCTACGCCGTCGCCTCGGCACAGGCCGCAGCCGAGACCGCGCGCTCCAATCTCGTCTCCATCGCCCGCACCAGCTATTCGATGCCGCCCGACCATGGCTCGGCGATCGTCAAGACGATTCTCGACACGCCGGACCTCTATGCCGACTGGAGCAGCGAGCTCGAGACGATGCGCCAGCGCCTCGCCGCGCTGCGCCGCTCTTTTGCCGAGGCGCTCGGCGGGCGCTGGTCCAACACGATCGCGATCGGCGTCCAGGAAGGCATGTTCTCGCTGCTGCCGGTGACGCCGGCCGAGGTCATGACTTTGCGCGAAAAGCACGGCGTGTACATGCCGACCTCGGGCCGCATCAACATTGCAGGCCTGAAGCTCGCCGACGTCGCGCGCGTTGCCGGCCTGTTCAAGTCGCTTTGAAACATCGCCTGCAAGGATCAAGGCCGTGACAGAGATCGTCGCTCAGGAGCGGCACAAGCTCTACGAGGACGCGATGGCGCTGACGCTGGGCACGCTGTTCGTGTCGCTCGGCATGCTGATCTACAGCAAGACGGTGCTGCTGGTCGGCAGCACCGCCGGTCTGTCGCTGCTGTTGAGCTACATCAGCGGCTATGGTTTCGGCGTCAGCTTCTTCCTGATCAATCTGCCGTTCTATGCGTTGGCCGTCCGGCGCATGGGCTGGCCGTTCACGATCCGCACCTTTGTCGCGGTCGGGCTCGTCGCCCTGTTCTCACGGCTGACGACGTCATGGATCGACATCAGCCATATCGATCCGATCTATGCCACCGTAATCGGCGCCGGCCTGACCGGGACCGGCCTGTTGATGCTGTTCCGGCATCGCACCGGGCTTGGCGGGATCAACATTCTGGCGCTGTATCTGCAGGAGCACTGGAAGATCCGCGCCGGCTATTTCCAGCTCGCCGTCGATTTCCTCATCATGATCGCCGCATTCTTCGTCATCCCCGTGAACCGGCTGGCGCTGTCGATCCTCGGCATCGTGATCGTCAACGTCATCATCGCGATCAACCACAAGCCGGGGCGCTATATGGCGCTGAGCTGAACGGCCGAGCTCCAAGCGCACGGTCGATCTGCGCTCGGATAGCCCCACCGTGACACGCGCCGGATGCCGCACGAGTGCGCTGCACCTTGCCAGACGGCGCATTCCGTGGGATGAAAGCTCTGGTATGCCAGCAACCGAGGCAATGGGTTACCGCATCCGTCCGCTCCTGCCGGACGCCTGACGGACTCGTCGGTACGGCTGGATCGCCAACAAGAAACGCGAACGCAAAATCTCGAACCGATCTCTGGGGACGACCAAGGTATGGCACGCAACATTCTGATTCTCGGGGCCTCCTACGGCTCCCTCCTCGGCACCAAGCTGCTGATGGCCGGCCACAACGTGACGCTGGTCTGCCGCAAGAAGACAGCCGAGCTGATCAACCGCGACGGCACGGAAGTCCGCATCAAGCTGCGCGACGAGCCGGCGCATCGCTCGATCTTCTCGCGCGACCTGCCGGGCAAGCTCGACGCGGCCACGCCCGATAGCGTCGACCTGTCGCGCTACGACCTGGTCGGTCTTGCGATGCAGGAGCCACAGTACACCAACCACACCATTCGCGTGCTGATGGTGAAGATCGCCGAGGCCAAGCTGCCGTGCCTCTCGATCATGAACATGCCGCCGCTGCCCTATCTCAAACGCATCCCGGCGCTCGCCAACGTCGACCTCGACGAGGCCTACACCAATCCCGCGGTGTGGGAGCGCTTCACGCCCGGGCTGGTCACGCTGTGCTCGCCGGATCCGCAGGCCTTCCGTCCGCCGGAGGAAGCCGCCAACGTGCTGCATGTCGGCCTGCCGACCAACTTCAAGGCCGCCGCGTTCGAGGACGAGACGCACAACGCGCTGCTCCGCGAGCTGGAGCGCGACATCGACGCGGTCAGGCTCGACGGCCAGGACGTGCCCGTGAAGCTGAAGGTGTTCGACTCGCTGTTCGTGCCGCTGGCGAAGTGGTCGATGCTGCTCACCGGCAACTACCGCTGCATCACCCGCGGTGAACCGCAGGCGATCCGCGATGCCGTTCATGGCAATCTCGCCCAGTCGAAATCGATCTATGAGCATGTCGATGCCATCGCCCGCAAGCTCGGCGCCGATCCGAGCGACCAGGTGCCGTTCGAGAAATACGCCAAGGCGGCCGAGAGCCTGCTCAAGCCGTCATCGGCCGCGCGCGCCGTCGCCGCGGGCGCGCCGTTCATCGAGCGCGTCGACCTTCTGGTGAAGCTGATCTCGCAGCAGCTCGGCATGCCCAACCCCGAGATCGAGCAGACGGTGCAGACGGTCGACTTCAAGCTCAACGAGAAGATCGTGGTCGGCGGCTCCAGCGCGCAGTGATGCGCAGGCGCCGACATCGTCCGTAACCAGATGTGACTTTGCATGAACGCGCGGCCGACGCATGGTTCGCGCGTTCATTGATTCCCATCGTTCGGAATGAAGATGCCGTCCTTCGGGCCTCTCGCTTTTCCTCTGCAGGCCCTGAGCTGGCTCGGCAATCAGGGCACCCGCGCCATCGTCGCGGTTCTGCTGGCGGCAATCGCCGTGCCGCCGCTGGGCGAGCTGGCGCGGCCCTACGTCACACAGGCGATCTTCCTGCTGCTCTGCATCTCCTTCATGCGCGTCGACGTCGCGATGCTAACAGCGCATCTGCGCCGCCCGCTGCTGGTGGTGGCCGCGACCGCATGGACCACGATCGCCGTGCCGACGCTGGTCGGCACGATTGGGCGCATCGCCGGCGTCGATGCCGTCGCGCCCGACCTGTATCTCGCGCTGATGCTGCAGGGGACGGCCTCGCCGATGATGGCCTCGCCCGCACTCGCCGCGCTGATGGGGCTCGACGCGACGCTGGTTCTCATCACGCTGGTGACCTCGACCGCGCTGGTGCCGCTGACGGCGCCGCTGTTCGCCTATGTGTTTTTGGGCGAGACATTGTCACTGTCTCCGGCCGCGCTCGGGCTGAAGCTCGCCGCCATCCTTGCGGGCGCCCTGGCGGCGGCCGCCGCGATCCGCCTTGCCCTCGGCATCGCGACGATCCGCCGCCACCGCGCGCCGATCGACGGCTTCAACGTCCTCATCCTGTTCGTGTTCGCGTCCGCCATCATGGCCCATTTCCTGGCCGACCTGGCCGCCAGCCCGTTCCGCATGCTGGGACTGGCGCTGCTCGCCTTCACCGTGTTCTTCCTGTTGCTTGGTACCACGATGCTGCTGTTTCGCGGCGCGGGGCGCGAACGCGCGATGGCGCTCGGCATGATGGTGTCGCTACGCAACATGGGGCTGATGCTCGCGGCGACCGAGGGCGCGATCCCCGGCACCACCTGGCTGTATTTCGCGATGAGCCAGTTCCCGATCCACCTTGCGCCGCAACTGTTGCGCCCTCTCGCCGAGCGCCTGCGTCCAAAGCCGCTTCCATCGGGCGGGACCGATCACGGCTTGATCAATCCTGCATCGGAATGAGGCAAAGCAGCAACGGCACGCGGCCGCTCCGGCATGACGCGACGGCCAGCCGCTTACTATCAAGGCCGACATGGTTGTTGCTGGCGTGCAAGGCCGGCGCTACGCTCCGTGCCTGTTGGTGCAGGAGGATTATGTGACCACGTCAGACGATCAGAAAATTTCCGAAGACCGCCGCGATGCGCTGCGCTACGCGCTCGCCATCGGCTCCGGTGCCGCGCTCGCGTCCGCCATGACGACGACGCCCGCCTCGGCGCAAGCGGCCGACAACACGCTCGACCGGGTCCGCGCCAACAAGGTGCTGCGCATCGCCGTGCTGCCGGGCGAGCTGCCCTATTTCAACAAGGACCTCGCCTCCGGAACGTGGTCGGGCTTCTCGATCGAGATGGCCAACGACATCGCCAAGCTGCTCGACGTGAAGCTCGAATATGTCGAGTCGACCTACGGCAATTCGGTGCTCGACCTGCAGGCCGGCAAGATCGATCTTGGCTTCGCGCTCAACCCGACGCCGCAGCGCGCGCTGGTCATCGACTTCTGCGGCACGGTGTTTCCGCATCCGTTCGGCGCGATGCTGAAGAAGGGGATGGAGGCCAAGACCTGGGCCGACATCAACAAGCCGGAAGTGAAGATCGCCGTCGACGTCGGCTCGGCCAACGAGGCGGTGGCGCGCCGTTTTGCGCCGAACGCGACCATCAAGTCGCTGAAGTCGCGCGACGAGGTGATGCTGGAGATGGCATCGGGCCGCGTCGACGTCGTCGTCAACGCGCTGATCCTGGGCCTCACCGCGATCGCCAAGAACCCCAATCTCGGCACCTACAAGATCCTGCAGTCGCCCTCGGTCGCGATCCCCTCCAGCATGGGCGTGCGCCGCGAGGCCGACAAGCGCTGGCGCGACTTCCTCGCGGTGTGGATCGACTACAACCGCGGCATCGGCCAGATGCGCGAATGGTTCGTCAAGGGCCTGGGGCTGGCCGGCGTCAAGGCCGAGGACGTGCCGGTCGAAGTGAATATCTAATATCTAAGCGAAGCCACGCTCTCTCCTACCGTCATTGCGAGGAGCGCAGCGACGAAGCAATCCAGGACCGCGCGTGCCGCCCTGGATTGCTACGCTTCGCTCGCAACGACGGAGGCATTCGATGATGTATCGCCTCACGCCTTGTCGTAGGTCATGCCGCGCTCGAAGCGGCGGCCGAGCAGCGTCGCCGGAAACAGGATCGCGAAATAGATCAGCGCGATGATGGTGTAAACCTCGAGCGGCCGATACGTGTCGGCGTTGATCAGCGTCGCGTTGTAGACGAGATCCGGCACCGCGATCACCGACACCAGCGAGGTGTTCTTCAACTGCGTCACCGACTGGTTGACGTAAGGCGCCAGCATCGGCTTCAGCGCCTGCGGCAGGATCACGAGCCGCATCATCCGCCACGGACGCAGACCCAGCGCGCGCGCCGCATCCCACTGCCCGCGCGGCACGCTCTCGATGCTGCCGCGCACGATCTCGGCATAGAACGCCCCGGCATAGAGCGACAGCACGGTGACGGCGGCGACATGCGCCGGAATGTTGATGCCGATCACCACCGGGAACGCGTAGTAGAACCAGATGATCTGCACCAGCAGCGGCGTGCAGCGGAACAGCTCGATATAGCCGATCAGCAGCCAGTCGATCACCACCGGGCGGCGCAGCCTGACGATGCCGACGACGAGCCCGATCACCGAGCCGAGCAGGATGGTGCCGAGCGTGTACGCCATCGTCCAGCCGAGCCCCACCCAGAACAGATGGCTGTACTTGGCGAGGATGGCGAAATCCCAGGTATAGTTCATCGCAGCTCCGGCGTGACGCGGTCGCGGCCCCTCACAGATACCGGCTCGGAGCAAAGGCGGAGGCGTCGAACGGCGGCGCCTCGCCCGCGATCATCGCGGCGATCGCCGCGCCCGTGGCCGGCCCCGTGGTGAAGCCGATGTGCTGATTGCCGAATGCAAGCCACAGGCCGGAATGGCGCGGCGCCGGCCCGATCATCGGCAGCGAATCCGGCAAGGTCGGCCGCGCGCCGCGCCAGGGCTGGGCCACGGCCTCGCCGAACTCGACCACGCCGCGCGCCAGCGGCACCACCTGCTCGAGCTGGGCGAAATTCGACGGCGCATCGCGATCGGTCAGCTCGACGCCGGAGGTGACGCGCACGCCGTTCTCCATCGGCGTCATCAGGAAGCTGCCCTCGGCGTCGTGGATCGGACGGTGCAGCATGCGCGCCGGATTGGGTGTGAACTCCTGGTGATAGCCGCGCTCGAACGCCATCGGCACGCGGTAGCCGAGCGACCTGAGAATGTCCGGCGACCACGGCCCGAGCGCGACCACGACCTGGCGGGCGCGGATCTCGCCGTCGCCGAGCACGACGCGCCAGCCATCGCCGTCGGCCAGCAAGGCCCTGATCTCGGACTGGCGCAGCACGCCGCCCGCGCCCTCGAACATGCGCGCATAGGCCTTGGTGACGTTGCCGGGCGAATCGACCGACGCCGTCTGGCTATGCAGCAGGCCGACCTTGTAGACCGGCAGCAAATTCGGCTCGAGCGCCGAGATGCCCTGGCGGTCGAGCAGCTCGCTCTTGATGCCATATTCGGCCAGGAACGCCTGCTCGGCCTTGGCAGCTGCGACCGCATCGCTGCGCCACGCCTTGAGCCAGCCAGTCTCGCGGATGCGCTGCGGCTCGCCAGATCGGACGATCCAGTCGCGATGCAGCGTCAGCGAAGCGCCGATCAGGCCATGCAGCGCGGTCGCGCGCGGCTTGACGCGGGACTCCACGGCATTGGCGAGGAAGCGCAGCACCCATTCGAGGTTGCGCAGAGTCCACGATGGATCCCAGCGCACGGCCGCACTCCGATTGCGGAGATAGGACGGCAGCGCCGAGAACAGCGAGGGCTTGTTGAGCGGCAGGATCGAGCCGGAGGAGAGAATGCCGGCATTGCCATACGATGTCTCCTCGCCCGGCGCCTTGCGGTCGACCAGCACCACCGAGAACCCACGCTCCCGGATGGCGTAGGCGGAGGAGACGCCGACGATCCCCGCTCCCAGCACGACCACGTCGGCTGTCTGCTGCATACGCTCCATCGTCTCTCGATCCATCCGCCGTTTACATCAGGGTCAGGCCGCCATCGACCGGCAGCACCGCGCCGGTGACGTGGCCGGCATCTTTCGACAGCAAGAAGGCGACAGCCGCGGCGATGTCGTCGGACTCGGCAAGGCGCTGTTGCGGATTGGCAGACGCCGCCGTCTGCCACGCGGCCGGATCGAGCGAGCCGAGCCGTCCCGCATCCTTGCGCGTATAGCCGGGCACGACGACATTCGCCGTGCCGCCGCACGCAGCCAGCTCGATGGCCAGACATTTCACCAGCGCCTCCAGCGCCGCCTTGGCGGCGGCCGAGGCCGGGAAGGTGCCGCCCGGCACGAAGCGGTGCGCGACGAAGCTGGAGATCGCGACCACGCGCGCATGGGTGCTCTGCACGAGGTCAGGGAGCGCGGCGCTGGCGAGTTCATGAAAGGCCGCCGGCATCACTGCGAGTGAGCGGTCGAGCCCGTCGCGCGGCAGATCGCGAAAGCTGCGGCGGTCGGCAAAGCCAGCGGCATGCACCACCGCGTCGATCCGGCCGAAACGCGTTCGTGCCGCAGCCGCCAAACCGGTGGCAACGCCCTGCCTGGCCAGGTCACCGCAATGAAACTCGGCTTCGGCGCCGGCCTCCCGGCACGCCGCGGCGACGTCCCGCAGACGCGCGAGACCCGGTTCGTCAGCCCCCTGCCCGTGCAGCATCACGGCCTGCCCCGGCGCGGCCAGGCGGCGCGCCACGGCAGCGCCGATGCCGGCCCCGCTGCCGGTGATGATGGTGACACGCATCGCGCCCTGGTCTGCCCCTCGTTTCGCGGGGCGGACTATAGGTCCCGGACCTGCCGATGCCAACACGCGGACGGACATGCGCCGATGTCCGCCGCGCGGGACTGCCTGTTACCTCAGACGTTCGGAACCGTCCGAGCGAAGCTGATAAAATCAGTTGCTCAGCATTTGGCGCCGACGCTGCACGTCTTGGTCGACTGGGAGATCGCGCCGCCGGCCGTGCGGCATGCGGCGGCATTGGCGTTCACGCAGGCCACCTTCACCGACGTGCAGCCCGCATGATCGTTCTTCACACATTGCGTCTCGCTATAGGTGCTCAGCACGCTGCCGCCCTTCTTGCAGACGCACATTCCGGTGAGTTCGGCCTTCGCCGCAAAAGCGCTGTCGAGACCGCCGACCGCGGCAGCAACGAATAAAATCAGGTAAAGCAATACGCGCATCGTATCCTCCATGAACAGTGGCAATGCGCTCACTATGAGCGCATCCTGCATGTTATACAACTTTAAATTGCTTCAATTGCCGACGAGGATCTCTGCCCGCGGCTCCTCGTCCACTGATGCAGGTCAGGTGGTGACGCGTGCCGCGCGCCGCAGGGCCTGCGGCGGCTGGCCGAAGGCGCGAATGAAGGCGCGACGCATCCGCTCAGGATCGCGAAAGCCGGTCGCTTCCGCCACCAGCTCGATCGGCTGATGCGAGGCCTGCACCCGATCGCGCGCCACTTCCAGCCGCAGACGCTCGATCGCCTTCGACGGCGTGGTGCCGGTCTCGGCGACGAAGGCGCGGGTGAAATGCCGCGTGCTCATGCCGGCACGCTCGGCGAGATCGTCGACGGTCAGCGGGGCATCGAGGTGCTCCCGCGCCCAGGTGAGCAGATCCGCAAAGCGGCCGCTCGGCGCCTTCAGCTCCAGCAGCGAGGAGAACTGCGACTGCCCGCCGCTGCGGCGATGATACAGCACGAGCTGCCGTGCCGTCTTTTGCGCGATCTCCTCGCCGTGATCGTCGGCGACCATGGCAAGCGCGAGATCGATGCCGGCAGTGATCCCAGCCGAGCTCCAGACATTGCCGTCGCGGACATAGATGCTGTCAGGCTCGAGCTTCACATGGGGGTAGGCGCGCAGGAACTGCCGCGTGCGCTGCCAATGCGTCGTCGCGCGCCGCCCGTCCAGCAGGCCCGCTTCGGCCAGCACGAAGGCGCCGGAGCAGATGCTGGCAAGACGGGTGCCGCGCTGCGCGACCTTACGAACGAAGTTCAGCGTGCATGCGTTGCGGCTCGCAGCTTCCACGCCCTCGCCGCCGGCGATCAGTAGCGTGGTCAGCGCCGACACCGGACCGAATTTGCGCGCCAGCATTTCGGCCCCTGACGACGACCGCACGGGTCCGGGCGTGGCGGCGACGACCCTGATCGATGGCGCGGCGCGCGCATAACGCGAAGCGATCTCGAACACCGAGATCGGTCCGGCGGCGTCGAGCAACTGAAAATCGGGGTAGATGAGCACGCCGATCATGGTGGATGGCTCCGTCAGCCCAAGTCCGTGAGCCCAAGTGTGAAATCCCAAGCCCGTCCGGAAACGAGGGAACTTTGGCATATGCGCCATCCAGCGGACCATGCAGAATGCCCGCCGTCAAGCACCACACCTGCGAGCACCGCCATGGCCCAACCGCTCTCGATCGCTCTCGTCCTGTTTCCACATCTGACCCAGCTCGATCTCACCGGTCCGGTGCAGGTGTTCTCCAGCGTGCCGGGGGCGACACTGCATCTGGCGTGGAAGAGGATCGAGCCGATTCCGACCGACTCGGTCCTCACACTGATGCCGACCACCACCTTCGCTGACTGTCCGCAGGCGGACGTGATCTGCATTCCCGGCGGCTTCGGCGTCGACGCCATCCTCGATGACGCCGAGGTCATCGGCTTCATCCGCCGCCAGGCCGAAGGAGCAAGGTACGTCACCTCGGTGTGCACGGGCTCGCTCGCGCTCGGCGCCGCCGGCCTGCTGGATGGCTATCGCGCGGCAACCCATTGGAGCGCGCGCGAGTGCCTGCCGCTGTTCGGAGCAACCGCCAGCACCGAGCGCGTCTGCATCGACCGCAACCGGATCACCGGCGGCGGCGTCACGGCCGGCATCGACTTCGCGCTGACCCTGGTGGCGCAGTTGGTCGATCGTCAGACAGCGGAGGCAATCCAGCTCAGACTCGAATACAATCCGGCGCCCCCTTTCACCGCTGGATCCCCCGACACGGCGCCGCCCGAGGTGGTGTCACGGATGCTGGAGCGGATCGCACCGTTCCGGAAGCGGCGGATCGAGGCGGCGGAGCATGCGGCGGCCGCCCTCAAGACCAACCCGGCGTAGCGCAGGCTTGGCAGGCTCCCGACCGTAAAGAGGCCGCCCGGAGCTCGGGGCGGCCTTTTCCGATCGGGTCATCTCGAGCGAAATCGAATCAGCCGCCAGGAGTCCAGGGCTGATAATCACCGGTGGCCTTTGGCCTGCGACCGCTGCCCAAGGTCGAGCCGGCCGGGCGATACGCCAGCGCAGTCCCCGTCAGGTTCGGCTCATGCGGCTTTTCCCACTCGCGCGGCTTGTAGCCCTCCTGAGTCGGCGGCACGTCGACCATATGATGCATCCAGCCGTGCCATTCGGGCGGAATACGGCTGGCTTCGGCCAGGCCGTTATAGATCACCCAGCGCCGCTCGAAATGCAGCACCGGGTCGATCTTGCCGCCGGCAGTCCGATAATAGCGGTTGCCCTGTGCATCCTGCCCCACGAGCTCGCCGAAGCGCCAGGTCCACAATTGCGTGCCGAAAGTCTGGCCGTTCCACCACGTGAAGAGCTTTAGAAAGAACTGTTTCATGGGCTTGGGGCCGGTTCTGTGAAGGTCCCGGTTCTGATGCCACCCCGCCCGCATCTTGTCCAGTGTTGCACCGCCTCCGCCCGCGACGATGTATCGGTTCGCGGCGGGGAACGACATCCGCGGCCTGCGGTTAGGTCACTTTCCCCCCTGATGGAGCGATAGCGATGACCAGACTGAAGAGATGGAGCACTGCGGCGGCAGTGGCGCTGATTCTGCCGCTGGCGGCAGCGACGACGAGCTTTGCCCAGGGTCCCGGCGGCGGCGGTCGTGGTCCGGGCGGTGGTGGTGCCGCCGTCGGCGGGGGCGGTGGCGCGGCCATCGGTGGTGGCGGCGGCGGAGCGATCGGCGGCGGCGGACGCGGCGGCTTTGCGGCGGGCCCGGGTGGCGCCGGGATGAGCGGCGGCAGCTTCGCCGGACGCGCAGCCGTTGGCGGCGCAGCGCTGGCGGGTCGCGGTCCGGCGGCCGGCGCCAACGTCGCCGTCAACACGGGTGGCGGCCGCGGCAACTGGAGCGGCGGCAATTGGAGTGGCGGCGGCTGGCAGGGCGGTCACCGTGGCGGCTGGCATCACCGCGGCGGCGGCTTCTGGCCGGGTGTCGGCGTTGGCGTCGGGATCGGATTGGGCAGCAGCTATGCCTACTACAACGATCCGTATTATTACGGGCCCGACTATTACTCCGACTACTCGTACTATGACGACTCCGCGCCTGTCGCCATCGTTGGAACCGAAGGCGTCGACCCGAGCTACTGCGCACGCAGGTACCGCTCGTATGATCCGGCTTCGGGAACCTATCTCGGCTATGATGGCTTTCGCCATCCATGTCCGTAAGAGTCTGACATAGTAGCTGCGACAATAGAGGGCGGCGAGCCTATGCTCGCCGCCTTTTTCGTGCCGTATTGTTGTTTGTTCTGTGTCTAATGCGCCACGTTGCAGGCCGATTTTCGCCCATATTCCAAAATGTGCCCCGCGACGTGCAGATGATCGTCCCGTTTCGGTCCAATATTGTTTGAGCTCGTGATTCTGCCCGTTTGGCCGCTTCGCAGGCTTGGTTGATATCAGTTGATGGACACATGGATTTTCGCGGGACTCGCGCAGTGCAAACGCCGCGGGTGAGCAGCTTGGGCCTGCCGCCCGCGAACGCGCCAAGAACTTCGAACAAGGAGGCGCGCCTTGCCGACATATCTTCACTGCTTGGACGCAGCTGCATCGAAACTCGGATGCATGGGGCTGGCCGCGATGATCCCCGGCCCAGCTGGCGGACATGTCGATGATTGAGAAACGCAGATGACCTATCAGCGCCTCGCATTGGGGCTCGGTCTTGGAACGCTGCTGGCGATCGGCGCCGCGTCCACGGCGCTCGACATCAAGTCGCGCCACGACGCGGCCTGGGTGAATTCATCGCTCGACATCCTGCAGAAGACCTCCGATCTGCGTCTGCTGCTACGCGAAGCGGAAGCGACCTCTCGCGGCTACGCACTCGTCGGTGACGATCAGTTCAGGACGGAGTTTGCCGATGTCAGCACGAGAATTCCGGTCGCCATGGCCGAGCTGCGGCGCGCCGTGGCCGACAATCCCGAACCGCTGAAGCTTCTGACCGAGACCGAAGCCCTGATTGTCCGCAGGGTCGAGCTCGCTGCGGAGCTGATCCGGTTGCACGCCGCCTCGGATCGTGCGGGGCTCGAAGCCCTCAGAAGCCGCGCCGAAGGGCCGGCGACCATGAGCGAGATCACGGCCCATCTCGACCGTTTCGTTGCCGATCAGCGCAAGCTGCTGACGCAGCGTTCGATGACGTCGAAATCCACCGGATCGCTGCTGCTCACGATCGACCTGTGCGGTCTCGCGCTGCTGCTGATCATCGCCTTCTACCTCATCCGGCGGACCTATCTCCACGATCGTGCGCTGCGCGCGTCGCTGGTCCGCTCCGAAGCCGAGGCCAACTCGCTGGCGGAAAAGGCCGAGCAACAGCATCTCGACCTGATCGCCGCCCATGAGAAGCTGCGCCATTCCGCCGAGATCCTGCAGAACACGTTCAACAGCATGGCAGAGGGCGTGCTCGTCATCGATGCCACGGACACGGTGGTATTCTCGAACCCCGCGGTCGAACATCTGCTCGGCTACAGCCCGGAAAAGAATCTGGCCGACGTCCGCGCGCGCCTCCGCGTCTACGAAAGCGACGGCGTGACGCCTGTCGCAGCACACGACCTGCCGACGCCGCGAGCGTTGCGGGGCGAGAGCTTCGACCGCCGCGAGCTGATCGTCTACCGGCCCGACCGGGACGAGACGCTGCGGCTGATGATCTCCGGCCGCCCGCTGCGCGACGCCGCGGGCGGCATTACCGGCGCGGCGATGGTCTATCACGACATCACCACGGCGCACGAGACCGAGCGGCTGCTGCAGCAGGCGCAGAAGCTGGATGCGATCGGCAAGCTCACCGGCGGCGTCGCACACGACTTCAACAACATGCTGACGATCATTACCGGCACCATCGAAACGCTGGCCGACGAGGTGAAGGACCGCCCCGCCGCCGCGGCGACCGCGGCGCTGATCGGACAGGCGGCAGACCGCTGCACCGAGCTGATCCGGCATCTGCTCGCCTTCGCCCGCAAGCAGCCGCTGCATCCGCGCGACAGCGACGTCAACAGCACGATTCTCGACATCGCAAAGCTGCTGCGTCCGACCCTCGGCGAGCAGATCGAAATCAACTCGATCCTCGAAGAGGAGACGCTGATCACGCACATCGATTCGGCGCAGCTCGCCAACTCGCTGGTCAACATGGCGATCAACGCCCGCGACGCGATGCCCAATGGCGGCAAGCTGCTGCTGGAATCGCGCAGGGTGGAGCTCGATGAGGCCTATGCCTCAGCCAACGCCGGCGTGACGCCCGGCCCCTATGTCATGGTCGCCGTCAGCGACACGGGTACTGGCATGTTGCCGGAGGTCCGCGACCGCGCCTTCGAACCCTTCTTCACGACGAAGGAAGCCGGCAAGGGCTCCGGCCTCGGCCTCAGCATGGTCTACGGCTTCGTCAAGCAATCCGGCGGCCACATCAAGATCTACAGCGAGGAAGGACGGGGCACCACGATCCGGCTCTACATCCCTGTGCCCAAGGGACAGGCTGCGAGCCCTGCTCCGCCCGAGCCCCCGCCGCCGCGCGGCGAGGAGACCATCTTCATCGTCGAGGACGATCCACTGGTGCAGGACTTCGTCGTCTCACAGTTGCAGAGCCTCGGCTACAAGACCATCACCGCATCGACCGGGGTCGAGGCGCTGGCCAAGATCGACTCCGGCCAAAGCTTCGATCTCCTGTTCACCGACGTCATCATGCCCGGCGGCGTCAACGGCAAGGAGCTCGCCGAGGAGGCGCTGCGGCAGCGGCCCGGCACCAAGGTGCTGTACACGTCCGGCTATACCGACAATGCGATGGTCGAGCACGGTCGCCTCGACCAGGCTGCGCTGCTGCTCACCAAGCCCTATCGCAAGTCGGAGCTCGCCAAGATGGTGCGGCTGGCGCTGGCAGGCCCCGTGGATGACGCCTTGGCCGATGATGCCTTGGCCGAGAACGCCTTTTCCGAGGACGCACCGACGCGCGCTCACTTCTCCTGACTTGACCATCGCGCGGATCGGAACTGCGATCGTCACGGATCTGGGCGCCACAAATTCCAATGGAAACCTACCCCATGCAATTGGCAGGACGCGACGGCATCCCGCGCCATTGGAGGCCACCGATGATCCGTCGGCGGGTGGTGATCGGGCTCGGCCTTGGAACCCTGCTCGCGATCGGCGCCGCGTCGACGGGACTGGACATCAAGGCGCGCAACGATACCGCCCTGGTCGAGCACACGATGGAGGTGCTGGAGAAATCCTCCGAGCTCCGCGCCCTGCTGCGACAGTCAGAAGCCGCCTCGCGCGGCTTCGCATTGTCCGGAGCCGACCGGTTCATCGCAGAGTTTCAGGCGACGAGTGGACTTATTCCTGCGGCCTGGGCGGACCTGCAAGGGCTCGTCCGGGACAATTCCTCGCAGAGCGAGCGGCTGCGATCGATTTATGGCATCGTGCAGCGGCGCATTCAGCTTGCCGGCGAGCTGATCCGTCGCCACGCGGCGAACGATCGCGACGGCCTGCAGGCGCTGGCGGCGAGCGCGGCCGGTCCGGCGGCGATGACGACGATCAACCAGGCGCTCGACGCCTTTACCGATGAGGAGCGCCGGCTGCTGGCGGACCGCGCCACGATCTCGCGACGAACCGGATCCTGGCTACTGGCGATCGACCTCGCCGGCGTCGGCCTGCTGCTCCTGATGTCGGCCTATCTCGTCCGGCGCGCTCATCTTTCCGACCGGGCGCTGCGCTCGTCCCTCACCCGGTCACGGGAGACCGCGACCTCGCTGGAAGCCCAGGCCGTGCAGCAGCGCAGCGATCTCGCCGCCGCCTATGACGCGCTGCGCCGCTTCTCCGCCATTCTCACGAACACCTTCAACAGCATGGCCGAGGGCGTCCTCGTCGTCGATCCCGAAGGCACGATCATGCTGTCGAACCAGGCGATGGGACGTTTCCTGGGAACGAATGTGGGCAAGACCTTCGCCGAGATGCAGGCCGCCAACCAGTTCTACGAGAGCGACGCCGTCACCCGCATCGTCGATGAGGAGCTCCCGATCGCGCGCGCCTTGTGCGGGCTGTCGTTCGACCGCCGCGAGGTCGTGGTCAAGCCGACCGACGGCCGGCCGCAGTTTCGCCTGATGGTCAGCGGGCGGCCGCTGCGCAATTCCGCAGGCGCGATCAGCGGCGCCGCGCTGGTGTATCACGACGTCACCGACGTGCACGAGACCGAGCGCCTGCTGCAGCAGGCGCAGAAGCTCGATGCCATCGGCAAGCTCACCGGCGGCGTCGCGCACGACTTCAACAACATGCTGACGATCATCACCGGGTCGATCGAGGTCCTGATCGACGCGGTGCAGGACCGGCCGGCGGCGGCCGAGTTCGCAGCCCTGATCGGCAGGGCCACCGATCGTTGCACCGAGCTGATCCGGCATCTGCTCGCCTTCGCCCGCAAGCAGCCGCTGCGTCCGCGCGACATCGACGTCAACGCCACGGTGGAGGACATCGCCAAGCTGCTGCGGCCGACCCTCGGCGAGCAGGTCGAGATCAGGACCGTTCTTGCCGACGAGGATCTCATCGCCCATGTCGATTCCGCGCAGCTCGCGAACGCGCTGGTCAACATGGCGATCAACGCGCGCGATGCGATGCCCGATGGCGGCAGGCTGCTCCTGGAGACGGCGAAGACCACGCTCGACGCGGCCCATGCAGCGGCCAATCCCGGCATCGTGCCCGGTTCCTACGTCATGGTCGCGGTCAGCGACACCGGCAGCGGCATGCCGCGGGAGGTGAAGGACCGCGCCTTCGAGCCGTTCTTCACCACCAAGGATGCCGGCAAGGGCTCCGGTCTCGGCCTCAGCATGGTCTATGGCTTCGTCAGGCAGTCCGGCGGCCACGTCAAGCTTCAGAGCGAGCAGAACCGCGGCACGACGATCCGGCTCTATCTGCCGGCGGCGCAGGCGACGCAGCAGATCGAGACGGAGCACGAGCAGGCGCTGCCGCATGGCCGCGAGACGATCCTGGTGGTCGAGGACGATCCGCTGGTGCGCGACTTCGTGCTCGCGCAGTTGCAGGGCCTCGGCTACACCACCCTCGTCGCCTCGCAGGCCTCGGAGGCGCTGGCCATCGCCGCGCGGAACCAGCCCTTCGACCTGCTGTTCACCGACGTCATCATGCCCGGCGGCATCAGCGGCCGGCAGCTCGCCGAAACCATCATGACCACGCGCCCCGCGCTCCCAGTGCTCTACACCTCCGGCTATACCGGCGATGAGATGGTCGAGAACCGGCAGCTCGTGCCGGACGCGCTGCTGCTGACCAAGCCCTATCGCCGCGCCGAGCTCGCGCAGATGGTGCGGCAGGCGCTGGACGGCAAGCCGGCGGCCGGCTGGCGTTAGCCGCGGGTCGCCATCGCCACCGCGGCCAGCGTGAAGGCCAGCGCGGCCACCTGCCCTGCCCCGAGCGGCTCGCGCAGCGCGATCGCGGAGGCCAGGACGCCGATCACCGGCACCGCCATGGTGCCGATCGCCGCCACCGAGGCCGGCAGCCGCGACAGCGCCGCGAACCAGGCGACATAGGCGACGCAGAACTGGATCACGGTGGAATAGAACATCAGCGCCCAGTCGAGCTGATCCAGCTTCGTCCAGTCGGAATGCTCGACCGCGAAGCCCACGAGCACGATCGGCACGCAGCCGATGCCGATCTGCCAGGCCGCCGCCGACAGCGGCGGCAGCCTGATCGGGAGCTTCTTGGCCATGACCGTGCCGAGCGCGAAGCCGAACGCGCCGCCGAGCACCATCAGGATGCCCGGCAGCTTGTCGCGGCTGGCGGTGAGCCCGTTGCTGCCCATGATCGAAGCCAGCCCCGCGAACGCCAGCACCAGCGCGAGCACGCGCAACAGCGTCGGCCGCTCGCCGAGAATCGGCCAGGCCAAGAGCGAGGCCCACACCGGCATGGTGTAGGCGATCAGCGCCGCCTCGCTCGCCGGCAGCCACAGCAGCGCCAGCCCCATCAGCACCATCCAGGCGGTGACGTTGAGCATCCCGGCCAGGATCAGCCGCGGCCAGACCTCCCGTGGCACGGCGAGGCTCTGGCGGCGGATGACGGCCAGCAGCGCCAACAGCAGCGCCCCCACCACCCCGGTGGTGCCGCGCAGAGTGAGCGGCGGCAGCACGCCGACCAGATGCTTGGTGACCGGCCAGTTGAAGCCCCAGCCGAGCGAGGTGATGGCGAGGAACATCAGCCCGGCGGGCGTGATCCGCCCGCTGGCCACTGGCTTGTCTGTCATGGAATCACCGGCGCCGTCCGTGGGACGATGAGCTTGCCGGCGTTTTCCCGGCCACACCAGGGATTGTGGGGCATGCCTGCCCCGCGCACGCTCCGTAGGCGCCCGTGAGTCCCGCTGATGCAAGCGAAACACGTCATTGGCACGCGAATAAATCTGCCCCTGTGAACAGCGGGACGAAGCCCTGTGGACAGCCTGCGGCACAAATTTTTTCGGTTTCGAATCCGCGAGGACTCGCCGATAGTTACGGCCATCACGATACCGGCACACGCCCTGGTTATCCCGTACTTTCCCCCATATTTAGTGTTTGGTTAGGGAACCCCCACTAGTCCTTGACGTGGGAAGCGGAGTCGTCCTAGCTTCCGGCCCGGTTCGGCGCACAGTCATGTTTCGGGTCTGGCCGGCCGCTTCCCTCGAGAGGGTTCGAAGACGACCACGCCGCCGTCGCCACGGCAGCGGGCGTGGGTCGCCGTCTGCCCTGTAGACCATCGCTGCGCCGACGCGCCCCGACGGGGAACCCACTAGATGTGGGGCCTCCCCTGCAGGGACGACGGAGCAGAACGGCGGGAGTGACGCGTTGAGAACGGACGGTGCGGGCAGCGGACGGGCTGCACGCGCCGCGTAGGAAGACGGGGCGAGACGCCGGACAACGGCGCAAGGCCTTCGTCTTCGAGGCTGAACAGATGCGGACCGGGCAACCGGTTGAACTGCGGCGGCAGACGAATTTTCCGGCAGCGTCCGGGGACTTCCAGCCGCCGCCCTTGGATGCAATGATCCCGGCCGCCAACAACGCGGTCCGGCAAGAACAATTGGGGCTCGCGATGCGGATTGAACGGCGCAACACCACCGAAGGACAGTCGCCCTATGCAGGGATCGACTTCCGCCTGACCACGTCCGAGATCAAGAATCCGGATGGCTCCGTGGTGTTCCGGCTCGAGAATGTCGAGGTCCCCGAGTTCTGGTCGCAGGTCGCCTCCGACGTGCTGGCGCAGAAGTATTTCCGCAAGGCCGGCGTAGCCGCCAAGCTGAAGAAGGTCGAGGAAGAGAGCGTGCCGTCGTGGCTGTGGCGCTCGGTGCCCGACACCGAGGCGCTGGCCGCTCTCCCTGAGAACGAGCGCTACGGCAGCGAGCGCTCGGCCAAGCAGGTGTTCGACCGTCTCGCCGGCTGCTGGACCTATTGGGGCTGGAAGGGCAACTACTTCTCCTCGGAAGCGGACGCGCAGGCGTTCTATGACGAGCTCCGCGTCATGCTCGCCAAGCAGATGGTCGCGCCGAACTCGCCGCAATGGTTCAACACCGGCCTGCACTGGGCCTACGGCATCGACGGCCCCGGCCAGGGCCACTATTACGTCGACTACAAGACCGGCAAGCTGACCAAGTCGAAGTCCTCCTACGAGCATCCGCAGCCGCACGCCTGCTTCATCCAGGGCGTCGAGGACGACCTCGTCAATGACGGCGGCATCATGGACCTGTGGGTGCGCGAGGCGCGCCTGTTCAAATACGGCTCCGGCACCGGCTCCAACTTCTCGCGGCTGCGCGGCGAAGGCGAGCGGCTGTCGGGCGGCGGCCGCTCGTCCGGCCTGATGAGCTTCCTCAAGATCGGCGACCGCGCCGCCGGCGCCATCAAGTCGGGCGGCACGACGCGCCGCGCCGCCAAGATGGTGGTGGTCGACGCCGACCATCCGGACATCGAGGCCTATATCGACTGGAAGGTGAAGGAGGAGCAGAAGGTCGCGGCGCTGGTCACCGGCTCCAAGATCAACCAGAAGCACCTCAAGGCCGTGATGAAGGCCTGCGTCAATTGCGAGGGCTCCGGCGACGACTGCTTCGATCCCGAGAAGAACCCTGCCCTGCGCCGCGAGATCAAGCTCGCGCGCCGCGCGCTGGTGCCCGACAACTACATCAAGCGGGTCATCCAGTTCGCCAAGCAGGGCTACAAGGACATCGACTTCCCGATCTACGACACGGACTGGGATTCCGAGGCGTATCTGACCGTCTCCGGCCAGAACTCCAACAACTCGGTGTCGCTGAAGGACGACTTCCTCCGCGCGGTCGAGACCGACGGCGACTGGAGCCTGATCGGCCGCACCAACAAGAAGGTCGTCAAGACGCTGAAGGCCAGGGACCTCTGGGAGAAGATCGGCCACGCCGCCTGGGCCTCGGCCGATCCCGGCCTGCACTTCAACACCACGATGAACGACTGGCACACCTGCAAGGCGTCCGGCGACATCCGCGCGTCCAATCCGTGCTCGGAATACATGTTCCTGGACGACACCGCGTGCAACCTGGCCTCGGCCAATCTGCTGACGTTCTACAATACGGAAACGAAGCACTTCGACGTCGGCGCCTACGAGCATCTCTGCCGGCTCTGGACGGTCGTGCTCGAGATCTCCGTGCTGATGGCGCAGTTCCCGTCGAAGGCGATCGCCGAGCTCTCCTACGAGTTCCGCACGCTGGGGCTCGGCTATGCCAATATCGGCGGCCTGCTGATGACCATGGGCCTGTCCTACGACTCCAAGGAAGGCCGCGCGCTGTGCGGCGCGCTCTCGGCGATCATGACCGGCATCGCCTACAAGACCTCCGCCGAGATGGCCGGCGAGCTCGGATCCTTCCCCGGCTACAAGAAGAACGCCGCGCACATGCTGCGCGTCATCCGCAACCATCGCCGCGCCGCGCGCGGCGAGGCGACCGGCTATGAGGCGCTCTCGGTCGCCCCGGTGCCGCTCGACCACGCCCACTGCCCGCAGGTCTCGCTCGTCAGCCACGCCATCCAGGCCTGGGACGACGCGCTCGCGCTCGGCGAGACCAACGGCTACCGCAACGCCCAGGTCACCGTGGTCGCCCCCACCGGCACCATCGGCCTGGTGATGGACTGCGACACCACCGGCATCGAGCCTGATTTCGCGCTGGTGAAGTTCAAGAAGCTGGCCGGCGGCGGCTACTTCAAGATCATCAACCGCGCGGTGCCCGCGGCGCTGCGCGTGCTCGGCTATCGCGAGAGCGAGATCGCCGAGATCGAGGCCTATGCGGTCGGCCACGGCTCGCTGTCGAACGCCCCCGGCGTCAACGCCACCACCCTGAAGGCCAAGGGCTTCACCGACGAGGCCATCGCCAAGGTCGAGAAGGCGCTGCCAACCGCGTTCGACATCAAGTTCGTGTTCAACAAGTGGACGCTCGGCGAGGACTTCATCGTCAAGCAGCTCGGCGTCACCACTGATGCGATCGCCGCCCCCACCTTCGACCTGCTCACCGCGATCGGCTTCACCAAGCGCGAGATCGAGGCCGCCAACGTGCACATCTGCGGCGCGATGACGGTCGAGGGTGCTCCGCATCTGAAGGCCGAGCACTATTCGGTGTTCGACTGCGCCAATCCCTGCGGCAAGATCGGCAAGCGCTATCTCTCGGTCGAGAGCCACATCCGCATGATGGCGGCGGCGCAGCCGTTCATCTCGGGCGCGATCTCCAAGACCATCAACATGCCGAACGACGCCACGGTCGAGGACTGCAAGGCGGCGTATCTGTTGTCCTGGAAGCTCGCGCTGAAGGCCAACGCGCTCTACCGCGACGGCTCGAAGCTGTCGCAGCCGCTCAACTCGCAGCTCATCGCCGACGATGACGACGAGGACGATGCGGTCGAGTCCTTCTACGACAAGCCGATGGCGGCGCGCGCCACGCAGGTCTCGGAGAAGATCGTCGAGAAGCTGGTCGAGCGCATCGTCGTGATGCGCGAGCGCGAGAAGATGCCGGATCGCCGCAAGGGCTACACCCAGAAGGCGGTCGTCGGCGGCCACAAGGTGTATTTGCGCACCGGCGAGTATGACGACGGCCGCCTCGGCGAGATCTTCATCGACATGCACAAGGAGGGCGCGGCACTGCGCTCCTTCATCAACAACTTCGCCATCGCGGTGTCGCTCGGCCTCCAGTACGGCGTGCCGCTGGAGGAGTATGTCGACGCCTTCACCTTCACCCGCTTCGAGCCGGCCGGTCCCGTGCAGGGCAACGACTCGATCAAGTATGCGACGTCGATCCTCGACTACGTGTTCCGCGAGCTCGCCGTCAGCTACATGTCGCGCTTCGACCTCGCCCATGTCGACCCCTCCGAGAGCAATTTCGACGCGCTCGGCCGCGGCGTCGACGAAGGCAAGCCGTCGGAGGACGGCCCGAGCCAGCAGGCCACGAAATACGTCTCGCGCGGCCTGACCCGCTCCCGCACCGACAACCTCGTGGTGATGCGCGGCGGCTCCTCGTCCCCCTCCCCTGCAGGGGGAGGGTCGATCGGAAGCACCGCTTCCGATCGGGGTGGGGTGAATCTCACCGCCCTCTCCCACGCCCGCGCCGGCGACTCCCTCGACGGCGCCGTCGCCCTGAAGCAGGAGCCGCAGCACGACCTCTCGCCCACCGAGAAGCTCGAGGCCCTGCAATGGAGCAAGGCCGGCACGGCCAACGCGCAAGGCGCCTCCAAGGCCGAACGCCGCGCCGAAGCCAAGGCCAAGGGCTACGAAGGCGAGATGTGCTCGGAGTGCGGCAACTTCACCCTGGTGCGGAACGGCACGTGCATGAAGTGCGATACGTGCGGAAGCACGACGGGGTGTTCGTGAAGCCGGCAGTTGCTGTTTGATCAAGCGTTGAAGACGAAAGGCGGCCCATGGGCCGCCTTTCGAGCTACTATCCCCCTTTGAGGCATCGCGACACATATGAATCCGTCGGATGAAATGAGGTTTGATCTGCGCGACAATGGGGGAAATCTAGCCGGATGCGAATGGATTGCTGCCGAAGGCGTCATAACAGATACGACCGCCGACAATTTGCGAGCATTCCTCGACAGTTTCGGCCACACCCACAACCCAGGTAGACCGGCAATACGTTTTCACTCCCCAGGCGGCAGCTTATCTGGAGGCATCAAGCTCGGAGAACTGGTTCGGCAGCTGAAATTCGACACTGAGGTTGGACAAAGCCAGCCCGATGAATATGGCCATTGGCGCCGAGCGCCTGGCTTCTGTGCATCAGCTTGCTCTTTTGCCTTCCTTGGTGGATTGCATCGCTCAGTTTCCGCAGGGGAGTTTGGAGTACATCAGTTCTATAACGAACTCTCGCTTAGAGATCCCTTCGCTAAACTTTTTAGCGCGCTTGACGTTTCACACCACCAGCTGGTTTCGGCAATGCTGATAGACTATGTCTATCGGATGGGTGTCGATCCAAGACTTGTCTCATTGGCTTCATCTGTGCTTCCCGAGCAGATGCATTTTCTCGCCGAGGAAGAACTGAACGACCTGAAAGTACGCTGGCACCCCAAAGAGTTCCAACCATGGTCAATCGTGCCAATGGGCGGGGGGATCGCAGCAGCAACACATTCAAGAGATAGAACGCGATTTGCGCATTTTTTGTACCGAGAGGATGGCGTCCCCACTCTACTCATAACCAACACTGAGCCGCATCTAACCCAAGAGAGGCTTGATACTGCAGTCAAGGACATCGCCAGCGTCGAAGCATTCGGTTTGGTATTTCCCTCGTCCGCTTTGAACGTGAGATTCAAAGATAATGTACTAGCGCTCGAATACTCCCTAAAAGGGGTTGATAGCCTGATCGTTGAGACGTCTCGTCAAAGACTCGTAGGCGTGGACGGACCAAGGTATATTTTGAATACTTTTTCATATCTCATGCCTGAACAAAACGCCAAGATCGCCATTGATCTTGCCGCCAAAAATCCGGTCTGATTTCCTAGCCTTTGGCTATCACAATCACGTGCACCTCCACATCTTCTCCGATCTCCACGCCGACATGGCCGACATCAAGCCGATCGAGGCATTGCCCGGGGTCGATGTGGTCGTGGTCGCCGACGATGTTGGCGAGACGGGATCGCGCGTTACGCATCCCCTAGTACGCCAAATACTTGTGGCTAAGCGGCGCTGTAACTTATCTTAGCATCTGGATATTTCGCTATGAGCTGATCCAACTGCGGAAGAAAGTCGATGGACCACTGATTACTCAATGCCCACGTTTTTCCATCTGAAAAGAAGAGATCCCCGTCGTCGGTGTAGAACCTTTTCAGGTCGTACGGCGCTCCCGACGGGGTCCGCATCTCGGCGGCGGCTTTCCTAAATTCGGGCCCATCAACCTGCCCTGGGACGGACAAAAATTTACTGGAAGGCAGCACCTGCTGCAATTGTAAAACAGCTACCCCGCTTTTAACAAAACCCTTCACTGAAGCGAGAAATAGCGCCCTCTTGTAGAGCTTCGTGTACTCGTCATTGCCGATCTGTAGGTCATACCGCGTCCAGTCGAGGCCTCCGACTGAACTCTTGCGCTCCTCAGCGGCTTTCCTTCGGAGTTGGACCTGATATTCGGCGACCTCGGGCAATGGCACGACTTGGTGAACGTCGATCAAGACTTTTCCGTTCAACTCGTATGGTCGAACTCTCACGCATCGAATGTCCAAATCGCGTTCGTTGAGCCACAACACAGTTGTCGTGATCTCTTTAGAGAATGACGCAGAGACCAAGATAATGCGCACATCTTGAGCAAACTGTTGCCCCCGCGGCTCCTCCCAGCCCAAAAAGGTCAGGATGGCATTGTCGGCCTGGGCGCCATCCAGGCCACGCTTTTTAAGGAACTTATCATGCGCAGCTACCGCGTCAGCAAATGTCATGTTGCTAACCATGGCCGCATACCGGATAGCCTGAAGCTCCATATGGCCACCATCTTCGGTGCGCTTGAGTTCAATCACAACAAGATTGGCTTCCTTGTCCAAACAGAGAAGATCGATACTGCGCCATGAATCAGCCCAATCGCCAAACTCCTCGGCTAGGACCATCGTGTCCGGCGCAATCGCCTGAATATGCGACCTTAGAGCTATCTGAATATCCTGTTCGAGTATGTTCTTGGATGCGAACGTGATCTCTGTGAGTGGCGTAACAGACCTGTTGTCTAGCTCGTAGATCGGCACGAATCTCTCCCTTTGCGTCTTAATCTGACGATAAGTCAACGTGAGAAGCAACCGCAAGGTGCAGAATACGCTTGCGCATCGCTCGGCCTAAAGTCGACGCAGCAAGCGTAGGACGGATCAGCGCAGCGTCATCCGCCGCTTGACCGGAGCGGCGCGTTACGCTTCGCTAACGCGCCCTACGCGGCGATGCCTGGGCTTACCCCTTCTCCCACATGCACCTCCACATCTTCTCCGATCTCCACGCCGACATGGCCGACATCAAGCCGATCGAGGCGCTGCCCGGGGTCGATGTGGTCGTGGTCGCCGGCGATGTCTGCGAGGGGGCGGTGAACGGGTTTGCGCGGCTGCGCGAGATCGTGGCGGAGGACGTGCCGATCGTCATGGTGATGGGCAACCATGAATATTATCACCGCACCTACCCTGAGGAGCTGAAGCTGGCGCGCGCCGAGGCGGCGCGGTTCGGGGTGCATCTCCTGGAGAGCGAGGCGGTCGTGCTCGCGGGCGTACGCTTTGCGGGCGCCACGCTGTGGACCGACTATGCGATCTTCGGCCCCGGCAGCGAGGCGGAGGCCATGGCCGCCTGCGGGGACACGATGCACGACCACCGCTGCATCATCTGGCAGGACGAGCCGTGGCTGCGGTTCACGCCGCGGGAGGCGCTCGGCCTGCACCTGACATCGCGCACCTGGCTCACGGGCCTCTTGGAGACGCCGTACGACGGCCCGACCGTCGTCGTCACCCACCACGCCCCCGGCTGGGGCTCGGTCGCCGAGCGCTATCACAACGACCTGACCACCGCCGCCTTCGCCTCCGACCTCTCCGGGCTGATCCTCGCCACCCAGCCGGCACTGTGGATCCACGGCCACATCCACACGCCCTCGGACTATCGCGTCGGCACCACCCGCGTGATCTGCAACCCGCACGGCTATGGCCGCGAGAACCCGGATTTCGATCCGGAGCTGGTGGTGGAGGTGTAGTCGCCTGCTCGGCGTGGCTGGGCAGGCTCTCTCCTCCGTCATTCCGGGGCGCGCGAAAGCGCGAGCCCGGAATCCATAAGCACGAGCGGCTATGAGTTGCGAGATGCAGGCCGCGGCGATGTGTGCCCAGCCCCGCGGCCTGTGAGTATGGATTCCGGGCTCGCGCTGCGCGCGCCCCGGAATGACGTGGGGAGAGAACACGCACCCTTCTGCCGGCTCGGCCTCCGGCGCTACTTGAAGCACACCGCCTTGTCGCCCGCCGCGAACGAATTCCCCGGCATCGGCCGTAGCGGGAGCTACAGTGACGCTGCACTTTACTCGATCTGTTTGCGCTCGAACGTCCTCACCCACTCCCGCTGATCTTCCGTATCCGGCACGCGCACGCCGCGTGCGGCGGCGATCCGGTCGAAGGCCTCAGCTCCATCAATGCCCAGCCGAATCATCACGCAGGCCGCGATGACGGCGGAGCGGCCGATGCCGGCGCGACAATGGATCAGGACCGTCTGGCCGTCCGTCAGCCGCGCGGCGAGGTCGTGTGCGAGCCGCAACGCTACGCTGCGGCTCTCAGGAAGACCACGGTCGGGGATCGGAAATGACACGAAGGCCATGCCGTGCGACTGGCACAGCGCGGCCTCGCGCTGCAGGCCGAGGTCATGAACCTCAGCCGGCTCCAACAGGCTGACGACGACAGCGACGCCCTCGCCCTTCCAGGCGCCGATGTCGTCCGCCAGCCAGTCTTCCGCCCGCGGCCGCGCCGCGATGGCGAGGCGGCCGGCGGTGGGCAGGTCGATCCGGTGCAGGCGGGACATGGTGATGGTCCTGTCATGAATGAGCGTTCGTAACCCGGATGAGCGAGAGCGACATCCGGGATCGCGGCTGCCGAGACGGATGCACTCTCAGGCCCCCGAACATCATACCGCGTCCGCTACTCGATCCCCAGGATTTCCCGGAGCAGCGGAACGATCGCCGACACGCCGCAGTTTGCTACGAACCCAACAACGAAGGAGGTTCGTTCATGAAGATGGCAATCGTCTTGACGGCGGCTCTGTTCGCCGCTTCGCCTGTGTTCGCCGCAGAGACCGGCGCAAGTTCGCACGGCGCGTCGAAGAAAGCGCCCGGTCAGCAGATGCAGCGTAGCAAGCCGTCGACGGCGCCCGGCGCTTCGGAGTACGCGCCCGGTCATCAGAGCAACACCGCCGCCGGCCCGGGGCATTCCGAGAGCGCTCCTGGCCAGCGCATGACGACCACCGGCTCCAGCACGCATAGGAAGTAGTGGGCGCGCGAACGGGAACGATCCCGCTTCTCGGCCCCCCCTTTCGCTTGAAGACACAGAAAAGCCGTAAGCCTCTCAGTTCATCTTCCAGACATCCGAGGGAGTCACATGCGCAAAGCGATCTTCATCTTGGCAACATCGATTTCAACCGCGCTGATCGTGCCCGCCAGCGCGTTGCCTCGCGCTCCCCTTCAGGTCGATCGCGGCGCATCTGATCTCATCGAGGTGAGAGGCGGTCATGGCCATGGTCATGGTCACGGCTGGGGCCGCGGCGGCGGTCACCGGGCCTTCGGCTGGAGTCGCGGCCGAAAGGTGGGTTGGCGCGGTCATCACTGTCCGCCAGGCCACTGGAAGAAGGGATGGTGCTGATCAGCCGGACCAGGAGCGTTAGCAAGCGTAGGGCGGATGAGCGGAGCGTAATCCGCCGCTCGACCAGATCGGCGCGTTACGCTTCGCTAACGCGCCCTACGCAGCGAGCCCTGGGCTCCACCTCCCCGCCCGCCATGAACCTCCACATCATGGCGTGCCGATCGTCATGGTGATGGGCAACCATGAATTTGATCACCGCACCTTTCCCGAAGAGCTGAAGCTGGCGCGCGCCGAGGCGGCGCGGTTCGGCGTGCATCTCCTAGAAGACGAGGCGGTCGTGCTCGCGGGCGTGCGCTTTGCGGGCGCCACGCTGTGGACACGACCACGCGCTTCCCGCGCGCTTTGGTTGACCTGCATCAACAGGGTCGAAGTGAATCCGCATCAAGCTGTCATCGTCAGAGAAGCGGAGGCAGTATCATGGCCGACTCGCAAGCATCTCTCGTCCCATCCCACGACGCGCCCGATCCGCACCGTCAAATCGATTCAGCCGCTTGGGCCGTATTCTTCATCTGGCTCGGCGTAGTCATGCTCGCAGGGCTTCCCTGGGGCTGGTTCCTGGTGGGCGTCGGCATCCTCATCCTGGGCGCACAGATGGTGCGGACGCAACGGAGCCTAAAGGTCGACAGGTTCGGCGTGGTCATCGGGGTCATCATTCTTGCGGCCGGCCTGTGGGATCTTCTTGCCTTGCCGTTGCCGCTCATGCCGATGATCCTGATCGTGCTGGGCGGATATCTGCTCTGGAAGACGCTCTCGACGACGGAATCCCCCTGAAGCGGCGCACGAAACATCAGGAGGCTCGGATGAGCCGGACAGCCCCGTAGGGGCGGTTCGCAATGGTGGGCACGCGCCGCCTTGCGGCGGCGCTTTGCCTGCCCTACGGCGCTACTTGAAACACACCGACTTGTCGTTCGGGTCGAATGAATTGCCCGGCATTGGCCGCAGCGGGGTCAGCTTGGGGTTGGCGGCCAGCAGCCGCTTCGAATAGGCGCCGAGCGCGGCGTTCATCGTGTTCAGCCGGTCCTGGGCGTCGGTGCGTTGCAGCGGCAGGGTGACCACGCCAGAGTTGTAGACCTCGGCGCGGGACCATTGCTTGCCCTGCACGATGCGGCCGACGAGGCGCGACTTCAAATCGGCAGCGCTGTCACCGGCCGCGCTCTTGGCCCCGACGACGTTCGGCGGCAAGAGGCTCGGGTTGACGATCCAGCCGCGCGGCTTGGCGACGTTGTTGCCGAACAGGATCAGCTCGTCGACGGTGTTGTTCAGCGCCACATAGTCGCGCAGCGGCAGGCTGGCGTCGCCGGTGCCGGTCTCCTGGACGTGGCTCGCCAGATGCGGCCCAGTGGCGCAATAGGTGCCGAAGCTGAGCTTGATGCTGCCGGAGCTCATGGCCATGTAGCTGCCGACATCCGAGCCGCCCGGCGGCGACGGCGCGTCGTCGCCGCAGAAGGTGCCATGCGACGAGGCATCCTGCAGGGAGTGCAGATAGAGCCCGATCCGGGCGATCTGCACCGGCACCGGCGACTTCCTGGGATCGTCGAACAGCACGCCGGTCGTCCGGCTCTTGTCGTCCAGCCAGGACTTGAGCTGGGTGTAGTCGACGACGCCGTTGCTGTTGTCGAGCACCTTCGGTCCCGAGGTGATGTTGATGGCCGGTCCGATGGCGTAGTTCTCCAGCAGCGGCACGTTGCCGCTGATCGGCACGTTCGCCAGGCATTGCGGGCCGCTGAAGTTCGAGGAGCCGTTCGGCACCGTATATCCGGCGGTGCACAGCAGGCCCGGGCCGTCGTCGGGCTTCATCGCCCATTGCCGGAGATCGTACAGCGTGCCCTGATAGACGCTGTCGATGGTCACGGGATAGCCGGGCGGCGGATAGTGGAACGGATACACCGCCTGCACGCCGCTGGCGCCGTGCACGTCGGTGCCCTGCCCGTTCGGCGAGAAGTTCAGCAGGTAATGATACAGCGGCCCGTCGGTGGTGTTGTTGGTGCGCTGGAAGCCGTTGAACTTGGCGGTGATGTAGCTGGCGCCCGAATTGGTCGATGTCGCCTGCCCGCCGCACTGGTCGATCGGCGCATATTGTGCGTAGTCGGAATTCTCGTTGTAGGCGGCGATCCAATAGGCCACGTCGGCGCGATAGCCGAGCGCCTGGGCGATGAAATAGGTCGAGTCGGCGTGGATCATGCTGCGGCCGGGCGGAATGACGGCGAACTGCACCGCCTCGAGCAGGCAGCCCCGGTTGAGCGCCTCCGCCGGATTGCGGCACGCGCTGGCCGGCGCGAGACAATTCCTCAAGCCTTCCTTCACGCGCGGGATACAGATGTCCTCCAGGAACGCCTGCGCAGGGTGCGGCGCGGTCAGGCCCCAGCCGAGAACGGACGATCCCACGACGACGGAGAGGGTCGACAATGCAAAGCCAATGCGCATGCAAAACTCCTTGGTGATTGAAATCCAGTTGGTCGGGACTGAACGATGGCCAAACGCCACGTCTCTGAAGCCACGCGAAACGCTGCGTGAGGCTTGCCTCGCGGATTCGGCGAGGATGATTTGCCCCCATCTCGATCAAAATATCAACCTATAGTTGTTATGACGAATGCATCGCTTTCGCAAAGATGGCGCGCTGCTTGGCCCGCCGACGGCTCGCCGTTGACGCAGGTCTTTCAGACTCGCATCATCACGCCCTGATGTATCGCGATGTCACCGAGCCGCCGTCGGAGGTGCGCTATCGCTGCCCGTGCTGCCGCTTCCTCACCCTGGGTGAGCGCGGCGGGTTCGAGATCTGCCCGGTCTGCTATTGGGAGGACGACGGCCAGGACGACCACGATGCCGACCTCGTCCGGGGTGGTCCCAATGGAGCGCTGTCGCTGACCGAGGCACGCGCCAATTTCAAGACCCTCGGCGCCTCGGAGGCGGCGCATCGTGCGTGCGTCCGTCTCCCCCGGCGGACGGCGAACGCTAGCTCGTCGCACGATGCGGGACCGTCATCGGCCCGACGGGAGACGCCGGATGTTGTCATCGCTGGATGCCACCACGCCAGCATAGCGATCGCAGGCGAGCACCGAGCGCTAGCGTCATGTCGCAGGGAACGAGCCGTTCAGCTCGCTCCGTCTCGTTTGCCATGAGCGTCGTTCTTCTCGCGCTGAGGAGAGATCTTCCAGTCGCGACCTGCCTTACGGTGGTCCCAATCGATGCCGGGTCCCATCCGATGCAGCGTGTGCTGCTTCTGACGTTCGCTGGTCGACTGCCCCTTCTCTCTTGCCGGCACGCCTGAACTCGCTTTGGTCTCCGCGGGATTGGGGGAAGGTTTTCCTTGCCCCTGAGCGAACAAGGGATTGAGGCTGACTGACGCCAGCAAGATGATCATGAAGGCAAAAGTACGCATGGAACAGCTCTCCCTTTGCATGTCACATCGACCATCCGGCCGCGACCTCGACAGGAGCACTCTGAAGGTCGCGGGCGGCTGCGGATTGATCTGGATCAGATATCCCGCGGGACTAGGCAATCGCGGCTCGCCGGAGCGGATTGACCAGCGATGAATGGAACATGCCTTTGCCTGAGCCGTTCCTGGGTGAAGTGCGGATCGCGGCTGTTTACAGAGCAGACAGATGACCAAGTTTGCGAAGGGCGACCACGTCTCCTGGAACTCGGAGGCCGGCCGCGTGACCGGACGCATCGTCGCGGTGCATGTGCGCGACTTCGACTACAAGGGCTATCGTCACCGCGCCAGCAAGGACTCTCCGCAATACGAGATCAAGAGCGACAAGAGCGACCACATCGCCGCTCACAAGGAGAGCGCCTTGACCAGGGTGAGCGGCGATGAGGCTCGCGGTTCGCAGGGATGACCGAGCACTCACCCGCCAAGACCGCAATGACACGGGCGCGCGACGCGCTTCCCGTCTTCACCATCGGGCACTCCACGCGGACGATCGCCGAGTTCGTCACGCTGTTGCGGGCCGGCGAGGTTCAGCTCGTCGTCGATATCAGGCGCATCCCGCGCTCGCGGACCAACCCGCAGTACAATTCGGAGGTGCTGCCGGCCGAGCTCGCGCGCCATCAGATCGGCCATCTGCGCATTGCCGAGCTCGGCGGCCTGCGCAAGACGAGCGGCATTTCACCGGACACGAACGGCTTCTGGACCAACAAGAGCTTCCATCATTACGCTGACTACGCCCTGTCCAATGACTTCCGGCGCGGCTTCGATCGCCTGCTGACCGTGTCGGCCGCGCAACGCACGGCCATCATGTGCGCGGAGGCGGTGTGGTGGCGCTGTCATCGTCGCATCGTCGCCGACTACCTGATCGATGCCGGCCGCGCCGTGTATCATCTCATGGGCCACGACGAGGTTCGTGCGGCGACGTTATCTGAGGGTGCGGTGCGAGCCGGCGACAGATTGACCTATCCCGGCTCGAACAACGAATGACACGCAACTCGCGCGCAGCCGACGCGCTCCGCAGGCTAGGTCTCCTCCTCCATCGTCACCGCGACGGCGCCGATGGCCGACAGCCGCACCTTGTCGCCTTCGACCTCGGCGACGAGACCCTTGTCGATGAAGTGATGATGCCCCTTGTGGCTGCCCTCGCCGCTGTCCTTCCTGGTCAGCTTGATGCGGTTGCCGTCGACGCGGTCGACGGTGCCGACATGCACGCCGTCGGCGCCGATGACTTCCATGTGTTCCCTGATGTCCTGCATGACGCGTCTCCTTCGTGGCTGATGATGGGTCTGAAACTGCCTCAACCGGCGGGGTGCCCGAACTGTTCCGTCCGCGTACCTAGCCGTCGGGCGGATCAGCGCAGCGTGATCCGCCATTCCTCCGCAGGCAGCGGTTACGGCTGCGCCAAACCCCGCCCTACGGACTCTCGTCATTGCGAGGAGCCGAAGGCGACGAAGCAATCCAGGGCGGCACGAGAATTCTGGAGTGCCGCGGATCCTGGCACGGGCTGCGCCTCGGCGCGGACCCGTCGGCTGGCCTTGACGCGAAAATCCGCCTGCGCCGACAGGCCATTTTCATCAGCGGCCTCAAGCTGATCTGGCCTGTCCAGTCCTTCGGTGAAAAATAAATCACTTTCGCTTTTTCAAAAATCATGATTGTCTACGCCCATCCCGGCCCGCCGAGAGGGGTGCATCGCGATCGTCACGAGACGTGGGCCGGAGATGCGGTGGCTGTGAGTGTGCCGCAGCGGGCTTGAGGCCCGCCGACGAACGGCACGCTTGCGGACGTGAAGACGCGTGGTCCTGGCGCCCCGAAGCTGGCGCCAAGTGCGGTGGTGATGATGATCGCGCCGTGCGACGGTGGCTAACAAGCCGGACACCGGGGAGATCGCGACATAAGCGTGAAAACCATCGCGCGGGGAATGCCGGGATGCCTCGGCTGAACCTGTGGTGACTGCCGCCTGCTTATCTTCTGCAGGCGGGCCATGGGTGCGGCCAGCGCCCGGCATTCCCCGCGCCCTCTCCCTTCAGAGGGCCAACGACCGGCAAGGCTCGGGCGCCATCTGCGTCGCGGGATCGCGCCCGCTTGGCGATGCTACGCCTTGCGCACGGTGCAGAGGAAGCCCTCCACCGCCACGCGGAAACGATCGGCATCGGTGGACATGCGGCGGACGGAGTCGACCATCGCCGCGCCCGCATTGCCGGTCTGGCGGTTGAGCGCTGCGACCGAGCCAATCGTGTCGGTCACGGCGCGGGTGCCCTGGGCGGCATGCTGGAAGTTGCGCGAGATCTCGGTGGTGGCGGCGCGCTGCTCTTCGACCGCCGCGGCGATCGCCGTCATCTTCTCGTCGATGCTGGAGATGTTGTGGCTGATGGCGCGGATCGCCTCGACCGACTCGCCGGTGGCGGCCTGGATCTCGGCGATCTGGCGGGTGATGTCGTCGGTGGCGGTCGCCGTCTGCGCCGCGAGGTTCTTTACCTCGCCGGCGACCACGGCGAAGCCGCGGCCGGCTTCGCCGGCGCGCGCCGCCTCGATGGTCGCGTTGAGCGCCAGCAGGTTGGTCTGCGCGGCGATCGCGGTGATCATCTTGACCACCTCGCCGATGCGGTTGGCGGCGCGGTCGAGCATCTCGACGGTGGCGTTGGTCTGCGCCGCCTTCTCCACCGCCTGGCGCGCATCGGCCGCCGAGGCCTGCACCTGGACCGCGATCTCGGAGACCGACGCGGTCAGCTCCTCGGTGGCGGCGGCGATGGTCTCGAGATTGGTGGTCGCGGTCTCCGCGGCGCTGGCGACCGCGGCCGTCTGCTCGGTGGACTCATCGACCAGCTTGCGGACCTCGCCGGCGCTGGAATCGAGCTGGCCGGTCGAGTTGCCCATGCTGACGATGACCGCCTGCACGGTGTCGTCGAAGCTCTTGCAGGCGCTGTCGATCGCCTGCGAGCGCTCCAGCCGGCGGCCCTGGTCGAGCTCGCGCTCACGCGACAGCTGCTCGGCGGTGGCGGCGCTCTCGCGCAGGCCCTCGAGGGCGGCAGCCATGGCGCCGAACTCGTCGGCATGAGCGAACTGCGGCACCGGCGTCTGGTAGTCGCGCTGGCCGATGCGCTGGATCGCCTGCATCAGGACGCCGACCGGGCGCATCAGGCGGACGCGCACCGCGCGCAGCGCCAGGCCGGCCACCACGAGCGCGGTGATGAAGGCGAGCGACTGGACGATCAGGCTGCTCAGCGCCGCGGTCTTGATCTCCTCGGCGCGCGCGATCGAGCCGTCGAGCGCGGTCATGCCGATGGCGATGATGCCGGCGAACGGGCCCTGGCAGAACGCGTTCCATTCCGGCGCCGGCATCGCCGGCTTGCCGCTGCCGTCAAACCCCTTGGCGAGCTGGTCCATGCGCTGATGCGCGGCCTCGACCTCGGCGCGCGAGGTCTTCACGGCCCCGGCGAGCCCGGTGCTGCCGCCCCCCGCCAAGAGGTCGTCGAGCCCGGACCAGCCGGCCGCGACGGTGCCGCGCCATTGCGCGATCGCGCCCTTCTGGGCGTCGTCGAGCGGCTTGGAGGCGTTGATGTTGGGACGCAGCGCCGAGCATTGCAGGCCGTAGCGGTCGCGGACCTGCCAGGCCAGCCGCCGCGCCTGCACCATCTTGGCGATCGCCGGATCGGTCATCCAGGCGCGGTTCGAGACGGCGAGCGAGGCGGCGTTGGCGACGTCCAGCGTCTTGGTCATTGCCTGGTACCAGGCCTGCGTACGCGCCAGCACGCGTTCGGAGCGCGGCTTCGCGGCTTCATCGAACAGCAGCTTGAACTGCGGAACCGTGGCGTCCCAGCTCGATTTCAACCCGGCCATGAGGTCGTCGCGCTCGGGCATGTCGACGCCGGCGAGCGCGGCGACGATGCCGTCATAGCCCTTGGCCTCGATGCCCTGATATTCGGTGAGCTTGGCGCGCGGATCGTCCTCGCTCAGCAGCACGCTCTGGATGTCGCCGCGGTGGGCGCGCATGACCAGGACGTTCTGGAAGATCGCCTTGTCGGCCGCGGTCAATTGCTCGGTCGCGACGCTCTCGCGATAGCGGCCCGCGGCGCCGCTCATCAGGATCGCCGTGGACACCAGGATGCCCGCCGCCAGCACCGACAACAGCACCATCAGCAGAGTACTGACCGATTTCTTCATCACGCCCCGCCCCACACCAGAAAGTGGCAGGATGACGCGATTGCACAAATTCTTCCTTAACCATGGACCGGCACACCGGCGGCCGAGGTAATCAGTTGCCGAAATCCCCTGCCCCACGCCAACAAAAAATGCGCAAGCCGCAACGCGGCAGCCGCTGGCGCGCGCTGCGGCGCGATGCGAAGCGAATCGCAGGGCGCGGTGCGCAGTGGCTGGGCCGGACGGTGGGCGCGGCGCCGCGATGGATCAAGATCGCCTGCGGCGCCTTGGTGCTGCTCGTGACCTTCGCGCTGGTCAATCTGGCCTATCACGTCCTGCGCAAGCCGACCGAGCTGTTCGTGGTGACGGGTCATTCGCTCGACAAGGAGCCGGAAGAGACTTGGCGCCAATATGGCGCGCTGTTCCGTGAGAGCTCGACACGATCGATCACGCCGGAGCTGCTCGCCGCCCTGGCGCAGACCGAGAGCTCGGGCAATCCGGTGGCGCGCACCTATTGGCGCTGGCGCTTCGCATGGAATCCGTTCGCGCTGTATCAGCCGGCGTCCAGCGCCGTCGGCTTGTTCCAGATGACCGACGGCGCCTTTGCCGACGCCGCACGGTTCTGCATCCGGGATCACGAGGTGGTCAGCGACGGCTGTGGGTCACCGAGCCTGTACGTCCGCGCATGGCCGGCGCATGCGGTGGCGCTCACGGTGATCTCGCTCGACCGCCAGGTCGCTGCCGTGCTCGCGCGGCAGCCTGGCGCCAAGCCGAGCGCGCAGCAGCGGCAGGATCTCGCGGCCGTCATTCATCTGTGCGGCGCCGGGCCGGCGGCCGGGTTCGCGCGCCGTGGCTTCAAGCCGGCGGATGGCGAGCGCTGCGGCGACCATTCGGTCGCCGGTTATCTCGGCCGCGTCAATGCGATGAAGAAGCAGTTTCAGAAGCTCTCGGCGGCGGAGCAGAGCTAGCGCATGGCGCCCGCTCGGCAACATCGCAGCCCGCCCGGTTCCGCGTTAAGCACGTCGGATTCACTGATGTGGGCAAAGCGCGCCCGTTAAGACATTGGCAACGAACTGCCGCGCATTTTCTCCGTCCCATTAGTACAGGAGTCACCATGTCAGAGATCGGCATTCCCGGCGCGCGCATCCGGTCCTTCATCGAGCGGATCGAGCACCTCGATGGCGAATTGGCGGAGCTGAACGAGCAGAAGAAGGAAGTGTTCGCCGAGGCCAAGGGGGAAGGCTTCGACGTCAAGATCCTGAAGGAGATCATCAAGCTCAGGAAGCAGGACCAGGACGAGCGCGACGAGCACGAGACGCTGCTCGACACCTATCTCCGGGCGATGGAAGCGGCCGAGACCGGGCCGGCCAGCAAAACCCCCGAGCGCAAGGCGGCGTGACGCTGCCGACCGACGATGGCGGCGCGCAGCCCATCTGCGCCGCGCGCTGCCCTCCCCGGGATTTTCCTTGCCCGGTTCCATCCGAGCCTCTAACGCTGCGCTACGCTTCTGCCCGCGCCCGAGGATGAGATGACCGACGCAATGACCTGCCCGCAATGCCGCTCCGAGCACGCCTATCAGGACGGCGCGCTATGGGTCTGTCCCGAATGCGGCCATGAATGGAGCGGCGACGCCGCCGTTGCGGCATCGGCCGGCGACGACGCCAGCATCCGCGACGCCAACGGCAACGTTCTGGCCGACGGTGACAGCGTCATCGTCATCAAGGACCTGAAAGTGAAGGGATCGTCGTCGGTGGTGAAGGGCGGCACCAAGGTGCGCAACATCCGCCTGCAGGAGGCGAGCGACGGCCACAACATCGCCTGCAAGATCGACGGCATCGGCCAGATGAACCTGAAGTCGGAGTTCGTGCGCAAGGCGTAGAGCCTAGTGCTCCCGGAACATTCGCGACGCCATGGCGTTCGGATCAACAACGGGAGGATGGCCATGCTGACGGACGACCAGATCGCGACGCTTTCGGATATCGGCCAGGCGATCGCCTTCTCGCCCGACCGGCAGGACGAACTCGATGGACTGATCCGCGAAGGTTATGTCGCCAAGGACGGCGACATCTACGAGCTGACGGCGAAGGGGCAGAAGATCCTGACCGATCGAGGTGCCGGATTGAACGAGGCCTGACGGACCGGAGGCTCGCAGCACCGGGCATCGGGGCGTCGGTATCAGCGCCACCGGAAAGTCTGGCATCCGGCCAAATATCATGCGGGGAATCGGCGGTTCGTCTGCAGACACCCTTGCGAATCGAACTCTGATTCACCCAATGAACGGCGATATTCCGCCCGAAGACCGAAAACAATGTCCGCGGGCGCCGCAGGACTGCGCAGGCGCTGCCTGTTATTTGACGCAACAGGTCCGGCTCAGGCCCGGCACTCAGGCCGAACAGCACAACACGGGCAAATCGCCAATTGATCGAGCAGCAAACGCAGGCCGGTTGCCCAACGCTGCGTGATCCAAGCAGTGAATCCGTCACGCTTCTGTGGTCATGAAGTGACACCCGTAGCAATCCGTTCCGTAGCAGCACGGCGTGGATTCATAACTTGGCATGAACTCTGCTTTCCCGATCCTGACCGGGTCCCACTCTTTGGAGGCAGAATCAACGTGCTCGTCACTCTCGTCGCAATGCTATGCAACGGCCAGCTCTGCATGGAGAAGGTCGTCACCAACAGCGAGATGTCCGGCATCACGATGACATCCTGCGCCGTCAGCGCGCAGATCGGAATCGCAGACTGGATGTCCAAGGGTCCCTATCACGAGTGGCATCTGCAGAGTTACAAGTGTGTCGCCGGCAAGTACGTGCCGAAGACCAACGCCTGATCCGCTTTGTCCGTCCGGCTGGCGCCCGGATATCCGGGGCCGGCCGGCCAGGCGGAAGAGCTCTGCACTGCTGTCGAATGTTCGACCCCAGTCGCGTCGCATTCGGGACATGCGCAGCAAAAAACGCTGCCGTCAGCGTGCAAACGCGCCCTGAATCGGCGAATTCGATGCGCAATGGCGCTGGCCCGCTTCGTGCAACGCCCCTCAGCGACAATGAGGGATGACGTCATGCCGTTCTACAGCTTCCATTGCGCAGCCTGCGCAGAGGATATCGAGTTGCTGATCGGGATTTCTGAAAGGCCGGTCTGTCCGACCTGCGGCAGTCGCAAGCTGACCCGCCTGCCCTCGCTACCGGCGCCGCCAGCGCGCAGCCCCGGCCTGATCAAGGCGGCGCGCAGCCAGGCAGCACGCGAGGGGCACCTCAGCAACTACAGCCGCGCCGAACGGAAGAAGCGCTGACCCGGCCGCGGCCGCCGGCCCTCGGCCTCAGTCCGATGTGATCTGCACCTCGGGCACGTCATCCTCGGGATCGTCGATGTCGAGGCCATCCTCCTCGTCCAGATCGATCCCGGAGAGGCAGATGTCACCGTCGTCGATCACGAGCTCGACCGGGGACAACGTCCGGCCCTGGCAGGGCCCGATGAAGCATTGTCCGGTATCGAGGTCGAACTGCGCACCATGCTCGCCACAAACGAGGAAATTGCCTTCCTCGTCCATGAACTCGCCCGGATGCTTGTCGAGGCGGGCGCCCTGATGCGGGCAGGCATTCTCGAAGCCATAGAAATTGTTGCCCTTGCGCGTGACCAGGATCGGCCAAGGCTTGGCGCTGCCGTCGGGCTCGCGGCGCTGGAGAACGAAGCCCCGCGCCGCGCCATCGTCCACCTCATAGGTCGCGCAGATCGCAAACAGCGTGCTCATCATCCGCCTCTTCTCGCCTCGCCCGGCGTTCTTGGCGCATCCGCGACATCACAGGCGCGCTGAAGAGGGTCGCAGCAAGCAGCATGCCAGCCAGTGCCTGACAGGCAGATCGCGGGCCTCAGACCGCTCGCATGCCGAGGCGGCCGATCCCGGGAAATTTCAGCGCCGGCCGACGCAGATCGACGCCGAGAACTCCCCCGAAGAAGTTCAGCTCGACGCCCTCGATCCACCCGACGGTGACACCGAGATAGCCGCCGAGCGATACGAACAGACCGGTCCCGGAGGCCGTGCGCCCCCACCAGCCGTCAAAGGGGAAGTCCTTGCCGATTGCGGTTGGCGGCAGCACGGCGTTCAGCTCAGGAACCGCGTTCAGCGCCGCCTGCACGAAGGTGTTCGAATTCGGCCCCGGCCAGGCGTTGTAGTCGCCATAGGCGCGGAAGCGGTAGTTCTCGATCACGCTGCGGATCCTCGGGATCACCCGCTCGGCTTCATCGCCGTCGACGGCCAGCACTGTCTCCGGCAATGCACCGAACCAGCGACCATCGGGCGCGAAGCCATCGACCCGGATCGGCTCACCCCACGCGGTGTAGTCGTAGCGGGTGTAGCGCGGGCCGCCCTTCTCCTTCACGACGATCCAGGTGTGGACCGCGAAGATGCCACGCCAACGCACCGTGCGCGCAGCGAATACGCGCACCATCGCGTCGGCATGCTGCGCCGGCGATGGCAGCAGGCCCGCGCTCGAACGGTCCGCAGTCTGCCAGCTGCCGCGACGATCGCCGCGCAGATAGTTCGCGGCCGACAGCGAGATGGGCACGAAGATGAGCAGGAGGAAAGCGAGCACGGGCTTTTTCACGATGGGCGAGAACAATGGAGGCACCGAGGAGTGACAGCCATGTAGTCATCGCGCCCGCCCTCGCCAGCGCCGGCCGGCACGCCACCTTCACAATCCGGACACCAGGGCAGCGCTGATGACTCAGTGCCGACGGAAACCACCGTCCGGGCCGGAACGCCCGCCGCCGCGAGGGCCGCTGACGCCGACACGCGCAGCGCCCATGGCGGGGCCGCCCCCGATATGCGCCAAGCCGATTTGCGGCGAAGTCCCGATCATGCGCATGCCGCCCATCTGCGCGCGGGCGCTCTGCGGCGCACCGCTGCTTCGGCTCATCAATGGCTGCACCATGGGTGGCGTTGCAGCTCGAGCGGGAGCACCAACCACGACCGGAGGTGCGCCGGGGCCGGCGGCAGTCGCAGGCGGCACACGACCTTGCATGCCCGAAGGCGGTCCGGATCGTTGGCCCGTGCCGGCGACCGCGCCCGCTCCGGCGCTAGGCTGGATCATCCCGCCGGGACCACGACCCGGCATCCCCGGGGTCATGCCAGGCTGAGGCGGATTTTGCGCGATGACCGGCGGATGGCGATGCCAGTAGCGGTTCCAGAACGCGTGCCGATGATACCAAGGCCGTCCGAAATAGAAGCTGCTCCAATAGGTGGTCAGCGTGAAGCCGACAGTCGGCACGTACTCGACATATTCGGGCAGGTAGACGTACTGCTCACGATACAGATAGGCGAGCGTCCGCGCCGCGACCCAGCCGCGTTCGCCTCCGAAGCTGACATCGCACCATGCGCCGCCTTGAATGCAGCCATGGATGGTGATCCTGGCGCCGACTGGAATGCGCTCGACGACGGGAAAACCGGGGCCGGGTCCTGCGCGCATGGTGGCCGCGGTGCGCACCAGGCCCGGCGCGGCCACCGCCAGCGAGGCGGGCGTGACAATCAACAGCGCAGCAACGAGACACGGTCTGAGTTTCACCACGGGCGCCCTCCTGTCTGTTTGCCCGAGCGAGCTCGGGCGCGAGACTCTCGCGCCCCGCATGCGCGGCTCAGGCATCCGGTCCACGGGGATGGTTGCAGACTATCGCGGCAACCTCACGGCGCTCCGTTGTCGGAGAGGAGTTGCGCTGCTCCACCGAGAGCACGGCGAAATGCTTCGTCGAACGTCACGCCACGGAATTGCCACCGATCTTGCTTGCCAGCGCGATCGAGGCGCCATTGCGTGACCCAGCCCAGTTCGGCATCGTCCCAGGTGAGATCGCCAAAGAGCATGACATCAGCGCCGGGAAACCACGGCGCAACCGCCGCGGACTGGACATCGTTCAACTTGGTCCGCTCAATGGCGGCCTTCGAGACCTCGGAGGCGCTTGGCAGAGCGATCTCGAGTCCACGCTTGACGGCCGCTGCGCGCAGCGCGTCGCGCTGCAGATCGGTCCTCCGGTCGTCGGATGCAACGAAGAAAGTACGACCGCCCGACGTCATCGCCACGATCACGGCAATCGACGGGCGCGGCGCTGGCCACGGCTTGATGTTCAAGCTCGCAAGCAACTGATCGATCCGCGCGCGATCGAATGACACAGTCAAGTCATACGGACGGTCGCGCGTGCCCTGCTCGTCGTGCTTCGGCTTGCCCGACATCTGATCGTGATAATCGAAGCCGGTGACGAACTCCGCTGCCCGCGCCTCGAGTGGCGCGAGCCTTGCGTCGTTCCTGAGCTGAAATGCACCGGACACCTTGATCAGCACGTCTTCCAGACATGCTGCAAATGCCGCCCGGCGATTGTCCTCGCCCTGACCGGTCACGACCGTCTGCGCCTGGTACAGGTCGGTCGGAGCCGCATTCGCAATAGTGCAGGCCCCGACGACCATCATCGCCCAGAGCCCGAGACGCCATACGCCCCAACCGCGGAGAGCACCGCACTGCCTCTGCCTCATCGCGCCCTCGATCCGGCTATGTCGGCTATTTCTGCCGGTCGAGCTTGACGATCGTCGGTGTGGCGGCGTCGGACGTCGAGAACGTCACGCGATCGCCGGCGTGGATGTTCTCGATCATGGCATTGTCCTTGATCTTGAACTCCTGGGCCGCTCCGGCCGTGTTGGCACCGACGGTCCCGTTGGGAACGCGCTTGATCGCGATCGTGCCGTTGAGACGGTTGATCCCCGTGACCATGCCCGCCGTGTCTTGCTCCGCTGCCAGAGCGGGCCAAGTCCCCGCAAACAGGGCGACCGTCGCCAGAGTAATGCCAACTGCTCTCATCGCTGTTCTCCTGCCTTGCTTCTCGCGGCAAACAAAACACCACGAATTCTTTGGTTCCCGGAACCTTCAGCTTCGTCGCTGACGACTTTGGGCCGTCTAACGCGCCACATCAATGCGCCGTGCAGCCCGTTTGTCGCCCCCAAGCACTACGCCTACATAAAACATGCTGATCGTCTCCGCCGCTGCGGACGACGCGCGCTCGACCGGGCGCAATCGCGAACCTTCTTCGACCGACACGGCTCGGCCACCCTCATGTAGTGATTTGCACGGATTTGTCATCAGACCAGCGCGTGATCAAAGTTTTCCTGCACTCGCAGTATCGACGCCCCGTAACGCCGAATTCATCAATGCGTCAGGATGCGCCTTGACAGCACAGGCAGCCGGGAGGACGATAACCGCGTCGTCCAATCTCGGTGGCCGTTCCTGACGACGCCGCGATGTCCGAACGACAACAAACCATCTGATTGCAGGGAGGTTCTATGACTCCACCTCCGTACCAGATCCGCTGAGTGCGACGGGACTCGCTTCGGACCATCGCATAGCGGCAAATCACGAACGGCACGCCGGGTCGCGGCTTAGTGGGCTGCATCAGCGAGGCATGGCCCCTTGCCCGCCCGGCGCTGTGCCGTCCATCTGGATCACTTCAGCGCGAGCTTTGTAGCTATCTGCGGCTTGAGGCCCGATACTCGGGTTGATACTGCGCAACGCGAACATTGGAACGTGTGATCAGTCGATCGCGTGCAGCAATCAGTTGACCAATGGCAGCCGAGATACCCGCTCGCGGCATCGCCGCATTCCCAATGTCCCCGACCAATATCCCCGAACGAAATCCTTCATCGCCTGATGCACGGCGGGTGCAGGCGCCACCCGCCGCCGAAGCAATCTGCCGCAGCTACTTGCTGTAGTCGTAGAAGCCCTTGCCGGTCTTGCGGCCGAGCTGGCCTGCGGCCACCATCTCCTTCAGCAACGGCGCCGGCCGATACTTCGGATCGTTGAAGCCGTTGTAGAACACCTCCATCACCGACAGCATCGTGTCGAGACCGATCAGATCGGCCAGCGCCAGCGGACCGATGGGGTGATTGCAGCCGAGCTTCATGCCCTCGTCGATGTCGGCCGCGGTGGCAATGCCTTCCGAATACGCGAAGATCGCCTCGTTGATCATCGGGCACAGGATGCGGTTTACGGCAAAGCCCGGGCTGTTCTTCGCGGTGATCGCGACCTTGCCGATCCGCTTGGCGAAATCGGCGGCGGCCGCATGGGTCGCATCCGAGGTCTGCAGGCCGCGGATCAGTTCGAGCAGCGCCATCATCGGCACCGGATTGAAGAAGTGCATGCCGATGAATCGGTCGGGCCGGTCGGTGGCGGTGGCCAGCTTGGTGATCGAGATCGAGGAGGTGTTGGTCGCGATCAGCGCCTCGGGTTTCAGACCGGCAGAGAGGTCCTTGAGGATCTTGAGCTTCAACTCCTCGTTCTCCGTGGCGGCCTCGATGACCAGGTCGCAGTTCGACAGCTTCGCTTTGTCGGCGGTGCCGGTGATGAGCGACAACGCCCTGTCCTTGTCGGCGGTCGTCATCTTCTCCTTCTTGACCAGGCGATCGAGGCTGGAGCCCACCGTCGCCAGCCCGCGCGCCACGGCCTGCTCCGAGATGTCGACCATGACGACCGGAACGCCCGCGGCGGCGCACACCTGCGCGATGCCGTTGCCCATGGTGCCTGCTCCGATGATGCCGACCGTCTGAATCATTGCCGCTTCCTCTCAGTCTCGTATCCGCGGGGACCGCCCCGTCCTGCGCAGTTGCTTAACAGGCTATCGGCCGGCCGGGTAGACCCAAGGCGGCGGGCTGAGAAGGGGCCGGCTGCCCCGCGGTTCGACGGCACCGGGAGCGAACGGTCGCCCCGGGGTCCAAACCAAGAGCCGGCAGACAACCGGCACGGCGCCCAGCCAGAGCCAGCCGCCCGCACCCGCGCCGACGGCGCCGCGCAACGACGCGGCCGGCGACAGCGCGCGCGGCACCGGTCCGCTGAACAGGACCGCTGACCGACACGCCGGCACGGGCGCCCGGGCGGCGGCGGCCGTCGCGTGACGTTGCGTGAGCGCCACGCCAAATCCGTCGGTGTCATCGGAACACCTGTTGAGGCCGACGGTTCTCCACGCTGCAACAGGTCCAATCGAGGAGACCGCCGTGGCGACCGCCGAAACCACCCGACCATCCCCGGAGCCAACGGCGCAGATCGCACGGCATCCGATCCATCCGATGCTGGTGCCGTTCCCTATCGTCTGCTTCATCGGAGCGTTCGTCACCGACATCGCCTATTGGCGGACCGCTGAAATCATGTGGGCGGATATCTCCGCCTGGCTGCTGCTGGTCGGACTGATCATGGGCGTGCTGGCCGGCATCGCCGGGCTCATCGACTTCCTTGGCAATCGGCTGATCCGGTCGCAGGCACCGGCCTGGCCGCACATGGCCGGCAACCTCATCGCCCTGGTGCTGGCCTTCTTCAACAACTTGGTCCATTCACGCGATGCCTGGACCTCGGTCGTGCCGACCGGCCTCATCCTGTCGCTCGTCACGGTGCTGATCCTGCCCGTCACCGGCTGGCTCGGTTGGTCGCTCGTGTATCGTCACAGGGTGGGAGTCGCACGATGACGCCGTCCGGCTCCTCCCGCCTCGCGCCTCTGCTCACAGCCCTCCTGCTCGGAATATCCGCGCTTGGTCTCACCGCGTGCAACGAAGGCGGCGATCCGAACGCCGAGATCGGCGCCAACGTCAAGCTGCCCGCATTGACGCAATACCTGTTGCCGCCGATGAACGTCGCCACGGTGGTCGGCTGGAAACAGGGCGAGACTCCCAAAGTCGCGCCGGGCCTGAAGATCGAGGCGCTCGCGACCGGCCTGCAGCATCCGCGCTCGCTCTACACGCTGCTGGACGGCGACGTCCTGGTGGTGGAATCGAAAGCGCCGCCCCCGCCGCCGGCGAAACGGCCGAAGGATCTCGTGATGGCCCTCGTCGAATCCTGGGCCACGTCGGGCGGCAACACCGGAGCGAGCAACCGCGTCACATTGTTGCACGACGCCAATGGCGATGGCATTCCCGAGCAGCAGAGCCTGTTCATCGACCATCTCAATTCGCCGTTCGGGATCGCTCTGGTCGGCAACGATCTCTACATCGCCAACACCGACGCCATCGTTCGATATCCCTACACGCCGGGCGAAACCCAGATGAAGGATGCGGGCACGACGCTTGCCGCGCTGCCGGGCGGCCCGATCGATCATCACTGGACCAAGAGCCTGGTGGCGAGCCCCGACGGCCGGTTGCTCTATGTGGGCGTCGGCTCCAACAGCAACATCACCGAGAACGGCATCGAGGCCGAGAAGAACCGTGCCGCCATTCTCGAGGTGGATCGCACCACGGGACGCTGGCGGGTATTCGCGAGCGGCCTGCGCAATCCGAACGGATTGAGCTTCGAGCCGCAGAGCGGCGCGCTGTGGACGGTCGTGAACGAGCGTGACGAGATCGGTCCGGACCTCGTGCCCGACTACATGACCTCGGTGAAGGACGGCGGCTTCTATGGCTGGCCATACAGCTATTACGGCCAGCATGTCGATCCCCGCGTGCAGCCGCAGCGGCCGGACCTGGTCGAAAAGGCCATCGTCCCGGACTACGCGCTCAGCTCGCATGTCGCGCCGCTCGGCATGACGTTCTACACCGCCAGCGCACTGCCGCAGGCCTATCGCGGCGGCGCGTTCGTCGGCGAGCACGGCAGCTGGAACCGCACGCCGTTGAACGGCTACAAGGTGGTCTACGTCCCCTTCGATGGCGGCAAGCCGAACGGCGAAGCCCAGGACGTCGTGACCGGCTTCCTCAATGATCGGAACGAGGCGCGCGGCCGGCCGGTCGGTCTCGCCGTGGACAAGACCGGCGCCCTGCTGATTGCCGACGATGTCGGCAATACGGTCTGGCGCGTCACGGCATCCGGCGGCTGACGGCCTTCAGCCGAATGACGCGAAGAATGGAGGACGATATGGGACTGGCTCAATACGCCATCGTTGCAGTCGGCGATCATTGGAGCGTGCTGCATGACGGCAACGCCCATGGCGACTACGCGACCAAAGAGGCTGCGTTCGAATCCGCTGCATCAGCTGCGACGCTGGCCATCAAGCAAGGCCACGAGGTGCATCTCAGCGTTCCGGGCAATGACCCCGATCGCTCGAACAACTAATCAGCACCACAACACTCATCGTGGGTTCCGACGGGACCTCCAGGGATAGTGAAGTGCACGCTAACGTGTGTTAGCGACAGCCCCTCGGCAGGGCAGCAGACTCATGTTCGGAGGATCAACAGGAGTTTCGCCATGAAGGTCACCCGGAACCGGCGCAAGCAGACAGTGTCGTTCCGCCAGCGGCTGCAGCAGGCTGCAGCCGCTGCCCGCGAGGCGGCAGCACGTCTTCCCGCAGGCCCCGAACGCGACATCATGCTGAAGAAGGCGATGCAGGCGGAGACGGCGGCGCATATCAACGAGCTGTTGAGCGCGCCGGTGCTGCACGCCGCGGAGCGCTAGACCACGCGCCGTATCGTCTGCTGCGGCTCTGAAAGGAACCCGAACGCCATCACGACGCTTTGCTTTCGAGGTCTTGTCTCAGCGAGAGGACGATGATGGCCCGGGTCGTGATAGGCACATCGGGATGGCACTACGAGTCCTGGCGCGGCGCGTTCTTTCCGCCGGGACTGCTGATCAGACATCGGCTGCCCTACTACGCCAGCCAGTTCGAGACCACCGAGCTGAATGGCGTGTTCTACAGGACACCGACGGAAGCTGCCGTCCGCGGCTGGCGCGATCAGACCGGGCCCGATTTCGTTTTCGCCTGGAAGGCCTCCAAGTTCATCACGCATTGGAAGCGCCTGTCTGCGCGCTCGGTCAACAGCATCGCGCTGATGGAGAGCCGGCTGTCGCTGCTCGGCGACAAGGCCGGCCCCGTGCTGTTCCAGCTGCCGCCGCAATTCGAAGCGAATCCAGAACGGCTCGAGTCGTTTCTGCCGCTGCTGCCGACGCACCGGCGCTACAGCTTCGAATTCCGTCACCCGAGCTGGTACACACCGGCCATCATGCGCCTGCTGAGGGACGCGAACATCTCGCTCTGCCTGTCGGACCATCACGACGCGCCGGCGCCGTGGAGGCGCACGGCCGATTTCGTCTATGTGCGCGGCCATGGTCCGGGCGGCCGCTACAAGGACAACTATCCGGACGCGACACTCGAGGCCTGGGCCAAGCGCATGCGCGCCTGGGCGTCGCGCGGCATCGACGTCTACGTCTATTTCGACAACGACCAGAAGAGCGCGGCACCCGCCGACGCTCTGCGGCTACGTCGGCTGCTCGCGGCGTCTTCTCACCGGGCAGGCCGCGCAGCGCGCGCCAGCTCGTCCGAACATCGTGCACATCTCTCGGTTTAGGTCTGCAACCAACGAGAGGAACGATCCGCGCGACGCACACTCATCACGCTCGGTTGCCTGGTGCTGGCGGGCCCTTCCCTCGCCCAATCCGTCGGCGAAAAGACCGGGGTGAATTCGGCGCTCGGCATTGTCGCCGGGCACGGAGGACTTCGTCAAGCAGGTCGCCATCAGCGACATGTTCGAACTACAGTCGAACCAGCTCGCCGAGCAGAAGGGCAACGCGCAGGAGAAGAGCTTCGCCGCGCAGATGGTCAAGGATCACACCAAGACGTCGACCGAGCTGAAGAGCATGGTCGAGAGCGGCAAGGTCAAGGTCCAACTGCCCGCCGCTCTCGACAGCGCGCATCAGAGCAAGCTCGACAAGCTGAAGGCCGCGAGCGGCAAGGACTTCAGCTCGGATTTCGACGACATGCAGGTCAGCGCCCACAAGGACGCGGTGTCGCTGTTCGAGCGCTATGCGAAGGGCGGCGACAATCCGGCGCTGAAGGAATGGGCCGGCAAGAACCTGCCGGCCCTGCAGCATCATCTCGAAATGGCGCAGAACCTCGACAAGGGCAAGCGAGCGAACGATATGAGCGCCGGTCCGAGCTGGCCCTCATGATGTTCGGATGCTGTGCCGTGCAGTCCCGTCGTCAGGCGGCGCGGACGGAGGATTGCCGAGTTGATCGATGCTCGACTCGATCCGTACGCGATCGACCTCGATCCGGCCTTGCGGCGCGGTCGACCATCGCGCGCACGTCGGTGAGCTTTGCCTTGGCAGCGCTCAGTCCGTCGAAGATGGCTTGGCTGTCGGAGAGCGTCTCAACGGCCGCTTTCGCTTTGGCGAAGGCGGCGTCGGCCTGCTGCCCGGCCTTGTCGACGGACTTGATCGCTTCGGTTCTGCTCGCGTAGGCGCGATAGTGAGATACCAGCACCTCGCCCCCGAGAACACAGGCAAGCGCCGTGACCGAGAGCATCGATGCCGAAAAGAGCTGACCGACTCGCATTGATGCATTTCCAGTTGCTTGTTTTGATCAACCCAGAAGCCGGAACTAAGGGGGCCTTAACTACACAGGTTTCGCCGAGCGCCAGATCGTCGCGATCACGCATCGGGTCCCGTAATTTCACGGGCTTCGACGGTGATGCCGCATCAGATTTCATGAGAGTTCCACGACAGGGGCGCGAAGGACTGGTCGGACTCGCGCGATGTTGCCCAGCTCCGAGCATCGCTGAGGGCAGGAGCATCGCCAAGATGCCGCAGCAGTCCCCGGCCGCGGGCCGCACTTTGGTTCCGCGCGCAGGTGCAGAAAGATCAGCGGTCAACGCGGTATCATGCTAACATAAGTTATTGAAGTCGCACCGAATGGAACCCCAATAAACCAACTCGGGGGAACCACTCTTTGAGTCATCTGGTCCGCAAGCTCGAGAATTTCGTCCGCCTCTCTGCGGCCGACCGCCTGATGCTCAACCGCGCGGCGGCTCAACGGGTAAGGACCTTCGCGCCACGCACCGACATCGCGCGCGAAGGCGAGAAGCCCAAGGACGTGCATCTGATCCTGAACGGCTGGGCCTGCCGCTACAAGCAGCTCGAGGACGGCCGCCGCCAGATCGTCTCGTTCTTCCTGCCTGGCGATATCTGCGATCTCAACATCTTCATCCTGCGCGAGATGGACCATTCGATCGGCACCATCACGCCGGTGTCGATCGCCGACCTGCCGCGCGAGTTCTTCGACGAGATCAGCGCCGGCTATCCGCGCATTGCGACGGCGTTCTGGTGGGAGACGCTGGTCAACGCCGCAATCCAGCGCGAATGGACCATGAATCTCGGGCAACGCACCGCGTCCGAACGCATGGCTCACCTGTTGTGCGAACTGTTCTTCCGGCTGCGGCTGGCGGGCCTGGCCGACGACAGCAGTTGCAGCTTCCCTCTCACCCAGGCAGATCTCGCCGAGGCGACAGGCCTGTCGAAGGTCCACGTCAACCGCACGCTGCAGGAACTGCGCGCCAGCAACCTGATCGTGCTCAAGGGCAAGATGCTGGTACTTCCGGACCTCGAGCGCCTGATGAGCGCCGGCCTGTTCAACGCGAATTACTTGCATTTGGACCGCGAAGGCCGTCAGCTCGACGCGAATGAGTGAGAGGTTCGGAGCGCTGGCGCTTGCGCTATGCTGACCGTGTCGGCACTCTGCCGGGGAAACGGCGATGGTCGAACAGCGCATGGTGGACGGACCCTTCGAGCAGGAGATCGTGCAGCGCCTCGGGCTGATGCCCAACCTGTTCAGGTCGGCGCCGTCGGCGCCTGAGGCGACCCGACAGCTCTGGCAGTTCGCCAAATGCGCCTATCTCGACACCCCGCTTCCGGCCCTTTTCAAGGAGCGGCTCGCCGTCCATCTGTCGCGCCTCAACCGCTCGCCTTATTGTCTGACCCGGCATTTCGGATTTCTGGTCGGATTGGGCAAGCCCGCGGGTGACTCGACGTCTCGCCCGGAGACGATCGATCGGGCGCGTCACCTGCTCGCGCGGCCGCTCGCGGATCCCGCGCGCGCCGCGGCGGCGCTCGACCGGCTTGAACTCATCCAACCCCCGCTCGACATCCCGGAGCCGGGCAGCGATGGTGAGGCGGACCTGTTCGAGGCCGCGTCGGTGCTGTTCATGCAGCGTGCTGATTCCGACCGCTCGCGGCGCGCAATCCGACATGCCTTCGGCAACACCAGGTTCGATCTGCTGGCGGCCTTCCTCGCCTATCTGCGCACAGCCCATTTCTGGGCCGATGTACACCTGCTTGCGATCGATTCAGACGTGCTTGCCCTCGCACAGACCGATCCCGAGCTCGCCGTCTGCCTCGGGTGCAGCGAGCTGCCGGAGGCAGGGCCGTCCGCACGGCAGCCGCATTCGAACGGCGGCGATGCCGGCGATCATCGGCTGCGCCGCCTCCTCGAGATCGATTCGGTCGGCGTGCTGTTCTTCGATCATGCAGCCGGCACCCTGATCGACGCCAACGAGGCCTTCTTGGCGATGACAGGCTATTCGCGCCAGGACATCGACAGCGGCGAGCTGACCTGGAAGAGCCTGACACCCCCGGAATGGATGCGCACATCGAGCGACCAGATCGAGCTGCTGCGGCAGACCGGCCGGATCGGTCCCTATGAGAAGCAGTATTTTCGCAAGGACGGGGAACGCGCCTGGATGATGTTCGCCGGCCGTGACCTCGGCGACGGCACCCTGGTCGGGCTCGCGATGAACATCGACGACCGCAAGCGCACCGAGGCCGCGCTGCGCGACAGCGAGGCGCGCTTCCGCCAGTTCGGCGAAGCATCCTCCGACGTCGTGTGGATCCGCGATGCCGAGACCCTGCGCTGGGAATATCTCAGCCCCGCATTCGAGACGATCTATGGCGTCCCGCGCAGCGCTGTGCTCCGCGGCGACCATCTGGCATCGTGGACCGAGCTCATGCTGCCGGAGGACCGGCCCCGCGCCATCGAGAGCCTCGAGCGCGCCCGGCGTGGCCAGCGCGACAGCCTGGATGTCCGTATCGTCAGCCAGCCGGACGACGTCACGCGCTGGCTGCGCATCCGTAGTTTTCCCATGGTCGACGAGTTGGGACGGGTGCAGCGCATCGGCGGCATCACCCAAGACATCACGGCGCTGGTCTCGGCCTCCGAGCACCAGAAGCTGCTGCTCGCCGAGCTGCAGCACCGCGTCCGCAACATGCTCGCCGTGATCCGCTCGATCATCCGCCGCACGGGCGACTCGAGCGACAGTGTCGAGGATTTCGCCAGTCACCTCGAAGGCCGCATCACAGCGCTGTCGCGCATCCAGGCGGTCGTCACGCGCGATCCCCTCGCCGGTTTCGATCTGGCCGAACTGATCGCCGATGAGCTGCGCGCCGGCGCCGCGCGCGAGGACAGGCAATTCTCGCTGTCGGGCCCCCAGGTGCGACTGAAGCCGAAGGCGGCCGAGAGCATCGGGCTTGCCATGCACGAGCTCGCGACCAATGCGCTGAAATACGGTGCGCTGACAGTGCCGCGGGGCTTCATCAGGATCGAATGGCGGCTCGATGAGCGCGACGCGGCCGACTGGCTGGTCATCGACTGGACCGAGACCGGCATGTCCGGCCGTCCGCTGGGTGCGCAGCGCCAGGGTTTTGGAACCGTGCTGCTGGAACAGATGCTGCCGTACGAGGTCGGTGCCCGCGTTGTCCGGCGCTTCGAACCGAGCGGCCTCTGCTGCGAGATCCGGGTGCCCACGGGCGACATTCTCAAGCGTTGACGGGCCGATCGACGCTTCATTTCGCGGCACCGGTCGGTAACAATGGCCAGGATCTCGCCGGCACGGCGAAACGCCGTCGGCATAGCCTTCGCGGTGCATTCGGGGTATGCTCCGCCTGCGGCCAGAGGTGGAGGTCGCATGGGTCGCGCAACCGCCATGTCTTCGCCTTGGTTGGGGCGGATATGACCAAGTGTCGATGAGAATGGGAATCAGCAGAGCGTCGGCGCGACGGAACGATGATGGGACGTTCCCGAGTATGCGGCTCTGGCCAAGATGGATCACCGTGAACATGCAGATGCGTGGGCACGAGGGACAACCGGTATCCAGGTTCTGTGCTGATGCGGCCGGAGAGGCCGAGCGTTTCGTGGCGCAGTCGTCATCCGACGTTGGTGTCACGAAGCGTCAGTACGATGCAGCGTGAGTACGCGAAGCGTGGGTGCACGAGGCGTTGGTAGGACGACGCATCGGAACAGAGCCGAGCGCCGCCTGCGAGGCGGACGACAACGGAGGACGGAGCGTCAATGCTTGCAACGACGACCAAGGACGGCGATCAGCAGCCTCATGCCGTGATCGATCCCGAGATCGTGCTGGCGGCCCGCGCCGATCGCACTGCCGCCGAAGCGGACAGGCGCAGCTCGCAACGGCCACCGGACGTGCCCTCGCCGAAGATCGACCCTGACTACAGGACGCAGGCGACCAGCGACTTCGCGGTCACCGGAGAGCGCAGCACGTTCGCCACCTGGGCCGTGCGCACCATTCTGGCGGTGCTGTTCGCGGTCGGCAGCGCCGTCGCCGCAGCCGCCTGGCAGAGCTATGGAGACCAGGCCCAGGAGATGATCGCGCATTGGATGCCGCGGATCTCGCTGGCTTCGAACGCCGACAAGGATGCCGCGGCACAGCCAGCCGCGACCGCGCCCCAGCAGGCGGCCGCAGAAGCGCCGGCCGAGGTGCAGGAGCACGCAACGAGCGCGGTTGGCGCGACCTCGCAGGAGCAGGCGCAGTTGCTGCAATCGATGGCCCACGACCTCGCTGCCTTGAGCCAGCAGATCGGCGAGCTGAAGACGAGCCTCGCACAGCTGAAGGCCGGGCAGGAGCAGATGGTCCGCGACATGGCGCGGGTCGCCGAGGCCAAGTCCAGCGACAGGCCCGCCGAGCGGCCGAGCGAGCGGACCGCGGAAGCACGGTCGTTCGATCCGCGCGCCATCGAGCAGACGATCCGGCCGCGCCCGGCCGCGCGCCCTGCAACGGCGGCCGTGACCCCGGCACAGCCTGGTGCGGCAGCACCGCACCGGCCGCGCATGCCGCCGCCGGCCGCAACCAGCATGGCCCCTCCGCCGCCCGCCCCGATGCCGCTGCCGTCGGCGCCGGTCGATCCGGATCAGCCCGTGGTGCGCCCGCCAATGCCGGTGCGCTGAAGGATCCGCACAGGCGCCCGCGCTGGTCCGCGCCGATCGGCGCGGCGGTGATCGATGTCGTCGATCCACTTGTGGCGACGCGGCTTTCCGAGCTAAGGAACTGCGCCTGACAATGCGCATCCCCGAGGGGTTCATGAGCCTGACCGATCCGACCGTCCTGTCCGCCTCCGACCTCGCAGACCGCATCGCGATCCTGCGCGACAACATCCGCCAGATCACCGAGCAGGCCGCCTCGCAGTCGGGTGCCGCGGACGAGGAGCGCAACGCCGACCGCCTCGCGCAGCAGAGCGAGGAGCTCGACGTTCTGCTCAAGGAGCAGGAGCGGCGGCTGAACAAATAGCCGGCGACCCCTTCGATCAATTCGCGCGTGCTGCACTGCGCTCGTTGTTGCCCGCGCTTCGCCCACAGGCTAGCCTCGCCGAAAACAAGCGGGAGGTAGCCAGAGAATGCGAAACGGTCTGCTTTACACGTCAACCCTTGCGGCATTGACCATCGCGGCATTGCTGGCGGCCCTGACACCGGGCAGCGCCGAGCCACGCCACATGTATACGACCATGGTACTGGAGGCGTTCGCCACCAAGGTCGAATGTCCCGGCGTCGATGTCGTCTATCAGGATCTGGTCCAGAAGGCGCAGGACATGAAGATGCCTGACGGCACGACCGAGAAGGTGCGCAAGGCGATCGCCTACATGCACACCGGCGGCAAGATGGGCGAGAAGCAGGACGACGATCTGATGGCGGAGGTGGCCGTCGCCACGCAGGCCATCGACATGGATCAGCGCCGCCTCGGCATGACGAACTGGTGCGAGGAGCAGAAGAAGACGCTGGCCGGCTTCATCCGTCCCAAGGGCTGACCCCGGAGCGGCCTCGGGGCTACCGACGGAGTGGAAAGACCGCACGGCTCGTCGGTCTGCGCACAGCCATAGCGGGCACGGCACAGCCCGGCGGCGGGCAGGAACCCGGATGGCCGCTGCCGCTTGGCCTTGAGCTGCTACGCAGCAGACATCCAGCCCGGAGCGAGCCATGCGCATCGAAACCGCCTTCCTGTTCGACCTCGACGGCACGCTGGTCGACAGCGTCTATCAGCACGTGCTCGCCTGGAAGACGGCGCTGGATGCCGAGAACATCGAGCTCTCGGTCTGGCGCATCCACCGCAAGATCGGCATGAGCGGCGGCCTGTTCACCAACCAGCTGCTGCGCGAGACCGGTTTTGCCATCGAGCCCGAGCGGATCGAGCGGCTGCGGAAAGCGCATGCGGCGGCCTATCAGAAGCTCGGAGGCCAGGTCCGGCCCCTGCCCGGCGCCCGCGAGCTGCTGGGTTTCCTGACCGATGCCGGCATCCCCTGGGCGATCGCGACCAGCGGCAGAATGGAAACGGCGGCCGTCAATCTCGCCGCGCTCGGCGTCGATCCCAAGACCAGCGCCGTCGTGACCCGCGACGAGGTCCGCTACGCCAAGCCTGATCCCGACCTGTTTCTCGCGGCCGCCGCCCGCCTCGACGCGCCGATCGAGCGCGCGGTCGTGATCGGCGACAGCATCTGGGACATGCTTGCCGCAACCCGCTGCCGGGCGCTCGGCGTCGGCCTGTTGAGTGGTGGCTATGGCTCGGAGGAATTGCGCCAGTCCGGCGCCATCCGCGTCTACGAGGACCCGGCCGACCTGCTCGACCACATCGACGAGGTCGGGGGCCGGCGTTGACTCCAGCCAGTCAGCTCTGCGGGCCCGACAGCGAGATGTCGCGTTCGGCGCGGAACACGTTGGCATAGAGGTTGGCGATCCACTGGCGCCCCGTCGATGTCATGTTGAGATAGCGGATCTCGGTCTGGATGTGCGGGGCGACGCTGTTCCAATAAAACTGCGGATAACGATTGACGATGTCGGCCGGTGACTCATAGCCGAGCTGCCGGTTGATGCCGACCTCCTCGAACTCGTGATACAGCGCGTTGGCCTTGCGGATGTAGTTGGGGTCGCCGAGCTGGCCGATCAGGTCGGCGGCGCGCACGATCGACTGCTCCTCGTCGAACTGCTGGCCGGCGAGCGGCGGAAAGCGCGTGCCCTCGATGGCGCGGGCGATGCGGTCCTTGTCCAGCGGCGCCATGCCTTCGATGCGGTTGATCACGTACAGCTTCGAGCGGTCGACGTGATACGGCATCAGGCTGGCATCGGAGGAGCCGCGCGGCAGGCAGATCTTGCGGCCGCCGCGATCGACGACGAAGCCATTGACATCGTCTTCCCTGAACAAGCCGCGGACATAGCCGATGTCGTGAAGCAGGCAGGCCAGGATGACGTGGACGTAGTCGTCCGCCGTCATGTGGCTGTGCAGCGCACGGCCGCGCAGGATCTCGTGGCCGGCCAACGTCACCAGCAAGGTGTGCTCGACGTTGTGATACAGCGCATCGCTGTTGCCGATGCATTCCAGCGCAATGCGCGCAGCTGCCGGAAGCATCTCCGTCAACTGGGTATGAGACGATCCGAAACGGCGTCGCATATAGGAGCTGAGGAAACGCTCCAACGCCGCTGCCGCGAGCTCCGGTAAGGTCATCATCGCCGCTGCCCCGCCTCAGACAGCCCAAACACAACGTCAAAAGACATAACGCCCGAAAACACAATCACGATAACGCGGCTCGTGGCACGACTGAGACGTCACGATGATCCGGCTCGGGACGGCCAGCTTCGCACGGACACGCGCGAGATCGGCCTCCCGGGGGCGTCGAGCACCTTGGCCGACGAGCATAGCCCAGGTCGAGGATATCGGCCACACCCGGACGGGCACACACCGGAAAACTGCGGGCCGAGCGGCTGCACCTGAGCAGCTCAAATTCGATCGCCGCGGCCCGTTCACCTCACGTGACGAGAGAGGCGGAGCGCGACGTGCAGGCGATCGCTAACGTCCCCGCACCGGCAGCGGCGGCCGCGGCGGTCGTGTCTCACCACGATGGGCCGGGCGCCGCGAAGGGGGACGGCGGGCCGGCGCGGCTGCCGGCGCATCGACCGACTGCAGATAGGTGCTCAAGGCCGACGCGGCGGCGTCGCTGCTGGTGTAGTGCTTCTGCAGGAACAGATAGAGCGTCAGGCGAAAGCGCCCCTTGGCGAGCCCACGTGCCGAGCGATGACAGGTGGCGCAGCTGTCCGCAAACAGCCGCGCAGCGGGTTTGCCGGCATCGAGATTTTCCGCCCGTGCAGCGCTGATGACAATCAGCAGCAGCACGGCCGATCCAACGAGCTTCAGCCGCGCTCCGGCGCGCCTGCGCGCGTGGACGCGCTCAGGCGACATCAGCCTGCGGGCTTTCCTCGGCCTGCGCACCCAGCGCATCGAGATCGACCAGCGCCGGATCGTCGGGCATCGGCTCGCTCTGCTGCTGTCCGCCGCCATGGACGTGCATCAGCGTCTGGACCCGGCGCGCGTTGAGATAGTCGACGTGCTGATGCGCCAGCGCCAGCGGCAGCAGGGCCTTGGGCAGCGCCGTCATGGTGAACGCGGCGACGCGCTTCACCTCCTCGCCCTCGCGCCAGGTCAGCGGGCTCAGCGTATAGATCATCTGACGGTCGGTCTCGGGCGCGGGCAGTTGCCGCGTCTCGGGCGGCGCCAGCAGGGCCACGTTGATGTTGCCGGCCCGCGTGCGGCTTGCGGCGGCGCGCAGCTCCCAGCAGATCAGCTCCGCGGCGGAGAGCACCTCGCGGCGGATGTCGTCGACATCGGACGCGAAACGGCTGGCCTCGCTCAGCGCCGCGCGGCCGCGCGTGACCGCATCGACGAGCGCCGCCGCACCGATTTCGAAGCGAGGAACCGCCTGCTCGATGGCGGTGGCGACGGCCTCGATGTCGTTGGCGGCGCGGTCGCGGTCGCGCTGCGCCACCGCGTCGGCGAAGGCGCGCTCCGCCAGGATGATCTGCTCGTCGCACTCGGCGACGGATGCGCGCAGCGCCTTGGCCTTCTGCTCGACGGCCTGCATCTTGGATTCGGCACGATCGAGCTGCCCGTTGCTGGCGCCGGCCTTGGCGAGCCGCTCCGCGGCGACGCGCTTCTCGTCCAGCGCCGCCTCGGCCACGCGGAGACGGTCCGTCAGCCGCTGCCGCGCGGCCTGCTTGTCCTTCAGCGCACGCTCGAAGATCTCGACGGGGCTCAGCTCGCGCTTGAAGAAGACCATGGCAATAATCCCTGGACGGCGGGCGCGCCGGCAACGTTGGTCAGCGGCGAATCCACTGCCGAATCATGTTGCCCGATTCTTGCGTGGAAAATGGGTCGGAAACTAGGATGAGATGCGGCACACGTTCCCCTTGACCGAACGTATCCACCGCCGGCTGGTGCGGAGCAGAGTCGGCGGATCCGACGGACCGCGCGGCGATATTCGGTAAAATGGAATCCGATGTCAGCTCTGATGCGGACCGCGCATCATCCTCATGGCGTCCGCGATGTGGCGCCATTCGCGGGCCTCCTCGGCCTCGCCACTGGCTTCGCATTGCTGCGCCTTCTGCGCAGCCTGCGCGACGGCCGAGGCGCCGTGCATCTCGAGCATCTGCCGGGCGATCGCGTGGATCTGGACTTCAGACATCATGTCGAGCTCCTGTCGCCGGATCGAATGGTTCGCGACAACTTCCTCTGCGCCGATGCGTTCCGTGAGCTGGATCACTGCACGTCCGGTTCCACCGGCCCAGACTGCGCCCCGTAATTTACCTTACGTGATCAATCCGATTTCGCGCGCGCCGCCACGCTGTTACTTCTGACTGAGATTCGCCGGAGGGCGATTGAGGAGACGGACATGACGCAGGTCTTCTTCCACTGCTCCAATCCCGATGAGTTCCTCGTCGATCGGCGTGGAACCGCGGTCATCGATCTCGCCGAGGCCTGTGATCACGCCGAGCGCGTCATGCAGTCGCTGATCTCGTCCGAGAGCGAGGAGGATTGGCGCGACTGGGTGCTGCACATTTCCGACGATCTCGGCGAGGAAATCATCGCCATGCCATTCACGTCGGTGCTCGGCCCGATGCATTGAACGGAGCTGCGCACTGCGCCCTCCCCGGCGCTGAGACATTGTGTCCGCATTAGGGTTACCGGCTTCCTTACAAGTTCCGCTCCTCGCATTCTTCTCGCCACATTTGTCCGCCATTTCGGCGCTGTTGCGACGGAGGGGACATCTCATGACCAGACTGCTGACGGCCGCGGCCTTGGCGCTGACATTGACGGCATCGGCGGCGATGGCCGACGAGCACCGCGGCGGCGATGCCGCACTGGGCGCCTTGTCGGGCGCCGTCGTATTTGGACCGGTCGGGGCCGTTGCCGGCGCCGTCGTCGGCTATACCGCAGGTCCTTCGATCGCGCGCTCCTGGGGCTTCCGCCGCTCGCGTGCAGCCCGGTCGCAGCAGGTTCGGCGTCCGGTCAGGGACAGCCAGGCTGCGATGACCGAGTCTCAGCAGCAGCCGCAGGCCGCGCCGCGCAGCGCACCCCCGCCTGCACGGACCGTCGCTGTCGCTCCGCCGGCGCCGCGCGGCCCGGTCGCGCCGCCGGTACAGACACTCGAGTAGACACGCTGGTAAATCAGTAGCCGCGGGCGCGATCGACGACGTTCCGCAACGTCTCTCCGCGCAGCAACCGCCGCGCATTTTCCGCGACCTGCTGCGCGATCACCTCCCAGGAGGCGATCGCCGCCATGTGCGGCGTCACCAGCACGCCCGGCTCGCGCCACAGCGCATCGTCCGCGGGCAACGGCTCATGCGCGAAGACGTCGAGCACGGCGCCGCGCAGATGGCCGCTGCGGAGCAGCGCGACCATATCCTCCGTCACCAGGTGCTCGCCGCGGCTGCACAGGATCAGCGCGGCCCCCTTGGGCAGGCGGCCCAGGCGCCCGGCATCGAGCAGGCCCACGGTCGAGGCCGTCAGCGGCAGCAAGCAGATCAGGATCTCCGTCTCGCCGAGGAAGGCGTCGAGCGCATCGGCGCCGCCATAGGTCCGCACACCGGCGAGCGCCTTGGGCGAGCGCGACCACGCGCTCACCCCGAAGCCCAGATCGACGAGACGGATCGCGGCCGCGGAGCCGAGCTCGCCGAGACCGAGAATGCCGACCCGGCGGTCCTTCGCGGCGCGCTGCTCGTAACGCCGCCACCCGCCGTTGCGCGCATTGCTGACGACGCGATCGAAATCGCGGTGGAAATACAGCGTCCCCCACAGCACGAACTCGGTCATGGCCGCGGAGATATCGGGATCGACGATCCGGCACAGCGGCACGTCCGGCACGGTCGGATCGGACAGGATGTTGTCGACGCCCGCTGCGATCGAATGGATCAGCTTCAGCTTCGGCATCGCCGCCAGCGCGCCGGGCTCCGGCTTCCAGCACACGGCAAGGTCGGCGTCGTGTGCCGCCGACTCCGGCCATGACGCGACGGTCACGCCCGGCAGCTCGCGCGCGAGCAGCGCCTGCATCGGATCCATCAGTCCGGGACGGCTGAGGAGCGCGACCGTGATCATGCCGGCCGCAGTCCGCACCATTGCGCGACGAACATCGCGATCGACAGCGTCGTCTTGCGCACGCTGTCGAGATCGACGCGCTCGTCGAACGCGTGCGGACCGATGCCATAGGGCCCGTAGCACAGCGCCGGGATGCCATAGTCGACCTGATAGTAGCGGGTGTCGTTGACCGCCGTAGAGAGCCGCACGTCGAGCGGCTGCTCGAACACGCGCGCATGTACCTCGGCGAGCGCGGCCTCCGCGGCGCTGCCGGGCTCGCACGCCGCAGGATCGGCCTGGAAGCCGCTCCACACCAGCTCGACCGGATTCTCCGACAGGAAGCTGTCTGCGGCCTGCGCCTTCGCGAGACACTGCTCGATGCCGGCCATGGCCTGCGCCGGCGTCTCGCCCGGCAGCACGCCCAGCCGGCAATCGAGATCGCACCACGCCGGCGTCGAGCTCGCCCAATCGCCGCCCTTGATGATGCCGACGTTGAACTTGATCGGGTCCTTCACCGACGCGAACCATGCGTTCGACTTGGCGCGTACGTTGATCTCTTGGGTGTGCTCCTGGAAGGCGCGGATCAGGTGCATCGCCGAGAGGATCGCATTGGTGCCGGTCTCGGCATAGGCAACGTGTACCGGCGTGCCGCGGACGCGCAGCCGGAACCAGATCGCGCCGACCTGCGCGCGGGTCAGCGTGTGGCCGGTCGGCTCCGGGATCAGGCAGGCATCCGCCGTGTAGCCGCGCATCAAGGTCGAGAGCGCACCGTTGCCGGTGCTCTCCTCCTCGGTCACGGTCTCCAGGTGAATGCGTCCGTCCGACACGAAGCCGGCGGCCTTGATCGCGTCGAGCGCGAAGATCATCGCGGAGACGCCGGCCTTCATGTCCTGCGCGCCGCGGCCGATCATCCAGCCGTCGCGCACGATCCCCTCATAGGGCGGATCGCTCCAGAGATCGGTCGGCCCTTCCGGCACGACGTCGATGTGGCCCTGCAGGATCAGGCTGCGGCCCTTGCCCGCACCGTCGAGCGTCGCCACCACCTGCTGCGAGCCGTCGAGCGCGATGCTGTCCATCGGCGCCGCCTTGGGATGGCGCATCAGGTCGACGTCCTCGAGGCTGAAGCGGTCGACCTGATAGCCGCGGGCCGCGAACTCGCGAGCCAGCCAGTCCTGCACCGGCGCCTCCTCGCCACGCAGGCTGCGGAACTGCACGAGCTGCTGCAGGAAGGCGACCTGCCTGGCGAAGTTGGCATCGACAGCGGCGGCGAGCCGCTCCATCACGTCATTCGGCACAGCCGCCGCAGCGTCAGTCACGTTTCAAACCTCCAGCCTTCCCGTTCATCTCGGCCGCGCGTCAGGCGGCCAGGCACTTCTCCAGGATCGCGAGCCCTTCGTCCACGATCTCGTCCGAGGCGGTCAGCGGCACCAGGATGCGAATGGTGCTCGCGGTGACACCGCAGGACAACAGGATCAGGCCATTCTCGTGCGCCACGCGGGTCACGCGCTTGGTCATTTCGGAATCCGGCTCGTCGCTGCCGCGCTGCTTCAGGATATCGAAAGCAACCATCGCGCCAGGACCGCGCGGCCCGGAAACCGGAACCAGGTTGTTGGCGCGCGAGAAGCGCTCGATCGCCGCGCGCAGCCGCTCGCCGATCGCATTGGCGCGGTCGAGCAGCTTCTCCTGCTCGAACACGTCGAGCACGGCGAGCGCCGCCGCGCAGGCCAGCGGATTGCCGCCATAGGTGCCGCCGAGGCCGCCCGGCTCCGCGGCGTCCATGATCGCGGCACGTCCGATCACGCCGGACAGCGGCATGCCGCCGGCGAGACTCTTGGCGACGCAGATCAGGTCCGGCTGCACGTCGTAGTGCTCCATCGCGAACATCTTGCCGGTTCGGCCGAAGCCGGTCTGCACCTCGTCGGCGATCAGCACGATGCCATTGCTGTCGCAGATGCGGCGCAGGCCGCGCATCAGGTCCGGCGGCGCCTGGTGGAAGCCGCCCTCGCCCTGCACCGGCTCGATGATGATGGCCGCGACCTGCGAGGCGTCGATGTCGGCCTTGAAGATGAAGTTGATGTAGGACAGCGTATCCTCGACCGTCACGTTGCTGCCGGAGATCGGGAACGGCGCGTGCCAGACGCCTGGCAGCGGCGGCCCGAAATGCTTCTTGTACGGCATCACCTTGCCGGTCATCGCATTGGCGAGCGCGGTGCGGCCGTGGAACGCGCCGGTGAAGGCGATGATGCCGCTGCGCCCCGTGGCCGCGCGCGCGATCTTGATGGCGTTCTCGGTCGCCTCCGCGCCGGTCGTCAGCAGGATCGACTTGGCCGGCCCCGAAATCGGCGCCAGCGCGTTGAGCCGCTCGCTCAGCCGCACATACGGCTCGTATTGCAGCACCTGGAAGCAGGTGTGGGTGAAGCGGTCGAGCTGCGCCCGGATCGCGGCAACGACATGCGGATGGCAGTGGCCGGTGTTGAGCACCGCGATGCCGCCGGCAAAGTCGACATAGCGCTTACCCTCGACGTCCCACACCTCGCTGTTGAGGGCGCGGTCAGCAAACAGCGGCGTCGCATAGCTCACGCCCCGGACGACGGCCTCGTGTCGTCGCGCCAGCAGGTCTTCGTTCGTAGCCGAATTCGCAACCATGGCTCAACTCCTCGTGGGAAAATCGAGCCGCAGGCTACGCCGAGAGCCGTCGCGATCAATCAGCTTGTTCCCGACGACAGGTGCCTGCAATGCACCGGACCCAGCGGGACGAGCGCGCAGCTACGCGGCGAGCACATTCTTCAGCCAAGCCCGCAGCGCGACGATCGCGGGCTCGTCCCAGCGCTCCCGCAGCGCGACGAGCTGATAGGCTCCCATGTGGAGTGCCGAGGGGATCACCTCGACCAGCGCACCGCTGCGCAGATCATCGGCGACCAACACCTCGTTGGCGAGCGCGACGCCCTGGCCGAAGCGGGCCGCCTCGATGGCGAGATGCGCGTGCCACAGCCGCTGACCGCGCAACGTGACCGGCTCCCGATACCCCGCCAGCTCGAACCATTGTTCCCATTGCGCGGTGGATTCCTCGTGGATCAGCGAGGCCCTGGCGAGGCCCGGGAGTGTCGCGATCGCCGGAAACCTTGCCAGATAGGCCGGGCTTGCGACCGGGAATACGCGTGGGCGCACCAGCTCCTCAGCGACCAGGCCGCCGCTCCGGTCGACCGCTTCGGCATAGACGATCTCCGCATCCGCTTCGCCGCGCTGCAAATCGGGGTGCGCCAGCGTCGGCTGCAGATTGATGTCCCAGTTGCGCGGCGGGCCGCTCAGCTCGGGCAGCCGCGCCAGCAGGCGGCGATTCGCGAGGCCCGGAATGCACCAGATGTTCAGGGTCGGACGCGCCACGGGCCGCACCGAGATTGTCGCGCGGGCGATGATGTCGAAGGCCTGGCTGACCTCGGCATGAAACTGACGTCCGGCCTCGGTCAGCGCGAGGCCCCGCCCCTCCGCCCGCACCAGCGCCACGCCCAGGCTGCGCTGCAGATTTTGCAGATGGCGCGAGACCACGGTGTGGCTGACCGCGAGCTCGTCGCCGGCGGCGCGCACGCTGCCCTTGCGGCCGACGGCCTCGAAGGCACGCAGCGCGATCAGGGAGGGCAATCGGGGTCTCGTCATGCTCGCACAGTTCTCAGCCTGCGCGATCTCCCTCCCGCCCTGAAGCGGAACCGCCGCGATCCGTGATCGCGCGGCTGATGTCGGAGCGCCGGCTGCCATGGCGGCGTCCGTTGTCCGCACAAGGCGTTCCGGGCGGAGCGCCGCATCGCGGTCACGAGGGCGCTTTCGCGCGTCATGCCGCTCTTAGCGTCAGCATTGGCGCAATGCCAGCCCAGAGAAAGCCACGCGCGCGGCCTGGACCTCCGCGGACGTCTTAACGAGGCAGGCCACGTCGCAAACGATCCTTAAGCCTCCCGCCATGGCAGGCGCCATTTGCCTAAAAGTTTCCACAATTCGACTTTGAATCGGGAGTGCTTCGAGCAGGAGAACCCCCAAGATGCGGATCAGCCAAATGATCTACGTCGGTTCGCTGGCAGCCCTCGTCGCGACGGCCGCCCCCGCACTGGCGAAAAGCTCCCAGACGCCCAAGCCGGATGATCAGACCACGTCGTCCCTGCCGTGCCGCGCCTACCAGCAGGCCCCCGACGGAACCTGGATGGAGCGGCCCTGTCAGGGCCAGGGCGCAAGCGCCCCGGCGCGTCAGCGCGCGGTCACCAACGGGACCGGCAGCGCCGAACAACGTTAGCGGACCTGGTTCGCGGACTTGGCGCAAGAGCCGGAGCGCTTGCGCTCCGGCCCGCACTGATGCCCGCGCTCAGTAAGGTGGCGCCCGGCGCGCCCGCTGCTCCCTGCCCGCCTCGACCCACCACAAGAGATCGTCGGCAAAACGCGGAAACGCGCGTTCCAGCGACTGGCCGGAATCGCCGGTCGGCCTGCCGTCGGCGGACAGCGCCTGACCGATCGGGCCGACGGCAAGCGTGCTCGACACCACCACCATGCCCATCTCCGACAACGTGCCGTGCCACGCAGTGGCGGCCCGGGCCCCGGAGAGCCGGCCGGCGGAATAGCTCGCGATCGCCGCCGGACGCCAGAACCATTCCTCGAGAAAGTGGTCGGTGAGGTTCTTCAGTCCCGGCTGCATGCCCCAGTTATATTCGCCGGTGACGAACACGAAGCCGTCGGCGGCACGGATCTTGGCCGCAAGCTTGGCCATGGCCGCTGGCGCCTGGCCGGACGGATATTCCTTGTACATGCGGTCGAGCATCGGCAGGCCGACCGCCTTGGCGTCGATCAGCTCGACGTCCTGGTCCTTGGCGCGCAACCCGTCCACGACGAATTGCGCGAGCCGGATGCCCATCCGGTCGGAGCGATAGGAGCCGTAGAGGACGAGGATGCGGAAGCTCATGGCGGGTCAACTCCTGGCCGGACGATCCGCGCCAGACTACCACGCCGTCATGTCATGGAGGTCATTATGGTCACGCCGCAGATCGATGGACGCGGCGCGTGGTTGCAGAAACGAGACGAGGCAGGCTCAGCGCGTCACCGTGGCCGAAGCGGAGCGCTCGGATGGCCGGCCGAACACGCTGCGGCAGCCGTCGCTGAGGCTGGCGCGCTGCTTCATCATGCAGGCAATGATGCGGTCGCGATCGGGAATCTCCGACGAGCACAGCCGGAACACGTCGCCCGTGCACAGCCGCCGCTGGTCGTCCTCCGTGAAGGCATGGCCCGCGCGCGGGCTGGCGACCATCGCCAGCGCAAGCCCTGCCATCGCCACATTCCAATTCCGCATCCTGAACAGATGAGTTCGCATCGCCGTCCCCAATTCGCCCGCTGTTTGTCCGGTTCACCCGCTGCTTTCGCTGATGTCGCGAAGCAGTTGCCGCCGCAGAATCAAATGATGACACGTCGCGGCGCGCCTTCAACAAGCGCTCTCGTTCCTGCACCACAATTTTGCGGCCTGTTGCATCTTCGACTCCTTTTGCGCTGTCGGACCCCGTGAGACGCCGCCAAATTGTCATTAGACGAACGCAATCCGGCCCAGCCGCGCTCACACTCTCACGGCGTAGTGGCGGCGTCCTGATGGTGCTTCGGACCATCACGTGTCCCGAGTTCAGGTGTGGGAGTCAGGTTCATGGCGTACACGATGGTGGCTGAGCGGGAGCAGCAGACAATCCGCAAGCAGCGCGAAAGCGCCCTCATCGTTCTCGCCAACGCACAGGTGATGGAGGCGGAAGGCTGGCAGGTCGTCATCACCGACGAGGACGGCAACAGCATGCCGCTCGCCGAGTTCGAAGCTGGCATCTCGCAGAAGTTTTCGTCCTGGTACAAGGCCAAGCAGCGGCCGGTGGTGCCCACCACCATTCCCGCCCCCAACCTGTTCGCGACGCCGGCCAATGACGACGCCGGGCCGGAGGCCGTCGTGGCGGCCGAACTCGCCGCCGAGCAGGTCGAGACGGCCGAGGTCCAGGAGGCACCTGTCCAGGAGATCGCCGAGGACGATTTCGAAACGGCCGAGACCGCCAACGCTGCGACGGCCGAGAAGGCCGAGCGCGAGGAGATCGCGCTCGACGCCGCCGAGATGGCCGACTGACGCTGCGGCCGCGCCGCAGCATCAGCGAGAGTCACTCGCCGCCTTCGTAGAACAGCTCCAGCGGCAGCCCGGCCTGGGCCTCGCCGATCCATTCCCGTGCAATGATGTTGGACGGCCCAGCGCGTGCACCGCGGCATGCAGGCGAAGACCATCCCCGGTCGTTTCGCGTGGCGCGGATCGAGCGTGCTTCGGCCTGTCGTCGCTTCCTCGCGCGATCAGCGTGCGCCGGGCGACTAACAAACATGTTCGCCCCGCGGCTCTCGGTCGAACAACGATCATCGGAACGAAGCGACCATCTGCCCGTCGGGCAAATCAAGGCGCATTTCCATCTCGCGGCGTCACCTCCAGGGCCTGAATCGGCAGCAACGGCGGTGCGCGCGGAAACGATTTTCCGCAGGCCCATCAAGCTGATTTGGCCTGTCCAGTCCCGCCGCCAAAAATATTCTGCTTTTCCTAAATCTAATTCAGTGCTTTTGTCGCGCCATCTCCCGCTCGCAGGAGGGGCGGTTCGCGGTCGTCACGGACGTGGAGCGGGAGGAGCGGTGGACGCGATGGCAGCGCAGCGCATCTTTGCGCCGACGAACGCTGACGTCGCGTACGGTCAAGTCGCGTGGTCCTGGCATCCCGACGCTGATGCCCCCACGGTGGCGCGCCCAAAGCGCGTTGTCGTGCACGGTGACCAGAACGCCCGGCGCACCGGGGAGCGCGCGAAGCAGCCGTTAAGATCATCGCGCGGGGAATGCCGGTTGTCGGCTGAACCTGTGGTGACTGCCGCCTGCTTTTTTTCTGCAGGCGGGCCATGGGTTGCGGCCAGCAGCCCGGCATTCCCCGCGCCCTCTGCTGTGCGGATGGCAAGACGGATGGATCACTCGGGCGCATCAGCGCGGCGAGAACGCGAGGGCGTGCGTGAATGAGACTTCGCAGGACGGTGCTTCAAATCGCTCGGTGTCATTCCGGGGCGCGCGGAGCGCGAGCCCGGAATCCATACGCTGCAGCAGAACTGATGGAGCACGCTGGAGCGACACACCTGCCCGACACGCCCGCTCGTGGTTATGGATGCCGGGCTCGCGCATGCGCGCGCCCCCGGCATGACGATGTTGAGAGACCGTGGCGCCACCCACCGCCGTCATGCCCCGCCCCCGGGTCTCGCCTTCGGCGAGCCCGAGGACAGGCTCCGGCGGGACATCCACTACGCCGCGGCCTCTCGATCAATCACGACTGCGGCGGCGTACTGGGTCGCCCGGTCCCGTCTTCGCCCGATGGGCTTCGACGCGGCAACGAGCGCCAGGGCGCGCCGCAGCTTTAGCGGAGGCGGCAAGCCGGGCGATGACACCGAATGTAAAGCAGGCATCAACACGAGCCAGAGGCCGCGGGTGCCCTGGGGGATGATCCAGTCTCACAACAGCTTCGCGCTCACGAACAGCGTGCGCACGGCGTTGGTGGCCTGCACTGTCATGATGGCGTTGTCGGCCGCGGCCTGCAGCGCGGCCATGGCCTGGTCGTGCAGCGACTTGAACTCCATCCACTCGACTGCGTTGAGGCTGGTGAGGAACTGATGGGCCTGCCCGACCGTCGAAATCACGACCGGCTTGCCGTTCACCTTGATGTTGAAGGTAGTACGCAGACGCGTTTCCGAGTTTGCGGGATCAATCATGGGGACCTTCCGGAAGATGCGACGGGCGTCACCGCCGAGGTCGCGCCGAGGCCCAGCAACAAAACGTCACTCGGTCTTTTGCGCGGTCCGCGTCGGGGTGCCAGCCTCGAGCCCGACGACGACAACGAGTCGGTTGAACTCGCCGTCATCATACGCCTTCAGGAAGCGATCGTAATTCTTGATCGAGACGCAGCCGTTCGAATCACCCTCCGGACCCAGCATATAGGGGTGGGTCAGCAATCCGCTCCGGCCGAGGGTCGATCCTTCCACCACGTTCATGCGCAGGGCGCGAACGCCGTGAAACGGCTTTTCGCGCGGCTTCAGGTCATAGGTGGCGGGCGGGGTCGCGCCAACCATGCGCTGATTGACGTGCTCGGGGTCGTCGCGCAGGCTGCCCATGCCGGAATGGGCCTCGAGCCCGATGCCGGACGGCAGATACACCATCTTGGCCTTGATGTCGTACACGGCGGTCTTGTCATAGCCGAGCGCACCGAGATCGATTCCGGATCGGACGATGCCGCTATCCGGACCGAGCGAGGCGAACTTGGTCGGGCTCGGCAACAGGTCGGACAGCTTCTGCAGGATGGAGCGATCGTCGACGCGTCCGACCGCTTCAGGCGCACTGGCCGAAACCAGGCTGGTCGGCAGGTTGGCGACGGACGGGCGCGGGCGCGGCAGCGGCACGCCCGGTGCAGGCATCGTGACGGTATTTCCCTCCGTCAACATCGGCCGCCAATCGCTGTTGCTGGGGTCGCGTGCGCCCGGATCACGCGCTTCCATGCCCTTCACCAGCGCGGCCCGGGCATCGAGCAATTGGCGGTCGATCGCGCCGCGAAGGGCGAAACGGTCGAGCGCGCGAACCGCGTCTTTTTCCGAATAGGCCGTGGCCGAGGCGGAGGCCGGCGCGAAACGTGTTTCGAAGGTCATGGACGGCGCGGCGGCGGCCGGAATCGCCGCGCTCGCAAGCGACGTCTCATCGCTGTTGGCTCCGACCCATGCGGCCGCGCCCGCTGCGACCGCAAGTGCTGCAAGCACGAGTGCGATCGCTTCGGAGCGCCCGAAGCGGCCTTGCGACAACAGAACGTCTACGCTTGCTTCACTGGAAGCCATCACGTCCCCGATATACCCCCCTTTTCGGACCACCCGGGAAAGGTGACCGACCCCAAGGGGTACGATTCGACCCGTCATGACATAGGATGGCAAGAGTGCGGCATAATCTAGACAAACGCCAGCCCGGAGTGATCCGGCGTGAGCCGACGCCCAAGCCTCGCACGGGCTGCGCCGCGACCGTCCCAGAAAGCCGATTATATCGATGAATCAGCCGGTTGGAGGAATGTATGAACGCCGAATGGGATGATCTCGGCCGATTTGCCGACGCACAGGATTCGATTTATTCGCGCGTGACCGCCGAACTTGCGGCCGGTGCCAAGCAAAGCCACTGGATGTGGTTCATCTTTCCCCAGGTCGAGGGGCTCGGCAGGTCCGCCATGGCGCAGCGCTACGCGATCCGCTCCCGCGCCGAGGCCGAGGCCTATCTGGCGCATCCCCTGCTCGGCCCGCGGCTCGTCGAATGCACCCGACTGGTGCTCGCGGTGCAGGGCAAGTCGCTGCGCGACATTCTGGGTGTTCCGGACGATGCCAAATTCCGCTCATGCATGACGCTGTTCGATTCGATCAGCCCGAACGGGATCTTCGCGCAGGCGCTCGATCGCTATTGCGACGGTGCGCGCGACCCGGCGACGCTCGCGTTTCTGCAGCACAGCACCGCATGAGCACACGGTTACCGCAGATGCGCATCTCGGCCTCATAGGGCTGACACGGTAATGAACCAACTCTGCCCTGCGGCCGGATTTCGGGTGCCAAGCCCGAAAAGGAAACTTGATCGCGCCAAGATTTGCGGGTCCCATCCGCCGCGTTGTTTGTCCCAAGGAGACACACTCATGAAGAAGTTTTTCCTGATTGCCGCGCTCGCGACCTTCGCCGCCGGATCTGCCTTCGCCCAAGACAGCTGTGAGACCAAGGCCGTGGGCAAGGACGGCAAGGCGCTGGCCGGCGCCGCCAAGACCTCGTTCATGAAGAAGTGCATGGCCGAGACCTGCGAAACCAAGGCGGTCGGCTCCGACGGCAAGAAGCTCGCCGGCGCGGCCAAGACCAGCTTCATGAAGAAGTGCGAGGCCGGCGGCTGACGCGCTGGCGGCTGACGACACTGGCGCCCCGCCATGATGCTTGGCGGGGCAAGGCCATGCCAGCGGGCTCCATCAGCGCGAAGCGTATCGGCAAGCGACGACGCGGGCGGCGAGCGCCTCGATGTCGAACGGCTTGGTCAGCAGGGCGCAGCACGCCGCCATAGAGCTCGACCCAGCCCTCGGCCGGCACCATCTCGCGGACTTTCTTCCCGATCACGTTCGGGATGCCCGCATGCAGGGCGTAGGCCGGATTGGCTTCAACTTGGACGTAATCGCTCAGCGGGCCCTGCGGACCGTCGAAGAACTCGATGGGCGAGATGGTGGAGAGCTGAGGAGGACCGGCACACTGTTGAACCGAGGGAAACCCGCAGGACACCACTGCATGTCGCCCGCCCTGGCGGGCCCATGCGAGATCAACATGCTCACCGCATCCGCCCTGCTCTGGACCCGTGTCGCCGCCGGCATCTTCGGCTTTCTCGCCCTCAATTCCGGCTACGGACTCTGGCTTCAGCGCAAGAAGACCAGCGGCGGCCGCGCCTGGCCGGTCGTCGAGGGGGAGATCGTGGCCTCGGCGGTGTCTGTCGCGGCGACGCATCGGTCGGCAGATGACACCGATGCCAAGCCTGACATCCGCTACCGCTACGAGGTGTTGGGCAAGAGCTACGAAGGTCGCCGCATCCGTTTCGGCAGCCCGAGCCGCGTCACGCGCCTGCAAGCCGACGAGCTCACCGGCAAATATCCGCAAGGCGCGAAGGTCCGCGTTTATTATGATCCGAAACGCCCCTCGCAATCGGTGCTCGAGCCTACCAATGCCAGCGGCACGGCGGCGCTTGTGGCGCTGTTCGTCGTGCTGTCGGCCGTGACCGCCGTGTTGGTGGCGCATTCGCTCGCCGGCAAGGTGCTCACGACCGAGGCTGGCGTGCCGCTGTTCGCCTTCCTGATGCCGTTCGCCCTGTTCGGCTTCGGAGCCGTCGCACTCGCCTCCTACTGGAAGCTGCGGCAGGAGCGCCTGGCGAGCCGCTCCTGGCCGACTACGCCGGGACGCATCACGCGCTCCGGCGTGACGATGGAGATCACACGACGTGAGGACGATCGCGGACGAGAAACGGAAGAGGAGCGCTTCCGGGTCACGATCGAATACAGCTACACGGTGGATGGTCGCTCTTTCCACAGCACGCATTGGAACTGGGGCTGGACCGCGCTGCATTCCGACAGGTCGAGCGCTGAAGCCGTAGCCGCCAAATACCCGGTCAACACCGACGTCACCGTCTACTACGATCCGCTACAACCCGAGACGGCCGTGCTCGATCCCACAAATAAGAGCGGCGTGGCGGCGCCGCTCTGGGCCGGCATCTTCCTGATCGCGATCGGCGCGCTGTTCCTGTTCGTCTTCACCCACGTCCAGATGAGCTAGCCGGGGATGATGCGAACAAAGCGCAAGCAGAGCACGAACGACGAGTATGGCCGCGTCGTCAGCCGCGCAGGCCCGGCGCTTCGTGGCCGCTGCGCGCGACATACTCGGTGTAGCCGCCGCCATACTGATGCAGGCCGTCGGGCGTCAGCTCGAGCACGCGGTTGGAGAGCGCGGCGAGGAAATGACGATCGTGCGAGACGAACAGCATGGTGCCCTCGAAGTTCGACAGGGCCGCGATCAGCATCTCCTTGGTCGCCATGTCCAGATGGTTGGTCGGCTCGTCCAGCACCAGGAAGTTCGGCGGATCGTAGAGCATCTTGGCCATCACGAGCCGCGCCTTCTCGCCCCCCGACAGCACCCGACATCTTTTCTCGACGTCGTCGCCGGAGAAGCCGAAGCAGCCCGCCAGTGCCCGCAACGAGCCTTGACCGGCTTGCGGGAACGAATGCTCGAGCGACTCGAACACGGTCTCGTCGCCGTCCAGCAGGTCCATCGCATGCTGCGCGAAGTAGCCCATCTTGACGCTGCCGCCGATCGTCACCGAACCGTCATCGGGCTCCGCGCTACCGGCGACGAGCTTCAACAGGGTCGACTTGCCAGCGCCATTGACGCCCATCACGCACCAGCGCTCGCGGCGCCGGATCATGAAGTCCAGCCCGTCGTAGATACGGCGGCTGCCGTAGCTCTTGGACACGTTCTTCAGCGCTACCACATCCTCGCCCGAGCGCGGGGCGGGCAGAAAGTCGAACGCCACGGTCTGGCGCCGCTTCGGCGGCTCGACCCGCTCGATCTTGTCGAGCTTCTTGACCCGGCTCTGCACCTGCGCCGCGTGCGAGGCCCGCGCCTTGAAACGCTCGATGAACTTGATCTCCTTGGCGAGCATCGCCTGCTGGCGCTCATATTGCGCCTGCTGCTGCTTCTCGTTCAACGCCCGCTGCTGCTCATAGAAATCGTAGTCGCCGGAATAGGTCGTGAGCTGGCCGGCGTCGATCTCGATCACCTTGTTGATGATGCGGTTGATGAATTCGCGGTCGTGCGAGGTCATCAGCAGCGCGCCCTCGTAGCCCTTGAGGAAATGCTCCAGCCAGATCAGGCTCTCGAGATCGAGATGGTTGGACGGCTCGTCGAGCAGCATCACGTCGGGACGCATCAGGAGGATGCGCGCCAGCGCGACGCGCATCTTCCAGCCGCCGGACAACAGGCCGACGTCCTTGTCCATGATCTCCTCGGAGAAGCCGAGGCCGGCCAGCGCCTCGCGGGCGCGGCTGTCGAGCGCGTAGCCGTCGAGCTCCTCGAACCGCGCCAGCACCTCGCCATAGCGCGCGATGATGTCGTCCATCTCGTCGGCGCGGTCCGGATCGGCCATGGCGGCCTCGAGCTCCTTGAGCTCGGCGGCGACCGACGACACCGGCCCGGCGCCGTCCATCACCTCCGCCACCGCGCTGCGGCCGGACATCTCACCGACATCCTGGTTGAAATAACCGATCGAGACGCCGCGATCGATCGAGACCTGCCCCTCGTCGGGCTGCTCGCGGCCTGAGATCATCCGGAACAGCGTCGTCTTGCCGGCCCCGTTGGGGCCGACCAAGCCGATCTTTTCGCCGCGCTGGAGCGCGGCGGAGGCTTCGATGAAGAGAATCTGGTGGCCGACTTGCTTGCTGACGTTATCGAGGCGGATCATGAGGGCTCAGGCGGTGGACAGGTTGCCGCCGCTCTTAGTCGATGCGCGGCGCCGGTGGAAGGCGCAATTTGGGCGCCCTCCCCGCACCTTCCGCCCCGCGCCGGTCAGCGGCCTGGAGGCCGAAAATCCTGGTTGCCGAACGGCTTGTCGGTCGGAATGCGGATCGCGACGTAGCCCCGATCCATGGTCGCGTGGCATGCGTTGCATCCGGACGTCAGCTCGGTCACGGCGGAAGCGAAACGCTTGCCATCCTTGGCGGCGATGGCGTCCGAGATCGACTGGATCGGCTGGCCGAGCGTGGTGACATTGTCCACCGGCAGGCCCGAATAGAAGACCGCGGCGTCAGTCAGGCTCTGCCTCAACTGGGCGAGCTCATAGGACGCGAGATCCCAATTCTTGGACTGTCCCGCGAACCAGAGCTTCGCGTGTCTGACCTGAATCAGATTCATGATGTCGCCGAGCCGCGGCAGATATTGTTCTGCACTGGACTGCGACTGCCCTGCAGCCAGGGAGATGGCCGAACAGGCGATCAGAACGCCTGAAACCCACTTGCGATAGCTCATTCCATGCCCCGCTTCCAAACAAACCGCTACGGAAAGACATACCGCTGCGATCGAAACCGGACTTGCGATTGATCAAGGCCATGGCCGCCTCCGATCGTTCGAGCCCGCCAAACGAATGATCCGCCGAAGCGGCTGCTCCGGCGGATCATCATATCAGCCCCCGGCCCCGGGGTATTGTGGTCGGCGTCTTAGGCTGCGGCTTTCGCGCCGGTCGGAACCATCGCGATCGTTTTCAGGACCTGAGACGCGATCTGGTAGGGGTCGCCCTGGGAGTTCGGACGGCGGTCCTCCAGATAGCCCTTATAGGCGTTGTTCACGAAGGAATGCGGCACGCGAATCGAGGCGCCGCGGTCGGCCACACCCCAGCTGAAGGTGTCGATCGAGGCGGTCTCGTGCTTGCCGGTCAGGCGCATGTGGTTGTCCGGACCGTACACCGCGATGTGGTCGGCGCGAGCTTCCTTGAAGGCGTCCATCAGCTTCTCGAAATACTCCTTGCCGCCGACTTCGCGCATGTACTTGGTCGAGAAGTTGCAGTGCATGCCCGAGCCGTTCCAGTCGGTGTCGCCGAGCGGCTTGCAGTGGAACTCGATGTCGATGCCGTACTTTTCGGTCAGGCGCAGCATCAGGTAGCGGGCCATCCACATCTGGTCAGCAGCCGTGCGCGAGCCCTTGCCGAACACCTGGAATTCCCACTGGCCCTTCGCCACCTCGGCGTTGATGCCTTCGTGGTTGATGCCGGCCGCGAGGCAGAGGTCGAGATGCTCTTCGACGATCTTGCGGGCGACGTCGCCGACGTTCTTGAAGCCGACGCCCGTGTAGTACGGGCCCTGCGGCGCCGGATAGCCGTATTCCGGGAAGCCGAGCGGACGGCCGTCCTTGTAGAAGAAGTACTCCTGCTCGAAGCCGAACCACGCGTCTGGATCGTCCAGGATGGTGGCGCGGGCGTTCGACGGATGCGGGGTCTTGCCGTCCGGCATCATCACTTCGCACATCACCAGCACACCGTTGGTGCGGGCGGCGTCGGGATACACGGCGACCGGCTTCAACACGCAGTCGGAGCTATGGCCTTCGGCCTGCATCGTCGACGAGCCGTCGAAGCCCCAAAGAGGCAGCTGTTCCAGGGTCGGAAAAGAGGAAAATTCCTTGATCTGTGTCTTGCCGCGCAAATTCGGCACCGGCTTGTAGCCGTCGAGCCAGATGTACTCGAGCTTGTATTTCGTCATTGAGCCTCTCTGTCTTATCGAAAGGTGGGAGCCCAGCAATCGAAGGCTCCCCGCTTACCCGGCCACGATCGGCCAGCGCACTCTTAAGCATGGAATGTGCCAAGTCCCGCGACGTCCCGTCGCATGGACGAAGACCGATCGGGGCCGAGCTGCCGGCCGGTTTTGCACGTCAGGGGTGCGGCAAAGCAGCGCGACCGGGATTGCACGGAGCGCATGGCGGAGCGGAGAGCTTGTCGAAAACCCGCTTGATTCCTTGGCATTTGCGGCGACGCGCAAGAGAGGCCGAACAAGCCGTCAGCAGTTCCGGGACATTTTCGAAAAGAGTTGGAGCTCTGTCCGCAACCTTTGGTCCAGCCCAAGTGTTGGTCAGATGAACATTGCTGCTGGGGGAGCACATGCATAAATGCCTGCAAAACGCGCAACATGTGATTTCGTTTTGATCATGTTGCATTCCCTCCGGGCAGCACTGATATCGACGCTGGTAACCACAACGGAACGAGTCGGGCGCAACCTGATGTGTGGCCGACGGAAGGAGAATGAGGAATGGGCACCAATGTGGACGAGGGATCCGCAACGATCTACCAATTTCCGCGCGGAGGGCGAGCGGGTCTTGCACCTCGCCAGTCCGGATCGTCGCCTGAGCGGCCGATCGCGCCGTCGATCCAGCCGACGATCTACAGCGCGAGCTGGTATCATGACGAGGCGATCCAGGAAGCCAAGCCGGTGTGGGACCGCTGATGTCAGACTGTACCGTGACGCCAGCACGCCTTTGCTGAAGGGTCGGACCGACAAGGTTCCGGCCCTTTTTCTTGCGCCGCTGTCTGCATGTCTCTCGCCGCTGCTGACGGCCGCCGGCGGGCTCGACGTGCCAGGGTCAAACAGGCCGCCGTCGTGACCCGTTTCATGGTCTTCCCTATCCTGTCGAAGGCTACGCATACGCGTCGCGTCGATGAAACGGCGTTTCACATCGAAGCCCGCATCCCCTAGAATGGGTTGATGTCTGCCCATCCGCTCCGCCATCTCGGCCTTCACGGTGCCAGCAATTTCAGAGATCTCGGCGGATATCCCAGCAGGGACGGCCGGCACGTGCGATGGCGGCAGCTGTTTCGGTCGAACCATCTCGGACAGCTGACCGAGCCCGACGTCGCGGTCCTGCGGGAGCTTGGCGTTCGGACGGCGTTCGATTTCCGCGGTCGCCACGAGCGCGCTGCCGGTCTCTGCACCATCGCCGAGATCACCGTGCATTCCGTGCCGATCGAGCCGAGCGTGGTGCCGGCGCTGCGGGCTCTGGCGACACGAGGACAGCTCACAACCGACCATGCCTTGGAGCTGATGCGCGAGTCCTACCGCAACTACGTCCGCAGCTACACGCCGCGCTTCCGCGCGCTATTCCAGCATGTTCTCAATGAGGACGCCCCGTTGGTGATCCATTGCACGGCCGGCAAGGATCGCACCGGTGTGGCCTGCGCGCTGGTCTTGCACGCGCTCGAGGTTCCGGATGACGCCATCTTGGAAGATTACCTGCTCACGAACCAGCTCTATCGTCGCGAGACTGCAGCTCACCCGGATCTTCCCGCTGATGTCGTCCAGACGATCGGGACAGTCCAGGCCTCGTTCCTGGCAGCTGCGTTCGACGCCATGCGTGATGATTTCGGCGACGTCGACACCTACCTGCGCGACGGTCTCGGCATCGACGGCGCGGCACGGAAGACACTACAGGAGCGCTATCTCACGCTGTGAGCCTGGGCGGCCCGAATACGCTTGAGCGATCAGGCCGCTTCGATATCGGCTGTCTCGGCGGCTTCCATCGCGTCGAGATCGGCAATCACCTCCTCGAATGCGGAAATCGCCTGTTGAACCGCCGCGATCTGCATCAATTCCCAGCCGGTCACCGGACCTGCACGGTTCTGCAAGGCGACCACCAGATCCCGCCGCTGCTCCTTCAGTTGCACCAGCGGCAAACCATGGTCCGGCAGATGTCTCATCATGTCAAAGCTCCAACGCCCCTCAAGCGGCATAGCGACAGGCTAGCGGGCCGCGCTGGCAATCCACTTACGAAAGTCCGGCTAATTTTATCGATCAGGCCAGCGCGACCGGTGCCGCCATGATGGCGCTGGCCAAAACGTCGCTGATCTTCGCAGTGGCGGCTTCGCTCACATGCAAGCGGTCGCCGTGCCCGTCGTCGAGCGCCGACAACGGAATCTGGCCGGCCTCATGCCAGCTCTTCATCAGATTCCAGCGCCTGAAGACATTGACGTCGGCCGCAGACGTGACCTTCTCGATGCGACGCTGAATGTCCTCGGCACGCGCCAGCCTGCTGGGCACCGTCACGATGGCAGCCGTATATTGCAGGTCCATCACGATGGCATCGATGGCCAGCCCCGCCAGCCATCGAAGGCCGACGCGCAGCGCCGCCTCGACGTCATCGGGACTGTAGACCTCGGGCCTGTAGGCGGCGTTGGTGCCGACCTGCCAGATGACGAGCGAGGGCTGCTCCGCAATCACGTCGCATTCGAAACGCGAGAGCTCCTCCGGGGATTCCTGTCCGCCCACACCCCGATTGAGGACGTCGATCAGGCAGCCGAAATTGGTCTTGCGCAGCGACTGCTCGATCCGGGCCGGAAAAGCGACAATTCCGTTGGTGCCGGCGGTGGAAGATGAGCCAAGCGCCACGATCCGGGTCTTGCGCTGCGCATCCAGACTCTGCCTGAACCGTCTGATCGGACGAGGAAAACCGGTGGAAACGTCGGGAAATTCGAGAGAGCCTGTCGCGGTCATGGTCACCTCTGACGAACCACGCTTTCTGATTGCAATTGCATGCCCCGGCCGCCCGGCCATTGCAACTCATCGGCAGGGCCATAGTATAACGAGCGGCGCTGTGGGGCGCGTCAACGGAGACCAGGGACGGAATGAACGGAGCAGTGATTGTCATTACGGGTGCGCAAGGGGCGCTCGGACGCAGCGTGGCCGATCTCGCGCTCGCACGGGGCGCGCATGTGGCCGGGATCGATCATGCCCAGGCCGAAATCCCGGCGAGTGACGACCGCATCGAGCTCGGAGGCGTCGATCTCTCCGACCCCGAGCAGGCAAAGGTCGCGATCGACTCCGTCGCCGCCCACTTCGGCACTCTGGATGCGCTGATCAACATCGCCGGCGCGTTCGCGTTCGAGACGACCGCCGACGGCGACGATTCCGTCTGGGAGACGATGCATGCGCGAAACCTGATGACCGCGCTGCACGCATCGCGCGCGGCGATTCCGCATCTCGTCCGCTCCAGCACGGGCCGCATCGTCAACATCGGCGCCATGGGCGCGCTCCAGGCCAGTGCCGGCATGGGCCCGTATGCGGCGTCCAAGTCGGGAGTGCATCGCCTGACGGAAGCACTCGCGGCCGAATGGAAGGGCAAGATCACCGTCAACGCCGTCCTGCCGTCGACGATCGATACGCCGGCCAACCGCGCCAGCATGCCCAAGGCCGATTTCGACAAATGGGTGACGCCGCAGGAACTCGCGGAGGTCATTCTGTTTCTAGCCAGCGACGCCGCGAGCGGCGTGACCGGCGCGCTGCTACCGGTTGTCGGCCGGGTGTAGCGAAGCCAGCCGTTCACCCCGACTTGGCGCTGACATCACCGGACTCGGCGGGCTAGACTCGCGCGCGCTCTGAGTCGCACACATCGGACGGCCCCTTGGAAACCGCGCTCTACCTTCCCGTCAAACGCTTCCTCGAAAACCTCGGCTTCTCGGTCAAAGGGGAAATCGGCGGTTGCGACGTGGTGGCGCTCAAGGGCGACGACCCGCCGGTGGTCGTCGTCTGCGAGCTGAAGCAGGTCTTCAACCTGGAACTGCTGCTGCAGGCAGTCGATCGGGCCGGTGCCTGTGACGAGGTGTGGGTTGCGGCGAACCTGTCGGCACGCGGCAAGGGCCGCGAAAGCGACTCCCGCTACCGCAATCTGTGCCGCCGGCTCGGCTTCGGCATGCTGGCCGTGACCTCAGCCGGAGACATCGAAGTGCTGGTGCAGCCGCCCACTACGGCGCCGCGCAAGAACCCCAAGAAACGTTCGCGTCTCGTGATCGAGCATCAGCGGCGCAAGGGCGACCCCGTCGCTGGCGGCTCGACCCGTGCTCCCATCATGACGGCCTATCGGCAGCAGGCGCTGGCCTGCGCCTCGGCGCTGTCGGGCGGGCCGAAACGCGTCCGCGACCTCCGAACGGACATTCCGGATGCGCCGAAGATCTTGCAGCGTAACGTCTATGGTTGGTTCGACCGCGCCGAGCGCGGCGTCTACGTCCTCACGAAAGCCGGGCTCGCGGCCTTGCGCCGCTGGCCCCAGGATATCCACATGACGCAGGCAGCGTTGCCCAATCGCGACATGGTGAACGCATAGCTGGGCTGCCCCGCGGAATATATATTGCAATGCAACAATTCTGCTTCTAGGTATCCCGGACGATTCACGAGGCCCCCATGAGCGAAGATTGGAACACCAAGTACGGTCCGCGTCGCGTCAGGCGTGATCCCCCGACACTGGAAGAAGCGATCTTCGCTGCGTCAGGCATCACCGACGACGTGCAGGCTCAGGCCGAGATCGCGTCGGCGCTGATGGGTCTGCCGCTCGAGCAGGTGCTCCCCGAGGTGAAGAAGGCAGTCCGCGTTGCCGCGCGCACCAACACGCGCGTCATCACGGCCGACCAGGGCACGCAGCAGCGTGCCGTCGTGGTCGAGCGCCGCACCGTGCGCCGCTTCAATTTCGACAAGCGCACCGGCACCTGAACGCCGCCCTCCGGGGCGCATCGGCAATGCAATCAAACGAAAAGGCGCGGCAGCGGTGATCGCTGTCGCGCCTTTATCGTCGCAGCAACGGCTCGGCTCAGGCGGCGCGCTTGTCGCCGTACATCCGGGTCACGAGCTTCCAGCAGGCGCGATTGAGGGTGAAGAACGCCCGCGCTGCCGCGATCGGCGCATCGATCACGAGCTTCGCCAGCTCATCCTGGGGCTGCTCGGTCAGATCGATCGTGCCGGTCGATTCGCCGTGACGGAACGCCAGATGCGCACCGAACTTGGCCGCCAGCGCCCGCATCGCATGGTTCTGCGATCCCGTCGTGACGCGGAGCTTGCGATAGCCCTTCCACCGCGCCTCCGAGATCACGCGCTGGAACAGCAGGCTGCCGACCCCGCGGCGACGCACGCAAGCCTCCACGCTGAACGCAATCTCCGGAAGCCCGTCCTCGGACTGCTCCGGCGGATGCAGCTCGGCGGCGCCGCGCACCATGCCATTTTCCATGTAGGCGACGACGATCGTGCCATCGGCCGCACAGCGGGCCGCATAGCGTTCGATGAAACTGTCATCGAGGAAGCCGTTGAATCGATCGTGCCGGCTTTCCGCATCGAGCCGCAACAGATGATCGCGCAGCAACGGCAGTTCTTCGTGCTGGCTGAGGGTCCGCACATAGCCGAAGCCCGGCCGGGGACGAAAAGTATCTACCTGTGACACTGCCTGAGACTCCTCTCGAGAGCCCTCGCACACAGACGTCTTTCCCTAGACAGAAGCTATATTGTGCATCGCAACATTCATTGCAAGCCCCGCGCTCTACGGAGAGAACATGCGGCCATGCAAGGATCGCGTGAGTTAACGATTCGTTTGTGTACGAATCATCACAGCACGAGCTGAGTCTGGGTCACGAGTGCGACCAGCCTGCCGTCGTCGGTCTCGATCCGGGTTTGCCACACCTGGGTGCGGCGGCCGCGATGCACGGGCGTGGCGGTTGCCGTCACCACCGTCCCCTCCTTGGCGCCGCCGATGAAGTTGGTCTTGCTCTCGATCGTCGTGGTGCCCTTGGCGTCCTGCGGCAGGTTGATCACGGTTGCGGCCGCGCCGACCGAATCCGCCAGCGCCATGACGGCGCCGCCATGGATGGTGTGATGCAGAGTGCAGAGATCCGGCCGCACCTGCATTTGCGCCACGACGCGATCGGCGCTGGCCTCGGTGAAGGTCACACCCTTCAATTCCGCGAACGGCATCTTCATCGCATTGATCTTGTCGAGTGGCGTCATGCCTTCCCTCCCCCGTTGATCGGACGACCCGTCTTCGCGGGTCAGCGCCGCATCTGGATGCGCCGGGCTTCGAACCCGAAGCAATGACCTGAGAGGTCATTGCTTCGGTCCGATCGTGCCGCCGCTCAGACCTTCTCGATCCCGCACCACTCCGCGATGAACAGCGCCATGGTCTTGGTCACCTGGCGCAGCGAGTCGAGCTCGACATATTCGTTGAAGCCGTGCATGGCGGCGCCGGTCGCGCCGAAGCAGAGGCTGGGGATGTTGTAGTTGAGCCCGTAGAAGCGGGTATCCGTGAGCGCCGTGAAGACGAGATCCTGGACCTCGCCGCCGTAGACGGCGGTGAAGGCCTTGCCGAACGCCGCCTCCGGCTCGGCCGAATTGGTCAACTCGTAGCCTTCGGACAGGAAGCCCGACCACTCGACGACCGGCGGATTGTTGGAGAGAAAACGATGATCACGCGAAGCCGCGGCGACGCAGGCGAGGATCTCGTTCTGGCAGTCCTTGACCGACCAGCCCGGCAGGATGGCGATGCGGCAATCGACGTCGCACCAGGCCGGCACGCTCGAGGCCCAGTCGCCGCCTTTGATGATGCCAGGATTGAAGTTGATCGGATGCGTGAGCGTCCTGAAATGACGATCGCTCTTGGCCCGCTCGTTCCAGTCGGCTTCGAGCTTCTCCAGCGCATGGATCAGATGATAGCTCGCCTGAATCGCATTGGCGCCGACGCCGGCTTCGAACACATGCGCCGGGAAGCCGCGCACCTTCAGGCGGAACCAGATCACGCCCACCTGAGAACGCACCATCTTGCCGCTGGTCGGCTCCGGGATGAAGCAGGCATCCGCGCGGTAGCCGCGCTGCAGGGTCGACAGGGCGCCGACGCCGGTGCTCTCCTCCTCGATGACGGATTGGATGTGAATGCGCGCCGTGGGCTTGAAGCCGGCCGCCTTGATGGCATCGAGCGCATAGAGCGCGCCGATGGTACCGGACTTCATGTCGCAGGCGCCGCGGCCATACATCCGACCGTCGCGGATCACCGGCGAGAACGGCGGCGTCTCCCACATGTCGAGCGGACCGGCCGGCACCACGTCGCAATGGCCCTGCAGGATCAGCGATCGCCCGGCCGACGTCGCCGGCCGGTAGGTTCCGACCACGCTGCGTGCTCTCGAGAAGTCGTGCTCGATCGGGCCGTAGCCGCGCATCTCCTTGAGATCGTCGAGATCGATGTGCCAGTCGTCGACCTCGTAGCCGCGCGCGCGCAGGAGATCGCCAAACATGTCCTGGCACGGCCCTTCGGCGCCGCGGGTCGAGGGAATGGCGACGAAGTCGCTCGTGGTCGCGAGCTGCCGGTCGAAGTCGGCATCGACGGCGTCGACGATGCGCTGCGTAATGTCCTGGGTGATCATGCCTGTCGAGGTTCCAATTGCCGATGACTGCAGCAAATCACAATCTCATGCAGAGTTGCACCGGATTCGCCGCTGCTTTCAGAATCGCAAGGCCGCCCGTACATTCGCGCATACGAAAATGACCGCAACATACTTTGGAATTTAACATGTCGGATCACCGCAATATCCTTTATTTCCTCCTCGGCATTCTCAGCGCGGCGATCATCGTGCTCGGCTACAATTTCTATCAGGCCAAGAAGCAGCCGGAGGGTGTCCAGATCAATATCGGGCCAAACGGACTGAAGATCGAAGGAAAGTGATGCGTTCTCAAATCTCCTCGTTCGCGAATGTCGCAGCGCGCCCTCTCGGCGTCCTCGGTGTCCTGCTTTTGGTTGCCGCACCCGCGCAGGCGCAATATGTCGGGCGCGAGCAGGACATCACCGATCTCCGGCTCGGCCAGCGCGTGCTGGTCGATGACGGCACCTGCCCCGCCGGCCAGGTGAAGGAGGTCTCCGGCTCCAAGATGGCTGAAACCGGTATTGTCCGCACCACGAAATGCGTGCCGCGCTTCGGGCCGAAGAAGAAGTAGCTGACCTCGTTCGATGCGGCTCTCGCCGCCGACCTCCGGCGCGTGACCTTCCGCACAGTCCCACAGCCGCGCATCGACGATGCTCCTGCCCGTGGACAAGCGGGGACGCAGCATGTCGATGTCAGCGGTGCAGGATCACGGCTTCTTCGAAGCGGCCGACCGGCCGCAGCCGGTCAAGGCCGATTTCAGCCGCTACGCCCTGCTCGGCTATCTGTCGATTGCGCTGGTGTTCGGCGGCTTCGGCGTATGGGCCGCCTACGCCCCCCTCGATCGCGCGGCGATCGCACCGGGCACCGTGTCCGTCTCCGGCGATCACAAGGTGGTTCAGCACCGTGAGGGCGGAATCATCAGGGAGATCCTGGCCAAGGAAACTCACGCCGTGCATCGCGGCGACCTGCTGTTTCGGCTGCAGCCGACCGAGGCCCAGGCCAACACCGACCTCCTTCGCAAGCAGATGGACGCGTCGCTGGCCGAGGAGGCGCGCCTGCTCGCCGAGCGCGGCAATGCGCGGATGATCACGTTTCCCGACACGTTGCTCAACCGCCAGAACGTGCCGGAGGCGGCGCTTGCCATCGCCGACCAGCAGCGGCTGTTCGTCGAGCGCCGCAATGGCCTGATCAGCCAGATCAACATCCTCAACTCGCAGATCGCCCAGCAGCAGCAGGAGTTCGCCGGCCGTGACCGCCAGCGCGCCGCGCTCTCCGCGCAGCTCGCGAGCTTCGAGACGCAGATGAACAATGTGCGCCCGGCGGTCGCCGCAGGCTATTATCCGCGCAACAAGTTCCTCGAGCTGGAACGCGAGCGCGCCCGCGTCGAAGGCGATCTCGGCCAGGCGCAGGCCGACGTCGCGCGGCTGACGCAGACGGCCGCGCAGACGCGCCTGCAGATCGACCAGACGCTGCAGAAATATCTGACCGAAGTCGGCCAGCAGCTCGACGGTACCCGGGCCAAGCTGTCGGACCTGCGCGAGAAGCTGGTCATCGCCGAGGACGTGCTGCGCCGGGTCGACATCCGCGCCGAGCGCGACGGCATCGTCATGAACATGAAAGTCCACACCGTCGGCGCCGTCGTGAAGCCCGGTGATACGCTCGCCGAGATCGTTCCGGTCGGCGAAGGCGTCGACGTGATGGCGCACGTCTCGCCGCGCGACATCGAGAGCGTCGCCATCGGCCAGAGGGCCGAGGTGCGCTTCTCCAATTTCTCCTCGCGCACGACGCCGACGATCTTCGGCAAGGTCTCGAGCGTCTCGGCGGACGCGATGTCGGACGAGGCGACCAAGCAGAGCTACTATTCGGCGCGCGTCGTGATCGACTATTCGACCATCCCGCCCGAGATCGCCGAGAAGATCCTGCCGGGCATGCAGGCCGACGTCATCATCTCCACGGGAGAGCGCACCGTGCTCGAATATCTGGTCGGCCCGCTGCTCAACACGCTCGCCAAGACGTTCCGTGAGAAATGAGCCGAGACACCTATGCCGACGGCACCGGTGGCGCGCCCGCGACGACAGCAAGATCGCGGGCACGCCGCACGCCGATGGCGTCCAGCTCGCTGCCCTGTTCCGGATCGGCAAGCCTCTCACGTATCGCTCCATCAAGATCAGCAAGGCCGGCTGCTGCCGCCACGCCCCCGGACATCGCGAGCTGCCAACCTCTGGTGTCGGCCAATTCAGCTAGAAGCGCCGACCACTCCGTCCCGAGCCCGAGCACAGCCACCTGCGACGTGCGTCCAAGGGTCAGTTGCCCGACGACGATGTCGCCAAGGTGAGCACCAATCGCCAGCTCGACGGGCCGACCGATCTCCGCGGCGATCTTTTCGTTGACGCGGTCCATGACCACGTCCATGGCGCCGATCGCCTGCAGCGCATCGCGGCAGCCTTGTTCTGCTCCCTGCTCCTCGCCGAAGACGGCGAGCACGCCATTGCCGAGGAAACGATCGATGCGCCCGGAATGGGCTTCGATCGCCCTGCCAATGGCGCCGAAGATCTCGTTCATCATGAACCCGAGGTCGGATGGCAGCCGGTCGCGCGCAATGGCCGCAAGCGGACGGACGCGGACGTGGACCAGGCATACCGCACGGCGCTCGGCGGGAAGGTGGTCGACGAGGGGCGCCCTCTCCGCTTGATCGCCGCCGAGGAGACGCGTGATCGTCAGCGGCGCCGCCGGACGGATCTGGCAGGCCAGGCGCACATTCGCCGGTGCCGCCAAGTCGGCGAGCATGACGCGCTCCGCGTGGCCGGGCGGTGCCAGCGTCTCCGCACCTTCATCAACGCGGACGCGACAAAGACCGCAGCGGGCACGGCCGCCGCAGTCGGATCGCTGCGAAAGATCATTGCTGCCGATGATCTCCAGCAGCGTCGGACCGACCGCGGCCCGCACCGTCGCACCACCCGTGAAAGCAATGGCGATCTTCGGCGCCGCGAGGGACGCGACGTGACGGAACACGATGATCGTCACGCCTGCAACGAGCAGCGCGACGACCGCGATCTGCGCCGAAACCTGCAGCAGGGCGATCCACTTCCCGTCGAGTTTGCTCGGCCAATGGGTGACCTGGCGCATCTGCTCGGCCATGCCGGGATTGCCGAGAAACGTGGCGACGGCGCGTCCGGACACCACGAAACCCATCAGCGCCGCCATCGGCACCGCGACGGCGAGAACAACCAGCAGCGGCTGGACGAGGCGGTACCAGCTCCGGAATTTCAGCCAATGATGCAGGCCGACGCAGCCGTGGATCCAGACCAGCAGCAGCAGCGCGGTCTGAATCCAGGCCGCCTTGGGCCACAGCAACGCCAGCGCATAGAGGTAGCCATCCTGAACGCCGAACAGCGCATGAGCCATGTGGGTCTCGATGACATGCGGCAGCAACAGCAGCGGGATCGCAAATCCGGTGGCGATCTGAACAAACTCCCACGAGGACAGCCGCCACGTGCCGCGCTGAACCGTCTTGGCGAACGCCAGCACGACATGCGCGAGCAATGCCGCCGACAGCACGATCATTCCCGGCCACGATCGGGTGACGACCAGTCGCCATTCCTGCACCTCGTCCATCGCCTCGAGGCTGAACAGACCCACCGCATGGTTGAGAAAATGCGTCGCGGCGAACGCAAACAGGACGAGGCCGGACATGAGCCGGATGTTCTGGGACGTTACGGCAGGCATGAGCTCACTGTGATTCAGGCAAGCTGCGAAATCTGAGCACGGCTGAACCATCCGGTAGCGGCTGCCACCGGCCAACTCAAGCGCCGGCAGATCAGCCTCGAGCTATGTGAGGTCAGTCACGGTCGACGACGGGTGCCCCAGGCGAAGCTCCCAGCACCATCGCAAGGGGATCCGACATGACGAGCACCACCCGAAGCCCGCTGGGAACCGCGCTCCGCGCCTGCTTTCCCGCGCTCACCGCGACCTTCGTGCTCAGCCTCTTCATCAATGCGAGCATGCTCGCCTCGCCGCTCTATTCCATGCAGGTCTACGACCGCGTCCTCACCAGCCGCAATCTCGGCACGCTGGTCATGCTGACGCTCATCGTGGGTGTCTTCCTGGTGTTGTATGGCGTCCTCGAATTCGCCCGTTCCGGCGTTTTGGCCCGGGCCGGCGTGCAGTTCGAAGGCACGCTGCGCCACCCGCTGTTCGAGACGATGATGAAGGCGGAGCTGTCGCCGCGGCATCGCTTCGGCCAGCAGATCATCCGTGACGCCGAGACCATCCGCGACTGCATCTCCAGCGGCACCGCCGCCATCGCCTGCGATCTGCCGTGGACGCCGGTGTTCGTCGCGCTGTGCTTTCTGCAGCATGCCTATCTCGGCATCCTCTCGCTGCTCGGCGCGATCGTGCTGTTCTCGCTGGCGCTGCTCACCGAATTCTACACGCGCGCCAGCGTCGAGCGCACCAACGCGCTGGCCAACGAGGCCTCGCGCTTCGTCGCGGCGGCGCTGCGCAATGGCGAGGTCGTGCGCGGCCTCGGCATGGGCGACATCGTCATGGACCGCTGGAGCTGCCGGCAGTCGGCGATGGTCGATGCCCACAGCACCCTCGTCGAGCGGGGCGCGGCGATGCATTCCGTCACCAAGTTCGCGCGCATGGCGGTGCAGACCTCGCTGCTGTGCATCGGCGCCTGGCTCGCGATCGAGCAGCAGATCTCGCCCGGCGCGATGATGGCGACGTCGATCATCATGGGCCGCGCGCTGGCCCCGGTCGAGCAGGTCGTCGGGCAGTGGAAGCGCATCATCGCATTCCGCTCGGCCTACCGCAGGCTGGAGGAGCTGTTCCAGGCCTTGCCGGTCACGGCCGCCCCGACCGCGCTGCCGACGCCGCGCGGCGACATCGACGTCGAGAACGCCGTGGTGTGGCCGCCGGCGGCCGGCCGCCCCTCGGTCAAGGGCGTCAGCTTTTCACTCAAGGCCGGCGAGAGTCTCGCGATCGTCGGCGCCTCCGCCAGCGGCAAGTCGAGCATGGCGCGCGCCATGGCCGGCGTCTGGCCGCTGCGCGAAGGCGTGATCCGCATCGACGGCGCCGCCTACAGCCAATGGGACCCAAACCGGCTCGGCAAGCATATCGGCTACCTGCCGCAGGACATCGAACTGTTCTCGGGGACCGTCGCCGACAACATCGCCCGGCTTGCGAAGGTCGACGAGGCCGCCGTTGTCGCTGCCGCCAAGGCCGCCGGCGCGCATGAGGTGATCCTGCGCCTGCCCAACGGCTACGACACGCCGATTGGTGAAGGCGGCGTGGCATTGTCCGGCGGCATGCGACAGCGCGTCGGCCTCGCCCGCGCGCTCTACGGCAATCCGCGGCTCCTGATCCTCGACGAGCCGAACTCGAACCTCGACGAGGACGGCGAGCGGGCGCTGGCGCAGGCCATGGCCCAGGCGAAGGCCGCCGGCCGAACCGTGATCGTCGTCACGCACCGCCCGCAGCTTCTGGCGCATGTTGACCGCATCATGGTGATGGCCTTCGGCAAGACGCTGGCATTCGGCCCACGCGACGAGGTCATCGCCAAGATGCGCGGCCAGCGTGTCGTCGTCGCCCACGACCGGGCGACGGCCAGCGCCGCGGCCTGAACGAACCCAGTGCAGATCTCACACCGCAAGGAGCCGGCCATGATCAAGTTCACATCGTCTACGAGGACCCTGCAGCTGGCCTTCGCGACCGCCGTCCTGTTGCCGATCTCGGCTTCGGCGGAGACGCCGATGACCGCGCGGCAGATGCTGGCCCACGCGCAAACTCAAGCCCTCAATGTCCCCAGCGATATCAGGAAGCCCGAGCTGGACCGCAGCGAAAAGATCACCAGCGAGGCCGCCTCCGCAGGCAATACGGCCATCGCCGCCCCGCTTCCGGTGATCGAGCCGCCGGCGCCGATCTCGCCGCCAGCCCCGGCGCTCACCGCACTGGCTGCGCCCGTCCCGGCGCCTGAGGCAGCTTCGTCGCAGACGCGTACCAACTCGCTCACGGCCGCCGCCCCCGTTGCTGAAGCTGCCAAGACGTCGAATCCAATGCTCGCGACACCGCCCGTGGCCGCCACCACCGAAACACGCCCGATGGCACCGGCCGCGACGCCGCCCGTCACGGCCGGTGCTTCACCGGCCCTCGTCCCCGCGACCGCTCCCGTTGCCGCGCCGCCCCAGTCCGGCCTGCCGGCCGCGGCGGCCACCCAGACCACGGGGACGCAACCGGCCGCCTCGTCGTCCGCCGAAAAGCCCGCTCCTGCGGGACATCAGCCAACCCGTGCAAGCGCGGCAGCGGCCCGCCCTGCGCCCAAGCCTACTGCGAGATCGTCGAGACACAGCGACGAGGATGCCATCAGTACCCGGATCTCGCGCATCATGCGCCGGCCGGACGTGCAGTCATTGATGTCGCAATATGGCCTGGATTGACGACGAGCACCGCGGACGATGGACGCTGATCGACATCGGTTCAGACAGCCGATCAGTTGGCCGGATCGAACATGCACTGCAGCGCGGGCTTCGCGATCTTGGTGAACGTGGGCCCGATCTCCGCTCGCTTCGGTGCGGGCACCCAATCGGTCTCGATGGTCGGCACGCCGGTCTCACTGATCCCGCGCAGCAGCGCCTCACGCAAGTCGGCATCCTCCACCATCGCGGCCGCATGGTCATGCAGGCAAGAGCAGACAGCTTCAGGATGCGTCCACCGGTCGAGCATATGAGGCGCACACTGCCGTACGAACTCGCCGCGCAGATCTGGCAATCGGGTCGTCGTCCGCGCCTCGACGAAGGACCAGAAGAGGCACGGCAGCACGGCAAGCGCCGCAGCATCCAGTCGAAAACGCATGGTGGACCGCTGGTGTTTGTTTTTCGTCATGTCATCCACGCAGGCCGCGACGACACGATTCGCATGCCGCTCACGCTTTCATACCCGCTTCACGTTTCAAGCGGCCTGCGGCACGGGCACAAAATGGTTTCATGGGCCCGCCGCTCCGTTTCATCGCAACCCACCCGACGACACAAAATACAATCAAAACGAGAGTGATCTAAAGCGCCACCTGCTTTGGCCGAGCCAGCGCGATCCGGGGCGACCGTCAATCTGTCGATGGAGAGCTTCTTAACGACCTGGCGTTAACCGTGGCCGGCAGGGAGAACCTCCCAGATCGCTACGGCGACCCAGCAGCGCGGCGCGTTTGGGGGCCGACGTTGCTCCGCAGGGTCACCATGGGCAGGCGCTTGCACACACCCAAACCGAAGGTATCTCGCCGCGGCTCGCCGGCTACGCCGATGGCGCAGCAGCGAACCGAGGGCTATGCCGGCTCGACGCCACAGAGCCTGGTCCGGCTGATCGGCTGCCACGATCCTGCCAAGCACAAATTGCCCAGCGAGGCTTTCGGCAGCCGATCGTCCCTTGGCAGGTCCCTTATTGAATGAAATCACCGCACTTCTGGACTGCGCCGTCATCGGATTTGCCCCAAGGCATGATCGGGACGGAGGAGGTCGAGTTCTTCGGTGAGCCCTCGATCAGCCTGTCCGAGTAAACCATGTAGACCAGCACGTTGCGCTTGGCGTCGCAGCCACGAACGATCTGCATCTTCTTGAAGAACAGCGACCGCCGCTGCCGGAACATGTCGTCGGCCTGTTCGAGCTTGCGCTTGAACCTGATCGGGCCGATCTGCCGGCATGCGAGCGAGATGTCGGAGACCTCCTCGGCCAGGCCCAGCCAACCGACATAGCCGCCCTTCTGCGGCACCGTGAAGTGGCAGGCAACGCCCTCGACCTCTGGATCATCAACGCCATAGGTCGCGAGCTTGTCATTCGGGCTGAGCAATTTGAACACGGTCGACCGACGGAAGATCAGATCCGGCTCGTCCGCGGCGTATGCTGAGATCACAGGCGAGGACAATCCGATAAGCAGCAGGCAAGCGAGGGTTTTCAGCCACAGATCAAACCGTTTGGTGGCTCTGAACGACATGTCGGTCTCCGTTATACCGCCGATGCTCGGCATACCGCCCATGTAGGGACACAAATGCCTGCAAGGAAGGCGCTCCAGCCCCTGACCTTCCACTACCCGTTTAACGGGATGTGAGGCTTTTCTGCTACGATTGGAACGAAATCACGCAGGGCAGAAGCCCCAAGCTGGTGAACGCAGACTCCGTCTGCGACACTAAAGACCAGATGGTTCTTGAGGATTTGCCGGAATGCTCTGCGTTCGTGCAGCCGCCAGGGGGCGGTTCTATTGTGCAGCAATCGTTTCAGTTCCGCTTGCCATAGCAGCGACCTCACAGGCTGACGCAGCGTCATATTACTACTGGAACGACGCTCAGCCCGTCACCATTGCTCCGACCATACGCCCGGCAGTGCCGCGCAAGCCCAAGGCGCGCCACCTCGACAAGCTGACAAAGACCGAGAAGGAGGCTGCCAAGCCGCAAGGACCGGTCACGATCGCGGTGTCGATCAACAAGCAGCAGCTCAAGGTCTACGACGCAAACGGTCTGTTCGCGGAAGCGCCGGTCTCGACCGGCATGAAGGGACATTCCACGCCGTTGGGCGTGTTCAGCGTCATTCAGAAGCAGAAATTCCATCGCTCCAACATCTATAGCGGCGCCCCGATGCCGTTCATGCAGCGCATCACCTGGTCGGGCGTCGCGCTCCATGCGGGCGTGCTGCCCGGTTACCCAGCCTCGCATGGCTGCATCCGCATGCCGGCAAGCTTTGCAACCCGCTTCTATGGCTGGACGCGCATGGGATCCCGGGTCTTGGTCACGCCGAGCGAAGTGGCTCCTGCGAGTTTCTCGCATCCGATGCTCGCTGCCCTGAAGGCACCGCAGCCGAGCGCATCGGTGCAACCCGACGCGACTGCGCCGGCAGCGATCAAGTCGGACAAGGGCGCCGCCGTCACCACCGCGATCACAGTCGCGACGACGGATCTGCGCGCCACGATCGGTCATGCCGAGAGCCCGCGCTCCGGCGAAGGATCGCCCGCCGCGTCGCGCCAGGTGCGGACCGCCGATGCCAGCAACGCCAACGGACTCCCTCCGATGGTCTCGGACGCTTCCCCAAGCGCCGAACCATCGCGCTCGCTCCCGATGGAGGTTCAAAGCGATACTGCCGATCTGAAGCCCAGTGTCGCCGAGATCAAGATTGAGCCCGCGACCGCCGACGCAGAGGCAAGGTCTGCCCCCGGCGACGTGGCTCCGGCGAGCGAGCCCACGAATGTTGCGCAGGTGGCCGCTCCGGCTCTCGAGAAGCCGGCTGAGGCATCGGCGAATGCCGAAGCCACCGGTTCGACCGAACTCAAGCCTGCTGAATCCAAGTCGGTAGAGTCCAAGCCTGCCGACGCCCCGATCGCGGAGCAGCCTGCGTCGCCGCCCACACCGGCGGCAGAGGCACCGGCGAAGCCGGTCGATCCCAACGATCTCGCCAAGGATCAGTCGCGTGTTGCCGCACCGGACAAGCCGATTGCGCCCAAGCCCGAATTGAAGCGCAACAGCCAGATCGCGATCTTCATCAGCCGCAAGGATTCGAAGCTGTACGTGCGGCAGAACTTCGCTCCGGTGTTCAACACCCCGGTCACCATCGCACCGGGCGACAAGCCGCTCGGCACCCACGTGTTCACCGCGACGGCTGACAAGGCCGATCCGGCGACGATGCGCTGGTCCGTCGTCTCGCTGCCCTCCTCGGCGCGGAGCACCGCGGCGAACGATGGCACTGCCAGGGCGGTCCGGCGGGGTAAGAAGTCCGCGGGCGCCGATGCCGAGCCGAAACAGGTCGTTCAGCTGAGCAGCGCGGCCGAGGCGCTCGATCGCATCACCATTCCCGCCGATGTCATGGCGTGGCTCGGCGAAGCCCTGTCGACCGGAAGTTCGCTGATCGTGTCCGATCAAGGCATCAATCAGGGCGAAACCGGCGAGGGCACCGAGTTCATCCTTTCGCTGCGCTGACGACCGACGACGTCCCTCTTTCCGCCCCACGGCAGGGGTATCCCCGTGCCGGAACGCAGTCTGATCCAGCGCAACGTGGCGGCCGTTGAAGCAGCGGCCGGTCGAGCGCGGGCACATTCATGCTGACGGGGCTGGCTCTGCTCAGGGAGATTCACATGATCGATCGCAGGATGGTTGTTCTCGGCATTGGCGCCTCGTTGTCGGGTGCGACGCTCACGTCGCAGGCTGCTCGTGCCGACAATGCAGCGAGCAAGATGACCGCCTATCGCTTCTCCTTCCCGGCGCTGGCCGGTGAGCCGATTCGGCTCGCCGATTTTGCGGGCAAACCGGTGCTGGTCGTCAACACGGCCTCCCAGTGTGGCTACACCCCGCAATACACCGGGCTCCAGAAGCTGTGGAGCGAGTTCCATGAGCGCGGGCTGACGATCATCGCCGTGCCGTCCAACGACTTCAACCAGGAGCCTGGGATCGCCGGCGACATCGCCGAGCAGGCCAACAAAGACTATGGCGTGACCTTCCCCATGACCGCAAAAGCGGTGGTCACCGGTTCCAACGCCCACCCATTCTACCGCTGGGCTGCCGAGGCGCGGCCCAAGGAGACGCCGCGCTGGAACTTTCACAAATATCTGATCGGTCGTGACGGCTACATCGCCGACGTGTTCGCCTCCTCGGTTGAGCCGACGGATACGCGGGTCAAGACCGCAGTTGCCCGGTTGCTGGCGAACGGCTGAGCAACACTCGGCAGGAATGCGGCGGAAGCTGGCAACTTCCCCGTGTTTTTGCCTTGTTTCCTTTTGGCGCCACTCCGGCTGCTGGGCTAGTATCCCGGCCGGATGACGGAGCGACTCTCGACGCTGGCGCTCCCGTTGCAACAACCCCGAGGAAACACGATGCGGATTGCAGCAGGATTGGTGTTCGCAAGCTCTTTGGCGGCTTCGCTGTTGACGTCTGGCGCGGCCTGGTCCCAGGCGCAGCGCACGGCGGCGGCGCCGACCCCGGCCGCTGCTGCTCCCGCACCGGCCCCTGTTCCCGCCGTCGCCGCCCAGACGCAGCCGCCGCGCGCGCCCTGCATGAACCCCGATGCGCTCGGCGTCGGCCGCACCGTCGAGATCGATACGACCGGAGGTCCGGGATTCGGCTTCGAGCACTTCAAGGACCTCGACTTCCTGAAGGATCACGAGGTCGTGCTGACCTTCGATGACGGTCCGTGGCCGGAGAACACGCCCAGCGTGCTCAAGGCGCTTGCCGACCAGTGCACCACCGGCATCTTCTTCATCATCGGCAAGCATGCGACCTATTATCCGGAGATCCTGAAGCAGGTCTACAATGCCGGCCATACGGTCGGCACGCACACCTGGTCGCATGCGACGCTGACCAACAAGAAGCTGACCGAGGATCAGCGCAAGGAAGAGATCGAACTCGGCATCAGCGCCGTGAAGTGGGCGCTCGGCGGCAATTCCCCGGCGCCGTTCTTCCGCTTCCCGGCATTGCAGCATCCGCCGGAGATCGTGACCTATCTCGGCACCCGCAACATCGGCATCTTCTCCTGCGATCTCGACTCGTTCGACTTCAAGGCGCGCAATGCCCAGGCGGTGATCGACGTCACCTTCAAGAAGCTCGACAAGCTCGGCAAGGGCATCATCCTGATGCACGACTTCCACAAGCATACCGCCGAGGCCCTGCCCGAGATGCTGCGCCGCCTGAAGGCCGGCGGCTACAAGGTGGTCGCGATGCGCGCCAAGGCGCCGGTGCAGTCGCTGCCGCAATATGACGAGCAGCTCGCCAAGGTCGCGAAGCTTCCGACGGTGAGCCAAAGGCCGGTGTCGAGCGTTGTGACGACAGTGTCCGAATGAGACGGGATTCCTTTCGTCAGTGACCAAGCTTCGTATCGAAGGTTACGTGATCGTGTCGGCCGACGGGATGTTGGCCGACGCGAGCAATGCGATGCCGCCCGCCCTGAAATTTCCCGGCGACGCCGCATTCTTTTCCCAGGCTCTCGATGGCGCCGATCTGATCGTCCACGGCCGCAACTCCTATGAGGACCAGCCGAACTCGCCGAAGCGCCGGCGCATCGTCGTGACCGGGAAGGTGGCGGGACTGGCGCCGGATCCGGAAAAGCCGCTCTCCACCCTTTGGAATCCGGCGGGGACCTCCTTCGAAGCCGCCTGTGAAGCCGCGGGCGTCAGCTCTGGCACGGTGGCGGTGATCGGCGGTCCCGTCGTGTTCGAGATGTTCATGGACCGCTACGACACCTTCTTCCTGTCAATGGCCCCCCACGTCTCCCTGCCCGGCGGCGCACCGTGCTTTCCCGGCGTCGGTCCCGACCGTTCGCCGCAGCAGGTGCTGACGGCCCACGGCTACACGCCCGCCAATCAGCTGATGCTCGATCCTGCCCACGACGTCAGCGTGACCGCCTGGAAACGCACCGCTTAGAGCTCCCTCTAGATGTCTCCATACGCGCTCTGCTCGGGCGCTTTCGGACCCTTGCCATAGCCGAAGATCATGAACAGCGCGCCGATGATCGACAGGTTCTTCAGCGCGTCGATCAGGGTCTTGGCGTTGTCGGGCGGGGCCTGGTTCCAGAAGTCATGGAAGTAGAAGATGGTCGCGCCGACGAACACGATCATCAGAGCCGCGAAGAAACGTCCGAGAAGGTTGAGCGCGATCATCACGCCGGCGAGCACCTCGAACGCGCCGGCCGCGATCGCCAGGATCTGCGGCATCGGCATCTTGGCAGCGGCCTCGAGCTGCGCCGCATAGGGCGCGAGCATCGTGGGAATCGTGACCTTGGCGGCGATGAGATCGGCGGTGGCGGGAATGCCGAACAGCTTGGTCGCGCCCGTGTAGATGAAGATCACGGCGAACAGAACGCGCCCGAATGTAATGAAACCCGGCATTCTCGCCCTCACGGATCAACTTCAAACGTTGTGTCGCCGGCCCACCGGGCCGGATATGTGACGTCGCGAACGCTTTTCAACAATAAAGGCGGGCGGAATACGACCGAAACCGGACGAATTCCGCCACACTTCGATCACGCCAGCAGCGTCACGCGAACAGCGTCGGCTGCGCCCTCCCCGCCCGTTCCTGGGCTTCGACCGCGGCCACCGCTGTCATGTTGAGAATGCCGCGCGCCGTCACCGACGGCGTCAGGATATGCGCCGGCCGCGCCGGACCGATCAGGATCGGCCCCACCGGCACCGCATCCGCCAGCACCTTGATCATCTGATAGGCGACGTTGGCGGCGTCGAGATTCGGCATGATCAGGACGTTGGCCGAGCCTTCGAGATCCGAATGCGGCAAAATCGCCTTGCGCGCGGTCGCCGACAGCGCGGTGTCGCCCTGCATCTCGCCGTCGGCCTCGAGGTCGGGACGATGCTGCTTCAGCAATGCCGTCGCCTGCCGCATCTTGCGCGACGAATCCGTGTCGTAGCCGCCGAAATCCGAGTGCGAGACGAAGGCGATCTTCGGCTTGATGTTGAAACGCGTGACGTGGTTGGCCGCCAGCGAGGCCATCTCTGCGAGTTCCTCGGCCGTGGGATCCGGCCGCACCTGGGTGTCGCCGATGAAATAGGCGCCCTTGCTGGTGATGGTGAGCGCCAGCGCCGCGTAGTCGCTGACCCCCGGCATGAATCCGATGATCTCACGGACGTGGCGCAGATGGCTCATATAGCGTCCCTCGACGCCGCAGATCATCGCATCCGCCTCGCCCCTGACGACAGCGAGCGCCGCAATCACGGTGGCATTCGTGCGCACCACCGTGCGCGCCGCATCCGGCGTCACGCCGCGCCGTCCCGCGACCTCGATATAGCTCTGCACATAGGAGCGGTAGCGCGGATCGTCCTCGGGGTTGATCAGGTCGAAATCACGCCCGGCCTTGATCGACAGGCCGAAGCGCTTGATGCGGGCCTCGACCACGGAAGGACGGCCGACCAGGATCGGCCTCGCCAGCTTCTCCTCCAGTACTACCTGGGTGGCGCGCAACACGCGCTCGTCCTCGCCCTCGGCATAGATCACGCGGACCGGCTGCGTCTTTGCCTTGGCGAACACCGGCTTCATCACCAGGCCGGAGCGGAACGCGAAACGCTCCAGCAGCGCAGTGTACTCGTCGAAATTGGTGATCGGCCGCGTGGCGACGCCGGACTCCATCGCCGCCCTCGCCACCGCCGGCGCAATGCGCAGGATCAGGCGCGGATCGAATGGCGAGGGGATCAACGAGCCCGGACCAAAGCCCTGGGTCTCGCCGGTATCGGAGCCGCGGGACACCGCGTCCGACGGCGGGTCCTGGGCGAGCTGCGCGATCGCATCGACCGCGGCCTGCTTCATCGCCTCGTTGATCGCGGTGGCGCCGACGTCGAGCGCGCCGCGGAAGATGAACGGGAAGCAGAGCACGTTGTTGACTTGGTTCGGGAAGTCCGAACGCCCCGTGCAGATCATCGCGTCCGGCCGTGCCGCGCGCGCCTCCTCCGGCATGATCTCGGGGTTGGGATTGGCGAGCGCCATGATCAGCGGCTTCTCGGCCATCTGCTTGAGCAGCTCCGGCTTCAGCACGCCGCCGGCGGACAGCCCGAGGAAGATGTCCGCGCCGCCGATCACCTCGGCCAGGGTCCGCTTGTCGGTCTTCTGCGCATAGACCGCCTTCCAGGGATCCATCAGCGTGTTGCGGCCCTCATGGACGACACCGTCGATGTCGCAGACCCAGATGTTCTTGCGCTGCGCGCCCATCGACACCAGCAGGTTGAGGCAGGCGATGGCAGCGGCGCCCGCGCCGGAGGTCACGATCTTGACCTCGGAGAGCTGCTTGCCCGCCAGGGACAGCGCATTCTTGATCGCAGCGCCGACGATGATCGCGGTGCCGTGCTGGTCGTCATGGAAGACCGGGATCTTCATGCGCTCCTTGAGCCGCGCCTCGATCTCGAAGCATTCCGGTCCCTTGATGTCCTCGAGGTTGATGCCGCCGAAGGTCGGCTCCAGCGCCGCGACCGTCTCGACCACCCGGTCGATCGTGTCGGCCGCAATCTCGATGTCGAACACGTCGATCCCGGCGAATTTCTTGAACAGGACCGCCTTGCCCTCCATCACCGGCTTGGAGGCCAGCGGGCCAATATTGCCGAGCCCGAGCACGGCGGTCCCGTTGGAGACGACGGCCACCAGGTTGGCCCGCGCGGTCAGTGAGGCGGCCTCGGCCGGGTTGCCGGCGATCTCGGTGCACGCAGCGGCAACGCCGGGAGAATAGGCCAGCGCCAGGTCGCGCTGGTTGGCGAGCGGCTTGGTGGCCTGGATCTCCAGCTTGCCGGGCCGCGGCAGGCGGTGATAGGCCAGGGCTGCGGAACGAAGATCTTCAGAATAGGACGACGACATACGTGCTCCAGCGTTTCCGACCCGGATTTTTGGTCTCTTGAGTCTCGGTCAGACGTCGGTTTTTCCGGCCGGTGGAAGCGCATGTGATGCACGTTGGGCGGCTTTCATGCAACATCCGAAACCATGCTCGCCGGCATCCCGGGCCAGCGATTCCCCAGTTCGCAGAAGCACATCCCTACTCCATCGATTTCATTGAGACCATCACCACTTGCTGCCTAAGCCTTGGGCGGAGCACATCAAATGACCCGTATCCTGATCGGAATTGTCACGGCCGTCGCGCTGGCCGTCGCCGGCTTCGTCGGCGTGCCCTGGTACGCCCAGGGCCGCGCCGAGCGCGAGGTCGAGGCAAGCTTTGCCCAGATCCGACAGAGCGGCGCCACGGCAACCCATGGCAAGGTCGCGTTCGACCTGTGGAGCCGCAAGTTGACAATCGCCGATGTCAAGCTCGAGTCGGCCGCGCAGCCGCCGGCCAGCGTCACGTTCGGCACCATCACCGCGACCGGGCTGAGCCAGCATGATTCCGAGCATGTCACGGCCGCCAGCATCGAGATCAGCGACATCGCCATGGCCGGCCAGATCCCCGGCCCCTCGCCGCTCCGTCTGAACTACAAGCTGCCGCAACTGGTGGTGAAGGATTACGCCGGCCCCGCGCGGCTCGCCGCGATCCCGGCCGGTGCGGGTGCACTCGAGACCACCCGCGCGCTTGCCCAACAGCTCGCCACCATCAGCGCCACCTCGGCCACGGTGCCGCGGGTCACCGGCACGATGGAAGGCGGCCCCTCGGTCGGGCCGACCGAGTTCGGCTATTCCGGGCTGGTGGTCGACGACATCAAGGGCGGACGCATCGGTAACTACAAGATCCAGGAGGTCACCTTCAGCACGGCGGCGCAACCGCCGAACGGCAAGGTCGAGACGGTGCGCGGCCGCATGCTCGACATCGTGACCAAGGACATCGACGTCAACGCCATCGCCGGCCTGTTCGCGGCCGAGTCCACCAAGGACGATCGTGCCATTCGCCTGAGCGGCTCCGCCGGGATGGGGCTCTACGAGATCACGTCCGATCTCGGCATGCGCATCCACATCGACAGCCTGACGATGGACGAGTTCGGCGTGCGGCCGTCGCGCATCCAGCTTCCGGCGCTGGTCGCCGCCCTGACGCCGACCTCGCCGCGAACAAGCGCCATGACGCCCGACCTCATCGACAAGGTCGCCAGCATCTATGATGGCGTCCTGTTCAAGAACGTCGAGGTCAAAGGCCTGGCGGTCGAGACGCCCGACGGCCCGGTCAAGGTCGCGCTGACGCGGTTCGACCTCGACGACGGCAAGGGCGACGTCGCGTTCGAGGGCTTCGACGGACGGACCCCGAACGGGCCGGTCAAGCTCGGCCGCTTCGCGGTCAAGCGCTTCGACATGGGCGGCCTGCTGCGCCACACCGCCAAATTCGCCGTCCCCGGGGCCAAGCCCGGTGCGGCCGAAGCCATGGCGCTGTTCAAGCTGATCGGCGGCATCGAGCTGAAGGGGCTGACGACCTCCTACAAGGCGAGCACCAAGCCGGTCCAGATCGACAATTTCAGCCTCGACTGGGGCCAGTTCGTCGGTCCCATCCCGACCCAGGCGCACCTGGTGGCCAAGATGGCCGGTCCGCTGGATGCGTCCAATCCGGCCTTGCTGCCGCTCCTCATCGCCGGCATCGACACCGCCGCGTTCGATGCCGATCTCGGCCTCGGCTGGACCGAGAGCTCCGGCGCGTTCGCGCTCCAGCCCTTCAAGCTCGAGGTCAGCAACCTCATCGCGGCCTCCGCCAGCGTCTCGCTGTCGCAGGTGCCGCGCGACGTCTTCACCATCGATCTGCAGCAGGCGACAACCGCAGCCGCACAGATCGAGGCTTCCGGGCTGGAATTGACCCTGCGCGATCTCGGCGCGGTCGACCTGCTCGTCGCCAACTACGCGCGCGGTCATGCGATCGCGCGGGATGCCGCGCGCAAGGCGCTGGTCGACAGCATCAAGGCGATCGGCGCCCAGGTCGCGGCCGACAACATCGATGTCGCCGGTGCGGTCGATGCAATCAGCCGCTTCATCGAGAAGCCACGCCAGACCCTTACGCTGAAGCTCTCGCCGCGCGCCAAGGTCCCGGCCCTGCAGCTCGCCCAGCTCATCGCGATCGACCCGCCGAGCGCGCTGGCGCAATTCAAGATCGAGGCGCAGACCGCGCCGTGATGTCTTTCCTGATCTAGGGAGAGAGAGAGGAGTCCGCACTCCTCTCCTCCGTCATTCCGGGGCGCGCACAGCGCGAGCCCGGAATCCATACTCCCGACAATGATTCGCGAAGGAGTCGACGGAGCAGGCATCTCGATCCTTCTCGCACGGTCGTGGTTATGGATTCCGGGCTCGCGCTGTGCGCGCCCCGGAATGACTCGCGGAGGGAGCGTGCTCGTAACCGCCGATGCTGCGCAATGGGACTCGCGCTACGCCATCCATGAACACGGCAAGTCCCGTTCACCCCAAGACGCGCGTCCTCAAGCCCGCGGCGCGATCGCCCGAGTTTGTCCGGTCGTTCGGCCCTCTCATCCGAAGAGGGCGCAGGGAATGCCGGGTGCTGGCCGCAACCCATGGCCCGCCTGCGAAAAAAATGCAGGCGGCAGGTACCACAGGTGCTGCCGATCATCCGGCATTCCCTGCGCGATGGGCTTTTCGGCTGCTTCGCGCTCTCCTCGGGGACCGGCTTGTTTGCCCCCGTCATTCGCGCAATGCCGGAAGGCATCGGCGCGAGCTTGACACCAGCATCGGGGTGTCAGGACCACGCGACTTGACCGCCCGCAACCCGCCGTTCGTCCGCGCGCTCACACGCGTTGCGACAGACTGCGGCCACCGCCTCCCCGCCTCACGTCTCGTGACGACCGCGAACCGTCCCTCTTCATCGAGGCGGGATGGCCGGAAATGTGAAGGTGATTTGCCCGACGGTGCAAGCCCCGATGCTGCGGCAAACTAACACGACGGGCAATTAGCGTATGATGGGGTTGCAGCAATTGCCCGTCGGGCAGATGTGCGACGGACTACGACGGCATGACCTTGAGCGATGTCGCCGCGTATCGCAGCAGGTAGGGTTTGCCTGCAGGTTTCCCGATGGGCTGCTCGTGTCCGAAGAAGGCGACATAGCAGTCGTAGCCGCCGATCTCCGGCTCCAGCCAGCAATGAACGACCACCCCATATTCGGGGCCGCCGTCCTGCTGACCATCGTAGCTGACCGCCGTTCCAGGCGGCAGGTACCTGTCAGGAACGGCCCGAATGCTTGATAGACTCACTTGGTCTTCCTCAAAGCTGTCACCGCGGTGAACGCGGGCTTGGCTTGCCGCGGAACGACAATGAAACTTGACGATAGAGCCTGATCTCGCAAGACTTACCAGGCATCTTCAAGATCGAGCCGGCCCCGCGCCTTCTGTTTTCGCGCGGCCCGCCGTCGATCGCTTCACAGTTCCGCCCAGCCCCATGCGCAGCCGCCAAGTCAACTTCTTTCTGACGCCGAAGGACCAGGCAGAGCTGCTGAGCAAGCTCGATCCGGCCGGTCAATTCGTCTACCTCGCTTGGCGCCGCAATGACAGCCGGATTGATATTCTGCCAACAGCCGCCGTCCGGCAGATGGGGAAGGAGGCGCTCACAATCTACATTGCGCGAGCAGATGATCTCGACGCGATGTCCTTCGATGACGTCGGGAACTTCTCAAGCGTCGACGTGATCCGATCCCCCGTGATTGAATTCAGCCGATGCTACATGGGCGATCAGCATCTCAGTGACGGCCGCTTCTACGTCGTGAACAGCTACTTCGACCGAGACGGGCGGGTTGCGAGGAAGGACGAAGACTTTCTAACATGGTCCGCGCGGCTGGTGTCGAAGACAAGGAGATGTTTGACGAAAGATCCAGATTCGTTCTTCTATCTCGGAGCCGAGGCGCTGCAGCTCAAGAGCGTTGGCATCAAAACGCCGCCCATTTAGATCGGATGCTGCCCCGCGCCGCCTCGTCCTTGCGGGGTGTCTTCACTTTTCCCTTTCGGTGACGCTCAACACCAGCGTCGACCTGGTCGTGACGTTTTGGGCCGCCAAGGCGCGGCATCGTCTCGCCCACCGACCGAGCCTCGTGACGCGGATGCGGCAGGCATCAGGCGCCGTCATGTGCAGCCTGGGCGGCGCACTGTTGTTGGCGCGGCGCACGAGATGACGCCAAGATCAGCTGGCGCGAAGTTGCGCTTCCAACACAAATTACACTTCCAAACAAACGTGCCGCAGCACGCCGGCGCTTGTGGCGCCGGCACACGCAAGCCGATGCGTTGCGGCCGCCTTTGCCGGGCTAGTCGCGATAGCGGCAGAGCTCGTCGCCGTTCTCGTATTCGTAGCAGATCTTGACGCGCCGGTAGGGCCGATCCCCCTCGGAGCTGCGCGCGCGACGATCCATGTCGTCATCATCGCGCTGCATTCGCGCGTTTCGGCCCGTGGTGCGATGATCCATGTCCTGGTCCATCATGCGGCCCATGCGGTGCTGGCGCATCCGATCCATGTCCATGCGATCCATGCCCATGCGGTCGTCATCGCGCTGTTGTGCCGTCCAGTCGCGGTTCACCCGCGTGTCTTCGGCCCTCTGGCGCTCGCGTTCACGGGCCTGGTCCGACTGCTGGGGCGTGCGTTCCGGCTGCACGGGAACGGCCTGGGTTTGGCTGGTTCCCGGCATGCTGTCGGCCTGCTGGGCCCACGCGCCTGCGGAGAGGAGACAAGAGGATAGTAACACGACGGTCGCTGCTGCTGGAACGCGCATGGTTCATCCTCCAAGGGAATGCTGTCTAACCGCGCGGGTCAGCGTTGGTTCAAACGACATCGCCTGTTTTGGTGCTGCGCCGCACAGATGACAGCCGGACGCAGAAGCGAGCTGGGCCGGGGCGGCCGCGGGCTGCTCTCTGGCGTCAGCCCGAGATCAGGTCGTGGTTGATTCCACGCCGGCGCCAATATCGCGCACGGAGCCGCGGTGCGATCTGCCACGAGACAATGGCTGACAGCACCACGCTCAGGGCAATCATGACAGGCATTGCGAGCATCGCGTGATTGCTGAGCGGCGTGAGAAGAATCGTCAGAACTCCCGCACCGAACAGCACGGCCTGAACCATCATGAAGACCATCGCCGAAATCTGTGTTCGCATGGACATTGCGGTCGCTCACGGTTGTTGCGCCTGCAAGTCAATGAAGCATCCGTCGAACAGTTCCGGCATGATCTCGAGGCCGGATCCGTGCCGCCCGGCCGCCCACAAGCCGGCCGGGGGACGTTGTTTGCACTGCGGCGTTGACGGGGGACGACAAGTTCGGCTGCGTCCCCCCCCCCGCCCGTCATTCCAGCTCGATCGCCTGGTAGGTGCCGGTCTCGTCGAGTGCGGTGCCCCAGATCTTGTGCGAGGCCTGGTGCTCGGCGCGTCCGAACGACAGCTTGCTGCCAAGGCCGAGGTCGATGCTCTGCATCGACTCCAGCGTGTCGACCAGCCGCTCGGTCTCGAGCGGCGTCGTCTGCTTCAGGGCCTGGATCAGGATGCTTGCCGAGATGAAGCCTTCGAGCGAGGTGTAATCCGGCGCTTCGCCGGGGAAGTACTTTTCCAGCGCGGTCTTGTAGTCGAGCACCAGGCTCGAATAGCCGGCGACCGAGGGAACGCCCTGCGTGACGATGACGCCGTTGGTGTATTTCGAGCCGAGCAGCTTCAGCTCGGCCGCGAGCGACGACGATCCGACCGCCGAGATGTTGGCATAGATCAGCCCTGGAACCGCCTCGTGGGTCTTCTCGATGAATTTCGCCGCCGCGCGGTCGGTCGCGATCATGATCACGGCCTTGATCGGCGGCTTGGTCTGCGCCTTCAGCTTGCCGACGGCCTCGTCGACGTCGAGCGTACCGCGCGGGAAACCATAGCGGATGATCGGATCGGTGATGCCGTTCGCGCGGAACGCCTTGGCGACACCGTTGGCGCCGTCGTCGCCATAGGCGTCGTTCTGCGCGAATACGGCGATCTGCTTCGCCGGAATGCGCTTGACCTTCATCAGATAGCGCACGATCGCGGCGGTCTCTTCGGCGTAGCTCGCACGATAGTTGAAGACGTAGCGGTCGGGCGGATCGCGGCGGACGACGGCGGAGCCGCTGTAGGGCGCAAAGAACAGCGCCCGGCGCTCCAGCGCGTAGGGAATCGCCACCGCGTTGTTGGCAGTGCCCATGTTGCCGATATAGCCGAACACCTGATCCTTCTCGTACAGCTGTGTCATGGCGCCGAGCGTCCGCGTGGGATCATAGCCATCGTCGGCAGCAATCAGCCGCAGCTTGCGGCCGTTGATGCCACCGGCATCATTGGCGCGGGCGAACGCGGTCTCGATGCCGAGTTTCATCTGGCGCGCGGACTCCTTGCGGACTCCGGAGAACGGGATGACGGTGCCGAACCGGATCTCGGTGTCGCTGACGCCGTGCGGAAGCGGAGGCGGCAGGTTGGCCGTGGGCTGCGTCGACGCGGCCGCGGTCGACGGCGCCAGCGCGAAGGACAGCGAGGGCGCCGCCGACTGCTGCTGGCTGAGTGACCGCTCAAGCTCTGCCAACTGGCGCTCTGCGGTCTGACAGTTCACCTGCGAGGACGCGACCCGGCCGCGACCCTCGGCGATATAGCTGTTGAAGGTGCGGATGAGCCCATCGCGCTCGCCGCCATTCGAAGAGCCCTGGCGGATCACTTCGCTGAATTGATCGATGATGGTCTGGACGCGCCCCTGGGCGATCTCACGGCACGTCGCGGCCTGGCCGACGACCGGTCCGACGCGGGCGGCGAGATCACGAACGACATCGGGGGAAATGGGGACAGCAGAGGCGGCAGGGACGAAGAGGCAAGTTCCGAGCAGGAGCGCACACCAGCGAACGGTCATTTTGAACTATCCGTCTTCTTGTGATTGGTTGGCTATGTTCACTACATGAGTCAGACAGGCTTCCTATTAAGGACAGGTTGCATGACACCGCAACCGCCATTCGACTGATCGGTGCCGCCTGGAACTCATAGCGGCCCACACCGCTCGATCGCGTTACGCGCCGCGTCGCGCAAGGTGCCGAACTAACAAGCGGCACGAACGATTAGTTCTCAGAATCAACGGTTTGCCGTAGGGGCACGATGACCGCTCTGGCCGGCCGCTCGACCACGTCAGCGCGATGCTCCCGATCGTCCGGCGCTGCCTGGACGCGACCGGAGACCCGGATGAAGTTGTTCGCAGTCTTAACCAGCATTAACGCGAGAACATCAAATGCAGAGCGACGCCTTTAAGGCCGGGTCATCTTGCGCCGCAGTCTCGAGTCACCGGCGACGACATGCCGCAGCTCAGCATCCGATAACGACGAGGTGAGACTGAATTGACGGGAGAAGCGTCCTGACCCGCCGGCCCATCGCTGGCTCGCTGCCGATTTTGGCGATAGCAGCAGATCGCAGCTCATAACAGTGGGAAGAGGTTCGTGATGCCATGGAAGAATACGACGATGGAGTTCGGTGCGATCGCCAAGCTCTTCCACTGGACCGGCGCCGCGGCCTTCATCGCGGCCTATGCCGTCGTGTACTATGTCATCTGGTTCATGGACGACACTTCCCCGGACGCCTTGCCCGTGCTCAACGTCCATTGGGTGCTGGGCATGATCGTCGGCCTGTCCGTCCTGCCTCGCCTGCTGTGGCGGCTCGTCAACGTCCAGCCCGATCAGCCGCATGCATCAGATGCCGAGGCGTGGCTCGCGCACGCCGCGCATTGGGGATTGTACGTGCTGCTGATCCTGATGCCGCTGACCGGCTATATCGGCACCGATGCCGCCACCGACTTCGGAGCGTTCGCGCTGCCGAACTTCCGTGAGACGGCGCTATTCGGCTGGATCGAGACGCGCTGGGGGATCACCTGGGAGGCGTTCGAGCCACCGGTCGACGCAATCCACCATGTCGTCGGCAAATGGATCGCGTGGATCGTGGTGGTCCTTCACGTCGCGGCCGCGCTGTTTCATCACGTCGTCCGCCGCGACGGCGTCCTGACACGGATGCTGCCGGGCCGTTCGGCCGCGTGAACGATGCGCGACCTGTGACGACCGCTCTGCGATCCCCACACGATCGTCATTGCGAGGAGCCGCAGGCGACGAAGCAATCCAGAGTCCTCGTGCCACCCTGGATTGCTTCGCTGCGCTCGCAATGACCAAGATTCGAGCATCAACCTCAGTCCGCCGAACTACTTGTTCGGCAAGTTGGTCCTGATGTGCAGCTCGCGCAGCTGCTTCGTGCTGGCCTCCGACGGCGCGCCCATCAGCAGGTCCATGGCCTGCTGGTTCATCGGGAACAGCGAGATCTCGCGCAGGTTCGTGGTGCCACAGAGCAGCATCACGATGCGGTCGACGCCGGCGGCCATGCCGCCATGCGGCGGGGCGCCGTACTGGAAGGCGCGGTACATGCCGCCGAAGCGGTCGACCACCTCCTGCTCGCCGTAACCGGCGATCTCGAACGCCTTCACCATCGCGGCCGGCTTGTGGTTGCGGATGCCGCCGGAGGCGATCTCGTAGCCGTTGCAGGTGATGTCGTACTGGAACGCCTTGATGGTCAGCGGATCCTGCGTCTGCAATGCTTCGAGGCCGCCCTGCGGCATGGAGAACGGGTTGTGCGAGAAGTCGACCTTCTTGTCGTCCTCGTTGTACTCGTACATCGGGAAGTCGACGATCCAGGCCAGCTTGAACTGATCCTTGTCGGACAGGTTCAGCTCATCGGCGACCTTGTTGCGGGCGAGGCCTGCGAACTTCCAGAACTTGTCGGGATCGCCGGCGACGAAGAAGGCAGCGTCGCCCTCCTTGGTGCCGAGCTGGCTGCGGATCGCAGCCGTGCGCTCCGGACCGATGTTGTTCGCCAGGGGACCTGCGCCCTCGCCGCCCTCGCGCCACATGATGTAGCCGAGGCCGGGCTGGCCCTCGCCCTGGGCCCACGAGTTCATGCGGTCGCAGAACGCGCGGCTGCCGCCGGATGGCGCCGGGATCGCCCAGACCTGGTTCTTGGGGTCCTCGAGCATGCGCGCGAACACCTTGAAGCCGGAGCCGCGGAAGTGCTCGGAGACGTCGGCCATCTCGATCGGGTTGCGCAGGTCGGGCTTGTCGGAGCCGTATTTGCGGATCGCCTCGGCGAACGGGATGCGCGGCCAGCCCTTGGTCACTGGCTTGCCCTTGGCGAAATCCTCGAACACGCCGGTGATGACCGGCTCCATCGCCGCGAACACATCCTCCTGCTCGACGAAGCTCATCTCGACGTCGAGCTGGTAGAACTCGCCGGGCAGGCGGTCGGCGCGCGGGTCCTCGTCGCGGAAGCACGGCGCGATCTGGAAGTAGCGGTCGAAGCCCGACATCATCAGCAGCTGCTTGTACTGCTGCGGCGCCTGCGGCAGCGCGTAGAACTTGCCGGGATGGATGCGCGACGGCACCAGGAAGTCGCGCGCGCCCTCCGGCGACGACGCGGTCAGGATCGGGGTCTGGAATTCGAAGAAGCCCTGCTCCTTCATGCGCCGGCGCATCGAATCGATGATCGCGCCGCGCGTCATGATGTTCTGGTGCAGCTTCTCGCGGCGCAGATCGAGGAAGCGGTATTTCAGCCGGATGTCCTCAGGATATTCCTGCTCGCCGAACACCGGCAGCGGCAGCTCGTCCGCGGGGCCGAGCACCTCGATGTCGGAGACGTACAGCTCGATCTTGCCGGTCGGCAGATCGTCATTGTCGGTGCTCTTGTTGTCGGCGCCGGCCGGGCGGCGGCGCACCTTGCCCTCCATGCGCACGACCCATTCCGAGCGCAGCTTCTCGGCCAGGCTGAACGCCGGCGAGTCCGGATCGACGACGCATTGGGTGATGCCGTAATGGTCGCGCAGGTCGACGAACAGCACGCCGCCATGGTCGCGGATGCGATGGCACCAGCCGGACAGCCGGACCGTCTCTCCGATGTTGCTCTCGCGGAGCGCGCCGCAGGTGTGGGTCCGGTAGCGATGCATGGTCGTCCTGAATGGTCGTCGTGAGGAGAAGGAATCGGCGCAGCCGCAGGGGCGCGCTCCGAATGCGCGCAGGGTTTAGCCGAGCCGCCCCGGCGCGGCAACCGCAGGAACGGGCCTTTTCGGCTTCGCGCCGGAAAAGGCCGCCCGCCCTGGGCCTCACCGCAACGTCGGCGCCGATGCCGAATTGAGCTGGCGCCGAAACGCTCATCCGACGGCCGTTTGGGCTCGAAAAACGGCCGCCCCGCGCCTATCTTGGAGCCATGACCGTGCATTTCCCCTTCCAGAACTCCTACGCCACGCTGCCGGACAATTTCTTTGCCCGGGTGGCGCCGACCCCCGTCGCAGCGCCTCGTCTGATCAAGCTGAACCGGCCTCTCGCCGCGGAGCTGGGGCTGAACCCGGCCGAGCTGGAAACGCCGGAGGGCGCCGAGATCCTGGCCGGCAAGACCGTGCCCGAGGGCGCTGAGCCGATCGCGATGGCCTATGCCGGCCACCAGTTCGGGCATTTCGTGCCGCAGCTCGGCGACGGCCGGGCGGTCCTGCTCGGCGAGGTCGTCGACCGCAACGGCGTCCGCCGCGACATCCAGCTGAAAGGCTCCGGCCCGACGCCATTTTCGCGCCGCGGCGATGGCCGCGCGGCGCTGGGGCCGGTCTTGCGCGAATACATCGTCAGCGAGGCGATGGCGGCCCTGGGCATTCCGACGACGCGCTCGCTGGCTGCGGTCGTGACCGGCGAGCAGGTCTATCGCGGCACCGCCCTGCCCGGCGCGGTGCTGACCCGTGTCGCCACCAGCCACATCCGGGTCGGCACGTTCCAGTATTTCGCCGCGCGCCAGGACACTGACGCCGTGCGCCGGCTCGCCGACCACGTCATCCACCGGCACTATCCGGATCTCGCCGGTACCGAGCGCCCCTACCACGCCCTGCTGGATGCCGTGATCGCCCGCCAGGCCAGGCTGATCGCCGAGTGGCTGCTGGTCGGCTTCATCCATGGCGTCATGAACACCGACAATACCTCGGTGTCCGGCGAGACCATCGACTACGGCCCCTGCGCCTTCATGGACGCCTACGATCCCAAGCAGGTGTTCTCCTCGATCGACGAGTTCGGCCGCTACGCCTTCGCCAACCAGCCGCGCATCGCGATGTGGAACCTGACCCGGCTTGCCGAGTGCCTGTTGCCGCTATTCGGCGACGACAAGGACCAGGCGATCAAGGAGGCCGAGGCTGCGCTCGACGGCTTCGCCACCCAGTTTACGGACGCGCACCAGGCGGGCCTGCGCCGCAAGCTCGGCCTGGCCACGCAGCGCGAGGGCGACCAGCCGCTGGCGCAGGCATTGTTCGACGCGATGGCGGCGGCCCGAGCCGATTTCACGCTGACGTTCCGCCGTCTCAGCGACGCCGCCGGCAGCGGCGATCTCAGCGAGGTCCGCGTCCTGTTCGAGGATCCCACCGGCTTCGACGAATGGGCCCAGCGCTGGCGCCAGCGCCTGGCGGAGGAACCGCAGACGGCGGCGGAGCGGAGCGCGGCCATGCGCAAGGTCAATCCCGCCTTCATCCCGCGCAACCACCGCATCGAGGCGGTGATCACGGCAGCGGTCGAGAACGACGACTACGCGCCGTTCGAGGAGCTGCATGCGGTGCTGGCCCGGCCCTATGACGACCAGCCGGACCGGGCTGATTATGCCGATCCGCCGCAGCCGGAGGAGCAGGTGTTGCAGACCTTCTGCGGCACCTGACACGCGGTCTTAACCTCGCGTCCACCATCGCCCTGACAGCGCCCGGGCCCTTAAGAAACGATCAACGCAGCCCCGACAAGTTGAACCAACAAGTCGGGGAGGTCTGAGACGTGGACGCGCTGGTGTTCGAATTCATGGGTCTGGCAATGATCGCCTTGTGCCTGATCGTGCTCGCGGTGCCCTCGGCGCGCCGGCCTGCGGGCCGCGTCCGGCATCACTGACCGGCGCCGGACGCGCCCTATCATCAACCATAGAGCGATCAGCTCGCGTCGCGGTGCTTGCGTTCGGGGCGGATTGGGCCGACAAGCGGACACGAATTCGTCCCGTACCCTTTGCCGACACCCTTGACTTGTCAGCGTTTTCGGACGACGGCGTAAGAGCCTCGTCATGGATCGTTCATGGACTTGATCACCACCACCGCGGACCTCGCAGCCGCCTGCGCCCGCCTCGCCCGCCACCCGGTCGTCACCGTCGATACCGAGTTCCTGCGGGAAACCACCTACTATCCCCTGCTCTGCGTCGTGCAGATGGCGAGCCCGGACGAGGCCGTGGTGATCGATGCGCTGGCCGAGGGCATCGATCTCAAAGCCTTCTTCGAGCTGATGGCGAACGAGAAGGTCCTCAAGGTCTTCCACGCCGCCCGCCAGGACATCGAGATCATCTGGCACCGCGCCGGCATCGTGCCGCATCCGATCTTCGACACCCAGGTCGCCGCGATGGTGCTGGGGTATGGCGACAGCATCGCCTATGACCAACTGGTCGAACGCATCACCGGCCATCGCCCCGACAAGACCCACCGCTTCACCGACTGGTCGCGCCGGCCGCTGACCAAGGAGCAGGCGCACTACGCCGAGGCCGACGTCACCCATCTGCGCGACGTGTTCGCCGCGCTCGATGCCGATCTGAAGAAGCGCGGGCGTAGTGACTGGGTCAGCGAGGAGATGGAGATCCTGACCTCGCCGAAGACCTACGACTTCCACCCCGAGCGCGCCTGGGAGCGGCTGAAGACCCGCGTCCGCAAGCCGAAGGAATTGGCCGTGTTGATCGAGGTCGCGGCCTGGCGCGAGCAGGAGGCGCAGAGCCGCGACGTGCCGCGCAGCCGCGTGATGAAGGACGACGCGGTCGGCGACATCGCCACCCATGCCCCGACATCGATCGAGAAGCTCGGCAATCTGCGCTCGCTGCCCAAGGGCTTCGAGCGCTCCAAATGGGGCTCCGACATCGTTGCCGCCGTGCAGCGCGGCCTGGCGCGCGATCTCGCCGCCCTGCCCAAGCTGGAAAAGCCGCGCAACAACTCCAACGGCGCTGCGATCGTCGAGCTGCTCAAGGTTCTCCTGCGCATGACCTCGGAACGCCACGCCGTGGCGAGCAAGGTCATCGCCACCGTCGACGATCTCGAGCAGATCGCCGCCGATGACAATGCCGACGTTGCTGCGCTGCAGGGCTGGCGCCGCGAGCTGTTCGGCGAGGCCGCGCTCGCGCTGAAGCACGGCAAGCTCGCACTCGCCATCGAGAAGGGCCGCGTCGTCCGGGTCGACCGGGCCTGATCGGCGTCGCAGCGGCTCTGGCCGGCTGCGTCTTCCCGAGTCTGCCAAGTTGATTGCAGCAGGCGGCACGGGTGGTCATGATGCCGCCCATCATTCGGCGCTGGTCTGCCCCCTCAACTCCGCCTCGATTGTCTGGGACACCTCAACCAGAGCCATCGAAAGGATGTAGGCGCTGGTCGGCAGATTGAGCTGGCGCGCCTTTGCGATGGCTGCCCGGAGGCTGCTCGCCAGCTCTTTGAGCTCTTCCTCTCGGGTCATGTCGTGGTCTCGGTCCTGGAGCTGCCGCGTGAGCAAAGACGATTGCGAACCGCCGGAACAGAGGCTGCTGCGGCTGCTCAGCGAGAATCCGGTCGACCTGCACGTCGTCGAGGCCCTTCGCCTCGTCGTCGCGTTCAACAAGATCAGCGATCCGGCCGATCGCCGTATGATTATCGATCTGGCCGAACGACTCGCCTCAGGATGATACCGCCAATAGCCGCCGCGGTCACACCGCGAGCCGGCCGCCGGCGCCGATAAGCTCGGCGCTGTCGAGGACGCCGGCAAAATTGCCGATCACCTTGGTTACAACCAGCTTGTACAACGCGGCGTCGCCGGCGCAGGCCTGCCGGCAGGCGACGGCGTCTCCGATCACCTGATAGCGGTGACTGCGGTGAAAGCCGTCCACCACCGTCGAGAGGATCGTCTCGTCCAGCGAGAAGCCGAGCAGCACGCAGCGCATGCTGCGCATGTTCGCCATGTACTCGGCGAACCGGGCCGAGCTATAGGCCGAGGGCAGTGGATGCTCGAACGCGAGCTCCCCCGGCGTTGGCTTGAAGTCCGGAAGCCAGTTCGTCAGGTTGGAGGCCGGGTTGAACCAGGCTGCCTGTGCGATCCGCTTGAGATGGACGACCGGCCACAGGTTGTCGCGCCAGAGCGCGATCAACTGCCGGCACAGCGCCATGACGACGTCGCCATCGGCGATCAGATGCCTGCGTCCCTCGGCGAGATATTCGCACTGCAGATCGGCGCAGACGAGAACAGGCGGATCCGCCTCGGTGGCACCGAACAGATCTCGGCCCGTCATCACGGTCTCGCTGCGGCGAAGTCGTGCAAGGGCGACGATGCCGGCCGGCCGGCCGAGAGATCGAGCACACCCGGCCGATCCCAGTCGCCTTCCGGACGAATGATCATGTAGGGATCGCTGTCGAGCGTGATCGCATCGTCGCACGGCTCGAGGTCCAGCACCATCTCCGTGTAGGAGAAGTCGGAGAATGTAAGCTTGCGATTATGGCCGAGCGGCTTGGCGCCGAAATGCGCCCAGAAATCGACGAGACGATCCTGCGCGTGGCCATAGGCCTTCTTGAAGCCCTTTCGCCTGCAATAGTCGAGAGCCTCGCGAACCAGCTTGAACGACAGCCGCGAACGCCGGTACTGATGGCGCACCGCCAGCCGCTCCACCTTGGCGAAGTCGCCGAAGAAGCGCACGCGTACGCATCCCGCCGGCTCCTTGCCGACGAAACCGAGAAAGTGGGCTGCAACCAGATCGTTGCCGTCGAACTCCTCCTCCATCGGACAATCCTGCTCGGTCAGGTAGACCGCCGAGCGGATCGCGGTAACGAGCATGAGGTCATTCGGGTCGCGCGCGATGCGCACCGTGATCGCGCGGGGATTTGTCTTTGCCGCCCTGGCCGAACTAATGCTGTGCATCCGCAATGCTCCCTTGTTCGAAACCCTTCATCGACTGGATCGAAGGCGCGATCATCTCGGGCATCCGGTTCCACGGCCGCTGATACCACCAGAGATCGGGCTGAAAGCTCGGCACCGGCGTGAAGCCGAGCGCGCCGAGAAACGCGCGCCCTTCCGGACTCGATGGTTGCGCATAGTAATCGGCGGCGCGAAATCTCGCGCCTTGCAGCGCCTGCGCGACATTGCCGAGACCGATCGCTCCTCGCCCTTGCGCGACGAGCGCCCAGACATAGATGGCGGCTACGTCTTCGTCCGGCCGCGCCAGAAATCTGCGCGGCGGATCATTCAAATTGAACTCATCCAGGAGCAACGCATCGAGGCCTGAGCAGTTGAGATAGAGGAAGGCGATGCCGCCGAGCAGGTTCCTGCCGCGGTAGAGCGCGAAGATCGAGTCCGGATCGTGCCGCAAGAACTCCGCAAGCTCGTGTTCTGAGGCACGAACGCCCGGTATTTCCCGGCGTGCGAGCGCCGTGAGCTCGCCGAGCCGATCGGGCGTGACCGCCTGAGCCGCGACCCGATCCGTCCGCGGCAGCGCGTCGAGCTGATGTCGCAGCGTGAATTCTGTGCTTCCGCGGTGAGGGTTCTGCATCTATGTTTCCAGCTTGGCTTTGATGACGTCATCATACTTGTCGGAGCTGGAGTGTATGCGGCAACATTTGCATCGGGGTGCTGCATCCACGCAGCGCAGGAAGTCTGACGAAACGCTTAACCCCTCATGGGAGGATTTGAGAGCATTTCTGCTCTGTACGCGTCACCGCAGCTTCCGAAACGCGGCGGATGTTCTCGGACTGACCGGCACAACCCTGATGCGCAAGATCGACCGGCTCGAGGAAGAGCTCGGATGCAAGCTCTTCATCCGTGATCAATCCGGCTTGTCGCTCAGTGACGAGGGACGATCGTTGCTGTTCGACGTCGAGCAGATGGAGCGGCTGAGCTTCAACATCTTCCGGCGCGCTTCGCTGTCGACCGACACTCAGGGGTCGGTGCGCGTCGCCGTGACCGAAGGCCCCGGCAATTTCTGGATCCTGCCGCGACTGATCGATTTCCAGAAGACCTATCGCAGGATCACCGTCGATCTGAGCTGCGCGATGCAGCAGGCCGACGTGTCGCGGCTGGAGGCTGACATCTCGATCCAGTTCGAACGGCCGACCAACCCTGACGTGATCGTTGCAAAGCTCGGCCGTCTGCACATCTACGGCTTCGTGTCGGAAGCCTATCGCGACGCGCATGGACTGCCGACATCGCTGGCGGAGCTCAAGGATCATCGCATCATCAAGCAGCACGGCGTGCAGCTCGACGAGACCGGCTATGCGCGCATCCTCGGCTTGGAGTCCCTCGAAGGCATCGTCGGCATCTCAACCAATTCGAGCGTTGCCGTGCTTTACGCGGTCGAGCGCGGCGCCGGCATCGGCTTTCTGCCGACCTCGGCGGTCGCGCTCGGGGCGCCGCTCGTTCCTGTCGATCTCGGCATCAACTACCACATGGATCTGTGGCTGACCTATCACAAGGAGTTTCGCAACTCCGACCGGCACAAGGTCGTCATCGACTGGTTGAAGCGCATCTTCGATCCGAAGGTCCATGCCTGCTTCCGGGACGAGTTCATCCATCCGCTGAATCTCGTGCCGCTGATGGCGCCCGCGCGGGATGTCGTCGGCTTCAACGGCTACGTCGCGCCGAAACCCGTATGAGGAGCTACCATTTGAGCTCGACGCCGAGCGTGCCCTGATGCGATTGCAGCACCGAGCGAAGCTTCGCATCGTAGTTGAGATAGAGGCGTGCCGTTCGATTCAGGGATAGCGACAGTGCCGCGCCGGCGTCGGCGCCGTAGCGGCCCTCGCCAAGGCCCTGCAGCGTGATGCTCTGCGGACCGAGGCTGACGGTCACCGCGCCGAGATTCTGGCTGAAATTGTCGACCAGCTTGCCATAGGCCGAGACGTCGAGGATCTTGCCGTCGACGATGAAGTAGCGGCCGAACTCGGCGCCGACGAGAACGCGGGCGCGCTCCAGCGAGGCACCGCTGACCGACAGCGGATCGAGCCCGCCCGCCTCCTGGAATGCCGCCGTCGTGGCGCGCGTGTATTCGAAGGCAAGCTTCGGAACGATCCGGCTCTCACCGATGCTCCAGTAGTAGTCAAGCTCGCTCAGCACGCCCGTGATGTGGGCGCCGTAGACCGACGTCGCCGTACCGAGGCTGGTGTCGCGCCGCGCACTGATCCCGCCGAAGCCATGGACGACCGCGATCGCCCAGGTCCAGGGTCCCTGGTCGACCGAGGCGTTGAACCCGAACTGTGTGAGATCGAGCGTCGCCGCTTGCAGCGCCAGCGGCACATCGACCCAGGTCCGGCTCTGGTCGACGGATAGTCCGACATTCACGCCCGGCACGAGACGCATGCCGATACCGGCGACGCCGCCCCAAGTCGTCCTCTTGTCGCCGGCGAAGTCGCCTTGCGCATTGCTGCGGACGGTTACGCCATACATCTCGCCCCAGGTCCGGAACCGAGGCTGTTCCGAAGCCTCCGGCGCGCCGCCGCCGCCGGGATTACTCCGCGGCAGCCGGGTGGCGCCCTGCGTGACCTGAGTACCGAGCCGTTCGAGGAAGCTCGAGCCGAGATCGAGCACGGTTCGGCCGGCCGAGCGTTCGGAACTGATCGCGCCCGGTGCCGGACTGGGCAGCGGGCTCGGCGTTGGTGTCGGGCTTGCGGCGATGCTCGGCATGCTGGCCTGCGCGGCGCACGGCGAAGAAGCGGCGGCCAAACCGAGCCCGCCGATGAGCAGCATCGCCCCGCATGCGCCGCTGCGCATTCGCCAACCCAGCCTGGCCTGAGACGCCCCGCGCATCGATGCCCCGTTCGCCGCCCGCTCAAATTCGCTTCAATATTGCAGCGATGTTCTGCCCGCAGTTCCCGATCGCGGTCAATGAGGATTGCCATGCCGCGGCTGCCCTGCAAGGATTTGTGGTTCCAGCGCCACAAGCCACGCAGTTGCAGCAGCCGGCGACGCGACGCCGCGACGCGTTCTCATCAGTCCGCCAAACTTGATATCGGCGGAAAATCGTGTTGCAATCTCCCGTACAATCGGATTGGCCGTTCGACTGTGCGTTTCGCGACTTCGGAAATTGAGCAGATCCCGGGAAGCCCGTTTGTGGCGTGGCACGCGCGAGCGTGGCCGCGTCTTTTTTTCGTCTAGACGAGGAGACAGCGATGCCGACCTACAAGGGCAGCGTGAAGTGGTTCAACCCGACCAAGGGATATGGCTTCATCAAACCGGCTGGCGGAGACAAGGACGTGTTCGTCCACATCTCGGCCGTGGAGCGTGCTGGACTGACCACGCTCAACGAGAACCAGACGATCGAATATGATCTGGTGGAGAGCCGCGGCAAGACGTCGGCAGAGAACCTGAAGCTCTCGTGAGCATCGTCCCGGCGGAGGGCGCCACAGCGCGGGTTCGTAAACCAACTCACGAGCTCCGCGTCACGCTCGCTCGCCGCGGATGATCAGACTTCGTCAGCCTTGATGTACCCCGGCCCCGCCGGGGATTTTTTTCGTCCGGCGACAGCTACCGGACGACGGGCCAGATCAGCGCGTGATCGCCCTGCTCCACGGACGACGTCCGGCAGAGATCGCCTTCGAGCCGCACTAGGCCCTTGGCCAGCAGCTTCAGCGCCTCGGGATAGATGCGATGCTCGACGCCGAGAATGCGCGTCGACAGGGTGTCCGGCGTATCGTCGTCCCTGACCACGACCGCGCCCTGCATCACGATCGGACCAGCATCCGTCTCCGGAATGACGAAATGCACGGTGGCGCCTGACAGCTTGACGCCGGCACGCAGCGCCTGGCCGTGCGGATCAAGGCCGGGGAACGACGGCAGCAGCGACGGATGAATGTTCAGCATCCTGCCATACCAGCGCTGCACGAACTCCGCCGTGAACAGGCGCATGAATCCGGCCAGGCAGATGATCTCGATGCCGCGTGCATCGAGCGCCTGCTGCAGTCTGGCTTCGAACCCTGCGCGGTCCTTGCCGAACGGCTTGCTCTCGATGATTTCGATCGCGACGCCGCTTTCCTGCGCTTTCTGCAGTCCGGCCGCATCGGCTCGGTTGGAGATCACGATGGCGACCTCGGCCGGAAAATCCGGCTGCGACGCCGCGTGGATCAGCGCGGCCATGTTCGACCCACGGCCCGAGATCAGGATGGCGACGCGGCGCTTCATCGGCTCACCCGTCTCACAGAGCCAGATCGAGGGCGCCGGTGTAGATCACCCGCTCGTCGCCTGTCGCAGCAACGACCTCGCCGAGCCGTGCGACGTGCTCGCCATTCGCGGTGAACACCTCGATGACGGCATCGACGGCCTCGGCCTTGACGATCGCGATCATGCCGATCCCGCAATTGAAGGTACGCAAGAGCTCGCGCTCTGCAATGCCACCCTGCTCCGCCAGCCATTTGAAGACCGGCAGCACCGGCAGGCCCGTCAGGTCAATCGAGACGCCGAGATGCTTCGGCAGCACGCGCGGAATGTTGTCGGTGAAGCCGCCGCCCGTGATGTGTGCGAGCCCCTTCACCGCACCGGTCTCGCGGATGGCGCGAAGGCACGACTTCACATAGAGCCGGGTCGGCGTCAGCAGCGCCGCGCCGAGAGTCAGGACCGGCGCGAACGGTGCCGGCGCATCGAAGCCGAGGCCGGACTGGGCGACGATCTTGCGCACCAGCGAATAGCCGTTGGAGTGGACGCCGGAGGATGCGAGCCCCAGCACCACGTCACCGGCCGCGATGTCGGGAGACGGCAGCAGCGTCCCACGTTCCGCCGCGCCGACCGCGAAACCGGCAAGATCGTAGTCGCCGTCCTTGTAGAGGCCCGGCATTTCCGCGGTCTCACCGCCGATCAGCGCGCAGCCGGATTCCCGGCAGCCTTCGGCGACACCGGCGACGATCGACGCCGTCGCCTCCGGGTCGAGCTTGCCGCACGCAAAGTAGTCGAGGAAGAACAGCGGCTCGGCACCCTGCACGACGAGATCGTTGACCGACATGGCGACCAGGTCGATGCCGATGCCGCCATGCAGCCCGGTCTCGATCGCGATCTTCACCTTGGTGCCGACGCCGTCGGTTGCCGCGACCAGCACCGGATCCTTGAATCCGGCGGCCTTGAGGTCGAACAGGCCGCCAAAGCCGCCGATCTCGGCATCCGCGCCGGCGCGGGCGGTTGCGCGCACCATGGGCTTGATCAGATCGACCAGACGGTTTCCGGCATCGATATCAACGCCCGAATCTGCATAAGTGAGCCCGTTCTTGCGCTCGGTCATGGTAAAAACCCCTAATCTGGCCGCTGGTTACGTCGGAATCCGGCCGCGCGCAATGGCTCGCAAGGGGCTCGTCCCCATACTATCTAGGAACGGACCGGTTCGCCCTGTTTCGGAATCGGATTGTCTTTTGATCGAGTCGTCGTCGGGACCCGCTGCGTGACCATTCCCCACAGTATCCCCAATCTGATCACGCTGGGTCGAATCCTGCTGGTTCCGATCGTCGTCTGGGCCATTGCGGCCGGCCAGATGGAGATCGCATTTCTGGTCTTCGTGGTCGCGGGGGTGAGCGACGCCGTGGACGGCTTCCTGGCCAAGCGCTTCAACCTGCGGTCCGAGTTGGGAGCGCTGCTCGATCCTCTCGCCGACAAGGCGCTGCTGGTCTCGATCTTCGTCACGCTTGGCATCTGGGGCGCGATCCCGCGTTGGATCGTGATCCTGGTGGTCTCGCGCGACATCATGATCGTCTCGGCGGTGATCGTGTCCTGGCTGTTCGACCGGCCGGTCGCGATGAAGCCATTGATGGTGTCCAAGCTGAACACGGTCGCCCAGGTGGGATTCGCGGCGCTCGTGCTGGCCTCGCTCAGCTTCGGCTTCGAGCCCCAGCCCTACGATGTGGTGCTGATGGTGCTGGTCACCGTCTTTACCCTCGTGTCGGTCGGGCTGTATCTCGTCGACTGGGTGCGCCACATGAGCACCATCGAGGTCCGGTGATCCTCCGCGGAGGGCCCGTCCCGACCTCACGCACCACACGATACGGAGCAATTCGATCTTGGCCGGCCATATCCCCCCTCGTCAGCTGGCCTTCGCGCTGCCGCATGCGGAGAGCCTGACGCGGGACAATTTCTTCGAAGGTCCAGGCAACGCGGCCGGGCTCGCTCTGGTCGACGCCTGGCCGGAATGGCCGGCGCGGACCATGTTCCTGGTCGGCCCCGACGGCTCTGGCAAGAGCCACCTCGCCGCGATCTGGGCCGAGCGGGCTGGCGCCCGATCCCTGTCCGCGCATGCCCTCGAGGCGAGCGTGGTCCCTGGGGCACTCGCCACCGGCGCGCTGGTGCTGGAGGATCTGACGGCCACCGATCTCGACGAGCGAGCGCTGTTTCACCTGCTGAACCTCGCCCGCCAGGACGAGGCCTTCGTGCTGATCACGGCGCGCGAGGCCCCGGCGGCCCTGCCCATCGCCCTGGCCGATCTGAGGTCGCGGCTGCGCGCCGTCCCGGTCGTCACGCTGCTGCCGCCCGACGACCAGCTGTTCCGCGCCTTGATCGTCAAGCTGGCCGCGGACCGGCAACTGGCGATCGACGAGACCGTGGTCAGCTATCTCGCAAGCCACATCGAACGGTCCTACGCGGCCGCCCGCCAGACCGTCGCACTGCTGGACGACGAGTCCCTGCGGCTCGGACGGCCGGTCACCCGGGCGCTGGCGGCGGAGCTGCTCCGCCCGCTGTGACCCGCGGCCATCTTGACGGCGGACGGGCACGGAACCCCAATGGTGCCGGCAACGTCATCCCCTGGTTACCCAGATTGGGCTACGGTCGACCGTTCGCGACTGGTTCGCGACTGGATGGATATGGATCGAATTCCGATGGATACCGAGCAAGTTACTGAAATCTCAGAGAAAGAACCGGTCGCCGCGCCGTCCATCGAGATTGCCTCGAGCCCCGAGCGATTCATCAATCGGGAATTGTCCTGGCTTCACTTCAACCGCCGCGTTCTGGAGGAATCGGTCAATCCGCGGCATCCCGCCCTGGAGCGGGTGCGCTTTCTGTCGATTTCCGCCAACAACCTTGATGAATTCTTCATGGTGCGCGTCGCCGGCATCCGCGCCCAGGTCCGCGAGGGCATCGCCGAGCGCAGCCCCGACGGGCTGACGCCGACCGAGCAGCTGAAGCTGATCAACGAGACGGTGTCGCAGCTCGCGATCGACCAGCAGGCGATCTGGCGCGACCTGCGCAAGTTTCTCGGCGAGCTCGGCATCGTGCTCGTCGACGGTCAGGACGTCACCAAGAGCGAGCGCGCCTGGATCGAGGACCACTTCCTCGCCAACATCTTCCCGCTGCTGACGCCACTCGCGATCGATCCGGCGCATCCGTTCCCATTCATCCCGAGCCTCGGCTTCACGGTGGCGCTGCAATTGATCCGCTCCGCCGACGGGCGCCCGATGAACGCCCTCATCCGCATGCCCGGCAAGATCGACCGCTTCATCCGCTTCCCCGGCTCCAAGGATGGCGTGATCCGCCTGATCACCCTGGAACAGGCGACCGGCCTGTTCATCGGCCGGCTGTTTCCGGGCTACACCGTGAAGGGCCAGGGCGCCTTCCGGATCATCCGCGACAGCGAGATCGAGATCGAGGAAGAGGCCGAAGACCTGGTGCGGCTGTTCGAAACCGCGCTGAAGCGGCGCCGTCGCGGCTCGGTGATCCGGCTCGAGATCGAGGCCAACATGCCGGAGGAGCTGCGCCGCTTCGTGCAGAATGCGCTCTCGACCACCGATGACGAGGTGTTCCTGGTCGACGGCGTGCTGGCGATGAACGAGCTGTCGCAACTGACGCGCGTCGACCGGCCCGACCTCGAATTCGCGCCCTATGTGCCGCGCCATCCCGAGCGTGTCCGCGACCATGGCGGCGACATCTTCGCCGCCATCCGGCAGAAGGACCTGATCGTCCATCACCCCTACGAGTCGTTCGACGTCGTCGTGCAGTTCCTGCAGCAGGCGGCGCGCGACCCGGACGTCGTCGCGATCAAGCAGACGCTGTACCGCACCTCCAACAACTCCCCGATCGTGCGCACGCTGGTGGAAGCTGCCGAAGCCGGCAAGTCGGTGACAGCGCTGGTCGAGCTCAAGGCGCGTTTCGACGAGGAGGCCAACATCCGCTGGGCCCGCGATCTGGAGCGCGCCGGCGTGCAGGTCGTCTACGGCTTCCTGGAGCTGAAGACGCATGCCAAGCTGTCGATGGTCGTGCGCCGCGAGGGCGGCAGCCTCACGACCTATGTCCACACCGGCACCGGCAACTATCATCCGGTGACGGCGCGCATCTACACCGACCTGTCCTACTTCACATCGGACCCGGTGATCGGCCGCGACGTCACGCGGGTGTTCAACTACATCACCGGCTATGCCGAGCCGATCGACATCGAGAAGATGGCGGTGTCGCCGCTCACGCTTCGCAAGCGCATGATCGAGCACATCCACGGCGAGACCAGCTTCGCCCGCCAGGGCAAGCCGGCCGTGATCTGGATGAAGATGAACTCGCTGGTCGATCCAGACATCATCGACGCGCTGTATGAGGCCTCGCAGGCCGGCGTCTCGATCGAGCTGATCGTGCGCGGCATCTGCTGCCTGCGTCCCGGCCTCCCCGGACTGTCGGAGAACATTCGCGTCAAATCGGTGATCGGCCGCTTCCTCGAGCATGGCCGCATCTACTGCTTTGGTATGGGTCAGGGCCTGCCGAGCGCCAAGGCCGCCGTCTACATCTCCTCGGCCGACATGATGCCGCGCAATCTCGACCGCCGCGTCGAGGTGCTGTGCCCGCTTCAGAACCCCACCGTCCATCAGCAGGTCCTGGAACAGATCATGGTCGCAAACCTGAAGGATACCGAGCAGAGCTGGCAATTGTTGCCGGACGGGTCGTCAACGCGTATGAAGGCCGCGAAGGGCGAGGAGCCGTTCAACCTGCACAATTACTTCATGACGAATCCGAGTCTGTCCGGCCGTGGAAAGTCGCTCAAGGAATCATCGCCGCGCCGGCTCACGCGCCGGAATGAACGCCCTCCTTCATAGGGGCTGTCTGCACCGGGGCCTTCTGCAACGGGACATGCCGTGGTGAAGCGGCCCGGCACGAGGTCCGCCAGCGTCGGTGTCATCGACATCGGCTCGAATTCGGTCCGTCTCGTCGTCTACCAGGCGATGGAACGCAGCCTCGTGACCGTGTTCAACGAGAAGGCGCTGTGCGGGCTCGGTCGCGAGGTCCAGACCACCGGCCTGCTCGCGGCCGATGCCGTCGACAAGGCGCTGACCGCGCTGAAGCGCTTCCGCGCGTTGTGCAAGGTGCAGCGGGTGGGGCAAGTGCATGCCATCGCGACCGCCGCCTGCCGCGATGCTTCGAACGGCGCTGATTTCATCGCCAAGGCCGAGAAGATCTGCGGCGTCCCGATCCAGATCCTCACCGGCCCCGAAGAGGCGCGCTATTCGGCGCTCGGTGTCATCTCCGGCATTCACAAGCCCGACGGCATCGTCGGTGATCTCGGCGGCGGCTCACTTGAGCTGATCGACGTGCGCGGGCACCAGGTCCGCAGCGGCGTCACCCTGCCGCTCGGCAGCCTGGCGCTGCAGGATCTCGCCGAGAAATCGCTGAAGAAGGCGCAGCGGATCGCGAGCGAGGCGCTGACCGACCTGCCGCAACTGCTGGCCGGCCAGAACCGCACCTTCTATGCGGTCGGCGGCACCTGGCGCGCGCTGGCGCGCATCCACATCATCCAGAGCGGCTATCCGCTCGGGGTGATGCACGGCTATGCGATTCCGGCGGCCGATGCGCTGGCCTTCGTGCGCCGGCTGCGTCGTCTCGTCGCCGCCGACATGCTGGCCGACATCGAAGCGATCGCCGAGGCGCGGCGCCCGCTGCTTGCCTATGCTGCGCTGGTGCTCGAGCACATCATCCGCGTCGCCAGGCCGACGACTGTCGTGTTCTCGACCTTCGGCGTGCGCGAGGGCCTGCTCTACTCCAAGCTTCCAGACGCCGAGCGCGCCAAGGACGGGCTGCTCTGCGCGGCGCAGGGCCTCAACGAGCTGTTGTCGCGCTCGGCCCAGCATGCCCGCGAGCTGATCGACTGGACCGACCGCCTGTTCCGCGTGATGCACATGCGCGAGACCGAGGACGAGCGCCGGCTGCGGCACGCCGCCTGCCTGCTGTCCGATATCGGCTGGCGCATGCATCCGGACCATCGCGGCGAGCAGACCTACGGCATCGTTCTGAACGGCAATTTCGGCTCGATCAACCACGAGGGCCGCATCTTCGTCGCGCTGTCGGTGTTCTTCCGCTACGAGGGCCTGCGCGACGAGGCGGCGGCGCCTGCCCTCACCGAGCAGCTGAGCCCGGCCCAGATCGATCGTGCGCGCCTGCTCGGCACCGCGTTTCGGGTCGCGCATCTGATCTCGGCGGCGCGGCCCGGCGTGCTGCCCGCAACGCATTTCCGCACCCAGGATCGCAAGCTGATGCTGGTGTTCGAGCACCAGATGGTCGACCTCGTCGCCGATCGTGTCGGCGGGCGCTTCAAGCAGCTCGCGCGTCTCGTCGGCCGCTCCGGCTCGATCGTGCGCAGCTAGATCCGGATCAGGGCCGCCGAGCGCCGACCGAAATTGCGATCATGCGCTTGGCGATGACGCCATAGACTTTGCGCCAGGCCTGCTCGACCTCATCATTCCAATGCGGACCAAGTCCTTTGGCGAGGCTCCACAATAGTGCTTCGCCGACCACCGGATAGTGCTCAGGCCGGACTCCATAGCGCGCATGATTGCGGCCGAGGATGTCGGTGCTCGACAACAGACCAGTCGTCTGATCGAGGCTGCCGACGAGGACCGCCAGGGTCGCGATGAAGTCCCGTTTCAGCACGTCCATGTCGGCGGGAAACATCGCCCGACATTCCGGCGCGAGCTCGAAGACGCGGTCATAGAACGTCGTCGTCATCTGTGTAGCATTGGCAAATACCAAGTCGAACGACGACTTGACGTGCGCAATCTCATCTGCAGTCAACATGCGCAAGTCCAATTCGAAACAATTCCAATCATGGCCCGATCAGTGGAGCTCGACGTGGTGGTGTCGCGGCGGCGCGAACGGGTTCAAGATTATAAGAAACAGAGGACCGCGCCCTGCGGTACCTGGCAAAGGCGCGGCACCGTGCCGCATCGCTGTCGATTGGCTTGTGATCCTGCCGCGACGATGGCTGGCCGACTCAGTGATCGAAGACGGTAACGGCAACAAACACGACGGCCATCGTGCTTCTCACAGGCCATCGGAGGACGCCGACACGCCAGCCGCCGACCGGCGCCAAGGCCGACTGATCCGTTGGATCGCGCAGACGGCCGCCGATGCGAATGGCGGCCGTCCGCGTCAGCCGACGCCTGGCTCACACCGCGAGGTTCATCCAGACGGATTTCGGCTCCGTGAAGTTGTCCAGCGCGGCCGTGCCGTGCTCGCGGCCCAGTCCGGAGTCACGATCGCCACCCCAAGGCAGCCGCACATCGGTGTAGCCATAGGTGTTGATCCACACGGTGCCAGCGCGCAGGCGCTTGGCGAAGCGATGGACGCGCCCCATGTCGCGGCTCCAGACGCCGGCGGCCAGGCTGTAGGCCGTGCCGTTCGCCATCCGCAGCGCCTCGGCCTCGTCCCTGAACTTGATCACGCTGACCACGGGTCCGAAGATCTCTTCCTGCGAGATCCGCATGTCGTGCGTGACGCCGGCGAAGACGGCGGGGCTGACGAAATAGCCGCGGGCGGCCGCGCGCTGGCCGCCGGTGACGAGCGTGGCGCCTTCGTTGCGTCCGATGTCGACATAGTCGAGGATCGTCTTCATCTGCCGTTCGGAGATGACCGGTCCGAGCGAGGTTGCGCGATCGAGCGGATCGCCGATCCGCAGCGCCCGTGCGCGCTCGGTCAGGCGCTCGACCACCTCGTCATACACGCGCTCGTGCACCAGCACCCGCGATCCGGCCGAGCACACCTGCCCGGTGTTGAAGAAGATGCCGCTGGCCGCAGCCTTCGCGGCGGCCTCGATGTTCGCATCGTCGAAGATGATGTTGGCCGACTTGCCGCCGAGCTCGAGCGAGACGCGTTTGAAGTTGCCGGCCGCCGCCTTCATGATGCCGCGGCCGACGCCGGGCGAGCCGGTGAACGTGACCTTGTCGACGTCGGGGTGGTTGACCAGTGCCTCGCCGACGGTGCGCCCGGGGCCGGTCACGATGTTGAGAACACCGGGCGGCAGTCCGGCTTCGAGCGCGAGCTCCCCGATCCGCAGCGCCGACAGCGACGTCAGCTCGGCGGGCTTCATCACGACGGTGCAGCCGCAGGCCAGCGCCGGCGCGAGCTTCCACATCCCGATCATCAGCGGGAAATTCCACGGCACGATCGCCGCGACCACGCCGACCGGCTCGCGCACCGTATAGGTCAGCGCATCATCGCGCGTGGAGACGACTTCACCGCTGATCTTGTCGGCCCATCCGGCGTAATAGGTGAGCGTATCGATGGCGGCGGGAAGATCCTGGCGCAGGATCGCCGACACCGGCTTGCCGGCATCGAGGCTTTCGAGCTCGATGATCTCGTCGGCATGGTCGCGCAACAGCTGCGCCCATTTCAGCAGGATCGCGCCGCGCTCCGCCGCACGCATCGTTCGCCACGGCCCTTCGAAGGCCTTGCGGGCCGCGGCGACTGCGAGATCGACATCCTCGGCATTGCCCTCGGCGACCGTCGCAATCGCCTGCTCGGTTGCAGGATTGAGCGACGTGAAGGTGCGTCCCGAAACCGAGGGAACATGCCGGCCGCCGATCAGGAGCTGGAACGGCTTCGTCAGATAGGACGTCCCCCTCGAGCCGCGCTCGTAATCATATGCAATCGACATCATATTTCCTCCGTTTGTTGTATACCAATGAAGGTAAGAACAAATATCTGTTCGTAAATATGATATCTGTTGCCTATGGCCGGCGGTCATATGAAGCCGACTTCACAAGCGGGCCCTGATGTTGCGGATCGCGATCGAACCTGTCTGGCGCTTCTACAAGGACGACGGCCCGCAGAGCATCGTCGTGATGCTCCGCGTGCTCAGTGAAATCGGGAGGACGGGTAAGATCACCAGCGCGGCCAGTGACGCGCATCTGTCCTATCGTCACGTCTGGAATCTGATCGAGCAGTGGTCTGAATTCTTCGGCGTGCCGCTGGTCGAGACCCAGCGCGGCAAAGGATCGAAGCTCACGGCGTTCGGCGACAAGCTGGTCTGGGCCGGCGAGCGCATGCAGGCTCGCCTCGGCCCGCAGCTCGACAATCTGGCGCAGGAGCTGGTGACCGAGATCAAGCCGTTCCTGCAGTCGCATCCTGGCGTGATCCGCGTTCACGCCAGCCACGGCTTTGCCGTCGCCAAGCTGCGCGAGCTGCTGGATCGCGAGTCAGGCGTCGGGGTCGATGTCCGCTATGTCAGCAGCCAGCATTCGCTGGCCTCGCTGGCGCAAGGCGAATGCGACCTGTCGGGACTGCATCTGCCGCGCGGCGAGCTGCGTGCCCAGAACATCCAGGCCTGCCGGGATTGGCTCGATCCCAAGCAGGACTGCGTCATCAGCTTCGTGACCCGCGAGATGGGGCTGATGGTCAAGCGCGGCAATCCGCTGTCCATCCGTTCATTGACCGATCTTGCCGACGGCAGGGCGCGCTTCGTCAATCGCGATCATGATTCCGGCACCCGCCTGTTGTTCGATCAGTTGCTCGCGTCACAAGGCATCGACGAAACCAGCATCAATGGCGCGCAGCAGATCGAGTTCACCCATGCCGCCGTCGCCGCCTATGTCGCGAGCGGCATGGCCGACGTCTGCTTCGGCGTCGAGGCTGCCGCGCGGCAGTTCGGGCTCGACTTCATCCGTATCCTCACCGAGGACTATTTCTTCGCCTGCCATAAATCGTTTCTGGAAACCGACCCGATGCGGCGGGTGCTCGAGGTGATGAAGGGCGACGAATTCCATCGCGCCGTTGCTGCCCTGCCCGGCTACCAGCCAGCGGCCACGGGATCGGTCCACACCGTCCGCGAATTCCTCGATCGGCTGGATGCGGAGTCCTGACGCCGCCCGGTCGGATGCGGCGCGTCCTGACGATCAGCTACGGCAGATCGACGCCGCGCGCCGGCACCGGCTGCAGCTCGCTCTCGGCCTGACGCTGCAGCGCGCGGCCGCGCCAGATCGAGCCGGCGATCAGCACCACACCGGCGCCGATCAGCGACATCAGCGTCTCCATGACATCGACATGGCTCGCGAGATTGGTCTTGCCGGCGAACAGCGCCGAGGTCGCCTCGATGTTGATGAGGACGGTGCCGTCGAGCAGATGGTGCAGCATCGGCTCGATCGCGGGATCGGTCGCGATCACCTCGCCGGCCACCCAGCCGAGCAGCATCGCGCCGAGCCAGACCAGCAGCGGGACCCGATCGAGCACCAGCATGATCAGCGCGGCACCCGCGATGATCAGCGGGATGCTCATGGCAAGGCCGATGATCAGCAGGGACGCCTGGCCGTTGGCGGCCGCAGCCACCGCGATCACGTTGTCGAGGCTCATCACGAGGTCGGCGAGCGCGACGATGCGGACCGCATGCCACAGCGTCGTGCCGGCCGCGATCTCGTCGTTCTCGTCCTCGGGCACCAGCAGCTTGGCGGCGATCACGATCAGTGCCAGCCCGCCGATCAATTTCAGGTATGGCAGCGCCATCAGGGTGGCGACGATGCCGGTAAAGGCGATGCGCAGTGCGACGGCAATGCCGGAGCCGGCCACCATGCCCCAGAAGCGATGCTTGCCGTGCAGGCCGCGGCAGGCGAGCGCGATGACCAGCGCATTGTCGCCCGACAACAGCACATTGATCCAGACGATCTTGCCGAGCGCGAGCCAGAAGCCCGGGCTCTGCAGGTCGGCCTCGAATTGAGCGAGCACATGGCCGAAGCTGGCGGAATCGGCGAGTTGCGATAGCCAGTTCACGGCCGGGCCTTTCAGATAAGTTCAGCGCAGAGCACGAAGGTCGTGCGGCTGAGGGGGCCCTCAGCCGCACGAGGATCGATCAACCGACGATCTCGTTGCCGGAGAAGAACTGCGCGATCTCGATCGCTGCCGTTTCCGCCGCGTCGGAACCGTGCACCGAGTTCTCGCCGATCGACTTCGCATGCAGCTTGCGGATGGTACCGTCGGCCGCCTTCGACGGGTCGGTGGCGCCCATCACGTCGCGGTACTTCAGGATGGCGCCCTCGCCCTCCAGCACCTGGACCACGACCGGGCCGGAGATCATGAAATCGACCAGTTCGCCGAAGAATGGCCGCGCCTTGTGCACGGCATAGAAGGTCTCGGCCTGATCGCGGGTCATGCGGATGCGCTTCTGGGCCACGATCCGCAGGCCGGCCTTCTCGATCAGCGCGTTGATCGCGCCGGTGAGATTACGCTCGGTCGCGTCGGGCTTGATGATCGAAAAGGTGCGCTCAATCGCCATGATATCGTCCTTGGAGGTGCGGGATTTCGGTGAGTTGCGGGCTTATATCGACGCGATCGGCCGACGGCAAGCGACCGGGGCCCCTGCCGGAGCGCGACGCCTTACGACAATTTCACAATTCTGAACATAGTCTGAAGGCTCCGTGCCACCCGTGTTCAGCTCGAAGCTCCTAGGGTGTTCGCATCGGGCGAGGACGAGCCAGCAATACGACCGGTGGCCGCCCTCTCCCAGCCTCATCCGTCGGACAATTTCGGCGCCACCAGCGCTGTCATCCAGGAGACGATCATGTTGCGCAAACTCTCCCTCATCGCGGCGGCCACCGTTGCCCTCGGCGCAGCCGCCCTCGCCCCGACTGCCGCCTCGGCTCACTGGCATGGCGGCTGGCATGGGGGCGGTTGGCACGGAGGCTACGGCGGATGGCACCGTCCGTTCTACGGCCCGCGCTTCTTCGTCGGTGGCCCGGTCTACAGCTACGGCTATGGCGGCTGCTACGTGCGCCGCGTGGTTCCGACCCCGTGGGGACCGCGCTGGCGGTGGATCAACCGCTGCTATTGATACGAGCCTCGGCGCGGCACCCGCCCCCCGCCGCACCGAACTCGCATCGCCCCGGCGTCTCCCCCACGCCGGGGCTTTTTTTGTGCATTTTCAACCTCATTTCGGGGTCTTCCGGTCGGGAGCGGGAAACAAATCGAGCGGTCACGACTTGTTACGGCATCGTCCTGCAACTGCTCGTGGAACTCCCTCATGTCTGGCCGCACCGCCGATTTCAGCGAGGCGCTCGATCGCAAGACCAGCCGGTCGATCTGCGAGGCCGTCGGCGAACGCCTGCAACGCAGCCTGCCGCCGGACGGCTCTCGTCTGCCGGCTCAGCTTGCGGACCTGATGAACGAGTTGCGAAAGCGCGACGAGACCGGGATGAGCCTCTCCGGCCGCTGAGACCGCGACAAAGCGGTTGCCTTTGGCCGCGCGCGCGGTGACAAGGCGCGCATGCTTTCCATCACCGACATCTCCATCCGCCTCGCCGGACGGCTTCTCATCGACCAGAGCTCAGTGCAGATTCCGCCCGGCGCGCGCGTCGGACTGGTCGGCCGCAACGGCACCGGCAAGTCGACCCTGTTCAAGGCGATCCGCGGCGAACTGTCGCTGGAGACCGGCAGCATCACCGTGCCGCCGCGGTGGCGCATCGGCAGCCTGGCCCAGGAAGCCCCGAGCGGGCCCGAAAGCCTGATCGAGGTGGTTCTCCGGGCCGACCTCGAGCGGCATGCGCTGCTGCAGGAGGCCGAGACCGCCCATGACGCACACCGCATCGCCGAGATCCAGACCCGGCTCGTCGACATCGACGCGCATTCCGCCCCGGCGCGCGCGGCCGCTATTCTCAGCGGCCTTGGATTTTCCGCCGCGGATCAGGCGCGAGCCTGCGCCGAGTTCTCCGGCGGCTGGCGCATGCGGGTCGCCCTTGCGGCAACGCTGTTCGCCGCGCCCGACCTGCTCCTGCTGGACGAGCCGACAAACTATCTCGACCTCGAGGGCACGCTGTGGCTCGAGGATCATCTGGCGCATTATCCGCGCACGGTGATCGTGATCAGCCACGACCGCGATCTCCTGGAAACCTCCGTCGACCAGATCCTGCATCTCGACCGTTGCAAGCTCACACTATATCGCGGCAGCTACTCCTCCTACGAGGAACAGCGCGCCACCCGCGAGATGCTCGATGCCAAGGCGGTCAAGCGCCAGGAAGCGGAGCGTGCGCGGCTGCAGGCCTTCGTCGAGCGCTTCAAGGCCAAGGCCTCGAAGGCGCGCCAGGCGCAGTCCCGCGTCAAGATGCTGGAGCGGATGAAGCCGATCACCGCGCTCGTCACCCAGGACGTGCACGAGATCACCTTCCCCGCACCGGAGCGACTGCTGTCGCCGCCGATCATCGCGGTCGACAACGCCTCGGTCGGCTACGATCCCGCGCAACCGGTGCTCAACAGAGTCACCTTACGCATCGACAATGACGACCGCGTCGCATTGCTCGGCGCCAACGGCAATGGCAAGTCCACGCTGGTGAAGCTGCTCGCCGGCCGGCTCACACCGTTTTCCGGCAAGGTCACGCGCGCCGACAAGCTGTCGATCGCCTATTTCGCCCAGCACCAGCTCGATGAGCTGGACGAGACCGGATCGCCGTATAGTCACGTGCGCAAGCTGATGGGCGATGCGCCGGAATCGAAAGTGCGCGCGCGCGCCGGCGCGATCGGATTTTCCGGCAAGGCCGCCGACACGCTGGTGAAGAGCCTGTCGGGCGGCGAGAAGGCGCGGCTGCTGCTCGGGCTCGCGACCTTCTTCGGCCCCAACATGATCATCCTGGACGAGCCGACCAACCATCTCGACATCGACAGCCGCGCCGCGCTGGCCGAAGCGATCAACGAATTTCCCGGCGCCGTGATCATGGTGTCGCACGATCGCTATCTGATCGAGGCCTGCGCCGACCGCCTCTGGGTCGTCGCCGACCGCACCGTGAAGACCTATGATGGCGACCTCGATGACTACAGGCGCATGGTCTTGTCGACGCGCAGCACGCCGGCCCGCGACAACGAGCGCTCTCAGGTCGCCGAGAAGACCGAGCGGCCCCGCAGCGACAACAAGCGCAGCGGGCTGAAGCAGAAGATTGCGGCAGCCGAAGCCGAGATCGCCCGCATCACCGAGATCATCGCCAAGATCGACGGCGCGCTGTCGCTGCCCGACATCTTCACGCGCGACCCGAAGCAGGCCGCGCAATTGTCGAAGGCGCGGGCCAATGCCGCCGACGCGCTGGCGCGCGCCGAGGAGCAGTGGCTGGAAGCCAGCACGCTGCATGACGAGGCGGGGAGCTGAAGTGCCCCGAGCCTCGGATCGGCATTCGGCCGAAAGTCGCCGATAGCTTGGCTTTCAGATGCTTCCAAGTCGAAAGCCTTCGCGGTCGGCGGCTAGCACGGCTGAATGCGGGATCGGAGCGAGCGACCGGATCAATTGGTTCGCTGGAACAGGTCGGCACCCGGCAGATTGCCGAGATCACCGTTGGGCTGAATGTAGAAGAGATTCCAATTCGCCCGAAGTTGATTGCCGCCGACTTGGCCTCTCCAACGCGTGATGGAATTGCACTGGGCAAAAGTCACGACCAGCATAACGGCGCTGCCGGCGGATCTGCCGGATACCGGATAGGGAATACCCTGGCATGCGAACCCAGATGCGTTGTTGGTGAATTGCCCTCGCACCTGCCCATCGGTGACTGACCAGATCTCGAGAACCGAGCCTCGTTGATTGGTCCATCTCGACGGCGCCGGCAGGACGTCGGCACGCGCAGCAATCGACGAAACCACGACAATCATGCCTGCGAAAAGATACTTGCTGAAGAACCACTTCATGGCGCGCCTCGCTATGCCCAGAGCTAGAGGTAGCAACGATGACTACATACATCCATAAGATTGAAAGCGCCATTGTAGCAGAATCAAAATTGCTCTACTTTTGGTAGCTGACGTTGATGTTTGAGGTTCGATTGAGGCGATTCAGGAGGACGAAACATGAACAAGCAGCTTTACGCTCGACTTGACGGCCTGCTCTACGACGTCTGCGTCAAGGCCGGTCAAAAGGTGAAGACCGGTGAGGTCCTCTACGTCATCGAGGCGGCCAAATCACAGCTGTCGGTGAAAGCTCCCTACTCCGGGACAATCAGTCAGGTCAGGCGCAAAGCGGGCGATACGTTGAACGCGACCGATGTCGTGATGGAGCTGGATGCGGAGGACGCGGCAGCTTAATCGTCGCCGAAGTTCGGAGTCCTCTGCAGATGGATCGGCGACGACGCGCCGTTGTAGACCGTCGCTCGATCCAGCACGCGCTCGGCCTCGGCGGACGGCCAGGATCTTTCGATCTTGGGCCGCTTTCTGTCGAAGGCGCATTGCAGCCCCTCCGGGAGATCCGACCAGAACGGCACGAAGGACAATACGATCAGGGCTCGGTCTTCGCTCGAATTGTTCGCATGGGATGCGTGAAGGAGCCTGCCGTCGCGAACGATGAGATCCCCCTTCCGAACAGCAATATCAACTTCGTCTGGCCTCGTGGAAACCAGCACGTCGTCGACATGCAGAATCCGATCGGGATGTGTCGGCCTGCCCTCGATCAATGCATGTAGATCGTTCTTGCGCCGATGACTGCCGGGAAGCACGCGCAAGCATCCGTTTGCAGCACTCGTGTCGGTCAAATAGTACATGAAATAGAGAATTGGAGGCGTGGCGCCGTAACTCACGGCGCTCGACCAGCCCCACCAATCCTGGTGCCAGTGCAGCCTCGGACACCCGGCCGGCTTGGAGATCAGAAATCCAGCAAAAAAGCGCGCATCCCGGTATCCGGCGCGCTCCAACAATTCATATTGTGCATCGAAGAGAATGATCGGCGCGAAATCGACCGAAAAGTTGACCGAGACAACAAGCCCGAGATGGGGCTCCGCTCTCGCCTCAAGACTGGCCCGAGACTTGATTCGATTGCCGGCCTCCAACAATTCGCGAGGAAGAAAATCACGGCGTACCGCATACCCGGCCTCCTCCAACTCGCGACGGAGGCCGGTTATTTGCATGGCCGCCTCCCGCCGTCAGCTCGTCCGCTTCTTCGCCTTCGGCTTCGCCACCTTCGGCGCCGGTCCCGGATCGGGCGCGCGCTCGACCGAGGTCAGGCGGCCGGAGCTGAACGTGTAGACGCCGGCGCGTGCGCCGCGCAGCCAGGTCACCGTGGCCACGCGCTCGCCGCCATTGCTCGAGATGTTGACGTTGTCGGGTGCACCGATGCCGCGCACCACGTCGCATTCGGTGTGGCCGAGTGCGACGGTGCCGCCGGCAGCCGGCGTCGCGGCGGCGGGATCATTCGCCAGCGCGTTCGCGCCCGCAGCATCGGCCGCAGGCGCCATGCCCGGGCATGCGCCTTCGGCGCTCACAAGATCCTCAGCCGTGACCGGCTTGTCCGGCGTCAGCGGCGGCGCGTCGATCGAGATGTTTCTGATGAACAGGCGCTGCGGCCGGTTGAACCACTCAGCGTCCTTGGACAGGAAATCGGGCGTGCTCGAGCATCCGGCGACGACCGGGGCAAGCACAAGGAACGCCAGAGCGCGCGTCAGCTGTTTGGTGTGGTCTCGCACGATGAACCTTGCTGAATTGCAACCTGTGGACACTCTAACGTGTTGTCCCAACATCACTTTGCGGCACGTTCGTGACTTTGCCAACGCTCTGCCGGTAAATCGGCAGATTATCATTAATCACGCGGCGCTGCCATCATCGGCGCTTCACGGGCCTCCGCATCATTGTCGGCGCTGCCAGCGCCCCCGCTCATCCGCCTGCCAGTAGGTGACCTCGAATCCCCGCGATTTGCAATCGGTCCACGCCGATCTCGCAGCCGCGAGCGCGTCCGCATCATCGCCGTTGAACACGAGCACCATGCGCTCGTAGCTGTGCGAGTCCGATGGCAGCGCCGCGTTATCCACCAGGAAACGGACGTTCGCGCCGTTGGGATTGCTTTCTTCCACCGCGAGCACGATCGGCTGGTCGGCCACATCGGCCACCCGCCAGGTGGCGTGCGGCAGAAACGAATCGTCGCGATAGGTCCACAGATGCGCATCGAGCGCATCCGCGCGCTCCTCCGATGTCGACTGCACCACGACGCGCCAACCGCGCTCGAGCGACTTCTCGAGCAGCGGCGGCAGCACGCCTTCCACGGTCATGTTCTGCAGGTGGTAGAACAGGACTTCGGTCATCGCCCCGCGTCACGCCTTGCCGCCGGATTTGGCTTCGGCTTTGGTGTCGGATCTGGATTCGTAGGAGTCCCACACCAGCCGATCGAGCAGCCGGACGCCATAGCCCGATCCCCAGCTCTGGTTGATCTCCGATTTCGGCGCGCCCATCGCGGTGCCGGCGATGTCGAGATGCGCCCACGGCGTGTCGTTGACGAAGCGCTGCAGGAATTGCGCGGCGGTGATCGAGCCGCCATGGCGTCCGCCGGTATTCTTCATGTCGGCGAACTGCGAATCGATCAGCTTGTCGTATTCGTGGCCGAGCGGCATGCGCCACACCTTCTCACCCGTCTCCTGCCCCGCCTTGAACAGCTTGTCGGCGAGATCATCATTGTTGGTGAAGAGACCGGCATGCTCGGTGCCGAGCGCGACCATGATCGCGCCGGTCAAGGTCGCCAGGTCGATCATGAATTTCGGCTTGAACTTGGTCGCGACGTACCACAGCACGTCGGCGAGCACGAGGCGGCCCTCCGCATCGGTGTTGATGATCTCGATGGTCTGGCCCGACATCGAGGTGACGATGTCGCCCGGACGCTGGGCGTTGCCGTCCGGCATGTTCTCGACCAGGCCGATGGCGCCGATCACGTTGGCCTTGGCCTTGCGTGCGGCGAGTGCATGCATCAGGCCGACCACGCAGGCCGCGCCGCCCATGTCGCCCTTCATGTCCTCCATCGAGCCGGCCGGCTTGATCGAGATGCCGCCGGTATCGAAGCACACGCCCTTGCCGATGAAGGCGACCGGCTGCTCGCCGCGCTTGCCGCCATTGTAGTGCATCACGACGGTGCGGCTCGGCCGTGCCGAGCCCTGGCCGACGCCGAGCAGCGCGCCCATGCCGAGTTTCTTCATCGCGGGCACGTCGAGGATCTCGACGGTGACGCCGAGCTTGCGCAAGGCGGCAGCGCGTTTGGCGAACTCTTCCGGGTAGAGCACGTTCGGCGGCTCGTTGACGAGATCGCGCGCCAGTATCACCCCGTCGGTCACGTGGGATCGCGGCGCGAAGGCCTTCTTGGCCGCCGCGACGTCCGCCACGGCGATCGAGACATTGGCGCTGACGGCGCCCTCCTCGTCCTTCTTCTTGGTCTTGTAACGGTCGAACCGATAGGCCCGCAGCCGGATCCCGGCGGCCAGCGAGCTGACCTGATCCGGCAACAGCGGTCCCGAAGGCAGCTCGGCGAGCACCGCCACCGCTTCAGTTCCGGCGTTCAGCTTTCCGGCTAAAGTCCCGCCGTATTTGAGGAAATCCTTGTCCTTGAGGTCCGAGCCCTTGCCGATGCCGATGACGATCAAGCGCTGAATCTTGATTCCCTCAGGAGCCAGCAGATCCAACACCGCGCCATCCTTGCCCTTGAACCGGGCTGCCTCGGCCGCGCGCTTGATCAGGTCCGAGGCTCCCCCGAGCGCCTTCTCGGTCGCGACTCCAAGACGCAGGGTGTCATCGCAGAACGCCACCACGATGCCACGCGGGGCGGTCGACAGCGGGACGAAGCCGACCTTGACGGCGTCGGACATCAAGCAATCCTCCAAATTTCGACGTGATGAGCCGCCACGTCCGACCGAAAACCTCAAGGGCCAGACGCGGATGGCGGCAGTTCGGAACCCAACTTGACAGCAGTATGGCCTGCCCGGACCGCGGCTGCCAAGCGCCGCGTGGCGGGCCAGTCACAATCATGAAATTTTGACCGTATTTTCGGGGCGCCACGCCACAGCCATTTTGTCGACGGATCAACGAGATGGTAATGATATTCACTGCTCTTGGAACGTCACGGCGACAGCGGCCTTGGGGGACCCGTTTCAAGGGGGGGCTGCAGCGCTCGTTCCGGGACTGCTGATTGGGGATCGAGCGCAGACGATGGGGTCCATCGACAGGTACATCTTTCGCACGACGCTGGCGTCGTTCGCGCTGGTGTTGGTCAGCCTCACCGGCGTGATCTGGATTACGCAGGCGTTGCGCGGCATCGACCTGATGACCAGCCAGGGCCAGACGATCCTGACCTTCCTTGGCATCACCGGGCTCGTGATTCCCTCCCTGCTCGGCGTCATCGCGCCGATCGCGCTGATGATCGCGGTCTCGCACACACTGAACAAGCTGGCGACCGATTCGGAGATCATCGTCATGAACGCCGCCGGCATGTCGCCGATCCGGCTGTTCGTGCCGTTCGCCTATGCCACCTGCGCGGTAGCCGTGCTGGTGACGGTGATCGCCGCCTTCTTCGCCCCCGACGGCCTGCGCCGGATCAAGCAGTGGGATGCCGAGATCACCGCCGACGTGCTCGCCAACATCCTACAGCCCGGGCGGTTCGCGCAGCTCGACCAGAACCTGACCATCCGGATCCGCGAGCGCCAGCCCGGCGGTGAGCTGTCCGGCATCCTGATCGACGACCGCCGCGACCCCAAGGAGCGAATCACGATCATCGCCGAGAAGGGCACCGTCGTGAAGAATGCCGACGGCTCGTTCCTGGTGCTGGAGGACGGCAATCTCGAACGCTTCGAGCTCGGCAAGCGCGAGCCGGCGATGGTCGCGTTCGCCCGCTACGCCTTCGACATGTCGAAGTTTTCGAACCAGGGCCGCGACGTCACGCTCGGCATCCGCGAGCGCTATCTGTGGGAACTGATGGCGCCCGCCGAAAACGATCCGATCTACAAGCAGATCCCCGGACAATTCCGCCAGGAATTGCACGACCGCTTCCTGGCGCCGATCTATCCGTTCGCCTTCGCAGCCCTCACCTTCGCATTCCTGGGCGCGCCGCGGACGACACGCCAGAGCCGCAACTTCTCGTTCGGCAGCGCCATTCTCGCCGTGTTCGGCGTCCGCATGGCGGGTTTCGCCTGCTCGGTCATGACCGTGAAGACGCCGATGGCGGCGCTGGTGCAGTACCTCATGCTGTTCGGCGTGCTCGGCCTCAGCATCTGGATCATCATCGGCGGCGTGGTGGTCGAGCCGCCGGCGCGGCTGATGGAAGCCATCAACCGGTCGAACGCGCGGATCGCACGCCTGTTCGGAAGGCCGGCCACCGCATGAGCATGGTCACCAACACGCTCGGGCGCTATTTCGCCGGCCGCTTCCTGGTCTCGGCGGTCGGCGTGTTCGCGAGCATCTTCATCCTGCTCGTGCTCGTCGACTACATCGAGATGGTGCGCAAGACCTCCGGGCTCGCCTCGGCCTCGGCGCTGATGGTGGCGGAGACGTCGCTGTTCCGGGTGCCGCAATTGCTCGAGAAGATGATGCCGTTCTGCGTCCTGATCGGCGCCATGACCTGCTATCTCGCGCTGTCGCGCCGACTCGAACTCGTGGTGGCACGCGCGGCCGGGGTCTCCGCCTGGCAGTTCATCGCGCCGGCGCTGGCAAGCGCCATCGTGCTCGGGCTGATGGCGACGACCCTCTACAACCCGATGTCGGCAAATCTGCGCGAGCTCTCCAAGCGCATGGAGGCCGAGCTGTTCGGCGCCGCCCCGGGCGGCGGCGTGCAGGACGCGGCCGGCTTCTGGCTCAACCAGATCAACCCCGACGGCTCTGTCATCATCAATGCCGCGCGCAGCGAGCAGCAGGGCGTCCGCCTGACCGGACTGACCCTGTTCCGTTTTGATACGGACAAGCACTTCAAGGAGCGAATCGAAGCGCGCGAGGCGACCCTGGAAGAAGGCCGGTGGGTCTTCCGGTCCGTGCGCCGATTCTCCCTCGATGCGCCGCCGGTCGACGAACCGACGTACATTCTTCCGACCAGCCTGACGCCGGCGCAGGTCCGAAACAGCTTCTCCACCCCCGAAACTGTGTCGTTTTGGCAACTTCCGACATACATCCGCTCGTCGGAGAGCTCGGGCTTCGCGACCGCGGGGTACAAACTGCAGTATCATAAGCTGATCGCGCAGCCGTTTTTGCTGGCTGCGATGGTCATGCTGGCTGCGTCCGTGTCGCTCAGGTTCTTCCGAATGGGTGGCGTACAGAAAATGGTTTTGAGTGGCGTGGGCGCCGGGTTTCTGCTCTACGTTCTGTCGAAAGTAACTGAAGATTTGAGCAAGGCTGAGTTGATGAATCCGATCGCTGCGGCGTGGCTGCCGGTGTTCGTCGGCGGCCTCACCGGCTTCATGGCCTTGCTCTACCAGGAGGACGGCTAGTGTCGTTCGTTGCCGTCCGTCAGACAGCGCTCGCCGCGCTTCGGCAGCATGCCGTTGCGCGCGTCGGTTGCGCGCGCGTGCGTCGCGCCGGGTCTGGCGTACTTGGATTCGTTATGGCCTGCGGGCTCGGCCTGATGGTCGCTGCTGCGATCGCGGTCGTGGCGCCGACCCCTGCCGTGGCGCAGGGCTTCACCTACAATCCGCGCCCGCCCAAGGCGCCGCCGCCGCGCGTCGCCAACGACAACCAGATGCTGGTGCAGGCGACCGAGGTCGATTACGACTACAACAACTCGCGCGTGTCGGCGGTCGGCAACGTGCAACTGTTCTACAACGGCACCTCGGTCGAGGCCGACCGGGTGATCTACGACCAGAAGACCAAGCGCCTGCATGCGGAAGGCAACATCCGCATGACCGACGCCGACGGCAAGATCACCTACGCCAACAGCCTCGATCTGTCGGACGACTATCGTGACGGCTTCGTCGATTCGCTGCGCGTCGAGACCGAGGATCAGACGCGGATGGCGGCGACCCGCGCCGACCGCTCCAAGGGCAATTACACCGTCTTCGAGAACGGCGTGTACACCGCCTGCGCGCCGTGCAAGGACGATCCGAAGAAGCCGCCGCTGTGGCAGGTCAAGGGTGCGCGCATCATCCACGACCAGACCGAGAAGATGCTGTATTTCGAGAACGCCCAGCTCGAATTCTTCGGCGTTCCCCTGGCCTACATCCCCTACTTCTCGACGCCCGATCCGACCGTGAAGCGCAAGAGCGGCTTCCTGATGCCCGGCGTCACCCAGACCGGCGGCTACGGCTTCGGCGTCGACATCCCCTATTACTGGGCGATCGCGCCGGATTACGACGCGACCTTCACGCCGCGCATCACCTCCAAGCAGGGCGTGCTGCTGCAGACCGAGTTCCGCCAGCGCCTCAGCAATGGCGGCTATCAGGTGCGCCTGTACGGCATCGATCAGCTCGACCGCAACGCCTTCGCCGGCCAGCCGGGCGACCGCCAGTTCCGCGGCGGCGTCGACACCAAGGGCCAGTTCGCGCTCAACGACAAGTGGGTCTGGGGCTGGGACGGCATTCTGCTGTCCGACTACATGTTCCTGTCGGATTACCGGCTGGCGCAGTACCGCGACCCGTTCAACTCGTTCATGAGCCTGCCGACCGAGGCGATCTCGCAGCTGTATTTGACCGGCGTTGGCAGCCGCAGCTTCTTCGACGTCAGGGCGATCCACTATCTGAGCTTCTCGGGCAACCAGCAGACCGTGCCGGTGGTCTATCCGGTGCTGGATTACTCGAACGTGCTGAACTATCCCGTGTTCGGCGGCGAGTTCAGCTACAAGACCAACTTCGTCAATCTGAGCCGCCAGACGGCGGTGTTCGATCCGATCACCACCACGGCCAACACCAACGGCCTGTGCACGACGACATCGGCTGACCCGCTTGCGCGCCTGCCGACGCAGTGCCTGCTGCGCGCCACGCCCGGCACCTACACCCGCCTGACTGCGCAGGCGGAGTGGCGGCGGTCGTTCACGGATCCCTACGGCCAGATCTGGACGCCGTTCGCGATCCTGCGCGCGGATGCGATCAACGCCAACGTCTCGAACCAGCCGGGTGTGGGCAACTTCCTGCAGACCGGCGACACCCAGGCGCTGCGGCTGATGCCGACGGTCGGCCTGGAATATCGCTACCCGTTCATCAACGTTCAGCCGTGGGGCACGACGACGATCGAGCCGATCGCGCAAGTGATCATCCGGCCGAACGAGACCTATGCCGGCCGGCTGCCGAACGAGGACGCCCAGAGCATGGTGTTCGACGCCAGCAACCTGTTCAGCGTCGACAAGTTCTCCGGCTACGACCGCGTCGAGGGCGGCGGGCGCGCCAATGTCGGCGTCCAGGCGACCACGCAGTTCGACCGCGGCGGCACCATCAACGTGCTGTTCGGCCAGTCCTATCACCTGTTCGGGATGAACTCGTTCGCGGTGCAGGACGCCAACAACACCGCCATCGGCTCCGGCCTGGACAAGAACGTCTCGGACTACGTGGCGCGGGTCGACTACTCGCCGAACCGCACTTACACGTTCAGCATGCGCAGCCGGTTCGACCAGCAGACCCTGAACATCCAGCGCTTCGAGGCGGAAGCCAAGGCGAACTTCGACCGCTGGTCGGTGGCCCTGACCTACGGCAACTATGCTGCCGATCCGGCGATCGGTTACCTCACCCGTCGTGAGGGCATCCTGGGTAGCGGCTCGGTCAAGGTGGCACCGAACTGGGTCGTGACGGGCGCCGCGCGGTGGGACCTCGCTGCCAACAAGATCAACCAGTATGTGATCGGCGCGGGCTATGTGGACGACTGTTTCGTGCTGGCCGCCAACTATGTAACGTCGTATAACTATACGGCAGGCACCACTCCACCCGTTCTGAGCCATGCCTATATGCTCCAGATCGGGCTTCGGACGCTTGCCACGACCTCGTCGACGGGAACCGGGGCTGGCGGCCTTCAGTAGTGCGCGCCAGTCTCCGACGGGCCGCTCCGTGGGGTTCGAAAGTCCCTCGTCGGGAGCCGTGGCGCGGCTTCCAGTTGGATCAATAGCGACAGCGAAGCTTGGTCATGACGATCGCGTTCTCTCCTCGCCTTCGGGCCCTGGCCATCTGCACTCTTGCCGCACTCGCCTGCGGCATCGGAACGATGTCGGCTCGCGCCCAGAGCATCGTCGTCATGGTCAATGGCGATCCCATCACCGACTATGACATCGAGCAGCGCACCAAGCTGAACTTCCTGAGCACGCGCAAGCATCAGTCCCGCCAGGAGATCATCGACGAGCTGATCGACGACAAGGTGAAGATCAAGGAAGGCAAGAAGTTCGGCGTCGAGCCGACCGCCTCCGACGTCGACCAATCGTTTGCTGGCATGGGCTCTCGCATGCGGCTCAACCCGGAACAGTTGACCAAATCGCTGGAGAGCCAGGGCGTGCGGCCGGAGACGCTGAAGGCCCGCATCAAGGCGGAGATCGTCTGGAGCAGCCTGGTGCGCGGCCGCTACAAGGAGCGTCTGCTCGTCTCCGACAAGGACGTGGCCGCGGCCGTCGCCGCCGCCGGCGGCGACGGCGATCAGCAGGGCCAGGCGTTCGAGTACAAGATGCAGCCGATCGTGCTGATCGTGTCGAACTCCTCGAACCAGGGCTTGATGGAAGCACGTCACAAGGAGGCGGAAGCGCTGCGCTCACGGGTGCAGACCTGCGCCGAAGCCAACAACATCTTCAAGACGACGGCGAACGCGGTCATCAAGGAGATCGTCGTCAAGACGTCCGCCGACATTCCGCCGAATCTGCGCAAGCTGCTCGATGACACACCGATCGGCCACCTGACTCCGCCGGAAGCGACGCGGCAGGGCATTCAGATGGTGGCGCTCTGCTCGCGGACTCCGACCACGATCGACACGCCGAAGAAGCGCGAGATCAAGGAGCAGATGTACACCAAGAAATACGAGGCCACCTCCAAGGCCTATCTGCAGGAAGTCCGCAAGGCGGCGATGATCGAATATCGCTGATGACGAAGCCGCTCGCGCTGACCCTGGGGGAACCGGCAGGCATTGGCCCCGACATCACCCTGCAGGCGTGGCTGCGCCGCGCCGAGCTCGGCCTCCCCGCCTTCTACGTGCGCGGTGATCCTGCCTTCCTGGCTCAGCGCGCCAAGCTGCTCGACCTCCCCGTCACCGTGGACGAGGTTCGTCCCGAACAAGCGGCGCAGGCGTTTGCGACCGCGCTGCCCGTGGTCCCCACCGGGCACGCCGTGACGGCCCTGCCGGGCCGCCCGGACACGACGAGTGCCGAGGCGGCCATCGGCTCGATCCGGGAGGCCGTGGCCGACGTGAGGGCCGGACGCGCGAGCGCCGTCGTGACCAACCCGATCGCCAAGGCCGTGCTCTACCGTGCCGGCTTCTTGCATCCCGGCCATACCGAATTTCTCGCCGAGCTCGCCGCGGATGGCGGAGCCACGCCACAGCCGGTCATGATGCTGTGGTCGCCTGTTCTCGCCGTGGTGCCTGTGACGATCCACGTCGCGTTGCGCGATGCGATCGACCAGCTGACGAGCCCGCTGATCACGTCGACGACGCGAATCGTCGCGGCGAGCCTGCACCGCTATTTCGGCGTATCGCGGCCGCGCATTGCGATGTCGGGCCTCAATCCGCATGCGGGCGAGGACGGCACGCTCGGCACCGAAGAGGACACGATCATCGCGCCCGCGATCGCAACCTTGCGCAATGCCGGCCTCGACGTGCAGGGACCGCTGCCGGCAGACACGATGTTTCATGAAGCCGCGCGCAAGACCTATGACTGCGCCATCTGCATGTACCACGATCAGGCACTGATCCCGATCAAGACGCTGGCGTTCGACGAGGGCGTCAACGTGACGCTCGGCCTGCCCTTCATCCGCACCTCGCCCGACCACGGCACGGCGTTCGACATTGCCGGCAAGGGCACCGCCAATCCGGCGAGCCTGATCGCGGCGCTCGAGCTCGCGGCGCGCATGGCCAGCCAGTCGTCATGAGCGCGATCGACGACCTCCCGCCGCTGCGCGAGGTCATTCGCGATCATCAGCTGTCGGCTCGCAAGGCACTCGGCCAGAACTTCCTGCTCGATCTCAATCTCACCGCCCGGATCGCGCGCGCCGCCGGCCCGCTGGAGGACGCCACCGTGGTGGAGATCGGCCCCGGTCCGGGAGGCCTGACGCGGGCGCTGCTCGCGCTCGGCGCGCGCCACGTGATCGCGGTCGAGCACGACGAGCGCGCGATCCCGGCGCTGCAGGCGATCGCCGCGCGCTATCCGGGGCGGCTCGAAATCGTCTGCACCGACGCCCGCACCTTCGACGTCCGGCCCTACCTCGGCAGCACCAAGGCGAAGATCGTCGCCAACCTGCCCTACAACATCGCGACGCACCTCCTGATCGGCTGGCTTTCCGCAGAGCCGTGGCCGCCCTGGTACGACATGATGGTGCTGATGTTTCAGCGCGAGGTCGCCGAGCGCATCGTCGCGCGCGAGAACGAGGACGCCTATGGCCGGCTTGGCGTGCTCGCCAACTGGCGCTGCGAGACCAAGATCCTGTTCGACATCTCGCCGTCCGCCTTCGTGCCGCCGCCGAAGGTCACGTCGTCCGTGGTGCGGCTGGTGCCGCGCCCGTCGCCCGAACCCTGCGACCGCCGCGCGCTCGAGCAGGTCGCCGCCGCCGCCTTCGGCCAGCGCCGCAAGATGCTGCGGCAGAGCCTGAAGTCGCTGCCGGCGGATCCCGCGCGGCTCGCAGCCGCCGCAGGCGTCGATCCCACCCGCCGCGCCGAGACCATTCCGGTGTCGGGCTTTGTTGCCATGGCCCGCGAATTGACCAATAGTCGCGACGCGAACAAGTCTTAATCAACAAGCATTTCAGGGAGTTTCATCATGGCGTTGATGCGCCGTCAGTCGCTCGTCAAGTTCGACGCACCGCTGTGCGAAACCATCGTCGAGACGCCGAAGCCGCAAGGCCGGGAAGTTCTGGTTCGCATCGAGCGCTGCGGCCTGTGCCACTCCGACCTGCATATCCAGGACGGCTATGCCGATCTCGGCGGCGGCAAGCGCCTGGACACCACGCGCGGCATGACCCTCCCCTTCACGCTCGGACACGAGATTGCCGGCGTCGTCGATGAGGTCGGACCCGACGTGCCGAAGGAACTGATCGGCGCGCGCCGCGCAGTGTTTCCGTGGATCGGCTGCGGCCAATGCCGCGACTGCGCCAATGGCGACGAGAATTTGTGCGCCAAGCAGCGCTTCCTCGGCGTCTCGATTGACGGCGGCTTCGCCACCCACGTGCTGGTGCCGGATGCGAAGTATCTGCTGGAATACGATCCGCTGCCGGTCAATCAGGCCGCGACGCTGATGTGCTCCGGCGTAACGGCCTATGGCGCGCTCAAGCGCCTCGTGGATCGGCCGCGCCAGCGCAATCTGCTGCTGATCGGACTCGGCGGCGTCGGCATGATGGGCCTGTCGTTCGCGCAGGCGATGTTCAAGCAACCGATCTCGGTGGCCGACCTCTCGGCGGCCGCGCGCGAGACCGCGCTGAAGAATGGCGCCGCGACGGCCTACGATCCGGCCGAGCCGGATGTGATCAAGCGCATCCTCAAGGAGACCGAGGGCGGCTTCGACGAGGTCGTCGACTTCGCCGGCAACGAGAAGTCGATGGCCTTTGCGGTGTCCGTCGTTGCACGCGGCGGCAAGATCGTCGTCTCCGGACTGATGGGCGGCCAGTTCACCCTGCCGATGGTTCAATGGGTGTACAAGCGCATGACCATCGAGGGCTTCATGGTCGGCACGCTGACTGAGGCGCACGAGTTGATGGCGCTCGCGCGCGCCGGCAAGATCAAGCCGCCGCCGATGCGCGAGGAGCCGATGGCTGACGTACAGAAGTGGATCGATGCACTGCGCGCCGGCCATGTGGTCGGACGTGTGGTGCTGACGAACTGATCCCTCGTCCGTTGCGACATCGCACGCGGCGGCGGTGCTGCACCGCTGCCGCCGTGGCCAATCATTTGTCCACAAACGTAGAGGTTGTCGGCGCCGCGCCTCGGATCCCTGAGGGTGAAAAGTCAGGTCCATCTTCACGGATGTGACCGATTTGGCGCGCTAGCGCGGCCAAAATCGAGGCGGGATGCGGATCCTTTTGTGGGAAAAAAGCCGCACTCGGGCACGAAAGGATCGCGACAGAATTAATCCGGAATTGCGGCTCATTGCCACCCAACTTCTCTCCGAGAACGCGCCGTTGCGTAAGCGTATCCGGAGTCTTCAATGGCAAGCCGAACGGCAGGAGTTGCGTTTGCCATTGCAGCCGGAATCGCCGGCACCGTCGTGCTCGTGCTGCCGCGCGTCGTGTTGGCGGCGGAGGAATGTCTGACCGAGCCGACGGGAGAGAAGTCTGACGCGCAACGCTGGTACTATCGTTTCGATCGTGGCACCAATCGGCGTTGCTGGTATCTGAAAGACGCCAACGGCAATACCCGTGACGCCGCGGCACCGATGCGGGCCGCGCAGCAGCCGACTCCCTGGGACTTCGCCCAGCCCGCTCCACCCAAACTGACGCCGAGACGCACCGATGGCCCAGTCGCTCGCACCAGCGACGCCCTCGCCGAAGCGCCGCAGCCGCGGCTGCGTGCCGATCTCGCCGTGCGGGGCACGCCGAAGCCGCAGAATCTCGCCACGCCGACGACGCTGACGGCATCGGACACCAGCCTGCCGCGCAGCCTCGATAGCTCGCCCTGGCCCTCTGCCCCGCCGCAACAGGCGGACCCGATCGCGGCCGATGCGCCACCACCGGCAATGGCCGACGACGGCAATGCGGAGCCGGACGCGAATGCGGCGCCGACTGCCGACGGGCCGATCATCGCACCCAAGCCGAGCAAGCCCGAAGCGCCCATCCACGTGCTCATGCTCGTGGTCATCGGCGCACTCGCGATTTCAGGACTGCTGGCCAGCGCGCTCTATCGGCTCAGCCGGATGGGGCGGCGGCAACGGCGCAACGGCAGCTGGCACGCGGACGCAGTACGGATGCGCCGCAGTCGCATCAAACCACGGTCCAAGGCGCCGCAGGGCGGGATGCGTGCGAGCCGCGGCAGCATGCCGGCGGCACCATCCCATCCAGGCGGCGGCCGCGGCTCCCAGCCGGCTTCGGCGCTCGACCTCGCCAGCGCGCGGCTGTCCGCTTCAACGGACCAGATCGACCCCCGTGCGCAGCGACCGGCGCCGTCTCCCCAGCATCAGGATCACCCGGCCGTGGCCGCACGCCGACGCGACCGGGACGCGGCTGCGGAGATGCAACGATCACAATCCACCGACGCAGTATGGCAGGCGGTCGATGAGTTGGTGGATCGCGCAGCAGTGCGCCGGGCCGAGCCTCCCGGGGCACAGATCGCTGCGACCAACGCGCCGCCATCGCCGGTTGCCGCAACTGCCGCATCGCCTGCTGCTCCGGCGCAGGCACAACTGACGGCTGCCCAGATGGCCGCCGCGCAGGCCGCTGCCGCCAAGATTGCAGCAGCCCAGGCGAGCGCCGCCGCTGCAGCCGCCTCGCCGCGCTCGCCGACCTATGCGGCACCGACCGCGCCCGCCGAGCCCTGGCCGGCGGCGCAGCGGGTTGAACCAGCGAATCCCACCCGCATCCAGGCAGCCGCAGCAATGCCGCCAGCCGCCCCGCCACCGGCGCAAGCTGCCGCGACCGCCGCCCCACCTGCCCCTGTCGACGTCAGCGAAATCGTGTCGGCGCTGCGCAAGGCCCGAAGCAGCGATGTCACGTCCCCCTCTGCCGGCGCTCCGATCGACGCCGCCAAGGTGATTGCCGCGCTGCTGGTGTCGCGCGCGGCCAAGCGGCACGCCACGCAACCCGGCGAGGCTAGCGATGATCCGGCTGCAGCGGCCCTCGCTGAGACGGCTCCGCCAACGCAGGCGGACGCTGCACCCCGGACCACGCAGGCGTCGCAACATCTGACGAACCATCCGCGTGGCGGCCAGCCCGTCGCTCAGCCCGTTCCCGGGACGCCCGATCAGCCTGCCTCCCCGCGCGCGCCGTCAACGGCGCCAGCCGATCCAGCGGCCGCACTGATCGAGACGCTTCGCGCGCATGCGGCACGACAACCGGCCCCTCAGCCTGACGATGACATCGCCGTGGGCGGACCCGCGATGATGTCGGAAGCCCCTGCCGCCGAAGACGATGAGCTCGACGATCCTGCGGCGGCGCTGATCAACCTTCTGCAGTCGCGCTTTTCATTGCCCGAAGACGAGCTGGAGGCAGAGCCGCAGCATGAGGAGTTCTCCGTCGAGGCTCAGCAGGACGTCGTGCACATGCATGATGATCCCGCGGCCCGACTGATGAGTCTCCTGGAATCGCGGTCGTCGATCCCCGCCGCGCTACCTATCGACAGACCGCAGGCGCAGCAGCAGCCACAGCGCCCGTCGCAGCAGCGTCCCCTGTTCGTGCCGACGCCGTTCGAGGATCCGGCGACCCCGCCGCTCGACTTCATTCCGCGGCCTCCGGCGCTGCGGCCGCGGCCGCGCAACATTCAGCAGGATGATGAGCTCGACGGCATCCAGGACATCCTGGCGCGCCTCGGCCGGCGGGCGTAGACGGAAGGCGTTTCAGCTCTCGAGCTGGCGCTGCAGTTCGCGCACGAAGGTCGTCAATCCGGTCCGGCGCTCGCGCTTCAGGCGCTCGGCCTTGAGGATCGACTGCACCTCGGCGAACGCATCGTCCACGTTGCGGTTGATGACGATGTAGTCGTACTCCGCCCAGTGGCTCATCTCGTGGCTGGCGCGGCTCATGCGCCCGCGGATGACCTCGTTGGAGTCCTGCGCGCGCGTGTGGAGACGCTTCTCCAGATCGGCGGCGGACGGCGGCAGGATGAACACGCTGACGACGTCCTGCCGCGCCTTCTCGCGCAGTTGCTGCGTGCCCTGCCAGTCGATGTCGAACAGCACGTCCTGGCCCGCCGACAACGCCGCTTCGACCGGCGCGCGCGGCGTGCCATAGCGATTGTCGAACACGGTGGCCCATTCGAGCAGCTCGTTGCGCTTGGCCATGTCCTCGAAGCGCGCCCGGTCGACGAAGTGATAGTCGCGGCCGTCGACCTCACCAGGCCGCATCGGACGCGTCGTCGCCGAGACCGACATCCGCAGGCCCGACATGCGCTCGATCAGCAGGCGCGACAGCGTCGTCTTGCCTGCCCCCGAAGGCGATGACAGCACGAACATCAGCCCGCGCCGCTCGACCCCATCGAAGCTTCCGTCGTGAGCCGCCATGGATCACTCCAGATTCTGAACCTGTTCGCGAAACTGCTCGACCACGGTCTTCATCTCCAGGCCGATGTTCGTCAGCTCGATGTCGTTCGACTTCGAGCAGGTGGTGTTGACCTCGCGATGGAATTCCTGGGCGAGGAAGTCGAGCCGGCGGCCGACGGGCCCGCCCTTGCCGAGCATCTCGCGCGCCTGCGCGATGTGCGAGGCGATGCGATCGAGTTCCTCGCGCACGTCGGCCTTGGCCGCGATCAGCAGCGCCTCCTGCGCCAGGCGATCGGGATCGAAGCGGTCGGAGGTTTCGAGCAGGGCTGCCACCTGTTCGGCCAGCCGCGCCTTGATCGCCTCGGGCTTGCGGCCCGGCGACGCCTCCGCCCTTTTCGCCAACGCCTCGATTTCGTCGACGCGCTGATTGAGGATCTGACCGAGCGTGTCGCCCTCGCGCCGGCGCATCTCGACGAGATGTTTCAGAGCGGTGTCGAAGCCTGCAATCGCCGCCTCTTTGGCGGCCTTGTCCTCGGCCTCGTCACTCTCCGGCTCGGCCACCTCGATCACGCCCTTGATCGACAGCAGCCCGTCAATGCTCGGTGCGACCGCGTCAATCCTGCCGGCGAGCGAGCTCGCCATCTTCACCACCGCAGCCAGCACGTCCTCGTTGATTCGCACCGTCGACCCGGTCTCGGTGCGCTTGACGGTGAGATTCGCATAGACCGTGCCGCGCGACAGGACTTCCGTCGCGCGCTTCTTGGCGAAGGCCTCGACCTCGTCCCAGCCCTGCGGCAATCGCACCCGGACGTCCAATCCCTTGGCGTTGACCGACTTCAACTCCCACTCGAACGAGTAGGGACCGCTTGCCCCGTGGCTACGGGCAAAGCCGGTCATGCTCGACAGCGCCATTTCGTCCATGTCTCCGGCACATTGGGAACGGGGACAGACTCAACCCCCGCCGAAAGTGCGCGAACCTTACGGCCTTTTGGGCAAATGTTAAGCCCGGTTCTGCGCGGCCGACATGCGTGGGAAATTATTGCTGAACGACCGGCGGGCTCGGCTGCGCCGCCCCCTGACGGGCGCCGTTGCCAGGTGCGGCCCCCGGTGCAACTCCGCCGGTGGCGCGGTTGGCCGGCGGCTTCTTTGCCGCTGCGGGCGCCCGTGGGGTCGCTCCGGCCGCCGGATCGGCCGCGCCACCCGCGACGGCAGGCGGCGCCTCGTCGGGCTCGACGGTGTCGTTCTGGGTCTGCCGCTCCATCGCCCTGAGCTTGGCGACGTTCTTCTGGTGCAGGTCGTAGGTTTCGGTGAAAGCATGGCCGCCGGTGCCGTCGGCGACGAAATAGAGATCGCGCGTGCGCGCCGGATTGGCTGTCGCCTCCAGCGAGGCGCGGCCGGGGTTGGAGATCGGTCCCGGCGGCAGGCCCTCGATCACATAGGTGTTGTAGGGCGACGGCTGGGTGATCTCGCTGCGCTTGATCGGACGGCCCAGCGTGCCCTTGCCGCCGACCAGACCATAGATGATGGTCGGATCGGACTGCAGCTTGATCCTCTGCTTCAGCCGGTTGACGAATACTGCGGCCACCCGGCTGCGCTCGTCGGGCTTGCCGGTCTCCTTCTCGACGATCGAAGCCAGCGTCACCAGCTGCTCCGGCGTCCTGACCGGCAGATCCGGACTACGCCGTTCCCAGATCTCGGCCAACACGCGCTTCTGCGCCTGCTGCATGCGTTGCACGACCTGATCGCGGCTGGTGCCGCGCGGAAACTTGTAGGTCTCCGGCAACAACGTGCCTTCGCGCGGAATCTCGCGGACGCTGCCGGTGAAGATCTCGTTCTCGGACAGGCGGGCCACGATCTGCTCTGACGTCAGGCCCTCGGGCACGGTCACCGAATGCTGCACGACCTTGCCTTCGACGATGACGCCGATCACGTCGCGCAACGATGCATTCTTCTGGAACGCATACTCGCCCGGCTTGAGGTCGGAACTGGCCTTCAGGGCATAGACTCCACCGATGAAGATCCACGGATTGACGTCGATCACACCTTCACGCGCGAGCACGTCGGCAATATCGCGTTTGCCCGCGCGCTGCGGGATGTTGACGACCTTGTCCTCCTGCAGCGGTCCTGCCGCTTCCAGGATCTGCCGTCCATAATAGTAGGCCGCGCCCACGCCGAGCATGGCCAGGATGAGCAAGGTGATGATCGCGTTGCCGACAACCACGAACGGATTGCGGGCGCGGTCGGAGCGGCGCGGCGGCGGCGGCACGCGTTCCGGCTCCAGCGCTGCGCGCGGGCTGCGGGGCGAGATGGGCGGCCGTTCACTCATCGATGCAACCTTCAGTCCTGTCGCTCTCGTCGTGGCCGTGCGCTCCCCAACGCAAGCGACCTGAAGTCCACGCCCATTTAACGATTCGTCATCTCGTCATCGAATACGGCGAAAAGGTGTTTTCGCCGGGCCTCACCGCCATGCGCATCCACTTACCGCATCGGCGCCGAAGGCCGACCTGCGAAAGACACGCGAAGTCTTGGGTTCTAGTGTGGCTGCAGTCGGATATCCGCGTGACCAAGCGACAATCGGCCCGCGCGGCATCCGTCCTTCCGCACTAGGTCACCACGCGCCGTAAAACCACCGACGCGTTGGTGCCGCCGAAACCAAACGAGTTCGACAGTGCCACGTTGATCTCGCGTTTGCGAGGTGCATGCGGCACGAGATCGATCGCGGTTTCCACCGACGGGTTCTCCAGATTGATCGTCGGCGGGGCGATGTTATCCCGAATCGCGAGAATGCTGAAGATGGCTTCGACGGCGCCGGCCGCGCCGAGCAGATGTCCGATCGACGATTTGGTCGACGACATCGAGATCTTCGAAGCGGCATTGCCAAGCAGGCGCTCGACCGCGCCGAGTTCGATCTCGTCGCCGACTTGAGTCGAGGTGCCGTGCGCGTTGATGTAGTCGAGGTCGGCGGCCGTGATACCGGCGCGCTTCAGCGCCGCACTCATGCTGCGAAAACCGCCGTCGCCGTCCGGAGATGGCGAGGTGATGTGATAGGCATCTCCGGAGAGTCCGTAGCCGGAGACCTCGGCGTAGATCCGCGCGCCACGTGCCTTGGCGTGCTCATACTCCTCGAGCACGACCACGCCGGCGCCCTCGCCCATCACGAAGCCGTCGCGGTCCTTATCGTAAGGGCGCGACGCGCGCTCGGGCGTCTCGTTGAATCCGGTCGACAGCGCGCGCGCCGCGCAGAACCCGGCCATGCCAATTCGGCAAATCGGCGATTCGGTGCCGCCGGCGACCATGACATCGGCATCGCCGAGCGCGATCAGGCGGCTGGCGTCGCCGATCGCATGCGCGCCGGTCGAGCACGCAGTGACGACCGAATGATTGGGACCCTTGAGCCCGTGCTCGATCGAGACATAGCCCGAGGCGAGATTGATCAGACGTCCGGGAATGAAGAAGGGCGACACTTTGCGCGGACCGCGCTCCTTCAGGAGGATCGCAGTGTCGGCAATGCCCGAGAGGCCCCCGATGCCGGACCCGATCAGCGTGCCGGTGGCACAGCGGTCCTCTTCCGTCGCAGGATGCCAGTTGGCGTCATCGAGCGCCTGACGCGCCGCAGCCATCGCGAAAATGATGAAATCGTCGACCTTGCGCTGGTCCTTCGGCTCCATCCACTGGTCGGCATTGAAGGTGCCGTCGGAGCCATCGCCGCGCGGCACCTGACAGGCCACCTTGGCGGGAAGATCGGAGACCTCGAACGACTCGATCAAGCGCGCACCGCTCTTGCCCTGAAGGATGCGCTGCCAGGTCGTTTCCACACCACAGCCAAGCGGCGAAACCATGCCAAGGCCAGTGACGACAACCCGCCTCATGTTCGTTTCTCCAGACCCGACCTTGAGCGCTTGTGCATCGGCTGACGGCCGTCGCCGCACCTCGGGTCAATTGTTCGAGTAACACGTTCTGGCCGGGCAGCGCGTCCGAATCGTCCATCGCCAGCCGCCAGATGACGGCTCATCACGACGCCGCCAACAGCAAGAAACCGGTCGACCGCACAAGACGGATCGGCCGGTTTCGCGCAACTCTCGCCGGAGCGTCAGCTCTTGGCGTTCTTCTCGAGGAACTTGGTGGCGTCGCCGACGGTCAGGATCGTCTCCGCGGCGTCGTCCGGAATCTCGCACCCGAACTCTTCCTCGAAGGCCATGACGAGCTCGACCGTATCGAGGCTGTCAGCACCGAGGTCGTCAATGAAGCTCGCGTTGTCGACCACTTTCTCGGGCTCGACACCAAGGTGTTCGACCACGATCTTCTTAACCCGCTCGCCAATCTCACTCATCGTTCAAACCTCGTGCTTGTTCCTTTAAGACCCGACCCCCGGATGATCCGCATCACCCCGGCCGCTAAACTTCCTTCGCGATCGCGCAAAACCAGATTTGCCCCGCAGCGCCCCTTTACCGAAATTTGGCGGACGACTTGCGGTCCGAAAACTTCGGAAACGGGGCCACTCACAAACTCCAATCCACACTCTCCATGCGGCCGGTACGCCTCCGATCCAGAGCGCTCAAACAGGAACCCGGATCAGCAGCACCAGCCGACGGAGGCCCGGCGAACGATGGCAGCTCGCCCCGCCAATATACAGGGTTTGGAAATCCTGCAATGGCGTTCTTCGTGCCCCCATCAGCCGCCCGGTTACCATACACGCGAATCATTGACCACACGGCCCGGTATAGTGGTCGCGACGTCTTTTCGCCGCATTCCGAGCCACGGCAGAGCCTAGATCATGGCCATGCCGCCATTGACGTGGATGGTCTGCCCCGTGACATACGCCGCCTCGTTGGAGGCGAGGTACACCGCAGCTGCAGCAATGTCCTCCGGCGTGCCCAACCGCGCCGCCGGCACCTTGGCGAGGATCGACTCGCGCTGCTTCTCGTTCAGAGCGTCGGTCATCGGTGTCTTGATGAAGCCGGGTGCGATGCAGTTGGCGGTCACGCCGCGTTTGGCATATTCGGCGCCGAGCGTCTTGATCATGCCGATGATGCCGGCCTTGGACGCCGTGTAATTGCCCTGCCCCGGATTGCCGGTGACGCCGACGATCGAGGTGATCGCGATGATGCGGCCGAAGCGCTTGCGCATCATCAGCTTGGTGGCGGCACGCGAGAGACGGAATGTCGCGGTCAGGTTGACCTTGATCACCTCGTCCCAATCCTCGTCGCGGAGCTGCACGAACAGGTTGTCGCGGGTGATGCCGGCGTTGGCGATGAGAATGTCGACCTGCCCCATCGCCTGCTCGGCGGCCGGCACCAGCGCCTCGACCTCGGCCGCGTCGGACAGGTTGCAAGGCAGCACATGCACACGGCTGCCCAGCTCGCCGGCGAGGGTCTCAAGCACCTCGCGCCGGGTGCCGGAAACGGCAACGGTCGCCCCCTGGGCATGCAAGGCCTTCGCGATCGCGTTGCCGATGCCGCCGGTCGCGCCAGTCACCAGCGCGGTCCTGCCACTCAGATCGAACATCCAACTCTCCTCAATGCCGCTTCCAAGCGGCCACTTACGACGTTTTCGCCGCGGCCAGCGCATCCTTCGCGGCCACGATATCCGACGGGCCGCCGACGGCGACGCCGACCGCACCATCCGCGATCCGCTTGACCAGGCCGCTGAGCACCTTGCCGGCGCCGATCTCGAAGAACCGTGTCACGCCCTGGCCCGCCATATATGCGATCGATTCGCGCCAGCGCACCGTACCCGTGACCTGCTCGACCAGGCGACGGCGAATCTCGTTGGGATCGCTGATCGGCGCCGCGAGTACGTTCGAGACCAGGGGCGAGGCCGGAGCCTTGATCGTGACCTTGGACAGCGCCTCCGCCATGACGTCCGCCGCCGGCTGCATCAGCTTGCAGTGGAACGGCGCGGAGACCGGCAGCAGCATGGCGCGCTTCGCGCCCTTGGCGCGGGCGATCTCGACGGCGCGATCGACGGCGGCCTTGTTGCCGGACACCACCACCTGGCCGCCGCCATTGTCGTTGGCGGCCTGGCAGACCTCGCCCTGGGCCGCCTCTTCGGCGACCGCAACAGCCGCCTCATAATCCATCCCGAGCAGCGCGGCCATGGCGCCGACGCCCACCGGAACGGCCTTCTGCATGGCAAGCCCACGGGTGCGCAGCAGGCGGGCAGTATCCGCAATCGTCAGGCTGCCGGCGGCGGCCAGCGCCGAGTATTCGCCCAATGAGTGACCTGCGACAAAGGCGGCGTCGCGTCCAACCGAGAATCCGGCCTCGGTTTCCAGCACCCGCAAGGTTGCCATCGAGACCGCCATCAGAGCGGGTTGGGCATTTTCGGTCAGCTGCAGGGTCTCGGCCGGACCTTCCCAAATGATGGTCGTCAGCTTCTCACCGAGGGCGGCATCGACCTCCTCGAACACCGAACGAGCCACCGGGAAGGAGTCGGCGAGCGCCTTGCCCATGCCGACGGCCTGGGACCCCTGCCCCGGAAAAGTGAATGCTGCCGTCATGGCCGCCCCCTGAACGTTCCAAAATCCCTGGAATTGAGTAACTTTGGCCGGAAAGACACTGGCCGGCCCTGTGATGTCAAGCACGTGACGGGCGCAATTCGACCACTTTCCCTTGCCTTGGCCCCGAAAATCGGTATAAGGCGCGCCATCCGTGGATCCCGAGCCGGGAGCTGAACGGACGGTCCCAGCAAATCACCTTGCTCAACCTTGGGGATTTGACCTCTCCAAGCTGTCCAGGCGACTTTGATGTGGCAGGGCCAGTCGGCCCGTCGTCCCGTGTTCCCGCCTTCTGAGCTGACGTCTGCGAGTCCTTTCCACAAGGTCTCGAAGGGCTTGACGCCGGGATTTGCGCCAACTTGGAAAGGACAGCCATGCCGCTTTACGAGCATGTATTCCTCGCGCGTCAGGACGCGAGCACCCAGCAGGTGGAAGAACTGACGGCTCAGATGACCGGTATCGTCGAAGGTCTCGGCGGTAAGGTCACGAAGTCCGAGAATTGGGGCGTTCGCTCCCTCACCTACCGCATGAACAAGAACCGCAAGGCCCACTTCGTGCTGCTCAACATCGACGCGCCGTCCGCGGCGATCGCCGAGATCGAGCGCCAGGAGCGGATCAGCGAAGACGTGATCCGCTACCTCAGCGTCCGCGTCGACGAGCTCGAGGAAGGCCCGTCGGCGATGATGCGCAAGGCCGATCGCGACCGTGAGCGCGACGACCGCGGCGGTGGCTTCCGTGGTGAGCGCGATGGCGGCGGCTTCCGTGGCGATCGCGGTGACCGTGGCGATCGCGGCCCGCGCCGGCCCCGTGACGAAGAAACTGCGGACGAGGAGTAAGATCAATGGCTGAAGCCCCCGCACGTCGCCCGTTCTTCCGCCGCCGCAAGACCTGCCCGTTCTCCGGGCCGAACGCGCCGAAGATCGACTACAAGGACTCCAAGCTGCTGATGCGCTACGTCTCCGAGCGCGGCAAGATCGTGCCGAGCCGCATCACGGCCGTGTCCGCCAAGAAGCAGCGCGAACTCGCGCGCGCCATCAAGCGCGCCCGCTTCCTCGGCCTGCTGCCTTACGTCATCCGCTGATTGCGGACCTCGGACCGGCGGCCCCGCGCCGCCGGCTCCTTCCGTTGAATTCTCATAAGGCTTCCGGTTCGTCCGGTCGCCGATGGTTGGGGCGAAGGCGCCTCTAACCGCTCGAAGGGAGCGGGACAGCTGATGATCGGAACGCTTCTCATCGCGCTCGCGGCAGGCGCGGCCTCCGCGGTCATGTTCGCCTCGACCGGATCGGGCGTGATGACGGCGCTCGTGCTTGCGCTGCTCGCGCCCGTGCCGCTGCTCGTCGCTGCAATCGCCTGGGGCCGGCTTTGCGCCGTCATCGGCGGTCTCGTAGCAACCGCTTGCGTGCTGGCCATCTTCGGCTTCGATCGCGCTCTCGCCTTTGCCGTCTCCGTGACGCTGCCGGCTTGGTGGCTCGGCCACCTCGTCCTGCTCGGCCGTCCGACGACCAGCCCGTCCGGCCAGGATGGCATCGAATGGTATCCGCCCGGCAACATCCTGCTGTGGATCGCGGTGATCGCAGCGCTGATTGCCGCGTTCTCCTTCGGCACCGACATGACGGCCACCAATCAGGGTCTCAGGCGGCTGCTGTCGCGCGTGCTCAGCAATACCGTCACGTCGACCGACGCGGTCGACATTCCCCGGCTGGTCGAGATCCTGGTGTTCATGGCGCCGCCGATGGCCGCGGTGATCATGACCACGATCCTGTCGCTCAACGTCCTGGCGGCCGCAAAGATCACGGCGATCAGCGGCCGGCTGATGCGCCCATGGCCGCGCCTGCGCGACACCAAGCTGCCGCTGATGACGCTGCCGGCGCTGTTTGCGATCATCGCGTTCTGCTTCCCGGGCGGGCTGATCGGCATGCTGGCGCGAATCGCCGCCGCAGCGCTGCTGACCGCCTATGCGCTCACCGGCTTCGCGGTCCTGCATACGCTGACCTTGCCGCTGCGCACCCGGCCGCTTTGGCTCGGCCTCGCCTACGCGCTGATGCTGACGTTCATCTGGCCGATCCCCATGCTGGCGATGATCGTCCTCGGCCTCGCCGACGCCGCCTTCGACCTCCGTCACCGTTACGGCCCGCGGCAGCCGCCGCCTTTGCCGGTGCCGTAAAAGCTCAACCTCACACCAACCGCTTCCGAACATCACAAGGAGAACATCGATGGAAGTCATTCTGCTGGAACGTGTCGCCAAGCTCGGCCAGATGGGCGAGATCGTGAAGGTCAAGGACGGGTTCGCCCGCAACTTCCTGCTGAAGCGCAAGAAGGCGCTGCGGGCCACCGCCGAGAACAAGGCCAAGTATGAGGGCATGAAGGCCGAGCTCGAAGCCAACAACATCAAGGCCAAGGGCGAGGCGGCCAAGGTCGCCGAGAAGATCGACGGCCGCGACATCGTCATCATCCGCCAGGCCTCCGAATCCGGCCAGCTGTTCGGCTCGGTCTCGGTGCGCGACATCGTCGCCGCCCTCGCCGCCGACGGCATCACCGTGAGCCGGCCGCAGGTCTGGCTCGACGCCCCGATCAAGACGATCGGCAAGCAGACGATCACCATCGCGATCCACCCGGAGGTCGAGACCTCGGTGACCGTGACGGTCGCCCGCAGCGCCGACGAGGCCGAGCGCATCAAGCGCGGCGAGGACATCTCGACCCGCCAGGAGGACCGCGATGCCGCCGCCGAAGCGATCGCCGCCGCCGGCGAGTTCTTCGATCCGGAGGCCCAGGACGAGGGCGCTGCCGGCGAGCCTGCGCAGCAGTAAGCGCGCCAGCCCATTTGCGGAAAAGCCCGGCTCCCCGAGCCGGGCTTTTTCATTGTCGTCTCAGCGCGAGGGCGAGGACGGAACCGAGGGATCCGACGGCACCGACTGGGTCGTGGCCGGCGCCGGCGTCACCGGCGGGACCGGATCGGCGCGCAGCGCCGGCGCGGCCTCGCTCGATCTTGCCGGCTCGACCCGCGGCGGCTCGGAGCCGGCAGCGCTGTCCTCGCGCGACGCCGACGGGCGGGTCGCACCGGTCGGCTCGCCGCGCGTCTCTTCCGCAGCCGAGCCCTCCTGGGCCGGCTTCTTGCGCTTGCCGAGCCGGCCCTTCTTCGCGGGCGCGCTGCCCTCGCCGTCGGCCGGCGCAGCGGCTGGATCTGCTGCCGCGTCGGGCCTCGCCTCGGCCGGCGCGGAGCGCTTGGAGTGATGACCCGAACGGCGGCGCGGCTCGCCTGGGCTCGCAGCAGCATCCGCGGCGGCCGGTTTCGCCTCGGGCGGCTCGGTGGCGGCTGACCGGGCGCGGCGCTCGGACCGCGTCTCCTTGCCGGAGTGGCCCGTTGATCGCGCATCCGCAGCGCCGTTCGCAATCAGGTAGTTGGCGAGCACGCCGGCCATCTCGGGGCTCGTCGTGTAATGCTGGCGCAGAAACCCGGGCAGCGAGCTGGCCGAGGTGTTCTTGGCCAGGCCGCGCGGCGACTTGTGGCAGACCACGCAGGTCCCGTTGTAGATCTGCGCAGGACTCTTGCCCGCATCGAGATTTTCCTGCGCAACGGCGGCCCCCGCGAAGCCCATGCAGAACACCGCCACCACCGTCGCCAAATTGAGCGCTCGGCCCACCATTCTCATTCTCCAGCTATGGTTTCGCCCACACGGCGCCGCCCCGCGCGACATCCGCTGCCGTGTTTCCTCTCGCTATCAGCCGAACGTGACAGCGGACATTGCGGTCGCTCCACGCCTTCGACGGCGATCCCTTCAGACCTCGTCCGGCGGTCAGATGCCGGACACCGGCCAAAAGACCGGCGGCCGCGGCCTTTTTAACGGATTGCGGAGCGAATGAAAGCGCACAGATGTTCCTGCGCCGAGATGTCCATCGATCAATGACGGCTCGGAATATCGGCGTTGTGTTCATGGCAGTGGCGTCGGCTTGTGCCCGCCGGGTAACATAACAACGTGATGATAGGGAACCAATCGGTTCTCAACGCGTCGAGTGCGACGGCCGGGAAAGTCAGCAACTCACGGGAATAGCTCGTTGGGTGGTGTGGATGGACCGTTTGCTGCGAAGTCTGTTGAGTAGCTTCATTCGCCGTGGGTCGATCAGCTTTACGACCGCCAGCGGCACGTCGTTCAGCTGCGGGGATGGAACCGGCGTCCCCGTGGCGGCACGATTTCTGACTCGTGAAGCCGAGCGCCGGATTCTGGCCAATCCCGAGCTCGCGCTCGGCGAGGTCTATACGGACGGCTCGTTCGTGGTCGAACGAGGATCGATCGCGGATCTGCTGTCGATCGTGATGAGCCAGCCGGCCGTGGTGCCCGACTGGGCCAGGCCGCAATGGTGGCTGCGCTATCTGATCCGGCACCTGCGCCAGCTCAATATCCGGGCGCGCGCGCGCCGCAACGTCGCCCATCATTACGATCTCGATGGGCGGCTGTATTCGCTGTTCCTCGATGCCGACCGGCAATATTCCTGCGCCTATTTCGAGACGCCGGACGCGACGCTGGACGACGCCCAGCTCGCCAAGAAACGTCATCTCGCAGCCAAGCTGCTGATCGGCCGCCGCCACCGCATCCTCGACATCGGCTGCGGCTGGGGCGGGCTTGGACTTTACCTGGCCGAGATGTGTGATGCCGACGTCACCGGCGTGACCTTGTCGGCCGAGCAGTTGCAGGTTGCCGAGGCCCGCGCGGCCGAACGGCACCTCTCCGCCTCCGCCCGCTTCCTGCTGCAGGATTATCGCGACGTGCCCGGCACCTTCGACCGCATCGTCTCGGTCGGCATGTTCGAGCATGTCGGGGTCGCCTTCTACGACTCCTTCTTTCGCCGCAGCGCCGAGCTGCTCGCGGACGACGGCGTCATGCTGCTGCATTCGATCGCACGCTCCGTTGGCCCTGATGCGACCAATCCCTGGATCGCCAAATACATCTTCCCCGGCGGCTACGTCCCAGCCCTCTCGGAGGTTCTGCCGGCGATCGAGCGCGCCGGGCTCCTCGTCTGCGACATCGAGATCCTGCGCCTGCACTACGCGGAGACCCTGAAGGCGTGGCGCGAACGCTTCATGGCCCGGCGCGACGAGGCCGTGCAGCTCTATGACGAGCGCTTCGCGCGGATGTGGGAGTTCTACCTGGCGGCCGCGGAAATGGGGTTCCGCAAGCAGAACCTGATGAATGTCCAGATCCAGCTGACGAAGCGCCAGGGCGTCGTGCCGATGACGCGCGACTACGTCCACCGTGAGGAGACGCGGCTGCGGGCGCGCGAGCGCGGCAGCCGCCCGGCGCTGCAGATGGCGGGTGAGTAGCGCGCGCGGCCCGCGACGACAGCGGAGGGCGGCGCCAGTGCAATGGTCCTGCAGAGACGGACGGCCGCATTCCCTCGGCTGCGCCGCGCCGGTCTCGACTTCAATTCTGAGATGCTCGATGGACGCCTTGCATCCCAAACGCGAGATCATGCCCATCCGACTCAAATTCTCAAACAAATCGTGCGGTCTGTGAACTGGCTCACAGACCCCGGGGAAGCCCGGCCGTAGTGTCCTGGCATGTCCCCGAGCCCCGCCAGAGCCATGTTGGAACCCCAGACCGACTTCAGCACCGACTACGCGCTGATCGCCGCGGGCGTGGGAGCATCCCTGATCGCCCTCCTGTATCTGCTGCTGGTCTGACGCCGGGCGCGGATCCACGCGCGGCCCTGGCACGCCCTGCCGTACCGGCTCTCGTTCCCGCCTCGCCGACGTGTCGAACGATCGCGCCGGTTGATTGCACCGGCGTGTCGCTCGCGCTCGCGCGGCGTTGAGTCCTGTCGGTTCCGTCAAGCGCGGCATCTGGCGAGTCCGGATTCATCCACCAGATTTACCAGACGGTGAATTGCGCTCAGCTTTCGCTTCCGCTTCGCGCGCGACTGGCGCTTTATCCCATCCCCTTCAAAGCTGCTAAACACGCGGTCATGGCACTTACCGATTCGAACGTTCACAAGCTGGCGTCGGCTGACGCAGCAACGCCGGCCTATCGCAGCGCTCCTCACAACATCGAGGCGGAACAGGGTCTGCTCGGCGCGATCCTCGTCAACAACGACGCGTTCTATCGCGTGTCGGACTTCCTCGAGCCGAAGCATTTCTTCGAGCCGCTGCACCAGACCGTGTTCGAGACCGCGTCCAGCCTGATCCGGATGGGCAAGGTCGCGACGCCCGTGACCTTGAAGACGTTCCTGCCGGCCGACGTCGACATCGGCGGCATGACCGTCGGGCAGTATCTGGCACGGCTCGCGGCCGAAGCGACCACGATCATCAACGCCCAGGACTATGGCCGCACCATCTACGACCTGTCGTTGCGCCGCGACCTGATCGGCATCGGCGAGGACATGGTCAACGTCGCCTATGACGCGCCGGTGGACTTCGCGCCGCGCAACCAGATCGAGGACGCCGAGCGCCGGCTGTACGAGCTCGCGGAGTCCGGACGCTACGACGGCGGGTTCCAGAAATTCTCCCAGGCGCTGACGACCGCGCTCGACATGGCCGCCAAGGCCTTTCAGCGCGACGGCAAGCTGTCCGGCATCTCCACGGGCCTGCGCGATCTCGACGCCAAGATGGGCGGCCTGCAGCACTCGGACCTGATCATCCTCGCCGGCCGTCCCGGCATGGGCAAGACCTCGCTCGCGACCAACATCGCTTACAACGTCGCCCAGGCCTATGTTCCCGAATTGCAGCCGGACGGCACCTATCGCGCCGCCCAGGGCGGCGTGGTCGGGTTCTTCTCCTGCGAAATGAGCGGCGAGCAGCTCGCCACCCGTATCATCGCCGAGCGCTCCGGCATTCCCTCCAGCCACATCCGCCGTGGCGGCATCACCGAGGCCGATTTCGAGAAGCTGCGCGAATGCTCGATCGAGCTGCAGTCGCTGCCGTTCTATGTCGACGAGACCGGCGGCATCTCGATCGCGCAGGTGATGGCGCGCGCCCGCCGCCTGAAGCGGCAGAAGGGCCTCGACCTGCTGGTGATCGACTACATCCAGTTGCTGTCGGGCTCGGGCAAGCGCGGCAACGACAACCGCGTCCAGGAAATCACCGAGATCACCACCAGCCTGAAGGCGCTGGCGAAGGAGCTCAGCGTTCCCATCATCGCACTGTCGCAGCTGTCGCGCCAGGTCGAGAATCGCGAGGACAAGCGGCCGCAACTGTCGGACCTGCGTGAATCCGGCTCGATCGAGCAGGACGCCGACGTGGTGCTGTTCGTGTATCGCGGTGAGTACTATTTGGCCGCCAAGGAGCCGCGTCCCGGCACCGAGGAGCACCAGAAGTGGCAGATGGAAATGGATCTGGCGCTCGGCAAGGCCGAGGTGATCATCGGCAAGCAGCGCCACGGCCCGACCGGCACGGTCGAGCTGCACTTCGACGCCTCGGTCACCCGCTTCGGCGACCTCGCCCATGACGGCCTGCCGCCGCAGCACCACGACTATTGACCTGACGCGGTTGAACCGTGACGCCGCGGCGCGTAAAAGCGCCACATGAGTGTTCCCGAACAGAAACCCGCCGAGCAACCTGTCTCGGCGGTCGACGACGCTGTCCCGGCCAGCGCCACCGGCGTGCTGACCATCGATCTCGATGCGCTCGCCGCCAATTGGCGCAAACTGGAAAAGACCGCAGTGCCGGCCGAATGCGCCGGGGTGATCAAGGCCGACGCCTATGGCTGCGGCATTCCCCAGGTGGCGCGCACGCTCGCCGCGGCCGGCTGCAAGACCTTCTTCGTCGCGACGCTCGCGGAGGCAAAAGTCGCCCGCGCCGCCCTGCCGGACAGCGCCGCGCTCTACGTGCTCGACGGCTTCTTCCAGAACACCGGCGAAGACTACGCGGCGATCAACTGCCGTCCTGTCATCGGCGACCTCAACGAGCTCGCCGAATGGGACATGTTCTGCCGCCGCACCGGCTGGAAGGGCGGCGCGGCCATCCATGTCGACACCGGCATGAACCGGCTCGGCCTCAGCCCGATCGATGCGCAGGGCATGATCCCGCGCATCCAGGGCGGCGACCATGGCATCACGCTGGTGATGAGCCATCTGGCCTCCGCCGAGCAGATCAACAGCCCGTCGAACGCGCGCCAGCTCGCGACGTTCCGCGAGGTCGCCAGCGTGTTCACCGGCGTGCCCGCCGCGCTTGCCGCCTCCTCCGGCATCTTCCTCGGTGCCGCCTTCCAGTTCGACATGGTGCGTCCCGGCGCGGCGCTCTACGGCGTCAATCCGACGCCGGAGGCCGACAATCCGATGCAGCCGGTCGCCGAGATCAAGGCGCGCATCGTGCAGTTGCGCGACCTCGCGCGCGGCGACACGGTCGGCTATGGCGGCACCTGGAGCGCGCGCCGGCCGACGAAAATCGCGATCCTCTCCGCCGGCTATGCCGACGGCTACTTCCGCGCCGCCTCTTCCAACGACGGCACCCGCGGCGCCGACGTCATCATCGCCGGCCAGCGCTGCCCGATCGCAGGGCGCATCTCGATGGACCTGATCGCCGTCGACGTCACCGACCTGCCGCCGAAGGCCGCCCGCCGCGGCCACTTCGCAACCCTGCTCGGCGAAGGCATCACCGTCGACGAGCTCGCGCATCATTTCGGCACCATCGGCTACGAAGTCCTGACCAATCTCGGCCGGCGCTATCATCGCATCTACAAGGGCGGTGCGGCGGCCGCGGAAAGCTGATCGCGCGCAGCAACGCTCTCTGTCTGACGTGCATACAGCTGCTTCCACATCGTCATTGCGAGCGCAGCAATCCAGAGTCCCGCACACCACCCTGCATTGCTTCCGCCTTCGCTCTTCGAGCTACGGCGGACAAGTCGCTGCGCTCGCAATGATGGTGAACTGACATGAGCCATCGGTCTCGCGGCATACAACGCCCGAGGCTTGCATCTCTTTTTCACCCTCTTCGAAAGACGAGGGCGCAGGGAATGCCGGGTGAAGGCCTCACCCATGGCCCGCCTGCAGAAAAAAAGCAGGCGGCAGTCACCACAGGTTCAGCCGGTCAACCGGCATTCCCCGCGCGATGGCTTTACGCCTTATGCGTACTCTCCCCGGGGATCGGCTGTCTTGCCCCCGTGACCGGCGGATCATCACCGCCAGCGTAGCATCAGCGTCGAGATGCCAGGACCATACGTCTTCGACGTGCGCCTCGTGCCGTTCGTCCGCACGGCCTCAAGCCATGCTGCGACCCCAAGCGCCCACCACATCCCACCCCGCGTGTCATGACGATCGCGATACGCCCCTCGTGCCGAGGCGGGACGGAGGGAGTGAAGCATGTTTTTCTGATAAACGGAAGTACAATATTTTTCGCGGAAGGACTGGACAGGGTGAGTCGCGTTGAGATCGTTGATGAATTCCGCGTTTCGGCGCGCCCGTTAGGGCCAAGCTACGCTGGCTAGGGTGCCTGGTCATGACGGATGTCGTTGGCGCGCTTCATCTCTCGCGCCAGATCGTCGACAACCTGCGCCAGGGAGCGGCCATCACTCGCAGTGAGCGACTTCCGCAGCTGCCGCGAACTCCAGAGAATTGCGGCAACGAATATGATGAAGGGAAGCCAGGAGACAATCAGGCTTACATACCATGGAACATCATTAGTCATACCCAGCTTCTTCCCTGCAAATATCTACGAGACCGCCCGGCTCGTTCAGATGAGTCGCGCGACCGGCTACAATCTTCTGTCATTCGCCCGCTTCATCTCATCCGCCAGATCACCGACGATCTGCGCCAGCGAGCGACCATCGCCGGCCGTCAGAGACGTCTGAATCCGACGGGTGCTCCATGCAACGGCCAAGACGAACATGATCAGTGGCAACCAGGCTATGATCAGACTTACGTACCAAGGCACATCGTCATTCACACCCAACCTCCACGCATGGTCTCCGCTCGGCGGACCAGGGGCGAGGCTATGATCTTAATCATTAAAAAGTCGGCTGGATGACAACGAGAATCTGCACAATGAGCACATGTAGCTAGGGGCCATACTTTGGTGAGAGGAAGCGCCTCCGCCTCAGGCGCCCGAGCGCGCGCCACATCGTCATTACGAGCGCAGCGGCGAAGCGACGCAATCCAGAATCCCACATGCCACCCTGGATTGCTTCGCTGCTGTTCAGCCCGGGGACATAGCTGACGGGTGTTCGGGGAGATGGTTGACACTTCAAAATCGGCTCGATTCGTCAAGCAGAGGGGCGAGCGATGCCGTGGCGAGAGGTGTCTGTCATGGACCAGCGACGAGAGTTTGTGATGCTTGCCAAGCAGGAAGGGGCGAACCGGCGGGAGCTGTGTCGGCGGTTCGGCATCAGCCCTCAGACGGGCTACAAATGGATCCAGCGGCATGACGCTGGGGACACGGCGCTGGCGGATCGGTCGCGGCGGCCTCATCGAAGTCCGGAGCGCACCGCGGCTGCGACCGAGCAGCAGATTGTCGCATTGCGCGATGCTCACCCGGCCTGGGGCGCGCGCAAGCTCGCACGGTGTCTTGAGCGTGATGGTCAAGCTGTCCCGGCGATATCTACCGTGCACACCATCCTGCGCCGCTACGATCGAGTGGTCGAGCCTGCAGGCGCGCCCGGACAGCCCTACACGCGGTTCGAGAAGGATGCGCCCAATCAGCTGTGGCAGATGGACTTCAAGGGGCACAGTGCGCTGGAGAACGGTGTGTCCTGTCATCCGCTGACAGCGTTGGACGATCACTCCCGCTTCTCGTTGTGCCTGGCGGCTTGTGACAACGAGCGCGGCTCTACGGTCAAAGGACATTTGGAGACGACGTTCCGCCGTTATGGACTGCCGGATGCGATGTTCGTCGACAATGGTGGCCCCTGGGGATTTACCCTCGAAGACCCCTGGACCGCGTTGACGGTCTGGCTTCTGAAGCTCGGCGTTCGAACGATCCACAGCCGGCCCTACCATCCTCAGAGCCGCGGCAAGAACGAACGCTTCCACCGTAGTCTGAAGGCCGAGGTGTTTGCCTTCAGGCGCTACCGTGATCTTCCCGATGTCCAGCGGGCACTCGACGGATGGCGCTCTGTCTACAATCTCGACCGGCCGCACGAGGCCTTGAACTTCGACGTGCCGGCAAGCCGCTATCAACCGAGCCAACGTGCGATGCCCGACCGGCTTCCGATCGTCGAATACGACGAGGGTGAGAGCATCCGTTCCGTGTCGAGCACGAAGGCCTACGTCAGTTTCGAGGGGCGGCTCTGGAAAGTCCCGCAAGCCTTCCGAGGTGAGCGGCTGGCTATCCGGCCACTCAGTGCCGACGGAAAGTTCGGAATTTTCTTTGCCGCACATCAGATCGCAGCGATTGATCTGCGCGACCCCAAAACTGTCAACTATGTCCCCGAACAGGTGTAAGCTATGTCTCCGGGCTGAACACTGCGCTCGCAATGACGGGCTGATGGATATCGGCACACGGCTGCGACAGCGCCCGCTGCTGTAGCCCGGATGAGCGCAGCGATATCCGGGGGTCTCACGTGCCGTATCGGAAAACCCGGATGTCGCCGCGCTCATCCGGGCTGCGGGGCTGGTCGCGCAAGAGCGCCATCATTCGATCAAGATGGGCGCTGCGGGTCGGTCGCGGCCGGCGCTCACGCCTTGAAGTAGTCCGGCTGGCCAATGTCGGCGATCAAACCGATCCCGTCCGGTCTCCAGCCCAGGCGCTGCTGTGTCAGGACGCTGGAGGCCGGCATGTCCAGCCCTGCGAACATCGCCAGTGGACCGTAGTAGTCGCCCGCCTCCTCCTTGCTGATCGACACGACCGGCACGTTCAGCGCGCGGCCGATCACCTCGATGACCTCGCGCATGGGGACGCCCTCCTCGCCGACGGCGTGGTAGATCGCGTCTGCAATGCCCTTCTCCAGGGCGAGCCGGTAGAGGCGGGCGACATCCGATCGATGCGCCGCGGCCCAGCGCTCGGTGCCTTCGCCGACATAGGCGGCGCGGCCCTTCTGTCGCGCGAGCTCCACCAGATAGGAGATCAGCCCGGCCCTTCCGGGGGCGCCGTGAACCTGCGGCAGGCGGATCACCATTGCGCGCACGCCGCGCGACGCATAGGCGAGACCCGTCTGCTCGGACACGCGCGGGACATGCGCTGACGACTCGCGCCGCATGTCTTCGGTGACCACCACATTGGCCGCAACGAGCCCCGTTCCGGAGGTGACGATGAACGGCTTGTTCGTGCCCACCAGCACCTCGCCCATGGCGTCGATGGCGGCCTTGTCGATGGCGCCGTTCTCCGCGAATTTCGCGAAGTCGTGGATGAAGGCGAGATGGATCACGCCGTCGGCATCCCTCGCGCCGCGCTTCAGGCTGTCGAGGTCCTGCAGCGAGCCGCGATGAACCTGCGCGCCCAGTTGCTCGAGCGTGCGGACGTTCTCGGCGGAGCGCGCGAGGCCGATGACCTGATGCCCGGCGGCGATCAGCTCCCTGGTGGTTTCAGAGCCGATGAATCCGGCGGCGCCGGTGACGAATACGCGTATGAGACACACTCCCTGTTCAGACCGCCGGGATATTGCTAGGCTGCTCATGCGGGTAAAGTCGTGACTTTATACGGGTATAATCGCTAACAGGATGACGGACGCCAACCCTCTCGGGACCTATCTCAGGGATCGCCGCGCCAAGCTCGATCCGACCACCTTCGGCCTGCCGCTGCAGCGGCGGCGAACGCCGGGGCTTCGGCGCGAAGAGGTGGCGCAACGCGCCAATGTGAGCGCCACCTGGTACACTTGGCTCGAGCAAGGGCGCGGCGGCGCGCCCTCCGCCGACGTGCTGGACCGCATCGCTCGCGCCATGATGCTGACCGACGCCGAGCGCGAGCATCTGTTCCTGCTCGGTCTCGGCCGGCCACCCGAAGCCCGCTATCACGCGATCGACGGCATCTCACCCCGTCTCCAACGCGTGCTCGATACGCTGGAATACAGTCCCGCCTTCGTTCGCACGGCGACATGGGACATCCTCGCCTGGAACAGGGCGGCTGCGGCTGTCCTCACCGACTACAGCACCCTGCCGGAGGGCCAGCGCAATGTTCTGCGCATGATGTTCCACGACAGCCGTGTCCGCGCAGCACAGCCCAACTGGCAGGCCGTGGCGCGCTATGTGGTCGCGTCCTTCCGCGCCGACGTGGCCCGCGCCGGCGCGGCCCGCAATGTCCAATCGCTGGTCGACGAGCTCTGCGCGACGAGCCCGGAATTCGCGGCGATGTGGCGCGACAACGATGTGCAAGGGCGGCACGGTGACGGCGTGAAGACCCTGCAGCATCCCGTCGCCGGATCGCTCTCGATGGAATTTTCGGGCTTCGCCGTCGATGGCCGGCCCGACCTCACCATGGTGATCTACAATCCCGCGACGCCGGAGGATGCCGACAAGATCCGTGCGCTGGTGACGTCGCGACCGAAGTAGGTGCGAGTGCCCTCTCGACTCGCGCCGCCGAGAAGCACGCGGGTTGCCTGACAGGCCGGGCTTTCGTAGGCAGCCTTGGCTGCATCGACGCTGCAGCGTGAACAAAAAGCCGATTGCGAGCTTGGTCATCCGGACCATCCCCACGGCGACGGGCCTCATGAAGATCGCGACCTTCAACATCAACAATGTCCGGCGGCGGCTCCCCAATCTGCTGCGCTGGCTGCGCGCGGCCAGGCCCGACATCGTCTGCCTCCAGGAGCTGAAATGCACCCAGGCCGATTTCCCCGTCGATGCGATCGCCAAGGCCGGCTATGGCGCGGTGTGGCAGGGACAGAAGACCTGGAACGGCGTCGCGATCCTTGCGCGCAAAGCCGAGCCGGTGCTGACCCGCACCGCCCTGCCCGGCAATCCCAGAGACGAGGAGGCGCGCTACATCGAGGCCGCGGTGCGCGGCCTCGTCGTCGGCTGCCTCTATTTGCCGAACGGCAATCCGCAGCCGGGGCCGAAATTCGACTATAAGCTCGCCTGGTTCAAACGCCTGCAGAAACACGCGGCTGATTTCATCAAGGACGACCTGCCGGCCGTGCTCGCCGGCGACTACAATGTGGCGCCTGCTACGCTCGACATCTATCCGACGCGATCCTGGGACAAGGACGCGCTGATCCAGCCGAAGAGCCGCGCCGCCTTCAAGGCGCTGGTCGATCAAGGCTGGTGCGACGCGATCCGCATGCTGCATCCGGACGCGCCGATGTTCACGTTCTGGGACTACAAGCGCAACCGCTGGCCGCGCGATGCCGGCCTGCGGCTCGACCACCTGCTGCTGAGCCCGCAGCTCGCGCCGCGCCTTGCCAAGGCCGGCGTCGACCGCGCCATCCGCGGCGAGGACGGCGCCAGCGACCACGCGCCGGCCTGGATCGTGCTGAAATAATCCGAACTCGCCTGTCCGCGTCGGAGCCTCAGCCGCGGTCGGGCCAGGTCTGCTGCAGATTGGTCGCGCGCTCGGGCAGGCCCTCGGTCAGCACCGCCATGCCGCCGCACACCGGCAGATGCACGACGAGGCTCGCGGCATCCGGCACGTTCGGACGCGGCGTCACGTTCCACAGCATGATCTCCTGGCGCGTGCGGCGGATCTCCTTGAACTCGTAACTATACGTCTCCGAGCCGCGCGGATATTCGCGCCAGAGCTGGCCTTCCTTGCGGAAGCTGCTCTGCGTGCCGTCATAGCGATCGGAATAGGACAGGCAGGCCGGCACGTTCAGCGCTTCGAGCACGGCCGCGCCGACGTTCGACGCCGCGGGAAGGACGCTGTTCACCGCGCCGATCGCGGCGAACACGGTCGTGATCGCGCCGGCGGCCATCGCGAGCCAGCCGGCCTTGGTCGCGGCCGGCCGCGCGGGCGCATTCGCGGCGGACACCTTGGATGCAAGTCCGCGAGGGGACGTCAGATGGAGCTGGGCCATGACGCGTTCTCCGATGGTGCGGCGAGGATGGAGGCCCCGCCGGGCTGCATTCATCGGAGATCAGTCTGGCCGATCGCGCTCCCGGCGAATGTGACGCCGATCACTACCTGAAATGATGACCGCCCGGCGCCACACCGGGAGCGTGACGACACGCGCCGTCAATCGCGTCCCGCATCCATGATCGCCTGCGCGAGCCGGCCGGGATCGGAGAAGCACAGCTCATGGCTGCCGGGCACCTGGACCAGCCGGAACAGGCCGAGCTTGCCGGACAACCGCGGATGCCATGGCAGGCTGTGCGGCAGCGCCGTGTCCTCGGTGCAGTTGATGTAGGATTTCGCGATTGCCATCTCGGAGGGATTGGCGCGCAGCTTGATCTTGTCGGTGAAGGTCTTGTTGGGATGCGGATTGAGCATGTCATAGGTGCGCGTCGCGGTGGCGAGATCGGCGTCGTTGATGAAGGCCTCGCGCCAGACCGGGAACGGCAGCACCACCGAACCGTCGCCGCGCTCCGCAGCGACCGCGTCGAACAGCGCAACATAGTGCGGTGGCACCATGTCGTTGAGGCACTCGCCGTCGTTGGGCACGAACGCATTCCAGTAGACCAGGCGGCGGATGCGCTGAGCGATGCGGTCGGCGACGCCGGTGATGACCATGCCGCCATAGGAGTGCCCCATCAGCACGGCGTCGGTGATGTCATGCTCGGTGAAGTAGTCGCAGATCGAGGCGATCGCCTCGTCGAGTCCAGTGGTCTTTGCGTCGCCGGGGCGGTTGCCGCGGATGGTCGGCAGATGGACGGTGTGGCCGGCGGAGCGAAGATGCGCGGCGACCGGCTCGAGCTCGGCGCCGGTATGCCAGGCGCCATGGACCAGGACGTAGGTTGACATGATCACGTTCCTTTGCACGATGGAAGGCGGTGCAAGGACTATGGGCCGGACCGCGCCTGCGGCGCTTGGCTGCAACTGAACCCGATTGGTCTCGGAGTGAACCGATGGGCGCCGAGCCGGAACGGCAGCGGAGCTGGAATACGGCGGCGGTGCGGCCGGAGGAGCAGTTCTCGTATTACCGCGAGGCGATCTGCCAGGCCTTCATGAACTTGACGCCGGAGCCGGCGCGCGGCATCGGATTCGCTGCGGAGGTGCAAAGCATCAGCCTCGGGAGCGGCGCCATCAACCGCGTCAGCTTTCCCGAGCACATCGTACGCCGCTCGCGCACGGACATCGCCGCTTCCACCCAGCGCTGCTTCTATCTCAACCTCAAGCTCGCCGGCCGCTGCACCATCCTGCAGGACGAATGCGATGTCAGCCTGTCCGCCGGTCAGGTCGGCATCTTCGACAGCGATCGCACCTTCGTGCTGCAGCACGATCGCGGGCCGTCGCTCGGCGTGATCTCGTTCCGCGTCCCCGCCGATGCGCTGTGCAGCCGCCTGCCGGCGGAGCCGGACATCGCGCCGACGCGGCTGTCCGACGATCCATGCGTCGGCGCACTGATCGTGGAGACGGCGCGCTCCCTCAACGCCAATGCGCTGCGGCTCGCGCCGGACGATGCGTCGGCGCTGTTCGGCGTGCTGCTCGATCTGGTGGCGCTGAGCCTGGCGCGCCGCGGCCGCCGCGAGACGCATGCGACCACCTCATTTGCCGATGCGACGACCTTGGCGCTACGCCGCGCCATTCACGAGCGGGTGCGCGAGCCCGGCCTGACGGTGGCGACCATCGCATCTGTCGTCGGGATCAGCGAGCGCTATGTGCACAAGCTGCTGGCCCGCGCCGGCACCAGCTTCTCCGACCTGGTGATGGAACGCCGGCTCGATGGCGCAGCGCGCGATCTGCGCGATCCCGCCCGATGCGGCCGCGACATCGGCCGCATCGCCTTCGACTGGGGCTTTTCAGATCTGTCGCACTTCACGCGCCGCTTCAAGCAGCGCTTCGGCATGCGCCCGCGCGACTGGCGCGCGGAGACCGCGCGTCACTCCGGCTGACCACCGCCTGCGGTCAGCGCGGACTCCGTTCGCGGGCTGCGCCCCACAACCAGATTGCCGCCAGCAGGACCAGCGAGCCGACGAACGCCGCGACGACATCGCGCAGCGAAATGACGATGCTGCCCATGCCTGGAAACAACCCGAACAGGTTGAACAAGACACCACCGATGAGGGCGCCGACGCATCCCAATCCGATGTTGGTGAGGAGCCCGAAACCGGCTCGGCGGCGCTTCACCAGGATTCCGGCAAGGCCGCCACCAATCAAGCCGACGACGAGCCAAGTCCCTGCATGTGCCAGTGTGAACATTCTTCACTCCGTCGGTCTGCCGTCACCCCTCAGCTGGAGCATCACGGCCAGCAAGCAAGATCATGAGAACACATTGCCGAGCGAAGCGAGACCGCCAGTTGCTACACGGAAGCAGCCAGATCAGGGGTCTTGCTCGCAGAGCCACACGAATCGCACGCTTGCAGGTTACATCGATTTCGTTGCCATGAGCTGAACTCTGCACATCGGATGAGTTCGCAACCCACTCGCAAACTGGCGCAGGCCGGCGTCCATGACAAGGTGATGCGGCCCCTGCTTGCTTCGAATTGGCCATTCCGCTTCGGACGTCGCGTACTTCCTCCCGAAATGACAGTCATTCGAATCTAATCGTCTCGAACACGTACGGCTCATGCGAACGCTTCGCACGCGAAGGGCTACGTAGTTCCCCCGAGTTCATATGATCCGCGGAATCAAGAAGAATGCGTTTCCCGCAGAGCGTGTAAGGATGAATGCATGTGCATCGCATGCAACTGGGCAAGATTCGGTGGTTTGCTCCAGCTTGATTTTGGCTCCGTCAACGAGGCCGAGCCGTCACGACGCAGGCTCCTGCAGGCAGGCGCGGCGTTCGCCGCAGCCGGCGTTGCTTCGGTGTCCGCTCCGACGAACGCCGAGGCGCGAACCGGCGGCGGCAAGGCCGACATCGTGTTTCGCAACGGCCCGGTCTACACCGTGAACGGCGGCCGGGAATGGGCCCGCGCGGTCGCCGTCAAGCAAAAGCACATCGTCTATGTCGGCGATGACGCGGGCGTCCGGTCCTTCATCGGCCCGAAGACCCGCGTCGTCGATCTCGCCGGCAGGATGCTGCTGCCCGGCTTCGTGGAAGGACACATCCATCCGATAGCGGGCGCTGTCGTGACTCGGGGTGTCGATCTTCAATACGACACAAGGGAGGAGATGCTCGACGCCCTGAAGGCCTATCGCGCCAAGCTGGGCCAGGCCGGCATCGTCCGCGGCTTCGGCTGGCGCTATAACGCCTTTCCGCCGACCGGCCCTCGCAAGGAGGATCTCGATCAGATCTGGCCGGACACGCCCGTCTTTCTCGTCGGGATCGATGGCCATTCCGCCTGGGTCAATTCCAAGACGCTGGCGATTGCCAAGGTGACCAAGGCGACCAAGGATCCGTTGCCCGGCTACAGCTACTTCGAGCGGGACCCGGCCTCGGGAGAGCCGACCGGCTATCTGGTCGAGCCACCGGCGATGTTTCCGGTCCTCAACGCGATCTCGCCGTTCACGACCGGCTATATTGCGGACTCGCTCGCACAGTGGCTGCCGAAGGCGTCGGCGGCCGGCATCACCAGCGTGTTCGATGCCGGACTGCTCGTTCTGCCCGAGGAGACAGGCTACGAACTCTATCAGGATCTGGAGCGCAAAGGAAAACTGCCGTTCCGTGTGGTCGGATCGACCTACCACAACAATCCGGCGATCGACCCCGTGCCGATCGCGAAGGCCCTGCGTCGACGCTTCAATTCCGAACTGGTGCAGGCGCCCGTTCTCAAGCTCAACATCGACGGCGGCGAAGCCCAACGGACCGCCGCATTGCTGGCCCCCTATAGCGACGATCCGAGCACGAGCGGCGAGACGCTGGTCCCGCCGGAGCAGTTCAAGGACATCATCCGCCGCGCCGACAGGGCGGGCCTCAATATTCACATCCATTCCTACGGTGATCGCGCCAACCGCCTGTCGCTGGACGCGTTCGAAGCCGCGATCAAGGTCAATCCGCCGCGCGATCGCCGGCACACGCTGGCGCATCTCATATTTGTTTCACCTGACGATCTGCCGCGCTTCGCCAAGCTCGGCGTCACCGCGCAGTTCTCCGCCCAATGGTCGGTGGCGGATGCCTATTGGCAGGGCGTGATGCGGCCGCGCGTCGGCGCGCGCGCCGAGCAGGCGTTTCGCACCGGCTCGATCCTGCGTCATGGCGCCAACATCTCGCTCGGCACCGATTGGCCGGCCGCCGGCTATTACAGCACCTACAAGCCGCTGGATGCGATCGAGATCGCGACCACGCGGCGGGAGTTGAACAAGCCGGATCAGCCGGCTTTGGTGCCGCTCGACGAGCGGATCAGCCTCGAAGAGGCGATCCGCGCCGCCACCATGGGCCCGGCCTATCAGCTCGGGCTCGACCAGAAGGTCGGTTCGATCGAGGTCGGCAAGCTCGCCGATCTGATCGTGCTTGAAAGAAACCTGTTCGAAGTCGCCCCGCACGACATCCACAACACAAAGGTGCTGATGACCGTCATGAACGGTCAGGTCAGGCACGAACAGCGAAGCTGACTCCGGCGACGTCTCGGACCGACACCTTCAGGACCACATCGACATACTCAGACCGATTCCCGGACATGCGGAGGCGTATATGATCGACAGAAGAATGCTCATCAAAGGCGCGGGAGCGGCGTTGGTCGCGTCCGAGCTCGGTTTGCCGGCCGCGCGGGCCGAGTCTGCCGATCCGCTCTGCTACGCGTCGGTCGCCGATCTCATCGCCATGTTCCGGGCCCGCAAGGCGTCGCCGGTCGATCTCTTGAAGGCGCAGATCAAGCGGATCGAAGCCTACAACACGAAGGTCAATTGCATCACCTACGAGCATTTCGATCAGGCGCTCAAGGAGGCCAAGCTGTCCGAGGACCGCTATCGGCGCGGCAACCAGAGGCCGCTCGAAGGGATCACGGTAGCCATCAAGGACGAATTCTCCAGGCCGGGCTGGCGGACCACACAGGGCTCGCTCATCTACAAGGACTCGCCACCGGCAACGGAAAACTCGGCCATCACCGACTTGCTCGAGGCAGCCGGCGCCGTCATGCCGTTCCAGACGACCGTGCCGGAATTCTACCTCTTCCTCGGCGCGTCCACCCGCGCCTGGGGCACGACACGCAATCCATGGAATCTCGAATACTCTCCGGGCGGGTCGTCGGCGGGATCGGGCGCGGCGCTGGCCGCAGGCTTCACGACGCTCGCCATGGGCTCGGACATGGGCGGCTCGATCCGAATTCCCGCCTCGCAATGCGGTCTCTATGGCTTCAGGCCGCCGTTCGGACGCGTGGCCGGTGGGGAAATCCCGTTCGCGACCTCGGGCCCGATGGCGCGGCGCTTCGACGACCTCGTCCGCCTCCAGAACGCGATCGTCGGTCCGTCCGAGCGGATGATGGCCGCGATGCGCCCTCGCCTCGACTATCCCACCCGTTATCCGCGCCTTTCCGGGTGGCGCATCGCCGTGGATTGGGGCGCCGGCATTGCGGACGTCATACCGTCCGTGAAGGCTGCGATGCTGAGAGGCATCGAGGCTCTGCGCGCCGCGGGTTGCACGGTGGACGAAGTCGATTGCGGCTTCACGAAGGCCCACAAGATGGTCTTCATCCGCGGGCTGATGTCGACGTCCATCGGCACGGCGATCGAGATCTCGAATGCGCATCGCGATCAGCTCTCGCCCTACATGACCGAAATGCTCGACCAAGTCGGCCCGGTCGGACCGCGCCAGGCCGAAGAAGCCGAAGAGCTGCTGCAGCGGCTGCACCGCCAGGTCCAGCAGCGCGTGTTCGGCAAGGGGTACCGCATCCTGCTCATGCCGACCATGGCAACGCCTCTTGTCGGGGCCGACATGTTCAAGAGCAAGGAAAACAAGGTGGACCCGTGGGTAGGCACCGGTCTGGGCTTGGCGCTGACGTGGCACTGGAATCTGCTCAACCGCTATCCGGTCGTCGATGTCCCGCTCGGCTTGGTCGAGGACCGCATGCCCTCGGGCATGCAGGTGATCGGCCAGACCTACACCGATCTCGACACGTTCCAGTTCGCGTCCAACTGGTCTCGTCTCCGGCGGTCCCTGTTCGCGGGCGAGCGTTTTCCGACCTTCACGTGATGCAGCGGGGCCACACGGTGCGGGCGCGAGACAGTGGCTGCAAGAGCGGCGCTTCGACAGCGAGGTCGACAAGGACGCCGAGAGCCTTCCGACACGTGGTTCTGTTGCTCCTGATCTCGGCACTCTGCCATGACTCCGGCGCCCTGGCACAGCAGGCCAAGACGCCGTCGCTCGAAGATCTGGCCAAGGCGGCGCAGAACCCGATCGCGGACACGATCAGCGTCGGCCTTGAGAATATCGCCATGCCGAATACGGGCCCGTACCGGCAGACGGCCGACGTCTTCAAGATCGAGCCGGTCATCCCGTTCCAGCTCAATGCCGACTGGAATCTGGTGACGCGCACGACCATTCCCGGCATCGCCCAGATCCGCTTTTCCCCCGAGCAAGGCCGGATCGGCGGGGTCGGCGACATCAACCAGATCTTCGCGCTCACCCCGTCCCATTCGGGCGCCCTCATCTGGGGTGTCGGCCCGACCTTTTCCTATCCGTCGGCGACCGATCCCGCCCTCGGTTCGGGAAAATGGAGCGCAGGTCCGACCATTGTCGCGCTGACCATGCCGGGTCCATGGGTGCTCGGGGTGCTCGCCAACAACATCTGGTCGTTTGCAGGTCCGAGCGACCGCGCGCCGGTGAACCAGATGATGCTGCAGTACTTCGTGACCTACAACTTCTCCGACGGATCCTACATCAGCTCGAGTCCCATCATCACGGCGAACTGGCTCGCGAAGGGCAATGATCGCTGGGTCGTCCCGATCGGCGTCGGCGTGGGCAAGCTCTTCATGGTCGACAAGCAGCCGATCAATGCCGAGGTGGGCGCGTACTACAATCTGCTGAAGCCGGACCAGGCATCGCATTGGCAGTTTCGCGCCAGCCTGGCTTTCCTGTTTCCAAAATGACGCTGCTCGGAACGAGCGGCCTCCGTGGCCGTGAGCAGCAATCCGGTCTGCAATCCTGTCTGAAGGCATTCGATTTGAATTTTCACCATCAGCAAGCATCCAGAGCGTCAGTCTGCGTGCGCACGCTCGACGCCTTTGAGGCCGAGTTGATCGCGGTCAATCCTGGCGGCTGCGGAAGAACGTAGTTTAGCGTTCGATCAGGGAATGATGCGGCTCACACGGAACGCGGGCTTTTCGGAGCAGGACAATGTGCATCGCATGCGGCTCAGCCATCGGTTCGCTGTTCGCGGCGTCGAAGCCGGAGGGCGGCGGACTGACCCGTCGCCAGATGGTTGCAACAACGGCTGCCGCCGCAGCATTCGCGGCCGCGGGCTCGGCTCCGGCTTTTGCCGCCCCCAATCGCACGACCGTGTTTCGCGGCGGGCGCGTCTACACGGTGGAAGACTCGCAGCCCTGGGCGGCGGCCGTCGTCGTCAAGGGCGACAAGATCGTCTATGTCGGCGACGATGCCGGAGCGATGAAGTTTGCCGGACGGGGGGCTGAGGTCATCGACCTCAAGGGCCGCATGCTGATGCCGGGCTTCGTCGAGGCGCATTGGCATCTTTGCACTCTGGCATTTGCCCGCGGCGCCTGGGTCAACGAGGAAGATCCTGAGCGCATCTCCGAGATCCTGCGCGATTACGCCAAGACGCATTCCGACGAGAAGTTCATTCTCGGCTTCGGATGGATCGCGGGCGCGTTTCCCGCCTCGGGTCCCCGCAAGGAACCGCTGGACGCGATCTTCCCCGACCGGCCGGTCCTGCTCGTCAGTTGCGATCTGCACAGCTACTGGGTCAATTCCAAGCTGCTGGAGATGGCCGGCATCACGAGGGACACCCCACGCGACGTCGTGCCCGGCTCCTCCTGGTACGAAAAGGATCCCAATGGCGAGCCGACTGGCTTCATTTCGGAAGTACCCGCGCTGTTCGCGGTACTGAAGACGCTCGAAAAGCACGGCATCGAACCGTTCGGCCTCAAGTCGGCCGCCGCCGCCATCGAGGAATGGCAGCCCAAGCTCGCAGCCGCCGGCATCACCACCCTCTTCGATGCCGGCTTCAGCGCCTGGCCGACCGAGCAGCATCACGGTTTCGACATGCTGGTCGACCTCGAGAGCCGCGGCAAGCTGCTGCAACGCGTGATCGGCAGCCTCTATCACAACGACCCCAACGTCGATCCGCTGCCGATCATTCGGGCCTATCGGAAGCGCTATCGCACTCCGCTGGTCAAGGCCGAGGTGCTCAAGCTGATCGTCGATGGCACCGAGCTGAGCCGCACCGCCTATCTGCTGGATCCCTATGCCGGAAGGCAGGATTGGCGCGGCGAACCATTGTTGCCATCGCCCGTGTTGAATCGAATCCTGCGCGAAGCCCATGCGGAGGGAATCGATACGCACCTTCACGCCGTCGGCGACGCCGCAGTTCGCATGAGCCTGGATGGATACGAAGCCGCGTTCGGCAGGCAGGGCCCCGGCAACCGCCGCCATACCATCTGCCACGCGTTCCTCACCGCGCCCTCGGACATTGCGCGCTTCAGAAAGCTCGGCCTGATTGCGAACACCCAGATCCAGTGGGGCGTGCCGGATACGAGCCAGCGCCGCATCCGCGAGATCTACGGCGAAGAGCGCTGGAGCCGCATGTACAGCTTCAAGACGTTCATCGACCAAGGCGTCACGGTGTCGTTCGGAATGGATGCCCTGGCGACCGGCTCCAAGGTCGTGGTCAAGCCGCTCGAGGCGGTGCAGGCCGGCCATACGCGCCAGGAGCCCGGCAAGCCCGACGGCCTGGTCCATCCGCCCGCTGCCGAACGCCTGAGCCTGCCGCAGCTCATCCGAGGCTACACAATCAACGGAGCTTACCAGATGCGCATGGAGGATAAGATCGGCTCCATCAAGGTCGGGAAGCTGGCCGATCTGATCGTGCTGGAGAAGAACCTGTTCGATGTCGGGCCGCACGAGATCGGCAAGGTGAACGTTCAGTTGACGATGATGAACGGCCGGATCACGCATCGCGACAGACTCTGAACGGGAATGAGGACGGTGCACGAGATGGCGAATGCGCGGACTGAACAGAATCTTGCGCCGGCGGATTCGCCGATGTCGAAACGTAATCGCTGGCTGATCCTCCTGACCGTCTCCAGCGCGCTGGCGCTCGTCGTCATCGACATGACGGTGCTCTATACCGCGCTGCCCAGCCTGACCCATGAGCTCGGAGCAACCGCCTCGGAGAAATTGTGGATCGTCATGGCCTACGGGCTCGTCGTCGCCGGCCTGCTTCCAGGCTTCGGCTCGCTCGGCGATCGCGTCGGGCACAAGAGGACATTCGTCGCCGGCCTCATCGTCTTCGGACTGGCCTCGGTCGTCGCCGCCTATTCGCCGACCGCCACGATCCTGGTTGGCGGACGCGTCCTGCTCGCGATCGGCGCCGCGCTGATGATGCCGGCGACGCTGTCGATCATTCGCATCACCTTCTCCGATGACCACGAACGGGCGCTCGCCATCGCGATCTGGGGAGCCGTTGCGTCCAGCGGGGCGGCAGTCGGCCCCTTGGTCGGCGGTGTCCTGCTGGAATATTTCTGGTGGGGCTCGGTCTTTCTGATCAACGTGCCGCTCGTCGTCCTGGCGCTGGTCGCCGGCCTGCTGCTGATTCCTGCACCGGCCGATCGTGCTGAGCGCGACTGGGACCTCCTCGGTTCAGTGCAGGTGATGGCCGGGCTGATCGGCTTCGCCTACGTCGTCGAGGAGCTCGGCAGTCGCCAGTCTTCCTATGTCGTCCTTGCCGGCACGGCTGTCGCGACGGTCATCATGTTGACGGTGTTCGTCCGCCGTCAATTGCGTCTCGAGGATCCTTTGCTCGACTTCACCCTGTTCCGAAACGTCGAGTTCACGCTCAGCGTGATCACCGCGATCGTGGCTTCGCTTGCCATTGCGGGGACGGAGCTCGCGATCAGCCAGCGCCTGCAACTCGTCCTCGGCTACTCGCCGCTGCAGGCGGCATTGTACATCCTGCCGGCCCCGCTCGGTGCATTCATCGGCGGGCCGCTCGCGAGCCTCATGCTCCGTCGCGTGGGAGCCGCCACCACGATGTCCGGCGCGCTGTTGATCGCCGGCATCGGCGCGGCCGGCTACCTGCTCTGCTACAACGCCAATCTGGCCCTGCAATTGGTCTGCATCGCGATCAACGGGCTCGGGCTCGGAGCATCCATTGCCGCCGCCTCCAACTCCGTGATGAATCACGCGCCTGAAGGCCGCGAAGGCATGGCCGCGTCGATCGAGGAGGTGTCGTTCGAGCTCGGCGGCACGATCGGCATCAGCATTTTCGGCAGCATCCTGTCCGGAGTCTATACGGCGTTCATGGTTCTGCCCGACGGCCTCGGCATTCCCGCCGTTGCGCGCGATAGCATCGACGAGGCGCTGATCGCCGCCGAGCGGCTGCCAACCGAACTCGCTGCCATCGTCACCTCGCACGCTCACCGCGCCTTCGATCAGGCGTTCCTGACGGTCGTCTGCGTTGCGATGGTCGTCCTGCTCGGCACCGCCTTCCTGGTCCGGCCCCGAGCAGAGCGAACGACATCGAAAGAGGCTCGTCAGCATGTCCATTAGACAGACGACGGCAATCATGTGCCGTCGTCCGTGGTGGAGACCAACATGCTCGCCAACGCAATGTCACCGTCCGTCACGTAGTGATTGACCCGCTCAGGGAGGCTCTGACCGGCTTTGTACAGCTCCACGATCTCGATCGATCGTGTCCTGATCAGTTCGGCCATGATGTAGTCCCGCTCGGCGTTGACATCCGGATCGGTGGCGTGCGTGACCTGAAACGTCAATCGAGTGAACGATAGGCCGGTGTCCTTCGTGCCGGCTCCGACCCACAGAGCGGATTCATCGACCGCCGGCCGATCGGCGTTGGACCAGAAATCGCCTGCATTCCAGGTTTGCTCTGCGTGTGCCAGGCCAACAGCCCAGAACCTGACGTGATGGCGCTGTCGCGGGCTGTTGCCGATGGCTTTCTGAAAGCCGATATCCTGGCCGCGTCCGAACAGATAGAGCGTGCTGAACGGAGCGGTGGGGTAAGGCGTATCGAGGACGAAGGCGCGGATCATGGCCCAAGAGCTCGTCAGGCCCAATCGGTCCGCTTCAGACCACCCCACCGCAGCAAAGCTTGCGCGAAGCTGTTGGAGCGTCCCGACCAGGGCGAGATTGACGGGGTCGCCGGGCAATCCATCACCCGTGATCGTGTAGCTGGGCACTCGCCGCTTCTGAAGAATCCTGAGACTCAACCGGATCACGCGTGGCAGAACGACATAGGCCGCGAACGCGTAGCTGACGCCGACTGCGACAATCCAGGGCAGCCTGCGGTTCGCGGTCTCGAACACCACGAAGACGATCAGCCAGACCGTGAAGATCCCCAGCCCGGCGACCAGCACGCGTTGCATGAGGCGTATGAGCAGTCGCACTGGATCGGTCCGGCGAAAGGAAGTGAACAGCAGTCGGTGTCTTCGGGAAGGTGTCCGATCTTCATCGCGATGGCAACACCGCACCTGAACGCATGAAACCGCCCAGTCGGCGGCGTTTCGACCAGATCGTCCGCGCACGGTTGCTCGACATCCGCAGTCCAACGCAATCGGACTGCGCGGGGCTTACGCCGACAGCCGCTCGGCGTTGGCCGCGACATAATCCCGATAGAGATCGACGACCGCCGCCGGGCTGGCGCCGGCCATCAGCTTCGCCGTCGCCTCCAGGGCTGCGGCGAGCTTTTCGCTGACCATCAACTCCGCCTCCTCGCCCGCATCGGCTTCGCCGCGCGCGAACTTTTCCAGCCGGAGCCGGATGACCTCGCCGGCTTCCATGGCCAGCATCGCGGCCGCGAACCAGGGGAACTCCGCCTCGGCGGTTGCCGTCATGGACGGCCGCATCTGCAAGGACATTGGCGTTTTGCTCATCGTCATCGTCCGAGAACATCGGCGGACGTGCGAGGAATACGCTTCAACTTTTAATGATGCGGACGCACAATCATCGCCGATTTCGAGTCGGCTCGAACCACCCGTTAACCACCTGGGCCCTGCTTCTCTCATCCGTCATTGCGAGGAGCAAAGCGACGAAGCAATCCAGAGTCATGCGCGCGACTCTGGATTGCTTCGCTTCGCTCGCAATGACGGGAGAGAGATCTTGCCCGCCATCACGAAGGCGCGAAAATCTTGGGCTTCCTCTTCGTCCTCGCGGTCGGCCTCGTGGCCGGCACCTTGTCCGGCATCGTCGGCACCGGCTCGTCGATCATGCTGATGCCGGTGCTGGCCTACGAGTACGGCCCGAAGGAGGCCGTGCCGATCATGGCGGTCGCTGCGGTCATGGCGAACCTGTCGCGCATCCTGGCGTGGTGGCGCGAGGTCGACTGGCGCGCCTGCGCGGCCTATTCGGTCACCGGCATTCCGGCCGCCGCACTCGGTGCGCGCACCTTGCTGATCCTGCCGTCGCAGGCGGTCGATATCACGATCGGGCTGTTCCTGATGGCGATGGTGCCGGTACGGCATTGGCTGACGCGGCACGACCTCAAGGCCAACCTCTGGCATCTCGCGCTCGGCGGCGCGATCATCGGTTTCCTCACCGGCATCGTGGTCTCGACCGGACCGCTGAGCGTGCCGCTGTTCCTGTTCTATGGCCTGTCGAAAGGCGCCTTCCTCGCCACTGAGGCCGCGAGCTCGCTCGGGCTCTATGTCTCGAAATCCATCACCTTCCAGCGCTTCGGCGCGCTAACGCCGGACATTCTTCTCAAGGGCCTGATCGCCGGCGGCTCGCTGATGGCTGGCGCCTTCGTCGCCAAGCGCTTCGTGCTGCACATGAAGCCCGATGTGTTCCGCGTGGTGATGGATGGCATCATGCTGGCCGCGGGCCTAAGTATGTTATGGAACGCCACCCACTCCTGACCGCACCGATTCTCACCTCATGGCCAAGACCACGCTCTCCTTCGTCTGCCAGAACTGCGGCGCGGCCTATTCGCGCTGGCAGGGCAAGTGCGAGGCCTGCGGCGAGTGGAACACGCTGGCCGAGGAAGACACGACGGGCGCGACCTCCGCGCCGGTCTCGCTGCGCTCCAAGCGCAAGGGCCGCACCTTCCAGTTGGAATCGCTGACCGGCAAGACCATCGACGCGCCGCGGCTGTCGTCGGGCATGACCGAGCTCGACCGCGTCACCGGCGGCGGCTTCGTCCGCGGCTCGGTGCTCTTGGTCGGCGGCGATCCCGGCATCGGCAAATCGACGTTGCTGACCCAGGCGACCTCGATGCTGGCGCGCGCCGGCCATCGCGCGGTCTACATCTCGGGCGAGGAAGCCGTCGCCCAGGTGCGGCTGCGCGCCGAGCGGCTCGGGCTCGCGGATGCGCCGGTGCAACTGGCGGCCGAGACCTCGGTCGAGGACATCATCTCGACCCTGTCCGAAGGCACGGTGCCACGGCTGATCGTGATCGATTCGATCCAGACGATGTGGACCGACACCGTCGAATCGGCGCCGGGCACGGTGACCCAGGTGCGCGCCTCGGCGCAGAAGCTGATCAGGTTCGCCAAGAAATCCGGCGCCGCGATCATCCTGGTCGGCCACGTCACCAAGGACGGCCAGATCGCGGGTCCCCGCGTCGTCGAGCACATGGTCGATGCCGTCTTGTCGTTCGAAGGCGAAGGCTCGCAGCAGTTCCGCATCCTGCGCGCGGTGAAAAACCGGTTCGGCCCGACCGACGAGATCGGCGTGTTCGAAATGACCGGATTGGGTCTGCGCGAGGTCACCAACCCCTCCGAGCTGTTCCTGTCCGAGCGCGATCTCGGCAGCCCCGGCACGGCGGTCTTTGCCGGGATCGAGGGCACGCGCCCCGTGCTGGTCGAAATCCAGGCCCTGGTGGCGCCGACCTCGCTCGGCACGCCGCGCCGCGCCGTGGTCGGCTGGGATCCGAGCCGGCTGTCGATGGTGCTGGCCGTGCTGGAGGCGCATTGCGGCGTCAAGCTGTCGGGCCACGACGTCTATCTCAACGTTGCCGGCGGCCTGCGCATCAACGAGCCTGCGGCGGATCTCGCCGCGGCCGCAGCTCTGGTCTCCTCGCTGGTCAACGCTCCGCTGCCGCCCGATGCGGTCTATTTCGGCGAAATCTCGCTGTCGGGCGCGGTCCGACCGGTGGCGCAGACCTCGGCTCGGCTGAAGGAGGCTGCCAAGCTCGGCTTCGGCCGCGTGGTACTGCCGGAGCGCGCCCGCGGCGAGGCTGGCGGCGACGCCGGGCTCAGCCTCAATACCGTCGGCGGATTGACCAGCCTGGTGGCCGACATCGCCGCGCGCGGCACGCCTCGTGCCCGACACGACAGCAGCCGCGAAGACGGCGACCAGGGCCGCCGCGGCCCCAGCCATGCCGAAAAAAATGCCACACCAGCGAGATTCCGCCGCCAGGACGGCTAGCCGGACCGTGACGTTCGCGTGACTCGCCGCTATACAACGCCGCAACCGGTCGCCCACACGGGATCGTGCAGCCGTCCGGACTTGCCGGGGAACCTCGCTGTCCTCCTCCCGGAGGGGCGGTCCTCCGTCGATTCGAAGCGAACCTTGGACCTGTGAAGCGGACCTGAGCAGCCGATGCCGATAACGATCCTCGATCTCATCCTGCTCGGCGTGATGCTGGTGTCGGGGCTGCTCGCGATGGTCCGGGGCTTCATGCGCGAGGTGCTGTCGATCGCGGCCTGGGGCGCGGCCGCCCTGGTCACGCTTTATTCATTCTCCAAGCTGCTGCCGACCGCCAAGACCTATTTCAACAACGATACCGTCGCGAGCGTGGTCGTCGTCGCCGGTACTTTCGTGGGCACCCTGCTGATCGTCTCGGTGATCACGGTCAAAATCTCCGACATGATTCTCGATTCGCGCATCGGCGCGCTCGACCGCACCCTCGGATTCCTGTTCGGACTGGGCCGCGGCCTGCTGATCGTGGTCGTCGCCTTCCTGTTCTTCAGCTGGCTGGTGCCGGACAAGCAGCGCCCGGACTGGGTCACCGGTGCCAAATCCCGCGTGGTCCTGCAGGGAACCGGGGATTGGCTGATGTCGCTCTTGCCTGATGATCCTGAGAACACCATTTTAAAGAAATTCAAGAAGAACAAGCCGGACGACGACCAGACTGACACCGAGTCGCCCGGAGCGGGCGGCGATGGGTATAGCAAGCCTGCCCGCGACAGCTTGAAGAAGCTGATCGAGAAACCCGCGGCCAAGTGAGCTCAGCCCAGAAGAGAGGCGCGATGGACCTGCACCACGATTCTTCCGGCGAAGCCCAAGCGGATACTCACGCGGATCTGGACTTCGGACCTCAAGCCTACCTCAGAGACCCAGACCTTGACGGAGACACGCTGCGCGAAGAGTGCGGCGTGTTCGGCATTTATGGGCACAATGATGCCGCCGCGATCACCGCGCTCGGCCTCCACGCGCTCCAGCATCGCGGCCAGGAAGCCGCCGGCATCGTCTCCTATGACGGCACGCGCTTCCACAGCGAGCGCCGCCTCGGCCTCGTCGGCGACACCTTCTCCCGCCGCGAGGTGATCGAGCGCCTGCCCGGCAATGCCGCGATCGGTCACGTGCGCTACGCGACCACCGGCGCCACGATCCTGCGCAACGTGCAGCCGCTGTTCGCCGAGCTCAATGCCGGCGGCTTCGCTGTCGGCCACAACGGCAACCTCACCAACGGGCTCACGCTCCGCCGCGAGCTGGTGCGCGCCGGCGCCATCATGCAGTCGACCACCGACACCGAGGTGATCCTGCATCTGGTCGCGCATTCCCGCCGCACCAATTTCATCGACCGCTTCATCGAGGCGCTGCGCGCGCTCGAAGGCGCCTACTCGCTGGTCTGCATGACCAACAAGAAGCTGATCGGCGCCCGCGATCCCCTCGGCATCCGCCCGCTGGTGTATGGCGAGCTCGAGGGCTGCCCGATCCTGGCCTCGGAGACCTGCGCGCTCGACATGATCGGCGCGCGCTACATCCGCGACATCGAGCCGGGCGAGGTCGTGATCTTCGATGAAAACGGCGCCCACAGCCACAAGCCGTTCCCGCCGAAGCCGGCGCGTCCCTGCGTGTTCGAATACATCTACTTCGCCCGGCCCGACTCAGTGGTCGGCGGCCGCTCGGTCTACGAGGTCCGCAAGGCATTCGGCGCGCAGCTCGCGCGCGAGAGCCATCCCGACGTCGACGTCGTCGTGCCGGTGCCCGATTCCGGCGTGCCGGCGGCGATCGGCTACAGCCAGCATTCGGGCGTGCCGTTCGAGCTCGGCATCATCCGCAATCACTATGTCGGCCGCACCTTCATCCAGCCGACGCAGGCGATCCGCGAATCCGGCGTGCGCATGAAGCACTCGGCCAACCGCGCCGCGATCGAAGGCAAGCGCATCATCCTGATCGACGACTCGCTGGTGCGCGGTACCACCTCGCGCAAGATCGTGCGCATGATGCGCGACGCCGGCGCCACAGAGGTGCATTTCCGCCTCGCCTCGCCGCCGATCCTCTACCCCGACTATTACGGCATCGACCTGCCGGACCGTGGCGGCCTCTTGGCGGCGACGCATTCGCTCGAGGAGATGCGCGAGCTGATCGGCGCCGACTCGCTGGCGTTCCTGTCGATCGACGGCATGTACCGCGCCATGGGCGAGCCGGCCCGCGACCCCGCCGCGCCGAAATACGCCGACCACTGCTTCACCGGCAGCTATCCGACCCACCTCACCGACCAGTCGCTGGTCGAGCCGACCCAGCAGCAGTTGTCGCTCCTGGCCGAGGCGAGCTGAGGCTCTCTCCCCACACCGTCATTCCGGGGCGATGCGCAGCATCGAACCCGGAATCTCGAAATTGTTTTGTGCGCCTGACCTCTAGATTCCGGGTTCGAGGCCTAACGGCCTCGCCCCGGAATGACGGCGTTCGATCGGCCGTCGTCCCGGCACATGCCGGAGGCCCTGACCACCGGCCGTCGTTTGTCGGGCAGGACTAGCCACAGCCACCCAACTCCATCATAACCGCCGCGGAATATGGATCCCGGCGTTCGCCGGGACGACGGCTGAGAGATGATCGTGATGACCCTTCCCCTCGCCAATCGTATTGCCCTCGTCACCGGCGCCTCGCGCGGCATCGGCCATGCGACCGCCCGCGCGCTCGCGCGCGCCGGTGCGCATGTCGTCGCCGTCGCCCGCACCCAGGGCGGGCTGGAGGAACTCGACGACGAGATCCGGAAAGAGACCGGCAGCGGCGCCACCCTGGTGCCGCTCAGCATGACCGACAGCGACGGCATCGCCCGGCTCGGCGCCGCGCTGCATGAGCGCCATGGCAAGCTCGACATCCTCGTCGGCAATGCCGCCGTGCCCGGCCCCTCCTCACCGCTCGGCCATATCGACCTCAAGCCGTGGAACGACGTCGTCGCGGTCAACCTCACCGCCAACTTCCAGCTGATCCGCTGCATGGAGCCGCTGCTGAAGGCCTCCGACGCCGGCCGCGCGGTGTTCCTCACCTCAGGCGCCGCTCACAAGGCGCAGGCCTATCTCGGCCCCTACGCCGTCACCAAGGCGGCGCTGGAGACCCTGGCTCGGGTATGGGCGCACGAGACCGAGCGCACGCCGCTGCGCGTCAACCTGTTCAGCCCGGGCCCGATCCGCACCCGCATGCGCGCCACGGTGTTCCCAGGTGAAGACCCGATGACGCTCGAGACGCCCGAGCAGGTCGCCGAATTGATCGTGCCGATGTGCCTGCCGTCGTGGACCGAGACCGGCAAGCTCTACGAGTACAAGACCCGCGCGCTGAAGAGCTTTCAGCCACCGGCGTAGACTATCGCGTCGACGGCACCAGGGCGGTCGCAGGCTCCACTCCTACGTCGCGCTGTCACCCGCCGCGACCTCCACGAGATCGATGGCGCGCTCCGGGCAAGCCACCACGCACAGGCCGCAGGCAAGGCAGAGATAGCTCTTCGGCGTGTAGGCCGTCTTCATGCCGTGAAAGCGCACGCGCATCCTGCCGAGGAAGGACAGCGCGCGGAAATCGTCGCCGCTGATCGGCGCAACGTCGAACACGTTGTAGGGGCACACCTCGACGCAGTCGCCCTTGGCCTCGCATCGGTTGCGGTCGACGACCGGCACGAAGCTGCCCGGCTCGGCCTTGCAGCCGGCGCCCGGACGTTTCGGATGCTGCGCGGCCTTGCGCACCTTGGCAGCCTTGGTGCGCTTCGAGAGCGGTGGTGTCGGCTCGGTCTGGTCGGTCACGCTGTCGGCTCCATGGGCGGATGAATCAGGCTTCGGCGGTCAGCATCAGCGCGGTGCCGGCGGGATCGCGCAGCACGTACTGATCGCCCCGCACGATCACCTCGTCACAGCCGCGCAGCGCGGCGTCGAGGCGCGCGCGGGTGTCGAAGCGGATCGAGAAGCCGCGCAGCCGCGCCACGCCTGCGGGTGCTGGCGGCGCATCGATCCCCTGCCAGACGTTCAATGCGATACGGTGGGTGTAGGCGCCGCCGGCGCCGAGATCGGCAAACCCCAGCTGTGGCGCGAATGCGCCGGGCAGGAAGCCAAGCCGCGTGTAGAACGTGCGCGCAGCCTCGATGCGCGGGACGTGCAGATGCAGATGGCCGATCCGCGCGGCGTCGGCGAGCGGCGCCGACAGCGGCGGTCCTTTCGCCTGCGCCAGCTCATGGCGCACGTCGAGCGGGCTCCTGCCACTGCAGGGCCGGCCTTCGGCATCGAACACGGTGAAATCGGTCTCGAACGTGCCGTAGCCGCCGAACCGCTCCGGCGTCTCCAGCGTGAACTCGATGCCGAGCCCGTCAGGATCGTTGAGATAGATCGCCTTGGACATCACGTGATCGACCGGCGAGATCGGCGTGCGGCTGGCGATCAGCCGGCGCAGCATCCGCGAGAATTCCGCCTGGTCGGGCACATGGATGGCGATATGATAGAGGCCGGAGAAGCCGCGCAGCGCCGGGCGTTTCGCACCGGGATGCAGCACCACGAGCGTCTCGCCCGCCGTGCCGAGCTCGGCCGCGCCGTTGCGCTTGCACAGGCGCAGACCTGCGGTCTCGCACCAGAAATCGATCGCGCGCTCGAGATGCGTGACCTCCAGATGCACCGGCCCGAAGGTCGCGATCTCGCTGGATGCGCCGGTTCGCGGCAAGGTCAGATGGTCCATGTGCGATCTCCGATTGGTCCGTCGTTGCGGCCGCGCCCGATGCGGCGGGGCCACGTTAGACGGCCGACGCGTCCTGATCGCCGGGCGCCCCGTTGAGGCTCGCATTCTCCGGGGTGAATGATCCGGGCCGGACAGCGCCGCTCCGCCCGCGGCCGGCGCCTATCTCTGTCCGGCAGGATCTGCCGCGGCGGGTTTGGCGGCTGCCGACTTGCCCGCAGCCGCCTTCGCCACAGCCGGCGCCTGGCGATCGCGCACCGCCATCAGCTCCTTACGCAGCTTCTCCTGCTGCTCGACCGACAACACCGGACGCTGGTCGTCATGCGGCACGTCGTTGACGGGGAGATAGTTGTAGGTGTTGTGGAACTGCGTGGTGGCGTCGGGCGGCGGCGTGGACGACGTCGCGCAGCCGCCGAGCAGCAATGGTATCAGCAGCGCGGCGCGCGCAGCGGAGCTCACGACAGACCTGCAGCTTCGCCAGATCATCGCGCGGCAGCCGCCATCGTGCGCGCCGGGATCTGCGCGGTGATGCCGTGCTCGTTGGCTTGCAGGCCCGGCAGGCTCTTCACCCAGGGATAGCCGCGGCGGCCCATGTCGTGGCCGCGATCGAACAGCGCGGTCATGTAGCTGCGGTCGAACGGCCCATCGGCCTTGGCCTGGAAATCGGCCGGCACGCTGGCGAGGTTGAAGTCGATGCCGTTGAACTTCGCCACCGAGTAGATGCGGTAGATGTCGCCGATGCCCTGGTTCTTGATCAGGGTGGAGAGCGAGCGCTGCGTCACCGAGAGCACGTCGGCACCGACGCTGTCCCATTGCGGATCGATGCGGGCGTTGCGGATGACGTAGAGATGCGCGCCGCTCACGCTCCGGCGCGGGCCGCGACCGGAGACGAGACGCAGCACCGACGGACCGATGAAGACCTGCCGGGTGACGCCGCCGTCGACATGCAGCTCGTCATAGTCCTTGTCGCCGATCCGCACCTTGATGCGAACCGGCGCGAACGCGCCGGGTACGGTGGCCGAGGCCAGCAGCACCTGACGGAACAGCGCGATCGCCTCGGGCGTATCGGCGGCGGCGATGCGGCCCATGTCCCACAACACCGGGCGCTGCGCATCGAGATTGGTGGTGCCGACCAGAAGCACCCGGCCCTTGCTGCTCTCGCGCGCGACGTCGCGCAGGAACTCGCGATCAACATACTTCTCGATCAGCCGCGACAGCGGCGTGTTGTCGGCCAGCGCCGAGCCCTGCAGCAGGCCGGGAATGTTGACCGTGAAGATGTCCTTGCGCTCATAGGCGGTGAAGATCTCGCGCAGCTTGTCATCGTGCTCGCGCCCCAGGAAGACGAACGGCGCGATCAGCGCGCCGGAGCTGACGCCCGTCACCATGTCGAACGACGGCCGGTTGCCGGCCTCGCCCCAGCCGGCCAGCAGCCCGGCGCCGAACGCGCCGTTCTCGGCGCCACCGGAGATCGCGAGGAAATTCAGCGGACGCGAGATCGGGAGTTCGGCCGACGCGCGTGACATCGCGGCCTCGGCAAAGCGCGGCGCCGGCTCGTCACCCCAGTAGCGGACGTTGCGGAAGCCGACCGGGTCGGCGCTGACAGCCGCCGCCTCCGGCAACGCGTTGCGCGGCATGACGGCTGCGCAGGCCGCCAGCAGCAGCGACGCGGCGCACGCGAGCAGGACACGCGGGACAAGCACGCGGAAGGAGGCGGCGGACTTCATCGCGACGCTTGCTGCTCCACGCTTGCGATCTCCGGCGACGGCTGCGGCGCGTCCGGCCTGGCTTCCTCGGCGCCCTTGTCGGTCCAGCCCGGCGGCAGACCCAGACCGGCACCGACGAAGCCCTTCAGACCGGGGAAACGTCCGTACTGCTCACATGCGGCATATTTGGGAGCGGCGCCGAGCTTGGCCGGCACGCTCGACACCGAAGGCAGCGAGGTCAGCGACGGGACGCCTCCGAACGGCGACTCGCCGGTCGACACCAGCTTCGCGAAGTCGGCGCCGAACTCGGAAGCGAGGTCGTAGGCGTCGCCGTCATTGGCCATGCGGGCAGTCGAGACCGAGTTGGCGCCGCGCGCCCACACCATTGCGGCCTTCTGGAACCCGGCGAAGTCGCGCGCCTCGGCCTCGACGGACAGCGTGCCAAGCCCGACCGGCAGCCGCGGCACCGGCACCGGGACGCCCGGCAGCGCGACGCTCTTGGCGATGGACGCCGCCTGCGAGGCGGCCGAGGCGGTCGCGTTGGTCGCCGTGGCATGGGTGACGGTCGCCTTGACCGTCAGATCGGCCTCCTCACGGGGTCCGACGATCTGGAATCGCTCGCTGAGCCGCAGGCACATTTCCCGGCTGATGACGTTGGCCACCAGCTTGCGCTCGCTCTCGTCGAGGGCGATGTCGGGACGCGGCGGAAACGCGGTCGGCTCGATCCGGATCGTCTTGGCCTCGAGCAGCTCCTTCTTGTTGGCCTTGATCTGCGCGCGCGTCACCAGGCCGTTGGCGTCGGCGAGATGATCGTAGTTCTTGAGCGAGCCGGCCCGCTCGAGCGGGGCGGTGGCGCAGCCGGCCGTTGCCAGCGCGAGGGAAACCAGGCTCATCGACTTCAGCGGAGCGAGACGCATCGAAACGGCCAGACCCATTGATAGACAACTCACTCTAATTAAGTCTCACAAGCCGTAGCGCTTGTCGAACTAAACTAGATCAAATTCTCTAGATTAGAGCGGCGAGAAATATTATTTTATATTACAAGCAGTTGGCGGAAACGACGAATGTGGCGAGAGTTGGCCCGGCAGGACACGCGATGAGAAAGGTCGATCCGGTCAAGCACGAGCAGAAGCGCCGGGAGATTCTCCAGGCCGCCCTGTCGTGCTTCGTCAGGAACGGATTTCACGGCGCCAGCACCACCGACATCTGCGCCGCCGCCAAGATCAGCCCGGGCCACCTCTACCATTACTTCCCCAGCAAGGAGGCGATGATCCAGGCGCTGGTCGAGCAGAATCTGAGCCACGCTGCATCGCGCCTCCAGGCAATCCTGGCCTCGCCCGACGTGATCGACGCCCTGGTGCAGGAGCTCGAGAGCACCAGCATTCACCAGCCGCAGGCCCAGGTCCTCAGCGCCGAGGCTTTGGCTGAGGCCTGCCGCAATGCCGACTTTGCAGCCATCGTCCACGCCCATGCGCGCGCGATGCGGGCGCTGCTGGTCGACTTCCTCACCAAGGCACAGGACCGCGGCGAGGTCGATCCCGGCCTCGATCCGGAGGCGACCGCGAACATCCTGTTCGTGATCGTCGACGGCGCACGCGCGCTGCCGATCCGCAATCCGAACGTCGACATCAAGAAGAGCAGTGAGCATCTGCGGCTCATGCTGACGCGCTTTCTGCGGCCGCCCACGTTGCGGACGCCGCCGAAAAAGGAAGCGGTGGAGCAGGCGCCGGTCTGAGCCTGCCGATCGGCGTCCCCCCGCGCGATTGACACTCCGCCATGCCCGCGATTGACTGCGTTCATAAGCGGATGACCGCAGCACATATCGGGGAGGACGGCATGACGCGAGCACGACGCGGACGCGCGACAAGGCCTGCCCTGGTCATTCTGCTGTTCGCCGTTGCGGCCGGCAACGTCCTCTTCTCTCGCAGCACCAGCGCCGCAGCAGAGGTGCCCGCGTTCGCCGTCGAGCCGTCCTGGCCGAAGCAGCTCCCCAACAACTGGATCCTCGGCCAGGTCGGCGGCATCACGGTTGATCACCAGGGCCACATCTGGGTCATTCACCGGCCGCGCTCGCTGACCGACGACGAGAAAGGCGCCACGCTCAATCCGCCGCGATCGAAATGCTGCATGCCGGCGCCCCCGGTGCTCGAATTCGATACCGACGGCAATCTCTTGCGCGCCTGGGGCGGCCCGGGCCCGGGCTATGAATGGGTCGGCCGCGAGCATGGCATCGAGGTCGACGAACGCGGCTTCGTCTGGATCGGCGGCAATGCCGACAATGACAACGCCATCCTGAAGTTCACGCTCGATGGCAAGTTCGTCGCTCAGATCGGAACGATGGCGCCGAGCAAGGGCTCCAACGACACCACCCAGCTCGGCAAGCCCGCGGAGACAGCGATCGACAAGGAGGCGAACGAGATCTACGTCGCCGACGGCTACGGCAACCGCCGCGTCATCGTGTTCGATGCCACCACCCTCGCCTACAAGCGGCATTGGGGCGCCTATGGCCATGTCCCTGACGATGCCAGGCAGCCACCGTATGATCCCAAGGCACCGGTCGCCCAGCAGTTCGGCAATCCCGTGCACTGCGTGAAGATCGCCGACGATGGTCTCGTCTATGTCTGCGACCGCATCAACGACCGCATCCAGGTGTTCAGGAAGGACGGGACATTCGTGACCGAATGGTTCTTCGAAAAGAACACGCTCGGCAATGGCGCGGTGTGGGACATCGCGATCTGGCCGGATCCGAAGCAGACCTACCTGCTGTCTGCCGATGGCGAGAACAATGAGATCCGCATCATCAGGCGGGATGACGGCAGCGTGGTTGGCGGCTTCGGCCACAATGGCCGCAATGCCGGCCAATTCCATTGGGTGCACGCGATGGCTGTCGACCGGCAGGGCAACGTTTATACCGCCGAGGTCGACACCGGTAAGCGCATCCAGAAATTCCGGCTGACCTCGGACGCCCTGCGTTAACGCTCAAGCGAAACGCACAAACCTTGGGCGCGTCTCGCGCCTTTTGGCGCATTGCCGCAACTGACAAGACCGGCTATCCAGGGAATCCGACGGCAAAGGGCGCCCAAGAAGCCCCGCCGTGACACGATACCAGGGAGGACTTTGATGACGACGTCTCATGCGCGGCGGATGGCTGCGCTGCTTGCCGCCACCACGCTCAGCTTTGCCGGCTCCGCCTTCGCCGACGACAAGGTCGTCAAGATCGGCGTGCTCAACGACATGTCCAGCCTCTACGCCGACATCGGCGGTCCCAACTCGGTCGCGGCCGTCAACATGGCGGTCGAGGATTCCGGCCTGAAGGCCAAGGGCTGGACCATCGAGGTCATCAGCGGCGACCACCAGAACAAGCCCGACGTCGGCGTCAATATCGGCCGGCAGTGGATCGACACGCAGAAGGTGGACGTGATCATGGACACGCCGAACTCGGGCGTGGCGCTGGCCGTCTCCAACCTGGTCAAGGAAAAGAACTCGATCCTGTTGAACTCCGGTGCCGCCACGGCGGACCTGACTGGCAAAGCGTGCAACGCAAACACCATCTCCTTCACCTACGACACCTACATGCTCGCGAACGGCACCGGCAAGGCGCTGACCAAGGCCGGCGGCGACACCTGGTTCTTCCTGACCGCCGACTATGCCTTCGGTCACGCGCTGGAGCGCGACACCTCGGCCGTGGTGACCAGCAGCGGCGGCAAGGTGCTGGGCTCGGTGAAGCACCCGCTCAACACCGCCGACTTCTCGTCCTTCCTGCTGCAGGCGCAGTCGTCGAAGGCAAAGGTCATCGGGCTTGCCAATGCCGGCGGCGACACCACCAACTCGATCAAGCAGGCCTCGGAATTCGGCATCGTCCAGGGCGGCCAGAAGCTCGCCGCACTCCTGCTGTTCGTCAACGACGTGCATGCGCTGGGGCTGAAGGTGGCGCAGGGCCTGACCTTCACCGAGTCGTTCTACTGGGATCTGAACGACCAGACCCGCGAATGGTCCAAGCGTTTCCAGAAGCTGTCGCCGAAGGGCACGATGCCGTCGATGACGGTGGCGGGCAACTACGCCGGCACGCTGCATTACCTCAAGACGCTGGAAGCGCTCGGCGGCAATCCGCATGACGGTGCCAAGGTCGTGGCCAAGATGAAGGAGATCCCGACCGACGATCCGCTGTTCGGCAAGGGCCCGCTGCGCGCCGACGGACGCCGCCTGATCCCGGCCTATCTGTTCGAGGTCAAGAAGCCCGAAGAGTCCAAATACCCGTGGGACTACTACAAGCTGATCGCCAAGATCGCGCCTGAGGATGCCGCCAAGCCGCTCGAGGCCAGCGACTGTCCGCTGGTGAAGAAGTAAGCCGATAGCTCCGATGCGGGATGCGGTGGATTAGCATCGCGTCCCGCCAGTGCCGCTGCGCAGACGATGCGACATTCGCTGCGCCGAATCACGTCATCGTCAGCGCAACAGGCTCGCGAGGCGGCCGATGCCTTCCTCGATCACGGCCTCCTCGGGCAGCGAATAGGACAGGCGGATCGTGTTGGCGCCGCTGCCGTCGTGGAAGAAGGCTGCCCCGGGAACGAACGCCACCTGGGCCTGATTCATGGCCCGGTCGAGCAAGGCGGCACCGGACACGCCGTCCGGCAAGGTGAGCCAGACGAAGAACCCGCCGTCGGGCCGCGTCCACCTCGCTTCTGACGGCATCTGTGCCTCGAGTGCCCTCAGCATCGCATCGCGCTTGAGCCGATAATGCGCGCGCGCCCGTGCAATCAGCCCGGCATGCCCTCCGTCTTTCACGAGCCTGTGCATCACGATCTGATTGATCGCTGACACGTTGAGGTCGCTCGCCTGCTTGATGAGGACGAGACGGCTGATGATGGCGCGCGATGCACAAATCCAGCCGATGCGCAGGCCCGGCGCGACCGTCTTCGAGAACGTTCCGAGATGGATGACGCGGGAAGCATCGAGCGAGCCGCGGCGACGGACGTCCAACGACTGCAGCGACGGCATCTCGTCGCCGTCGAAACGCAAGGCAGAATAGGCGCTGTCCTCCAACACCGGCACGTCCAGCTCGCCGGCGAGATCCAGGACATCGGCGCGCGCCGAACGCGACAGCGTCTCACCGGTCGGATTGGCAAAGTCCGGCACGACATAGACGAACTTCACGCGCGCCCCCGCAGCTTCTTTCGCGGCTTCGTCCGCGTAGGAGGCCGGGGTGCGGTTCGCAGCGCGTGGACCGATCGAATCGTAACGCGGCTCGTAGGCCGAAAAGGCCTGCAGCGCGCCAAGATAGGTGGGAACGGTGACGAGCGCCGTATCCGCGGGCGTGAGCAGCAGCTTGCCGAGAAAATCGAGCGCCTGTTGCGATCCCGCGGTGACGAGGATGTTGTCTGGCGAGGCCGCTATGCCCTGAGCGGTCATGTGCTCGGCGATCCACTGGCGAAGCGGACCGTAGCCCTCGCTGACGGCATATTGCAGAGCAGCGGAAGCCACATTGGGCGATGCCAGCGCATCGGCATAGACCTGCGCCGCCGCTGCTGCAGGAAACAGCGCGGGATCGGGGATGCCGCCGGCGAACGAAATCATGCCGGGCCGCTCCAGCACCTTGAGCAGCTCGCGGATCTCCGATGCCTTCATGCGATCCGCGCGGCGCGCGTAGACGGGCTTCCAGCTCACCGATATTCCTCCCCTGATCCGGATATTTATGTCAGCATTATTGACCTATTTTGAAGTATGTGCAATCCCCGTCCCGCGAGAGCGCGAGAGCTTCATCGGTGGGGTCAGCGGATGAGAACCTTCAGGCCGGCGCGCTAGTCTAGCTGTTCTTTGCCGAGGACAGCGTCCGCACCGCAATCAGGAGAGCGACGATCAGCAACGCCGACGCCAGCAGGAACGGCGCGCCGGGTAGATGCGCCGGCGCGGCCGTTCCGATGAAATAGGCAAAGGTCAGCGTGAACAGGAAGGGACCCGCGAGCTGGGCCACGCTCTGCACGCTCGACGTCGCGCCCTGTAGCTGGCCCTGCTTGTCCGGTGGGACGAGGCGGGTCATCAAAGCCTGCATGGCCGCGCCCGACACGCCCCATAGCGCCATCACGGGGATGCCGATCCAGCTCAGCGGTCCCGTCGGCGCCACACCGAAAATGAAGAAGCCGACCATGCCCGCCGACAGACCGAGCATCAACGCGCCGCGCTCGCCGAACAGGCGGACGATCAGCCCGACCGCGCCGCCCTGCACGATCATCGCGCAGACGCCGACCATCGCCAATGTGAGGCCGACGGTGCGGGTGTCCCAGCCGTAGCGGTAGGTCGCATACAGCACGAAGGTCGACGGCAGCACGACATGGGCAAGCTGGGTGATGAAGTTCACGGTCGACAGCCCCGCCAGGATGCGGTCCGATGCCAGCAACCGCAGCGCACCGAGCGGGTTCGCCGTCCGCCACCGGAATGGACTGCGCCGTTCCGGCTTCAGCGACTCCGGCAGCACCAGGAAGCCATAGAGCGCGTTGGCGAAGCTGAGCCCCGCAGCCGCCCAGAACGGCAGCCGCGGATCGATGTCACCCAACAGTCCGCCGGTGGCGGGACCGAGCACGAACCCCGCACCGAACGCTGCGCCGATGCGGCCGAAGATCGCGGCCCGCCGATCCGGCGGCGTCAGATCGGCGATGTAGGCAAAGGCGGTGGAGATGCTGGCCGAGGTGACGCCGGAGACCAGGCGCCCAACGAACAGCCAGGCGAGCGACGGCGCCAGCGCCATCAGCACGTAGTCGGCGGCGAGGCCGAAGTTCGACAGCAGGATCACCGGCCGTCGGCCGAAGCGATCGGACAGGCTGCCGAGCACCGGCGAGAACACGAACTGCATCAGCGCCCAGGCGGTGCCGAACAGGCCGAAGATGCGGGCCGCCTGCGCGGTGTCGTTGCCGACGAAGCTCTCGATCAGCTTCGGCAGGATCGGCATGATCAGCCCGAGCGCTAGCATGTCGAGCAGGATGGTGACGAAGATGAAGGCGACCGCGCCGCGGCGCGGGGCCGGCGCATTTTCAGTCGCGACGCTCGGCGGACTTGCTTCCATGGCCGGACCGCTTCCGCTACTGCAACTGATCAGTTCGGCCGCTTGCGCTTGTGCGCGAACGGATTGGCCTTCTCGCGCAGAGTGATGCGCACCGGCGTGCCGGGCAGCTCGAAGGTCTCGCGCATCGAGTTGGTGAGATAGCGCAAGTAGGATTGCGGGATCGCGTCGGCGCGCGAGCAGAACAGCACGAAACTCGGCGGCCGCGCCTTGGTTTGGGTGATGTAGTTCAGCTTGAGCCGGCGGCCCGACACCGCCGGCGGCGGATTGTCGGCGATCGCCCCCTCGAACCAGCGGTTCAGCGCCGCGGTCGGCACGCGCCGGTTCCAGACCGCGTAGGCTTGGACGATCGCCTGCATCAGCCGGTCGATGCCCTCGCCCATCAGGCCCGACACCGCCACGATCGGCGCGCCCGCGACCTGCGGCAGCCAGTGGTCGGCATCGCGGCGGAGCATCGAGATCTGGCCGGGGTTGCCGTCCATCAGGTCCCATTTGTTGACGGCGATGACCAGGGCACGCCCCTCGCGCTCGATCAGGTCGGCGATGCGCAGATCCTGCTCCTCGAAGCGGTTCTGCGCATCCATCATCAGCACGACCACCTCGGCGAAGCGCACCGCGCGCAGCGCGTCCGCCACCGACAGCTTCTCCAGCTTCTCCTCGATGCGCGAGCGCCGGCGCAGACCTGCGGTGTCGAAGATGCGGAAGCCGCGGCCCTTCCACTCGATTTCGACCGCGATCGAATCGCGCGTCGTCCCGGCCTCGGGACTCGTGAGCAGCCGCTCCTCGCCGAGCAGATGGTTGATCAGGGTCGACTTGCCGGCGTTGGGACGGCCGACGATCGCGACCCGGATCGGCCTGTTGGCGCGCTCCTCGTCGGTCTCCTCGTGCTCGTCCTCCTCATCGTCCGTGGGCGGCACGAGCTTGCTGACGGCGTCATAGAGCTCGCCCATGCCCTCGCCGTGCTCGGCCGAGATCTGGATGGGATCACCGAGACCCAGCGCATACGACTCCATGGCGCCGAGCTCGCCATGCTTGCCCTCGCTCTTGTTGGCGAGCAGCAGCACCGGCTTGTCCGCGCGGCGGGCGAAATCGGCGAAGGCGCGGTCGGCGGGCGTCAGGCCGATGCGGGCATCGATGACGAAGAACAGCGCGTCGGCGAGCGCGATCGCGGTTTCCGTCTGCTCCTGCATGCGCGCGGTCAGCGAGCCCTTCGGCCCCTCGTCGAGGCCGGCGGTGTCGATGATCGTGAAGTTGAGATCGAACAGCTTCGCTTCGCCCTCGCGGCGGTCGCGCGTGACGCCCGGCATGTCGTCGACGAGCGCCAGCTTCTGCCCGACCAGACGGTTGAACAGGGTCGACTTGCCGACGTTGGGCCGGCCGATGATGGCGATGGTGAAGGGCATGATGATCCGTGCGCGTGAGCGCGCAGCTTTAGCGCATTCGGCCGCAAAACCGAACGGGCGATCCGCCGATTCGCAGGTGAGATTAACGGCTGAAGGAGCCGCTCGGCATCGGCGCCGGGAAGCCGCCGCCGGATCGCTGGGCCGCCGGCTGCTGCGCCGGGGCAGCATCATCCGGCGGTGGTGCCGTGGTGCGGCGGCGCACGATCTTCTTGGGCTTCGGTGCCGGCGGAACGGCGGCAGCGCCCTCCTCGACCGCGGCAGCCTCGCCATCCTGCGGATCGGCCGTCGTCGGGTTGCTCACGGCCGCCTGCCGCCGGCCCTTTTTACCCTTGGGCTCCTCCACCGGAGGCGCCGGCGGCGTAGCCGCCTGAGCGCCTGGGTCGGTCACCGGCTGCTGCTGGGCACCCTTGTAGAGTTCCTTCGGCACGCCCTGCTCGAGACCCGGCACGCCCTCCGGGAACACCGGCTTGCGGTCACCCGGCAGCTTCTTCTTGGTGTCCAGGAAGTCGAGCATGTCCGAGGGGTCGAAACTTCCCCCGCTCGCGCAGCCGCCCAGCACGCCGGAAAGCGCAACGAGGACCGTGAGGGCAATGACACGTTGGGGGCGGCGCATGATCGTCGTTCCAATCAACTCGGTTCGCCGTCGCGAGGTTCGCGATCAGCTCTTGGCGACTGCAGGCAATAGCGCCTGCAGCGCTTCGGCGCGCGAGCGCAGGCCCGGCGGGGTCTCACCATCCAGCGCAATCATGTCGAGCCATTGACGGGCCGCCGCGGCATCGTTGGCCTTCCACGCCGACAGCGCCAGCAATTCGCGGGCGGCGTGGCGGAACGGCGCGCCAGGCGCCGTTTCGCCTTCGAGGCGCTGCCTGAGGTCGGCGTAAGGCGCCGTATCGGCCAGCAGGCCTGCCGCGCGCAGCCGCGCCATCGACTGCGGCTCGGCCCCGATGCTGCGGTCCGCAGCAAGCTCGTCGTAGATCTTCACGGCAGCCGCCTTGTCGCGCATGGCGGCCTCGGCAGCCTGGTGGAAGCGGGCCAGCATGCGGTATCCCGATGGGGCCCTGGCCGCGACATCGGCAAAGGCCTTCTCCGCATCGGCATGCTTGTTCTGCTCGGAGAGTTCGAGGGCCTTGTTGAAGGCTGAGCCCGCCTCGGCCGCCTTCTGGCCTTCGAGATACTGGTAGCCGCGCCAGCCGCCGACGCCGGCGATGATCAGCACGGCAAGGGCGATGATAAAGATCGAGTAGCGGTCCCACAGCTTCTTGAGCTGTTCCCGACGGACCTCCTCATCTACTTCATCAATAAATTCAGACACCTAAGGACATCCCGTCAGGTTCGCTGCGAGCGCGCGCGCATGCGTTTGAAGTGCCGCGCGAGCGGCCCGTTGCCCGCGCGCCGGCGCCGATACCGCATCGGCATGGCGGTGGCAAGGCGAGTCCAGCCGAATCAAGGCGTTACTCCCCGGTTCTGCCACAGGGTCCGAACGCGGCTATCACGCCGTCAAGGCTTCGCGCAACTGCCGTTTCATCACCTTGCCGTTGGCGTTGCGCGGCAGGGGGTCCGCGGTCACGGTCAGGGTTTCCGGAACCTTGTAATCCGAGACCCGCTCGGCACACCAGCTGCGCAGCGCTTCGGCGCTCATCGGCTCGCGGGTCACGACCACCGCATGCACGCGCTCGCCGAGCACCGGACATGGCCGGGCGATGATCGCGCTCTCGACCACCGCCGGGTGGCTCGCCAGCACCGATTCGACCTCGGCCGAGTAGATCTTCAGCCCGCCGCGGTTGATCATGTCCTTCTGCCGGTCGAACACCCGGACGAAATTGTCGGCATCGACGGAGCCGAGGTCGCCGGAATGCCAATAGCCGGCGGTGAAGCTCTCGCCGGTGGCCTTGGGATTGTTCCAGTAGCCCTTGATGACCTGGCCGCCGCCGATCCAGATCTCGCCGATCTCACCGCGCGGCAGCTCCCGCCCCTGCCCGTCCATCACCAGGATGCTGGCGCCCGGACACGGCAGCCCGACGCTGTCGATATGGCGCGCGGTCAGATCCGAGGGCATCAACGTCGCCGGCGAGGTGGTCTCAGTCGAGCCATAGGCGTTGACCAGCCGGAGGCCAGGGATCTTGGCGGCCAGCCGCTCGATGGTGGCGACCGGCATCGGCGCGCCGCCGAAGCCGCCGATCCGCCAGCATGAGAGATCATGACTGTCGAAGTCGCGCTGCAACAGGCAGAGATTGTACATCGCGGGGACCATGACCGTGTAGGTCACGCGCTCGCGCGCGGCGAGCTTCAGATATTCGCCGGCCTTGAACTCCGGCATGATGATCAAGGTGCCGGCGCAGCGCGCCATGCTGGTGATGTTGGCGACGACGCCGGTGACATGGCCGAGCGGCACGGCGGCGATCGAGCGGTCGGTCCGCGTGAGCCCCAGGCAGGCCTCGTAGACCGTCGAGGAGTGGATGATGTTGCAATGGGCGAGCATCGCGCCTTTCGGCCGGCCGGTGGTTCCGGAGGTGTAGAGGATCATCGCGGTGTCCTCTTCGGCCACCTCGACGTGATTTTCGTGCGCGGCATGATCGGCCAGCGCTGCAAAATCCGACCGCGCCGGACGACCGTCGACGGCAATGCGCCCCGCCAGCTCCGGCGTTTCCGCAGCGGCCGGCAACCGGTCCGCCAACGCAGCCTCGTGCAGCAGCAGCCGGGCGCCGCAATCCTTCAGCACATAGGCGATTTCCGGCGTCTGCTGCCGCGTCGACAGCAGCACCGTGATCAGCCCGAGCTTGGCTGCGGCAAACAGCGTGAGCACGAATTCGATGCGGTTGCCGAGCAGCAGCGCCAGCCGGTCGGCCTTGCGCAGGCCCCTCGCCTGCAGCCCGCCGGCGATCCGCGCGGCGGTCGCGGCGACCTCGCGCCACGATAGCCGCACGGCCCCGCAGACCAGCGCCTCGCCGTCGCCGTTGCGCTCCACCGCTTCTTCGACCATGGCCCAGATGTTCGCGGGCCGCTCCGTGAACAACGGAACCACGCGATCGCCGAAACGGGCTTCGCGCCGCATCGGCGGCGTTACATAGGTCGACCAGTCCATGGAGTTTCCCCGAGCTTGGCTTCTTGTCGTTGTTCGCCGCGATGCGGACCAGCCTGAAACATAACCAAGGGATGACGCGCTTGGCTATCTCCGCCAGCGCCGGAGATTCATCCCGTGACGCCGCGCGCACCACGACGCCAACGGGCCGATCAAGCGAGAGGCGCCCGTCAGGTCTTTGACTTCATTCCGTAAACATGTTCCGCCGCCGGAAACGCACGGGTACGCACGTCGGCCGCGTAGCGTTCGATCGCCTCGTCGATCGCCGGACCGAGATTGCCGTAGCGACGGACGAATTTCGGAGCCCGCGGCGACAGGCCGAGCATGTCCTCCAAAACCAGCACCTGACCGTCGCAGGCGGCGCTGGCGCCGATGCCGATGGTGGGGATCGCGATCTGCTGCGTGATCTTGCGCGCCAGCGGCTCGGCCACGGCCTCGATCACCACCGAGAACGCGCCGGCCTGTGCGATCGCCGCAGCGTCGTTCTCGATCGCGGCCCAATCCGCCTCGTCGCGGCCCTGCGCCCGGAACGAGCCGAGCGTGTTGATCGATTGCGGCGTCAGGCCGACATGGCCCATCACCGGGATGCCGCGCTCGCTGAGGAAGGCGACCGTCTCGGCCATCCGCGCCCCGCCCTCGAGCTTGACCGCTCCGCATTGCGTCTCCTTGAGGATCCGCACCGCCGCATGAAACGCCTGCTCCTTCGTGGCCTCGTAGCAGCCGAACGGCATGTCGACCACCACCAGCGCCTGGCGCGAGCCGCGCATCACGGCGCAGCCCTGCAGGATCATCATCTCCAGGGTCACCGGCACGGTGGTCTCGAAGCCGTGCATCACATTCCCGAGGGAATCGCCGACCAGGATCACATCGCAATGGCGATCCACCAGCGCCGCGGTATGGGCGTGGTAGGACGTCAGCATCACGATCGGCTCGCCGCCCTTGCGGGCGCGGATCTCGGGAGCCGTCTTGCGGCGGACGGTCGATTGCACCGACATCGCTACCCCCCGATGACGGGAATGCCGAGCACGACAGGATGGAACGCGAAGGCCAGCGCGAGATAGACGACGATGCCGACCACCACCGCGATCACGTCATTGCCAACGCCGCCGACCGGGATCGGCGGGCCGCCGGCGTCGGCGCGGCGCTTCAGCGAGATGCGGTCGAACACCGCCCATGCCAGGATCGAGCCGAACAGGATGATGCCGCCGAGATCGCCATTGGCGAGCAGATGCCCGAACGCCCACAGCTTCACGCCGGCCAGCATCGGATGCTTCAGCACGGTGTAGATGCGGCCGCGGATGTAGGCGGCGACGATCATGATCACCGCCGGCAGCATCAAGGCGAGATTGATGTGCTTGAGCGCCTTCGGCGGCGTCCAGACCTGGATCCAGCCGCCGTCGTGGCGGTACGCGGCAAAACCCCAGACGATCAGGGCGAGGCCGGCAAGGGCCACGACAGTATAGACGAGCTTATACGTGCCCTCGCCCAGCCGCGCGATGACCTTCGCGCGCGCCTCGCGCCGGGTCGTGAACACATGGGCGCCGAGAAACAGCACCAGCCCCACCACCATCACCAGAAGTCCCACGGCGTCCCCCTTCGCTTGCACGCGACCTGTGCGTGGGCATCGGTATCATTTCCGGGGGCCGCCTCGCAACGTGGCGCATTTCAACGTCAGGCACTCCCGCCCGCTCGCCGTCGTTCCGGGCCGGCTCGAAAAGCCGAAGTGGCATGACGGGCTATGCGGTCGGGAGATGGAGCACAGCGGACGACGCCATCACCGTTCCGACGTGTTCTTCAGATCGCGATTCTCGACATAGCGGATCGCGATCGGCCGGCCGGCGAGCGCACCGCCGAGTCCTTTTGTGAACTTCAGCGGCAGGCAGCCGTCGAGCGAGGCATTGATCGTCTTCAGATAGGTCGCGCGCGTGTCGGCCGGGGCGCCTGATGTCGTGAAGGTCACGCGTGGCGGCGCGATCATCTCGCCGGTCCGCTTGAAGCTGAAGCGCACCGTCATCTGCATCCCGGCGCGGGCGCTGTCCTCCGGCGGCGGCGTCCAGCACGCGCGCAGCGCTGAGAACAGATCGCCGATCGTGTCGAGATCGTGATCCGGCTTCTGATATTTGGCTTCCTGATCCCTGGCGGGCCGGCTCTCGATCGTGAGTTGCAGGTTCTGGCCATAGGGATAGTTCATCTCGGGAATACACGGCCACGGCCCGAAGACGCTGCAGAACGACGGCGTGCACGGCTGCTCGTCGAGCACGCTGCACGGCGTGTGCGCGAACGGCACCGGATTGATCTGCTGGCGGCGCGCGTCGGCGGCGACCGGAGCGGCCACCATCAGCAGGAGGAGCACGACGACACGGAGCATGGGACTCTCGGGCTGGGATGGACTCCAAGCTGGATCCGATCGCAGAATTCGCAAGCTCAATCCCGTTCACGTCTGCGCGTTCCGCGCCGCGAACGGCTCTCGACCGTAACAGCGGAACTCGGCTAGAACACGGCAGGATGCGACAGCAGACGGACGCGACGATGAGCCGCCACAGCGAGACCGTGATCAACGTCATCAACCCGAACATGACGGCGACGATGACCGAATTGATCGCCAAGGCGGCCCAGGCCAGCGCAAGCCCGTCGACGCGGATCGTCGGCCGCACCGCGCGGTTCGGCGCCGCCTCGATCGAGGGCCATTACGACGAGGCGATTGCCGCGGTCGGCATGCTCAAGGAGGTCGAGGCCGGAGACGCGGAAGGTTGCCACGCCCATGTGATCGCCTGCTTCGGTGATCCCGGCCTGCTCGCCGCGCGCGAATTGTCGGCTGTGCCGGTGCTCGGCATCGCCGAAGCTGCGATGCATGCGGCGAGCTTCGTCGCCACCCATTTCAGCATCGTCACGACGCTGTCGCGCACCAAGGTGATCGCCGAGCATCTCGTGCGCAATTACGGCATGGAGCAGCATTGCCGCAGGGTGCGCGCCGTCGACGTTGCCGTGCTCGACCTCGACAAGCCCGAGGCCAATGTCCGCGGCACGCTGCTCGGCGAATGCCGGGCGGCGCTGCGCGAGGACGGTATCGGCGCCATCGTGCTCGGCTGCGCCGGCATGGCCGATCTCGCGCACGACCTCTCCACCGAGCTCGGAATTCCCGTGATCGACGGCGTCGCCGCCGCGGTGCGCTTCGCCGAGGCGCTGATCGGACTGGGGCTGAAGACCTCGAAGCACGGCGACCTCGCCTTCCCGCTGCCGAAGGCGCGGACGACGCTCTGACTTCAACCTGTAGCCCGGATGAGCGTAGCCTGCCCACCTGGGGAGTTCCGCAACGACCATCGACGCGCCACATTGGGATCAACCCATGGAGCCGTCGATGCCCGATCTGTCCGCCCTCTCCTCACTGTCCTCCGCGCTGGCCGCCGCTGTTGCCGCCGCAGCGCCATCACTGGTCTCGGTCCATTCGCACCGCTCGCGCGCCTCCGGCTTCGTCTGGAAGCCGGGCCTCGTCATCACGGCGGACGAGACCCTCGCCGAGGAGGGCGAGATCGTGCTCGACTTCGCCGACGGCACGACCCGCCCCGTCACCATCGCCGGGCGTGATCACACCACCGACATCGCCCTGCTCCGCTTCCAAGGCAAGGATGTCGCGGCCGCCTCGCTTGCCGGCGGCGTGCCGCCGCTCGGCGCTCTGGCCATCCTCGTCGCCGCCGATCAGGGCAAGCCGGCCGCGGCGTTGGCGATGGTCTCGCAATCGGCAGGCGCCTGGCGCAGCCTGCGCGGCGGCGACATCGATGCGCGCATCGAGCTCGACACCAGGCTGCGGCACAGCGCCGAAGGCGGTCTCGTGCTCGACGCTGCGGGCCACGCGATCGGCATGGCCGTGCGCGGCCCGCGCCGGACGCTCGTGATACCCGCGGCCACGATCGAACGGGTCGCCAGCAAGCTCGAGACGCATGGTCGCATCGCTCGCGGCTATCTCGGTGCCGGCCTGCAGCCGGTCCGGCTCGACGATGGACTCGGTGCGATGATCATGAGCCTCGACAAAAGCGGCCCGGCCGCGGCCGCCGGCCTGCGCCAGGGTGACGTCATCACCGCTCTCAACAAGGAGCCGTTCAGGGGCATGCGCGCGATGATGCGCGAACTCGGTCCGGACAGCGTCGGCGCCGTCGTCGAGGTCGCAGCGCTGCGTGCCGGCGAGCCGGTGCAGTTCGCCCTGACCATCGGCGAGAGGCCGGCGTGAGCGAGAAGGCGCGCGCGCCGATCAGGATCGCGATCGCGGTCGATGATGCCGAGCTGGCCGACCGGCTGGCGGCGCTGCTCGGCGATGTCACGGGCCTGACGCTGGTCGCGCCCGGCGAGAGCGCCGACGTCGCCGTCGCGCCGTTGCATGGCAGTGATGAGGCGCGCAGCGGCGACGACAGGATCGACGGCCAGGCGATCGATGATTTTCAGCTCACCGCGCGCGAGCGCGACGTCCTGGCGCTGATGGCCGAGGGCTGCTCCAACAAGGAGATCGCGCGCAGCCTCGGCATCTCCGTACATACGGCGAAGTTCCACGTCGGCTCGCTGCTCGACAAGCTCGATGCAACGGGCCGGACCGATGCGGTGGCGCATGCGGCGCGGCGCGGGATCATCGAGCTGTGAGACCGCAGGCCGGCGCGGCGCGCTTCACGTCCTCGCGGCGAGCTACTTCCGCAAGCCGCTCATCACGCGGGGCAGCAGCGATGCGGCCAGCATGCGATAGCCCTCCGGGGTCAGATGCACACCGTCGACCTGATGCGGCAGGCCACGGAACATGCCGTTCTCGACCATCACGACCTTGATGCGGCGCTGCGCGGCCTTGGCCAACATGGCGCTGATGCTGCTGGCGCGCTGGTCGCCGACCCCTTTGCGGGCGTCGTTACCGCCGGGCTGCAGCACCAGCACGCGGGTTGATCCATCGACCGCGCTGTCGAAGCGGGACAGCATCCCGGCTGTGGTATCACCGTTGATGCCGGCGTTGGCGACGCTGACCCGAACGCCCTTGCCGTGGAGCATGGCCTCGAGCTGGGCCGGAAAATCCTCGCCGCGATTGACGCCCTTGCCATAGGTGTTGCTGGCGCCCAGCGCGACCACCTCGGCGGCGTCTGCCGCTCCGATCGCCGCGAACGCCAAGCCACACACAGCTAACAGTGCCACCATCTGGCGCCGGACAAGGCGGCCCAAAGATCCCGCTGGCATTTTCTTTTCCCCCCCGCTTGGTGTGAGAGGAAGCGTAGCTCACCAGTCGTCTGGTGAAAAGCGCGCGGCGCTACGGGTCTCATCACGCAGCATGCGCCAAGTCGACTGTGGAAGAGTCCTGTTTCTCTCTACGCGTCATTCCGGGGCGCCCGCAGGGCGAGCCCGGAATCCATTGAGCGACAGAACAAGAGGCAAAATGGATTCCGGGCTCATCGCTTCGCGATGCCCCGGAATGACCGGAGAGCAGCAGCGTCAGGCCTTCTTCTTCACGTCCTTGACGTTGGAGAACACGATGCCTTCGGCGCGTTCCTTGGTGTAGCCGAGATAGAACTCGTTCTTGGCCAGGAACACCGGATCGCCGTCGACGTCGTCGGCGACGCCGGAATTGTTGGCGGCGATGAACGCCTCGAGCTTCTTCTTGTCGTCGCACGAGATCCAGCGCGCCAGCGAGAACTCGGAGATCTCGAATTCGACCGGCAGCGAGTACTCGGCATCGAGCCGCGCCTTGAGCACGTCGAGCTGCAGCGGTCCCACCACGCCGACCAGCGCCGGCGCACCGTCACGCGGGCGGAACACCTGCACGACGCCCTCCTCCGACATCTGCTGCAAGGCTTCCTTCAGCTTCTTGGCCTTCATCGCATCGGTGAGGCGGACGCGGCGGACGATTTCCGGGGCAAAGCTCGGCACGCCGACGAAGGTGAGATCCTCGCCCTCGGTCAGGGTGTCGCCGATGCGCAAGCTGCCATGGTTGGGAATGCCGACGACGTCGCCGGCGAAAGCTTCGTCCGCCACCGAGCGGTCCTGGGCGAAGAAGAATTGCGGGCTCGACAGCGGCATGGTCTTGCCGGTGCGTACCAGCTTCGCCTTCATGCCGCGGTTGAGCTTGCCCGAGCACAGCCGCGCGAACGCGATGCGGTCGCGGTGGTTGGGGTCCATATTCGCCTGGATCTTGAACACGAAGGCGCTCATGCGCGGCTCGGCGGCGTCGACCTTGCGCAGGTTCGACTCCTGCGCGCGCGGCGACGGCGCGTAGCGGCCGAGGCCTTCGAGCAGATCGCCGACGCCGAAATTGCGCAGCGCGCTGCCGAAATAGACCGGCGTCAGGTGGCCCTCGCGGAATGCCTCCAGGTCGAACGGCTTGCAGGCTTCCTTGACCAGCTCCAGCTCGTCGGTGATCTGACTCATGTCGAGATTGGCGTTGATCTTGCCGAGCTCGGCGATGTCGATTTGCTGCGCCGCGCCGGTCTTGGCGCCGCCGCCTTCGAGCAGACGCACGCCGCCGTCGCGGATGTCATAGGTGCCGATGAAGTCGCGGCCGCGCCCCACGGGCCAGGTCATCGGCGTGGTGTCGAGCGCCAAAGTCTTCTCGATCTCGTCCAGCAGATCGAAGGTGTCGCGGCTCTCGCGGTCCATCTTGTTGATGAAGGTGATGATCGGGATGTCGCGGAGGCGGCAGACCTCGAACAGCTTGCGCGTGCGCGCCTCAATGCCCTTGGCGGCGTCGATCACCATGACGGCCGAGTCGACCGCGGTCAGCGTGCGATAGGTGTCTTCGGAAAAGTCCTCGTGGCCCGGCGTGTCCAGCAGGTTGAACACCAGCCCTTCGAACTCGAAGGTCATCACCGAGGTGACGACCGAGATGCCGCGCTCGCGCTCGATCTTCATCCAGTCCGAGCGGGTGTTGCGGCGCTCGCCCTTGGCCTTGACCTGACCGGCGAGGTTGATGGCGCCGCCGAACAGCAGCAGCTTCTCGGTCAGCGTCGTCTTGCCGGCGTCCGGGTGCGAGATGATGGCGAAGGTGCGCCGGCGCGCGACCTCATCGGAGAGCGCGGAGCGGGACGGCTGTTCGGTCGTCAAACTTGTATCGGACATGAGGCGGCGGACGTCGTTTCGGGGCCAGAGAGCGGGCGATTTGATGGGAAAGGCGCGGGATCACGGCCGCCGCGCGCCCTCCATATAGGCGTTTTGCACCGCAACTCCAACCGGCGAGTTGCCCCTCGCCCGCCCCGGATCAGTGCCGGAGCACCGACACCAGCCAGAACGTCAGCGCCGAGACGATGGCCGAGGCCGGAATCGTGAAGATCCAGGCGTAGACGATCGATCCGGCCACGTTCCAGCGCACCGCGGAGGCGCGGCGGGCGGCGCCGACGCCGACGATCGCGCCGGTGATGGTGTGGGTGGTCGACACCGGCACGCCGAGGAACGTCGCCAGGAACAGCGTGATGGCGCCGCCGGTCTCGGCGCAGAAGCCCTGCATCGGGTTGAGCTTGGTGATGCGCAGGCCCATGGTGCGGACGATGCGCCAGCCGCCCATCAGGGTGCCAAGCGCCATCGCGGCCTGGCACGACAGCACGACCCAGAACGGCACCGTGAACTGCTCGCCGAGACGGCCCTGCGAGTACAACAGCACGGCGATGATGCCCATCGTCTTCTGCGCGTCGTTGCCGCCATGGCCGAGCGAATAGAGCGAGGCCGAGGCGAATTGCAGGATGCGGAAGGCGCGGTCGACCGCGAACGGCGTCGAGCGTACCGAGGCCCAGGACACGATCGCGACCAGGATCATCGCCAGCACCAGCCCGACCAGCGGCGACAGCACGATCGCGAGCACGGTCTTGGACAGGCCGCTCCACACGGTGGCCGAGATGCCGGCCTTGGCGACCCCTGCCCCGACCAGCCCGCCGATCAGCGCATGCGAGCTCGACGACGGAATGCCGGCGGCCCAGGTGACCAGGTTCCAGACGATGGCGCCGACCAGGGCAGCGAAGATCACCTGCGCGTCGACGATGGCGGGATCGATGATGCCGGTGCCGATGGTCTGGGCGACGTGGAGGCCGAACACGCCAAACGCCACGAAATTGAAGAATGCGGCCCAGAACACCGCATATTGCGGCCGCAGCACGCGGGTCGAAACGATGGTCGCGATCGAGTTGGCGGCGTCGTGCAGGCCGTTGAGGAAATCGAAGGCGAGTGCGACGGCGATGAGGCCGACCAGGATCGGAAGGCCGAGTTGAGCGTCCACGGCGCGGCCCTACCCTAGACCTGTTCGATCATGATCGAATTGATCTCGTTGGCGACGTCGTCGAAGCGGTCGGCGACCTTCTCCAGATGGTCATAGATCTCGGCGCCGACGATGAAATCCATCGTGTTGGCGTTGCGGTGCTTGAGGAACAGCTCCTTCAGCCCGATGTCGTGGAGATCGTCGACCCGTCCCTCGAGCTTGGTCATCTCCTCGGTGATCGCGGTGATCATCGGCACGTTCTGACCGATCGCCTGCAACAGCGGCAACGCCTTTCCGATCAGGTTGGCGCAGTCGACCAGCAAGGTGCCCATCTCGCGCATGGTCGGCTCGAACTCCTTGACCTCGAACAGCACCACGGCCTTGGCGGTCTGCTGCATCTGGTCGATGGCGTCGTCCATCGAGGTGATCAGGTTCTTGATGTCGCCGCGGTCGAATGGGGTGATGAAAGTGCGGCGGACAGCGGTCAGCACTTCGCGGGTGATGTTGTCGGCCTCGTTCTCGAGCTGGCTGACGCGCTGGCAATGCCTGAGGATGTCGTCGCCGCCCTGCAGCATGTCCTGCAGCGCATGGGCGCCTTGAATCACCACCTTGTTGTGGCGGGCGAACAAATCGAAAAACCGCTCCTCCCGCGGGAGGACGGCGCGAAACCAGTGCAGCATGGGACGAGATCCATCCATTCCGAAACGGGCCAGGGCCGGCCCGTCACAGAACTGTCATACTCCGGATCGCGCACCAGCAGAAGCGGTGGCCGGATCATCCACCGCTTTCTGCCCTTTCGACGATCTCTTTTCAGATCAATGACTTAGAGGGATCGCTTGAACAGATGGGCGATTTCCCCGACGACGCCGCGGCGGAAGGTGAGCACGCAGGCGACGAAGATCACGCCCTGGATCACCGTCACCCACTGGCCGAAGCCGGACAGATATTGCTGCATGCCGACGATCACGAACGCGCCGACGACGGGGCCGAACACGGTGCCGAGCCCACCGACCAGGGTCATGAGCACGATCTGGCCGGACATCCCGACCTCGACGTCGGTCAGCGAGGCATTCTGGGCGACGAACACCTTCAGCGCACCGGCGAGGCCCGCCAGCGTCCCCGACAGGATGAAGGCGAGCAGCTTGTAATGGTCGGTCTTGTAGCCCAGCGAGATCGCGCGCTGCTCGTTCTCACGGATCGATTTCAGCACCTCGCCGAACGGCGAGTTGATGGTGCGGAAGATCAGCAGGAAGCCGGCGAGGAAGCCGACCAGCACGACGTAATAGAGCACCGTCGGCTTGGACAGGTCGAGGATGCCGAACATCCGGCCCTGCGGAATGCCCTGGATGCCGTCCTCGCCATGGGTGAACGGCGCCTGCAGATAGATGAAGTACAGGAGCTGCGACAGCGCCAGGGTGATCATCGCGAAATAGATGCCCTGGCGTCGGATCGAGATGTAGCCGGTGATCACCGACAGGACGAACGATCCGGCGACGCCCGTCAGGATGCCGAGCTCGGGCGGCAGCCCCCACACCTTCAGCGCGTGGGCACTGCAATAGCCGGCCGTTCCCAGGAACATCGCATGGCCGAACGACAGCAGGCCGCCATAGCCGATCAGGAGGTTGAAGGCGCAGGCCAGCAGCGCGAAGCACAGCGCCTGCATGACGAAGAACGGGTAGAGCCCGGTCCACGGCACGATCGCCAGCAGCGCTGTCATGATGACGAACACGATCATCTCATCGCGCATCGCGCGCGGGGTGATCGGCAGGGTTGCGTCGGTGATGGATGTCATGTCAGGCCGCCCGTCCGGTCAGACCCGTCGGCTTCACCAGCAGCACCAGGACCATCAGAACGAAGACCACGGTGTTGGAAGCCTCGGGATAGAAATATTTGGTCAGTCCCTCGATCACGCCGAGCAGGAAGCCGGTGATGATCGAGCCCATGATCGAACCCATGCCGCCGATCACGACCACCGCGAACACCACGATGATGATGTGCTCGCCCATCAGCGGCCGCACCTGGTTGATCGGCGCCGACAACACGCCGGCCAGCGCCGCGAGCCCGACGCCGAGGCCGTAGGTCAGCGTGATCATGCGCGGCACGTTGATGCCGAACGCCCGCACCAAGGTCGGATTCTCGGTGGCGGCGCGCAGGTAGGCGCCGAGCCGGGTCCGCTCGATCAGGAACCAGGTCGCTAGACAGACGACCAGGGAGAATATGACGACCCAGCCGCGATAGACCGGCAGATACATGAAGCCGAGGTTCATGCCGCCGCGGAGCTGATCCGGGATCGCATAAGGCAGGCCGGACGAGCCGAAGAAGTTCTGGAACACGCCCTGGATGATCAGCGCCAATCCGAACGTCAGCAGCAGTCCGTAGAGATGGTCGAGCCCGGCAATCCATTGCAGCATGGTGCGCTCGAGGACCATGCCGAAGATGCCGACGATGATCGGCGCCAGGAGCAGCGCCCACCAATAATTGATGCCGCCGAGGTTCAGCAGAAAATAGGCGCAGAACGCGCCCATCATGTAGAGCGCGCCATGGGCGAAATTGATGATGTTGAGCATGCCGAAGATGACGGCAAGCCCGAGACTGAGCAGCGCGTAGAACGAGCCGTTGATCAGTCCGACCAGGAGCTGTGCGTAGAGGGCCTGCATCGTCTTGTTTCTGTTTTCTCTCGGCGTTTCCCAGAAGATGGCGGCCCCGGCGACGTTCAGCCGCCGGAGCCACAGCGGTTCATTTCTTCAACAAGGCGCACGCGCTCTTGTCGAGCGGCGTGAAGGCCTGGTCGCCCGGTACCGAGCCGACCAGCTTGTAGAGATCCCACGGGCCCTTGGACTCCGAGGGCTTCTTGACCTCGAACAGATAGGCGGTGTGGATGGTGCGGCCGTTCGGCTGGATCTCGCCCTTGCCGAACAGCGCATCGTCGGTCGGGATCGACTTCATCTTGTCGACGATCTTGACGCCGTCATGCGGGTTCTCGCCGAGCGCCTCCAGCGCCTTGAAGTAATGCATCAAGCCGGCATAGACGCCCGCCTGCACCATGGTCGGCGGCGCGCCGTTCTTCATGCGCTTGGCGAAGCGCTCGGAGAAGACGCGGGTCTGGTCGTTCATGTCCCAGTAGAAGGTCTCGGTGAAGTTGAGGCCCTGCGCGATGTCGAGCCCGATCGACTTGACGTCGGTCAGGAACAACAGCAGCGCGGCAAGCTTCTGGCCGCCCTTATTGATGCCGAACTCAGCCGCCTGCTTGATCGTATTGGTGGTATCGCCGCCGGCATTGGCGAGGCCGATGACCTTGGCGTTCGACGACTGCGCCTGCAGCAGGAAGGAGGAGAAGTCGGAGGTGTTGAGCGGATGCTTGACGCCGCCGATCACCTTGCCGCCATTGGCGGTCACGACCGCCGTGGTGTCGCGCTCCAGCGCGGCGCCGAAGGCGTAGTCTGCCGTCAGGAAGAACCAGGTCGAGCCGCCCGCCTTGACCAGCGCCTGGCCGGTGGTGTGCGCGAGCATGTAGGTGTCGTAGGTCCAGTGCACCGTGTTGGGCGAGCACTGCGCGTTGGTGAGATCCGAGGTCGCAGCGCCCGAATTGATGTAGACGCCGTTCTTTTCCTTGACGACGTTGTTCACCGCCAGCGCCACGCCCGAGTTCGGCACGTCGACGATGACGTCGACCTTGTCGACGTCGAACCACTGGCGCGCGATCGAGGTGCCAATATCCGGCTTGTTCTGGTGATCGCCGGAGATGACGTCGATCTTCCAGCCCTTCGCGGTGAGGCCGGAATCCTCGATCGCCATCTGCGCTGCGAGTGTCGAGCCGGGACCGCCGAGATCGGCATAAAGACCCGACTGATCGGACAGCGCGCCGATCTTGACGGTCTTGTCGCCGGCCGAAGCGACGCTGCCAGCGGCGAGAGTGAGTGCCGTTCCCAGCAGCAGCGACGCGATGAATTTGCTCTTCATTTCCAACTTCCAGAACTTTCCAAGAAAACTGCCAAGAGAACTGCCAAGAGATTCTACCAAGAAAACCGCGAGAAAACCGCGGAAGGAACTGCCAGGTCAGCGCCGCTGGCGCTGGTCAGACGCCGAGATAAGTATGCAGCTTGTCCATGTTGGCCGACAGATCGGCATTGGCGAAGCCGTCGATGACCTTGCCGTGCTCGACGACGTAGTAGCGATCAGCGACCGTCGAGGCGAAACGGAAGTTCTGCTCGACGAGGAGAATCGTGAAGCCTTCCTTCTTCAGCCGCGCGATGGTGTGGCCGATCTGCTGGATGATGACGGGCGCGAGACCCTCGGTCGGCTCGTCCAGCATCAGGAAGCTGGCACCGGTGCGCAGGATGCGCGCGATCGCCAGCATCTGCTGCTCGCCGCCGGAAAGCTTGGTGCCCTGGCTCTTCAGCCGCTCCTTCAGATTCGGAAACAGCTCGAAGATCTGGTCGAGCGTCAGGCCGCCCGGCCGCACAACCGGCGGCAGCAGCAGGTTCTCGCGGACATCGAGGCTCGCGAAGATGCCGCGCTCCTCCGGGCACAGCGCGATGCCGAGCCGCGCGATCTTGTCGGAGGTCATGCGGATCAGCTGCTGGCCGTTGAACTGAACCGAGCCGGTGCGCTTGCCGATGATCCCCATGATCGATTTCAGGGTCGTGGTCTTGCCGGCGCCGTTGCGCCCGAGCAGGGTGACGACCTCGCCGGCATTCACGTTGAAGTTCATGCCGTGGAGAATGTGGGACTCGCCGTACCAGCTCTCGAGGTTGTTGACGTCGAGAATGGTGCTGGTCGCAGCCGCCTGCCCTGGCTTCGTGGCCGTCATCACCTCAGGCATGTCCGGCTCCCAGATAGGCTTCCTTGACGCGCTCATCCTTGGAGAGCTCAGAATACGGCCCTTCCGTCAGCACCTGCCCGCGCGTCAGCACGGTGATGGTGTCGGAGAGGTTGGCGACGACGCTGAGATTATGCTCGACCATCAGGATCGTGTATTTGGCGGAGATGCGCTTGATCAGCGCGGCGATCTTGTCGATGTCCTCGTGGCCCATGCCGGCCATCGGCTCGTCCAGCAGCATCATCTCCGGATCGAGCGCCAGCGTGGTCGCGATCTCCAGCGCGCGCTTGCGCCCATAGGGCATTTCGACTGCCGGAATATTGGCGAACTCGCTGAGGCCGACGTCGTCGAGCAGCTCGAGCGCCCGGCTGTTGAAGCGGTTCAGAACGCTCTTGGAGCGCCAGAAGTCGAACGACGAGCCATGCTGCCGCTGCAGGGCGACGCGGACGTTCTCCAGCGCCGTCATATGCGGAAACACCGCCGAGATCTGGAACGAGCGGACCAGGCCGAGCCGTGCCACGTCGGCCGGCGCCGTCGCCGTAATATCCTGACCCTTATAGAGAATCTTGCCGGCCGACGGCGTCAGGAACTTCGTCAGCAGGTTGAAGCACGTGGTCTTGCCGGCCCCGTTCGGGCCGATCAGCGCGTGAATGGTGCCCCGGCGGATCTTGAGCGAAACATCGCGAACGGCAAAAAATCCCGCGAATTCCTTCGTCAATCCGTGGGTCTCGAGAATGAACTCGTCAGCCAAAGATTCCCCCCAAGCCGGCGCCGTCAGCGCCTGGCCCTCGCTTCTTCCTGTACGGCGGCTCTGCCGGACGGCTGGACGATTCCTCGTCGCCACCCGCGACCGCTTCGCGCCGGAATATGCCGTCAATCGAGGGAGTTAGGCAAGGCGGAAAGCTGGGCAACGACGTCGCAAGGCGGCCGGCGGACCTTGCGTTGAAATCGGCCGGTATTTCCCGCTGACATAGAAAATCATACCACCGGCATTTTCCTGCACGCGCGCGGCGATCGCGGCTCCAACTACGTCGCAGCCTTCACGTCCTTTGCGTAGAGATCCGGCTTGAAACCCACCACGCGGCGGCCGCCGAGATCGAGCACCGGGCGTTTGATCATCGAAGGCTGCGCCAGCATGAGCGCGATCGCCTTGCTCTCGGTGAGTCCGTTCTTGTCGGCGTCGGGCAACTTCTTGAAGGTCGTCCCGGCGCGATTGAGCAGCACCTCCCAGCCGAGCTCGTCGCTCCATGCCTTGAGTTTAGCCTTGTCGATTCCGGCGGTCTTGTAGTCGTGGAATTCGTAAGCGACGCCGTGATCGTCGAGCCAGGCGCGCGCCTTCTTCATCGTGTCGCAGTTCTTGATTCCGTAGATCGTGATGCTCATGCCACGCGTCCTCAAACAATCGTGTCCGACCGCGGCGGATGTCCCGCGTTGCGACAATCGACCGTGCATTTTGCAGCGGGATTCACCCGCTTTTGATGCAGCGACGCCGCGCGTTCCCCGGTCGGAATTCACTCCGACCTTTGCCACGAAACTGTCGGCTGAGCATTACATTTTCTTCGCATCCCCGGCGTATCTGGCCCACGAACAGGAGACCGCGAATGGGCAAGATCATGGTCCGTTGTCCGCAGACCGGCCGCAGCATCGAGACAGGGATGGAAATGGACGCCGCGCGCTTTCAGCGCATGCCCGTGTTCTTCTCGCGCGCATACTGCCCGCACTGCCGCATCTACCATGAATGGTTCGCCGCCCATGCCTGGGTCGAGGAGACGCGCGAGCGCATCGCGCTGGCGTGACCGCACAAAATAACGGATGCCACGCGCAACGCATCTCCACACGCCGTCAGGACAGCAGCGCGGCGATATCCTCCTCCGTCAGCGCCTTGCCGACATTGCCCTCGCGATCGAACAGTGAATCGGCCAGCGCATGCTTGCGCAGCTTGAGTTCACCGATCTTCTCCTCGATCGTCCCGGCCGTCACCAGGCGATAGACGAAGACCTTCTTGTCCTGGCCGATGCGATGCGCGCGGTCGATCGCCTGCGCCTCGACGGCGGGATTCCACCAGGGATCGTAGATGATGACGGTATCGGCCGCCGTCAGGTTCAGGCCGACTCCGCCGGCCTTCAGGCTGATCAGGAACACCGGGCTGTCCCCCCTCTGAAACGCCTCGATCGCCCGCTTGCGATCGCGGGTGTCGCCCGTGAGCAGCTCGTAGTCGATATCAGCTGTCTCGAAACGCTCCTCGATCAGGGAGAGCATCGAGGTGAACTGCGAGAAGATGATGATCTTGCGCCCCTCGCTGAGCAGTTCCTCGACCATCTCCATCAGCCGGTCCAACTTGGCCGAGGGGCGCTCGACCTTGTCGTCGAGCTTCACCAGCCGCGGATCGCAGCAGACCTGGCGCAGCCGCAGCAACGCCTCGAGCACGATGATGTGGCTGCGGGCAAGGCCGCGCTCATCCAGCGCCTTGCGCACCTTCTTCGCCATCGCCGCGCGGATCGAATCATAGAGGTCGCGCTGCTTGCCGTCGATCGCGATGGTCTCCACGATGTCGACCTTGGCCGGCAGCTCGGACGCGACCTCCTCCTTGGTCCGCCGCAGCAGGAACGGCTTGACGCGGCGGGTCAGCGCCGCCGCTCGCATCGTATTGCCTTCCTTCTCGATGGGCGTGCGCCAGTTGCGCGTGAACGCAGTCTTGTCGCCGAGATAGCCCGGGTTGACGAAGCTCATGATCGACCAGAGTTCGCCGAGATGGTTCTCCATCGGCGTGCCGGTCAGGCAGAAGCGGTGGCTGGCCTTGATCGCATTGAGCCAGCGCGTCGTCGCGGCATTGGGATTCTTGATGGTCTGCGCCTCATCGAGAATGGCCATGTGCCAGTCCCGTCCCAGGATGAGCTCATGGTCGCGCGCGATCAGCGGATAGGTGGTGAGCACGACGTCGTGCTCCGAAATCTGCGCGATCAGCTCCTTGCGAGCGGCGCCGTGGAACACCAGCACCTTCAGATCGGGAACGAATTTGGCGGCCTCGTTGCACCAGTTGGTCATCAGGCTGGTCGGCGCCACGATCAGCACCGGCGCCGTCAGCTCGCCGCGCGCCTTTTCCAGCGCCAGCAGTGCCAGCACCTGTACGGTCTTGCCAAGGCCCATGTCGTCCGCCAGCACGCCGCCGAGGTTGGCCTGCCGCAGAAGATCGAGCCAGGCGACGCCCTGTCGCTGGTAGGGGCGCAACGTGGCGGTGAAGCCGGCCGGCAGCTTCAATTCATCCGGCCGATGCTGCCGCACCAGATCCGCGAGCCGGCGTAGATCATCGGGCCCCTTGAATGCGCCCGGATCGTGCGCCAGTAGCGGCACAAGTTGCGCACGAGACAGCTTGAGCCTGCCCGACGCATCCAAGCCGCCGCCGCTCAGCCGCATCGTCTGCAGCGCCAGCAGAACCGGCAGGAAGCGGCCGGCCGCGAGCGCCAGGTGTCGGCCATCGGGCAGCGGCACATACATGTGCTTCTCGGTGGAGTCGGCGTCGGCCAGCGCGTCAACGATCCCGGGCTGCGCGAGCAGCCGCGCCAGCAGCTCGGCGAGATCATGCGGCTTGCCGTCGATGTCGATCTTGAAGCCGAACTCGAACCAGTCGATCCCGCTCCCTTCGATCTCCATGTCGATGAGGCCGGAGGACTCGGCCATCCGGAACGGGAAGGCATCATCGATCCGTATCTCGAATCCCTCCGCCCGCAATGCCTCGAGCTCGCGATGCATGAACTGCAGCCAGCGACCTTCGTCGGGGAAGGTCAGATCGTCACCGTGGCCACCGAAGCTGTAGGTCTGGACTTTCTTGAGCGGAACGAGGCCGAGATCGCTCAGCCGCTTGGACGTCTTTCGCTCGTCCGCCTTGGCCCGCGTGACGAGGTGCACCCGTCCGTCGTGGAACACCTCCATCCCGTTGTCGCTGCTCTTGGTCTCGATTTCGATCGGACCGTAACGAAAGGCCAGGCGGATCACGCCGAGTGGAAGCCCGCTGGTGTGGACGCCGCGGAAGCCATAGCCGGGATAAGGTCCGCGTCGCAGGCGCAGAACAGGCACCGGCTTGGCCTCGATCTTGACGACCTCGCTCGGCGGCGACGGCAGCAGGGCGCGATCGAGCGCGGGCAGCCGCTGGCTGAGATGCCGGGACACTTCGCCGATCAGCGCCTTCGGCAACGTCGGCGCGCTCAGCAGGTGATGCGCGGTTCGCGGATCTATACCGGGATCGGCCTCGCCGACGACGCCGCTGTTCTCGTCGGCATAGATGGGCGGCTCGGCATGCAGGGCCGTCAGACCATCGACCACGAGCCTTGCGCCGATGCCTCGCAGGCCGACCGGCTGCCATTCGATGCGGCCGCCGCGGATGTCGCCCCAGCGCAGCAGCGGCCCGGTATGATCGCGCCAATACGCCCGGCCGGTCTCGACGATGCGCTTCAGCAGCGCGGCAGAGCCGATCCGGAACGCCCATTGTCCGTCGAGATAGACTTGATGTCCAAGCCACGCCGCGATCGCGATGTCGATGTCGCGATAGAACGCCGGCGCATGCGCGGCACTTGTCCGCAGTTGATCGACCTTCGCGAACGCGGAGGCAAAGCTATCGTCCTTGCCCAGCCGGACCGACCACAGACGGACGACCAGAAAAGGTGCACCTCCCGGCTCGGAATGGGGCTGCACGCCATAGATCAACCTCTGCCTCACCGCGGGAGGATAGCTATCGCCACGGCTGACCGCGCCGATCTTATTGAGCCACGCGCTGATCTCTGGCGGCAGCACCACCGTGCCCGCCTGCCCTGCTGTCTTTCCCGCCGCCCTTGGCGGAGTCCCCTGATCCAGGTCGTTCTCCGACGGCTCGATGGCTTCGAGCAGAACCGCCGCAACGTGCTTGCAATTGTGCTGCATCGGGCACGTGCATGTGCCGGATACGTCCAAGCGCCCGTGCTGGTCCCGCTCCAGCCTGATCTCGACCTCATAGGGCCAGGATTGCGATCCCTGCACCGAGGCCGCCAGCTCCCGGCCGTCATCGCTGATGTCGAGATCGAGAACCGCTCCGCGAAGCTGAATATGCTCGGCCTTCTGAAAGGCGGCGTGGCTGAAGAAGGACCGGATGGCCTGGGGTCTTTTGAAAGGAAGCGGCATGCATTGTAATCCGGCGAACGCGATCGCGCGTTCGACAGACCCATTTACCACGATCCGGGCGGCAGCATCGCGCCGCACCCTCTTCCATGGGGATAATATCTCCGGCTTGGTGGTTCACCCGTCCATCGGATCGCTCTTCAGCGGCTTGTCGGAATCCCCCGGCATCAGGCAGGGATAGAGCTCGCTGAACGTGAATTCCGCCCCGCCGTCGGCGCGATCGAAACGCAGCACCACATCGAAGCGTTTGCCGGACCAGTGGGTCGGTAACTGGTCTTCATTGCTCACCGGCAGCCGTGGCAGGATGTCGGAGATGATCGCCTTGTGCTCCCACGCCACCAGCGCGGTGCCGGACAGCGATAGCAGGGCTTCGACCAGCGCCGCCTCCTGCCCCTTCGCAAAGGACGTGTTCGGCTTGTCGAGGCCGACGCGCGCAGCCAAATCGAGCACCGTCTCATAGGGCCGGCGGCTCGGGTCGGAGCCGTTCTCGGTGCTGTCGGGATCGGCGGCATAGACCGCCTGCGGTGTCGGATAATCCGTGCCGCCCAGTCCGCTGCCGAACAGCGCCGTCCAGGCCCCTGCCCGCTCCCAGCCGAAGATCACCAGCGACTTCGAGTCCGGCTTGCCGTCGTGGGTCAGGCCCGGGCCTGTCGCGTCGCCATCGGGCTTCTCGGCATGGCGGATGATCAGCAGCGTCAGCGCGTTCATCGGCAAACCTCTCAGGTGGCATCATACATCCATCACACGCAATTGCTACTTGAGATTGCAATCGCGAGAACGCATCATGGCGTTTTTCCAACCAGGATTCATTTCAGATGAGCATGGGATTGCGACAGACCCGCCGGACATTCCTGGCGACGGCCGCGGTGGCGGCAGCCAGCACGGTCATCTCGCCGAGGCCGAGCCGCGCCGCCGCGAAATATCGCCGCCACAGCGTCACCAGCGCGGAAGGCCAGAAGATGCTGGCGAGCTACGCCAAAGGCGTCGCCGCCATGCTGCAGCTCCCCGCAAACCATCCGCAGAACTGGTTCCGCAACGCGTTCATCCACCTGATGGACTGCCCGCACGGCAATTGGTGGTTCTACGTCTGGCATCGCGGCTATCTCGGCTATTTCGAGCAATCGATCCGCGCGCTCAGCGGCGACGACGATTTCGCGCTGCCCTATTGGGACTGGACCGAGCTGCCGGAAATTCCCGCCGGCATGTTCGACGGCGCCCTGACGCCGACCGACAAGGCGTATCAGCCGTTCACCGCGAATCTCGCGGTCTTCACCGCGTTGATCAAGCCGGCGCTGACCGATTACTGGAACGGCCTGTCGAAGGATCAGCGCGGCCAGCTCGAGATTCGCGGCTACAAGTCGATCGACGATCTCTGGAACGACGTCACCGGCTTCTCGCCCTCCGCCAACGCCGGCATCTCGGGCAACGAGGCGTTCGCGACCACTTGCGCCTCACGCTATCTGTCGCGCGACAATCCGAAGCTCGATGCCAAGACCGCCTACGACGTCTCGCCCTTCGTGATCATGGCGGGCCTGCTGCCGACCGACTTCTACAACGTCGACAACTATCTGAGCTTCACCAGCTCGAAGACCGCCTCACACAACAACCAGCCGAACGGCGCGACCAAGTTCTCGACCTTGGAAGGCCTGCCGCACAACAAGGTCCACAACTACATCGGCGGCGTCGGTCCGCTCGATCCCGGCCCCTACGGCAACATGACCAACTTCCTGTCGCCGGTCGATCCGATCTTCTTCCTGCACCATTCGAACATGGACCGGCTCTGGGATGTCTGGACGCGCAAGCAGCAGCGGCTCAAGCTGCCCTATCTGCCGCAGGGCGCCGACCTGAAGACGTTCTCCGACGAGCCGTTCCTGTTCTACGCCGACGGCAAGGGCGGCTATGTCGGCCCCAGCAAGGCCGGCGACTACATCTCGACCGACCGCTTCGACTACGACTATACGCCGGGCTTCGGCGAGGACATCGTCAATCCGCCCGCGGTCGCCGCGGCGCCGCAGGCCAAGCCGCAGCAGGGCTCGGTCAAGGCCAACGTGGGCACGGTGAGGATCCCTGGCGATGCGCTCGAAGCGCATCTGGCGGCAGCGCGGCCGCAGCCGCTGATGGCGCAGATCACGCTGCCCCGCCCGAGCGGCTATTCGACCGTGCGCGAATTCGACGTCCTGGTCAACGCGCCCGCCAACGTCAGCAAGGTCACGGCTGACAGCCCATATTATGCAGGCACCATCGCCTTTTTCGGATCGATGATGCCGGGCATGGCCATGACCACGGATGCTAGTTTCGCGGTGCCGCTGCCGACGAAGCAGGAGGCCTTCTCCGCCCTGCGGGCCGCGCCCAACCAGCCGCTGAGCATCCGCGTCGTGCCCTCGGGCGGCGTCGGCACTGCGCCGACGCTGAAAGCGCTCTCGGTCGGACCGCTGCGCCGATGAACGGCAGGCGCGCCGCGCTGCGGACCTGCGCCGTGCTGCTCTGTGCGGTGCTGCGGCCGGCCTCGTCCTTGGCCGCGGAGCCGTTCAGAGCCGTCGATCTGGTCGTGCCGCGGCCATTGGATGCGAGCGAGGCTCCCGTCGTCGAGATCAGCCTGGGCGCACTGGGGCGAGGCCAGGAGGTGACGGTGACGACGGCGTCCGGGATGCCGCTCGGGACCATCTCGCCATTCGGCCTTCGCACTGGCGCGGAGGCCGGCACCTACGCGCTTCCGGTGCCGAAGGAGGCGATCAAGAGTGGACGCCTGTCGATCCGTCTCAGCATCAGCCAACCCGGCGGCAGCCGCGCGCCGACGCCGCAGGAGGTTCGCGGCATCACGCTCAGGCTTGCTCCGCGGCCATGATCCGTCGTCTGCGCCGCAAGCGCGCCGGACTCAGACCGTCCCGCTCCGCGCACGTTCTGCGCGCTGCTCGAACGGGCTCGCCATGCTGGGCTGTCCGATCCAGACGCGGTTGAGCAGCCGCGTGAACGGCGGACACGTCGTCCCCTCGATGCGCGCCATCGCCTCCTGATAGGGGCCGACGGTACGCAATCTCTCCGGCAGCATCGCATAGGCGCGCGGCAGAAACCGCCTGGTGCGCGCCGCGCTGCGGCGTTCGCGCTCGCCATAGGGCAGCGCGAACGCAAGCCGCAGCCGCTCCGGCAGCATCTCGGCCGTCAACGCCGTGAACCAGCGCGGCGGTCCGATAAGGGTCGCCTCGCCGGAGAAGATACGCTGCGCGATCTCGCGCGCCGCCGGGCCGACCGTGAGCGTCTCCGACGCCATCATCTCGGCCGTATAGGCCTTGAACGACGCCCAGTCCGGCGGCATGGCCTCGTGTGGAATTCCAAACAGGCCCGCGAACCGCGTCGCCTCGCGCCAATATTGCTCGCGCTCGGCATCGTCGAGCGGGCGGCACAGCAGGCCGTAGGACATCATCGCAGTCTCGACCAGGGTGGCATGGACCCAGCGCAGCGCGTCGACGTCATTGGCGCGATAGCGCGAGCCGGCCGTAAACGGTCCGACCGTCTCCGGCATCACGCCGTCGACCGCGGCGTGCCGCCGATACAGCCGCCGCGCCACCGCGACCGCCTGCGCGCGCGTGCCGAACACCATGGTGTAGACGATGCTGAAGGTGCGGTGGAAACGGCCGAGCGGATCGGCGAACACCTTGGACTGCTCGGCAATGCCCGCCGCCACCCAGGGATGGGCGAGCTGCAACAGCAGCGCGCGGCCGGCGCCGAGAAACAGCGCGGCCTCGCGATGCACGCGCCACATCACGCTGTCGGACGGCAGCACGGCATCGCCCGGCGTGGCCGGCGCGGACAGCACCTCGGCCAAGCACCGTTCGAAATCGGCATCGCTGACGATCACGGCCGCTGCGGGATCTCCAGCCCGCGCTGTACCGCCGGTCGCGCCAGCCCGCGTTCGAGCCAGGCCGGCACGTGCTTCAGCTCATCAAAGGCGACGATGTCGCGCGCGCCGTAGAACCCGATCAGGTTGCGCACCCAGCCGAGCGTCGCGATGTCGGCAATCGTGTAGTCGGCGTCCATGATCCACTGCCGGCCATCGAGCCGCGCCTCGAGCACGCCGAGCAGCCGCCTGCTCTCCGCGACATAGCGCTGCAACGGCCGCTTGTCCTCGTACTCGCGGCCGGCGAATTTGTGGAAGAAGCCGAGCTGCCCGAACATGGGACCGATGCCGCCCATCTGGAAATGCACCCACTGGATCGTCTGCCAGCGCCGCGCCGGATCGTTCGGCAGGAATTTTCCGGTCTTCTCGGCAAGGTACTGCAGGATCGCTCCGGATTCGAACAGGCCGAGCGGCTGGCCGCCGGGACCGTCGGGATCGATGATCGCGGGAATCTTGCCGTTCGGATTGAGCGAGAGGAATTCAGGGGTCTTCTGGTCGTCCTTGCCGAAATCGATCGTGTGCGGCTCGTAGGCCAGGCCGGTCTCCTCCAGCATGATCGAGACCTTCACCCCGTTCGGGGTCGGCAGTGAATAGAGCTGGATGCGGTCGGGATGCTGCGCCGGCCAGCGCGTGGTGATCGGAAAGCTGGAGAGATCGGACATCGTGGCTCTTGCTCGCTTTGTCGCTGAGGCCTCAATCTAAGCCCGTGAGCCGCCGCTGCAAGGTTCGATGCGGAACCGCATGCGGCCGACGGTCTTATGTTGCTGCATCGTGCAGAAAGCCAGCATGCCGAGCCCGACCTACCAGTTGATCATGCAGGCGATGATCACGCGCCAGCCGGTGCTGTGCACGTATGGGGGCTTCGCCCGCGCGATCTGCCCGATCATCCTCGGCCACACCGCCGGCCGCGAGCGCGTGCTCGCGTTCCAGTTCGCGGGCGGCGCGAGCAGCGGCCTGCCGCCGGGCGGCCAATGGAAGTGCTTCGATGTCGCTGACATCAGCGAGGTCGAGCTGCGCCAGGGGCGCTGGCATTCCGGGGGCAGCCATCGCCAGCCGCAACACTGCGTCGCCGACGTCGATCTCGACGTCAATCCGGACAGCCCCTACGACCCGAAACGATCGATTACGCCGCAGCGCGGTGAGCTTCGGCGGAAGCGCTGACGCTACTGCGGCTCGCGCAGGCGCACGCGCAGCAGCGCCGGCAGTTTCGAGGTGGCGTCATGCTGCGCGAGCTTCGCCGCGACCCTGCGCATCAGCGACGACGCGCCCTGCTTGGCAAACAGCTTCATGCCGCGATAGCTGAAATCCACCACCACTTCGTGATGGCGCATGCCCTTGCCGCCCTTGACCAGGCCAAGGTCGCGCACCAGGCAATAATGCCCGTCGCTCATGCGTGCCAATCGGGTGTTCTCGAACATGCAGCGAAGCAATGCACCGAGTCGCAAATCCGTCAAGATTGACAGGAACGACTCATGAACCCAGCACGTCTGCGACCGGCCGCCGCGGCGCGAACGGCAGCGTAGGACCATAGCCGAAACGCAACACGAGATCCGGCCGCCGCGTCGTTCCGATCACGCGCGCCAGTTCGGGACGCACCGCAGCCACCTCTACCGGCTGGTTGATGAAGGCGAGCTTGAGGCCTAGGCGCGTCGCTTCGAGCGCAAAGCGCTGGCACGCCTGCCCGACCCTGATCCAGTGCGAGGGATCGGCGTTCTCGGCTGCGAACACGGCAAGACCGGCAGATGAGCCGATCTGGCGCGCATATTTGTCGTTCTCTGCCGCCGCATCGAAGAGGTGGTCGAACGCGATGCCGCCGAGCGCGGTCGGCAACGACGGATTGCCGCTCGCGGGTGCAAACAGGCCGTCACCCGTTGCCATCGCGCTGCGCGGATTGAAGCGCAGCCAGGACTTCAGCTCGCGCATGAACGCGACGTCGCGCATCTGGGCGTCATTGCCGGCGACGACGAGGTCGCGGATGGCCGCAATCACGGTACGATCCGTAATGAGTATGAGATCGACGCCTCGCGTGGCTGCTGCCACCTGCAACGCCGCAAGATCGCCTGACGGCACGGCGCGTCCGTCGTAGTCGGCACGTGTCGACTGTCTGCGGACGATCGCAGGCAATAGCGGATCGTCATGCGGCTCGGCGTTCATAAAGCTGTAGCGCACCGTCTGCCCATCGATGGCAACCTCGCCCCTTCGGCCGCTTGCAGCCGCCGCGATCGCGAGATTGGTGGCGGCGCAGCCCAGGCTGACGAACAGATGATGGTCGTCCGGATCGACCACCGGCGTGCGCCGTGACGGATCGGGCATGATCTCGATCGCATCCTGCGTCACGCGAAAGCGCCATGGCTGCGTGTTGTGACCGTTGGCTGCGAGTGTCGCGTAACGGATGACATCGGTGATCTCGGGCGACAGCGGTGCGCGCAACCGGGCGATATAGTCGTCATAGGCGCGCATCGTGCCGGTCGCGGCGCGCCAGGTGCCGGCGCCGAGCGCGGCCGCCGCAAGCGCGCCGCCGCTGCCTATCAGGACCTGCCGTCGGTTCATGGCCATGCGCTCACAATTCTCGCCGCGACCTCGATGTCCTCACGATAAGCATGCTCCGCATCGGCGCGTTGTTGCAGATCAAGGCCGCGGCAGCCGGCAAGAACATCGACTCCATGCTGTTGACAGCACCAACAAAGCGGCGTATGTCCCGCGGCCTCGCGAGCGACTGCGCCCGCGCTCAAACATGAGCAAGACGATGTCCTTCGGCTACGAACACTTCATCCGCACGTCCAACGGCGTCATGCCGGTGGATGGCGCACGCCATGCTCGGGGGAGCGATCTTGCTTGAGGCAAGATCGACAGTCCGCATCACACGGACCCTCCCGAGCCAGCCGCTCCGGAGGGTTTTTTGTTGCCCTCAGGCGAACCGGCTGCACGGCGAAACCAACGGAAGTCCCGGCTGTCAGCCGGAACGGGAGACCCGGATCCCGGGGCTCGCGCAGGTAATGCGCGCGGCCCGAGCGCGCGGGGCCTGTCGGAGGGAACGAGGCGGCAACGCCGGACACCGATGACAGAGCGAGCTTCAAGGAGCTCGCAACATGCGGCGCCGAAGAGCGCCGCAGACAAGCTATTTGAATTCCCGGCCGCTTGCGGCCGGGAGCTGCTGGTGGTGAAGGTGTCGGCTCCTTCGTGCCATTGGTGATGCGGGTTCGAATCCCGCCTATGGCGTCACGTACCGTGGAGGCGGCCATGCGAGGGCCGTCGTGTCGCGGGTTGCGGTTGTTCTTCTTTCGGATGACCTGCGTTGGCGTCATTGATCGCCGAGACCGCCTGTTCCCCAGCATGCCATCAACGCCACTCGGTGACCGCCGGGCGGCCAAGGCGGTGGTGAAGATGTCTGTTACTTCGTTGAAACCGAGCGCCCCATTGGGGCAGCGACAGCATCGCTTATTCCCCGCCGAACGTATCCACGAGCCGTGGTGAAGACGACTGTTACTTCGCCTTGCACGCCAGAGGTCGCGGGTTCGACTCCCGCCCGGTGTCCTGCCGGTAGCTCAGAGGTCAGAGCGCTGTCCGGTCTCTCAGCGACCGGGTCTCAGTCGTCGCCTGTTCCCGGCTCGTGGTCCATCTCAACCGGTGACCCTCATCGAACAGGCGGTCACGTCGTTACGGCGCAGCTACCTGCTGCGCCGCCTTCTTCCACGCGCCGTGGTGAAGAGTGCTGATACTTCGATTGCGGATCGAGAGGTCGTGGGTTCGACTCCCATCCGGCGTTCCATGCGCCGGTAGCTCAGCGGCAGAGCACTATCCGCTCCATGCCAGTGGAGCGGAACTCAGCATTCGCCCGTTCCCGGCGCGCGGTCCCCTGCCGCGCATGGTCTCCGAGACGAGATCATGCGTGACGGCCGGTGCTCCGGCCATTCCATCCATCATCAACCCAGAGAGGAGGCCATCATGGTCAGGCTCAACAAGTTCCTGCGCGCCTTCACCCATGAGGGTGCGCCGTCCCGGCAGCTCGCGCCCGAGCAGGCGCTGCAGCGCACGCTGATGAGCTGCCTGCTGTGGGAGGACCAGTTCTACGAGGACGGGATCGCGATCGCCGCGCGCATCAAGGCGCTGGTGCCGCTGGTCGAGCCGCGCGAGGTGGCTCAGCTCGCGGTCCGTGCACGCGAGGAGATGAAGCTGCGGCATGCGCCGCTGCTCGTCGCCCGCGAGATGGCGCGGCTGCCCACGCACCGTGCGCTGGTCGCCGAGACGCTGTCGCGCATCATCCAGCGGCCGGACGAGATGACCGAGCTGCTGGCGATCTACTGGGCGGATTCTCTGGGTCCGCAGCAGCAGCGCAAGCGGCAGCCGGTCTCGGCGCAGGTCAAGAAGGGGCTGGCGAAGGCGTTCGCCAAGTTCGACGCCTATCAGCTCGCGAAGTATGACCGCGAGGGACCGGTGCGGCTTCGCGACGTGCTGTTCCTGGTGCACGCTCGGCCCAGGGACGCCGCGCAGGAGGCGGTGTGGAAGCAGCTCGCCGATGGCGGGCTGCCGTCACCCGACACCTGGGAGGTCGCGCTCTCGGCCGGTGCGGACAAGCGCGCGAGCTTCGAGCGGCTGCTCTCGGAGAAGCGGCTCGGAGCGCTGGCGTTGCTGCGCAACCTGCGCCTGATGCAACAGGCCGGGGTGTCGCGGTCGATTATCGCGGCCGCGATCGAGACGATGCGGACGGACAGGATCCTGCCGTATCGGTTCATCACGGCGGCCCGGCACGCGCCGGACTTCGAGCCCGAGCTCGAGGCCGCGATGCTCCGGTCGATCAAGGGCTACGCGCGGCTTCCGGGCCGCACGCGGCTGCTGATCGACGTCTCCGGCTCGATGTTCGCATCGCTGTCGGCGAAGTCGGAGATGACGCGCGCGGACGCGGCGTGCGGGCTGGCGATCCTGGCCCGCGAGGTCTGCGACGAGGTGGAGATCTTCACGTTCAGCGACAAGGTCGTGAAGGTGCCGCCGCGGCGTGGCTTTGCGCTGCGCGACGCGATCCTCGGATCGCAGCCGCATTCCGGGACCTATCTCGGGCGTGCGGTGGGCGAGGTCGACCGCAAGGGAGACCGCCTGATCGTCTTCACCGACGAGCAGAGTCACGATGCGGTGCCGGCGCCCAAGGCGCGCGGGACCATGGTCAACGTGGCGTCGTACCAGCACGGGGTCGGCTACGGACCCTGGACGCGGGTCGACGGCTTCTCCGAGGCCGTGATCGCCTGGATCGCGGCGCATGAGGAGACTCTGCGCGGCGCGACCCTGCACTGACGACAACGGACCCGGACGCGTCACGGACGCGCCCGGGTCTTCCGTTAACCAGGCACATTCGGCGCCGACGTGCGCTGCTTGCTTCAAGGCGTCTGCTTCAGCAGCGGCGCCACGGTTTCGATCTCGTCGGTCATGACGCCGCCGGTAAAGTTCTTGGGCAACCTGGCGATGTCGTCCGGTGTGTCCAGCCCGGCCGAGAACGCCTCACCACTATAGGAGCCGACGACGAAGACGCTGCTTTCGGCGCGCGTCATGCGCGCGAGGAATCGGTCCGGCCAGCCCCACAGCCACGGCGCGACATTGATCGGGACCAGCACCATCATGTTGTGGCACGCGGACGGCACCAGGCCGGTCCAGCCATAGCCGAGATAGCGGACCAGGCAGCTCTTCAGCATGCCGCGCGACATGACCTTGAGATCCGGCAGAGACGCCCTGAGCGTCGCGATCGGCGCGTCGCCGCCATAGACCGTCAGTCGCGCCCGTCGCGCGCCAGGCAAGCGCGCCAGAGCATCCGCCAGCAGTCGGCCTTCCGCCGGATCATTGCTCTTGACGTTGATCAGGAAAGCCTTGTCCGGAAAGGCTGCGAGCACCTCGTCCAGCGACGGCATCAGGCCGACGCCCTTGCCGCGGAATGGAAAGGTGCGGCCGCCATCGGCAGTGTAGCCATAACCGATGTCGAGCTGCCGCAACGCCGTCATCGCATGCTCGCGCGTGACGCCCTTGCCATCGGTGCGACAGTCGAGCGTCCAGTCATGGAACACCGCGAACTGGCCATCGGTGGTTGGGTGCACGTCGAATTCCACGATATCGGCGCCGGCCAGAAAGCTGGCGCGCATCGAGGCGATGGTGTTCTCGAGATACTCATGCGTCGGCGGCAGCATCCGCGCCGCGGTGCAGGTTTCGCTCGTCAGGCCGGTGCGATCGAACTGCTGCGACACACCTCGATGAGCCAGAACGATCGCCTGTCCAGCAGTTTTCGACACCAGCAAGCTGGTGTTGTTGACGAACATCAAGCCGACGCACAGCAATGCCGTCATGCCGGCGCATTTCCAGAATCTGCTCATACCCTGCCAATTCCGTGACGATTCGAGCCGAATTGCGTCCAACCCTCGTGGGTGCAAAAGCTCTCGCGCGGGGATCACGCATTCTTGCATCCGGCACGCCGATCGCGAGCCTGCATCAGAACGGTCGTCGCCGAACTTCGGCTGGCTGCTGCAGGCGTCGTTGCGTCGTCCGCCGCCAAGCCATTCATGTTCGCCGAAGACCGATTGTCGGAGCTTGCCGGACTCCTCGGCATTCCCCACGCAAATACCCTGACAGCTATCGATATCTCGCCAATGGCGAGGGCGCGTCCGGTGTTCTGAGGCTCATCGGGCCCGATGGCGAAACCGAGATCCGCCTGCCCTGACGAGCTGGACCGGCGCGATCCGGCGAACTCATTTCGAGCTGACCCTGCGCGCACGCGCCGTTCCATGGCGTTCGAAGGACGGACGCAACTGTCGTGTCGCCATGCCCGGAACGATCTCCCGAGCAACGGAACTTGCCCGTCGGGCGACTCAAAGGGCGTGGATTCGCGCGCCGAGTCGCAGCCGCGACATCGGATCAGCCTTTCGCGGACTCACGCCGGAGATTTTTTCCGGCAAAGCTCTCAATGCGTTCGCCGGTGTCAGTTAAACGCAGGCCAGATTTTCCTTTCGCTTTTTCGGAATCTATGAAACACTGCGCCCGTCCCGCCTCGCCATGAGGGGCGCTTCGCGATCGTCACGAACGTGGAGGCGGGATGCGATGGGCGCAGCTCTGCCGCAGCATGGCCTTGCCGTGCGGACGAACGGCAGGATGCGCCGGCGAAATCGTGTGGTCCCGGCCTCCCGATGCCGAGGTCAAGCCGGCTGAGATGATGATCGGCCGGCGACGGGGGCAACAAAGCCCGGTCCCCGAGGAGAGCACGTATAAGCCGTCCAACCGTTGCGCAGGGAAGGCCGGGATCGTCCGGCTGAGCCTGTGGTTCCTGCCCCGTGCACTTCTTCACGCACGGGGGCCGCGGGTATCAGCGGATACCCGGCCTTCCCTGCGCCCTCTGTTCAAAGAGGGACACCGTACGATCATCACCCGGGCGCGCAACGTGCCGCGGGATCGCGATGACATGCTGTTTGACATTCACATCAGAACGCCACGCGCATGACCCCCGCGCGAGAGCGTCACTTGCCGTCGTCGAGATGGACCAGCACCGCCGCATTGGCGATGATGATGGCATCGCTGCCGGCCTCGGCCGCAATCTCCAGCCCGCCTTTGACCGCGGTCACGGTCACCGTGCCATAGGGCAGCTCCTTGGCCACTGCAGCGGTGTCGACAGCCTCCGGGTTCGGCACGCCGATGGTGACGTCCACGAACATGTCCTGCGGCGTCTTGCCGACCATGCGGAAGAAGCCGAGGCTGGAATGGCGGATCGCGTCCGACACCGCGCGCTTGGCCGCCTTGGTGGCGTCGCGGCCATGGACGTCGACGCCCATGCCCATCTCGGTGATACAGCGGACGCGCGCCATGTCGTGTTTCCCTCGGTTGCTTGCCTCGTATGCCATGCGACCTTAGCCAACGGCGCGGCCGACGCAACCCGGGTGGACATCAAGCGCCCCCGCCGCAGAAAATGGTCATCTGATGCCGACATATATCGTGCAAGATGATGCGCTGGACGAACCCGAGAACAAGGTCTTCGAATGATGTTCCTCCCCGTCTTTCCCGTGATGGCGATCCATCGGCCGGATCCGGCAGGCATGGCTGACCACGAGGAACATTGAAGGAGAACGCCAATGGGTTTTTCACACACGCTGGGCGGTACGCGCTATCGGTTCGACGACCTCAGAACCTTGCTTGCGAAGGCAACGCCGTTGCGCTCGGGCGACGTGCTGGCGGGCCTCGCCGCGGAGGATGCCGCCGAACGCGTGGCGGCACGGATGGCGCTCGCCGAGCTGCCGCTGCGCCATTTCCTCAACGAGGCCGTCATCCCCTACGAGAGCGACGAGGTCACGCGGCTGATCGTCGACCAGCATGACGGCAAGGCGTTCGCTCCCGTCGCAAGCCTCACGGTCGGCGCCTTCCGCGAATGGCTGCTGTCGGATGCGGCCGACGCAGATGCACTCAGCGGCGTATCGCCAGGGCTGACGCCGGAGATGGTTGCTGCGGTCTGCAAGATCATGCGGCTGCAGGACCTGGTGACGGTCGCGGCGAAATGTCAGGTGGTCACCCGCTTCCGCTGCACCATCGGCCTGCCGGGACGGATGTCGACGCGGCTGCAGCCCAACCATCCGCTGGACGATCCCAAGGGCGTGGCAGCCTCGATCCTCGACGGGCTGATGTACGGCGTCGGCGATGCCACCATCGGCATCAACCCAGCGAGCGACGACCTCGACACCATGGTACGGCTGCTCGACTTGATCGAGACCTTGCGGCTCGCCTCCGATGCGCCGATCCAGTCCTGCGTGCTCGCGCATGTCACGACGGCGCTGAAGGCGATCGAGCGCCGCGCGCCGGTCGATCTCGTGTTCCAGTCCCTGGCCGGCAGCGAGGAGGCCAATCGCGGCTTCGGCATCACGCTGTCGCTGCTCGACGAGGCGCTCGCCGCGGCCGAAGGCCTGCAGCGCTGCCCCGTCGGGGGCAACGTGATGTATTTCGAGACCGGACAGGGCAGCGAGCTCTCCTCCGGCGGCCATTGCGGCGTCGACCAGCAGACCTTGGAAGCACGCTGCTACGCGGTCGCGCGGCGCTATCGGCCGCTGCTCGTGAACACCGTGGTCGGATTCATCGGTCCGGAATATCTCTACGACGGAAAGCAGATCATACGCGCGGGCCTGGAGGATCATTTCTGCGGCAAGCTGCTGGGGCTGCCGATGGGCTGCGACGTCTGCTACACCAACCACGCAGAAGCCGACCAGGACGACATGGATGCGCTGCTGACCCTGCTTGGCGTCGCCGGCTGCACCTACATCATGGGTGTGCCGGGCGCCGACGACATCATGCTGAACTATCAAAGCACCTCGTTCCATGACGCGCTCTATGTGCGCAAGGTGCTCGGCAAGCGCGCGGCGCCGGAGTTCGAGGCCTGGCTCGCGGCCACCGGCCTCAGCGATGCCAAAGGCGAGCTGCGCTTCGAGCCGGCGCGGCTGATGCCGGCGCTGCCGCTGCTGGAGGCCAAGTGATGGGCGGCTCCGACGAGAGCAACTCGCCGGCAACGTCGTCATCGGACGATTGGCGCTGGCTGTCACGCTATACCGAAGCGCGGATCGCGTTGGGACGCTGCGGTCCTGGCCTGCCGACATCGGCACATCTCGCCTTCCAGGCTGCCCACGCCGAAGCGCGCGATGCCGTGCTGAAGCCGTTCGACGCCGAGCGCTTTGCCGCCGAGGCGACCGCGCATGGCTGGCCGGCCCTTGCCGTGCACAGCCGCGCCGCCGATCGCGCCACCTATCTGCAGCGTCCCGATGCAGGGCGCCTGCTGTCGTCGGCGTCGGAAGCGCTGTTGTCCGAGCCGCGCGCGCCGGCAGACATCACGCTGGTGGTGGCTGATGGCCTGAGCAGCCGCGCGGTCCAGGTCAACGCCCTGCCCGTGCTCGACATGTTGATGCCGCGCCTGGCTGCAACCGGCAGACGGCTGTCGCCGGTGATCGTTGCTTCGCAGGGCCGCGTCGGGCTCGCCGATCATGTTGGCGAGCTGTTCGGCGCGTCGGCCTCGATCATCTTGATCGGCGAGCGCCCGGGCCTGAGCGCGGCCGATTCCCTCGGCCTCTATCTCACCTGGATGCCGCGCCGGGGCCGCGTCGATGCCGAACGCAACTGCATTTCCAACGTCCGCCAGGGCGGCCTCGCACCGGCGGATGCGGCGAGCCAGGCGGCCGAACTGATCCAGCGCATGTTCCTCCACCAGGCCGCCGGCGTCAGCCTCGCCCGGCTGCCGCAACTCCCCGCACCGGACGGTGATGGCGCGTCATGATGCCGGGGCGGTGCGAGACGTCATACCGCGCAATAGCGGTCCTGGATGTCCTTGTCGGCCAGCAGCGCCGCGGCGCTGCTCTCATGCACGACCTCGCCCTGGTCGATGATGACGGCGCGATCGGCGAGCCGCAGCGCCCATTCGACGTTCTGCTCGACCAGGAGCAGCGTCTTGCCCTGGTCGCGCAGCCGCCGGAACAGCACGCCCATCTCTTCGACGAGCACCGGCATGATGCCTTCCGACGGCTCGTCGAGCAGAACCATGCGCGGCCGCGCGATCAAGGCCCGCGCGATCGCCAGCATCTGCTGCTCGCCACCCGACAGCGTGACGCCCTCCTGATCCAGCCGCTCGTTCAATCGTGGAAAGGTCTCCGCAACCTCGGCGAACGCCGCGCGCTCCTCGATATCGGCGCTGGCGGCGACCAGCCCGAGCCGCAGGTTCTCGCGCACCGACAGGCCCGGCACGATGCGGCGCTCCTCCGGAACATAAGCGAGCCCGAGATGAAAGCGCTTGTGGGCCGCAAGCGGCAGCAGATCATGGCCGGCAAAGCGCACGCGCCCCGCGGCCCGCGGCATCAGCCCCATGACGGTGCGCAACGTCGTGGTCTTGCCGGCGCCGTTGCGGCCGACGAGCGCGACCACCTCGCCCTCGCTCACGCGCAGCGAGATGCCGTGCAGGACGTGGCTGGCGCCATACCAGGCCTGGAGGCCGTCGAGCTCGAGCAACGCGGTCTCAGCCATAGCCTTCACTCTGTCCCAGATAGACCCGGCGCACGTCGGGGTTGGATCGGATGTCCTCAGCACGACCATCGGCGAGCAGCCGGCCGTGATGCAGCACCAGCACCCGCTGGCTCAGGCCGAGCACCATCTTCATCTTGTGCTCGACCAGCAGCACCGTGCGCTTCTCCGCCAGCCGCTCCAGCAGCGCCACCATCTCCTTGGTCTCCTCCGGCCCCATGCCCGCGGTCGGCTCATCGAGCAGCAGAAGCTCCGGTTCGGAGACCAGCGCAATGGCGATATCCAGCGCGCGCTGCTGGCCATGGGCGAGATACTTCGCGAGCTCGCCGCGCCTGCCGATCAGGCCGACAGCCATCAGGGCCGCATCGGCGCGTTCGCCGAGTTCGGCAAGATCGGCGCGCTTGCGCCAGATGTCGTAGCTTACCCGCATCGCCTGGGCGGCGACCCGGACATTCTCGTGCACCGACAGATCGGGAAAGATGTTGGTGATCTGGTACGAGCGCGAGATGCCCTGATGCACGAAGCGATGCTGTGGCAGGCCGTTCAGCTCGCGGCCCTTGAACCGCAAGGTGCCGCTGCTCGGCGACAGCGTGCCGGAGAGAATGTTGAAGAAGGTGCTCTTGCCTGCCCCGTTCGGGCCGATGATCGAGGTCAGCTCACCGACCGCGAACGCGACCGAGATCCCTTCCAGCGCGACGAAGCCGCCGAAACGACGGCCGATCCCGTCGGCGCGCAGCAGCTCGGTGCTCATCGGCGTTGCCTCGCGATCGGCAGCACATCGAGGAACGTGCCCCAGATGCCCTTGGGCAGGAACAGCACGAACACCACGAAGATGGCGCCGACCACGATCTGCCAGTGCGGCGTCCACAATGACACGACGTCCTCCAGGATCAGGAAGACCGCGGCCCCGACGAACGGCCCGAAGAAGCTGCGTGCGCCACCGAGCAGCACCATCATCACGATCATGCCGGAGGTCTGGTAGTGCAGGATGTCGAGCGGAACGATGGACAAATGCAGAGCCGACATGCAGCCGCCGACGGCGGAGATGGCGCCCGACAGCATGAACACGATCAGCTTGCAGCGCTCGACGTCGTAGCCGCAGGCCCGCGCGCGCTGCTCGTTCTCGCGGATCGCCTCGATGACCGCGCCGAATGGCGAGTTGAGGATGCGCGACTGCACCCAGATCGCGATCGCCGCGAGCACCATCAGCACGTAATATTTGTTCACGGGATCGAGGAAGTTGATCTGCGCGCCGAACAGACCGATGTGGTCGACCGTGAAGCCACGCAGCCCGTTCTCGCCGCCGGTGAAGGAGGAGGCCTGCAGCGCCACGTAGTAGACGAGTTGCGCCAGCGCGAGCGTGACCATGGAGAAATAGATGCCGCGGGTGCGCGTCGAGATCGTTCCGATCAATGCGGCGAGCGCCATGCTCGCCGCGATCGCCAGCGGCACTGCGGCAAACCACGGCAGGCCCCAGCGGCCGATGGCGATGCCGGTCAGATACGCGCCGGTGCCGAAGAAGGCGGCGTGGCCGAACGACAGCAGCCCGGTGTAGCCGAACAGCAGATTGTAGCCCATCACCACGACGCCATAGATCAGGACGTTCACGGCGAGCGCCTTCGACGGCAGCAGCCAGGGCAGCAGCGCCAGTGCGACCAGCGAAACCAGCACGCGGTGATCCGCGAGAAGCGTAAAGAGGCGCTGCGCCTGAGGAAGCGGCGGTGCTTCGCCGGTCGAATGCACCGTCATCACGTTCTCCCCTTGAGGCCGAACAGACCCTGTGGCCGGATCAGCAGGACCGCGGCCATGAGCGCGAACATCACGATCGTCGCCATCTCGGGCGCAAACAACGCGACCATGCTGATGCAGATGCCGACCATCAGCCCCGCGACCACGGCGCCGACGATCGAGCCGAGGCCGCCGATCACGGTGACGACGAAGGCCTCGGCCAGCACCAGCGTTCCCATCTCGGGATTGACGCTGCGCATGGGTCCCGCCAGCACCCCGCCGAGCGCGGCAAGGCCGACGCCGAGGCCGAAGATCGCGAGCCACACCTTGCCGATGTCGACCCCGAGCACCCGCATGATCAGGGGATCACGGGCGCCGGCCCGCACGATCAGGCCGACCCGGGTCTTCTCCAGCATCAGCCAGAGCACCAGCAGCACAACGGCGACCAGCGCGATCACGAACAGACGATATTTGGGGAAGAAGCCGACGCCGAGATCGACGACGCCGATCAATTGGGACGGTGTCGGAAACGGAATGCCGTCGCTGCCGAACACGATGCGCACCCCCTCGACCAGGATGTAGCTGAGACCGAAGGTGAGCAGCAATGGATCATCGATCGACCGGCCATACAGGCGCCGGACCAGGACGAATTCGATCAGCATGCCGAACGCGCCGACCAGAATTGGGGCGAGCAGCAAGCCCCACCAGAAGCTGCCGGTCAGCGATGCCAGATACAGACCGGCATAGGCCCCGATCATGAACAGCGCCCCATGGGCGAAATTGACCACGCCGAGCATGCCGAACACGATGGTGAGGCCGAGCGCAGTGATCACCAGCACCGCCCCAAGGGCGATGCCGGAAAACAGCTGCATGATGATCAGCGAGAGGTCCATGCGATCAGGATCAGGTGGCGTGGCCGAGTTCGCCGCAGCTGCGCAGCATCTCGTCCGCCCCGGGATCGCTGGCCACGATCGCGAACAGGTCGTTCTCGCTCGCCATCGCCGACTTCTTCTTGGATTCCAGCACAAGCACCGACTGCACCGACTGGTGGTCGCATTTGCGGTAATGCTGCGGGCCCTTGGTCAGATCGTATTGCAGCCCCTCCAGCACCGCGATGACCTTATCGGTGTCGGTGCCACCGGCGGCCTGCATCGCCTGCAGCAGCGAGCCGACGCCGGAGTAGCCATAGGCGCCGTAGTCGGTCGGGATCGCGCCGCCATTGGCGGCCCGGAACGCCTTGTTGAACTCGGCCGCGGTCTTGTTCTGTGTCTCAAGACCCCAATAATAGTTGGCGCCGCCGACGACGCCCTCGAACACGTCGGGCCCGACGGCGAGGCGCTGATTGTGCAGGATCACCGGCACCACGATCTTCATCTGCTGCTTGATGCCGAAATCCACCGCCTGCTTGATCGCGTTGGCCTGGTCGCGGCCGAAATTGCTGATGCACAGCACGTCCGGCCGCAGCGACATCAGCCGCGGCATGAAGGTCGAATAGTCGGCTGCACCGAACGGATGCAGGATCTCGCCGACGCTCTCGGCACCGATCGCCGTCTGCGCCCGCTTGAAGCCGCGCAGCATCTCATGGCCATAGGCATAGTCGGCCACGAGATGGGCGACCTTCATGCCCTTCTTGATGGTCTGGCGGGCCACGGCCGCCGTGGTCATGTGCGGGTTCAGCGCCTCGTGGAAGGTGTATTTGCTGAAATCCTTGACCTCGTTGATGGTGTCGGACTGGCTGATCGACACGTAGATCACGCCGCGAGCGCGCGTCACCTCGTTGACGGCAAGCTGGACGGCGCTGGAGAGCGCGCCGACGATAGCGTGCACCTTGTCCTTCTCGATCAGCTCGAGCGTCCGCGTCGCCGCCTCGCCGGCGTTGAGCTTGTCGTCGCGCACAAGCAGCTCGACCTTGCGGCCGGCGACGCCGCCTTTGTCGTTGACCAGCTTGACGGCGAGTTCGGCGCACTTGACCTGGTCACGCGCCTCGGCGGCGAACGGACCGGTCAGCGGCGTCGGAAAGCCGATGCGGATGGTGTCATCGGCGGCACGCCCCAGGCGCGGCATCGCGAGCGTGGCGACACCTGCCGACATCCCCATCAGCGCCGTGCGGCGGGATATTCCTGCGCGTCGCAACTTCGTCTCGTAGTTTGGCATGATCTCCTCCCTCATTCGTTTTTCTTAGAACCGGTTGAGCGCCTTGAGCACGCGCGCAGGCGTGATGGGAATGGTGTTGATGGAAGCGCCGAAGGGCATCAGCGCATCATTGACCGCATTCAGCACACAGGCCGACGCGGCCGCGGTGCCAGCCTCACCGCAGCCCTTTGCGCCGAGAATGGTGTCCGCCGTCGGCGTCTCGACGTGATCGATGGTAATGTCTGGCATCTCCATCGCCATCGGCACCAGATAGTCGGCCATCGACCCGTTGAGCAACTGGCCGGTCTCACCGTAACGGCACTCCTCGAACAGCGCAGCGCCAAGACCCTGCACGACACCGCCGCGCAACTGCTCGTCGACCAGCATCGGGTTGATGATCCGGCCGCAATCCTCGACGACATAGTGCTTCAGCAGCTTGATGAAGCCGGTCTCGACATCGACTTCGAGGTAGCAGCCCTGGATGCCGTTGGTGAAGGCAAAGGGGTAGCCCTGGGGCGCGAAATGATGGCTGACAGTCAGCTGCGCCTGAGTGCCCGGTGGCAAGGTGTCGGACCGGAAATAGGCGATGCGCGCGATCTCGGCGACTGGGATACGCGGCTGCCCCGTCGCGACAGAGGTGATCTGGCCGTCGACGACGTCGAGCGCGGCGGGCTGCTCCTGCAGCACCAGCGCGGCAATCTCCAGAATGTTCGCCTTGAGCTTCCGCGCGGCCTGCAGTGCCGTTTCGCCACCGATGCCCGCACCGCGGCAGGCCCAGGTCGCACCACCATGTGGCGTGACCTCGGTATCGCCGGTGATGATCTTGACGTGCTCCTGGGCGAGGCCGAGCTGGTCGGCGACGATCTGGCCGATGATCGCCTCGGTGCCCTGTCCCTGCTCCGTCACGGAGATCGCGCAGCGCACCTCGCCCGACGGCGTCAGGCTGACGGTCGCGCCGTCCTGCGAGGAGATCCGCGCGCCGCCGACGCCGTAGAAGGCCGGGCTCGGATTGGTGATCTCGACGAAGGTCGCAATGCCGATGCCGCGATAGATGCCGCGCCGGTGCAGCTCGGCCTGCTCGGCGCGGAGCGCGTCATAGTCCATGATCCCGCGCAGCCGCCGCAGGCAGACTTCGTGCGACAGCGCCTCGAACCTGTAGCCGGTCGGCGATGCCGTCGGATAGGCGCTGTCGACAATCACGTTCCTGGCGCGCATCGCGAATGGATCGAGCCCGACACGGGCAGCGGCGAGATCCACCATGCGCTCGGTGACCGCGCAGGCGATGGGATGTCCAACCGCGCGATACTGGCTGGTCTGCACCTTGTTCTGGAACACGACCTCGAGCGCGGCGCGGTAGGATTTGAAATCATACGGCGCACCGATCAGGCGGATGACCTGATTGCCTTCGACGACGCTGGTGCGCGGATAGGTCGAGAACGCGCCGATCGCCGTGGCATCGTGGACGTCCATGGCAAGGATCTTGCCGTCGGCGTCGACGGCCATGCGCGCGCGGACGCGGTGATCGCGGGCATGAATATCCGATACGAAGGACTCGATGCGATCGGCGACGTATTTGACCGGGCGCCCGAGCAGGATCGACAGCCCGACAACCGCCATGTCCTCGTGGTAGACATGCAGCTTCATGCCGAACGACCCGCCGACATCGGGCGCGATCACGCGCACGCTGGCTTCCGGGATGCCGTAGTGGCGAGCGTACAGATCCTGGAACTGGTAGGGCGTCTGCGTGGCGTGGTGCACCGTCAGCGCGCCGCTCTCGGAATCATAGTCCGCGACGATGGCCCGCGGCTCGAGCGTGACCGGGGTATGACGGCCGAAGCTGAATTCTTCCTCGATCACATGCGCGGCCGACGCGAAGGCCTCATCGACGCGGCCGCTGTCGAGCTGCGTGCGGAAACAGATGTTGGACGCCGCAACCGGATTGACCAGCGGCATCCCCGGCCGACGCGCGGCGTCGAGATCGACCACCGCCGGCAGCTCCTCGTAGTCGACCGAGATCAGCTCCAGCGCATCCTCCGCGATCGCCCTGCTCTCGGCGACCACGGCAATCACGGCCTGCCCAGCCCAGACGACGCGATCCAATGGCAACGGCAGCTGCGGCTCGGACGTCATGCCCTTGAAATGATCGAGCGTCCCGGTCCACGGTGTGCAGATCTTCGCCAGATCGGCGCCGGTCGCAACCAGATGCACGCCCGCAAGCGCCCGCGCCGCATCGACCTCGATGCCGGTGATCCGTGCATGAGCATACGGGGTGCGCAGGAAGGCGGCATACAGCATGCGCGGCAGGCGAATGTCCGTCACATAGCGCCCGCGTCCGGCGAGCAGTCGCTTCGCATTCGGTCGCGGCACGGAGCGGCCGATATAGGAATTCGGGCGGTCCAGCGACGTCAGCGGCGGGCTCATGGCGACGAGCCCTCCGCGCCCTGCGATGCCGTTGCTGCCCGTGCCGCGGCGACCGCGGCGATGGCGTCGACGATCGCTTCATATCCGGTGCAGCGGCAGAAATTGCCCGAGAGCGCGTCGCGAATGGTCTCGCGACTCGGCCGTGCCACGTGGGTCAGCAGCTCATGAGCGGTGATCAGCATGCCCGGCGTGCAGAACCCGCATTGCAGCGCATTGCGCCGATGAAACTCGGCTTGCAGGTCGGCGATCACGCCGCTCTCCGAGAGCCCCTCGATCGTATCGATCCGCGCGCCATCGGCCTGCACGGCGAACATCAGGCAGCCATGCACGGCAGCGCCGTCGAGCTGAACCAGGCAGGCGCCGCAGGCCCCCATCTCGCAACCGGCATGCGTGCCGGTCAGCTCGAGCTGCTGGCGAAGACAATCCACCAGCGTGTCGCGAGGCGCGACGTCACACGCCACCTTGCGGCCGTTGACGATGAGGCGAATGCGGACCTGCTCCTCGGTCTCGATGTCGACCGGCGGGCTCATGCGGCTTCTCCGATCCGTCCCAGCAGCCGGCCGAGCAGAACGCGCGCCAGATGCAGACGCATCGCCGCCGGAACATCGTCGCTGTCAGCGGGCGCGAGATCGGCGTCGAGCGCAGCCTGCGCCGCCGCAATCCGTGCAGCATCGATCCGGTTGCCGGTGAGCGCTGTCTCCGCATGCCTCGCACGGGTCGGGACGTCGCCGACCGAAAAGAATGAAATGCCTATGCGCTCGATCAGATCGCCCTGGCAGGTCGCGAGCAGGCCGCAACCGACCAGTGCATAGTCGCCGCGCCGGCGGGCCAGCTCATCGAACGCAATGCGCTGGCCGGCTTGGAAGAGAGGAACATGAACCGCGACGAGGATCTCGCCGGGCGCGATCGCCGTCTCGAAAAGATCGGTGAAGAAGTCATCGGCTTTGACGCGGCGCCGGCCGGACGCGCCGGCAATCTCAATCTCGGCGTCGAGCGCCAGCACCATCGCCGGAAACTCGGAGGCTGGGTCGGCCAGCGCGACACTGCCGCCAAAGGTCCCGCGATTGCGGATGGCAGGATGCGCAACGAACGGGGCTGCGGCGCGCAACAGCGGCGCAAACTCAGCGATCAGCGGATCGGTCAGCATCTCGCAGTGCCGGGTCAAGGCGCCGATCCGCAACCATTCGCCGTCCCGCGTGATGCCGCGCAGCTCTGCAATGTGGTTGATATCGATCAGAATTCGCGGGGCCTGAAGACGCAACGCCAGCGCCGGAACCAGGCTCTGACCACCAGCAATGAAACGCACATCGTCGCCGGCGCCCGCATGAGCTTCGAGCGCCTCGCCGATCGTGTGTGCACGAAAATAGCTGAAAGCCCTCGCTTTCATCCGTTTCCTCACCGCCAGGGCTCGCCAGCCCGGATTCCCAAATTTGTGACCATCTGGTCTCAAAAGAGTTGCACGCAGCGGCACCGCGGTCAACCAGAAACGAACGATTGGTCACAAATCAGCTTTCGGCTATCAAGCAGGCTGTCGCCGCAATCGATAGAGACCATGGCTAGGACCCCGAAGACAGCGAGCGCTGAGACAACAGGCCGAGTTGATGGACGCCCGCGCAGGTCCGAGAACCGTCCTCAGGCGAGGCGCCGCAACATGCGCGCAGCCGACCGCGAGCGCGTGATCGTGGATGAAGCGATCCGCTTTTTCGCCGAGCGCGGCTTCGAAGGCCAGACGCGAGAGCTCGCCAAGCGCATGGGCATCGCGCATTCGGTGATCTACCGGCACTTCCCCAGCAAGGAAGCCCTGATCGAGCGCGTCTATCAGGAGGTCTATCTCAGCCGCTGGTCGCAGGACTGGGGCCCGCTGGTCCGCGATCGCAGCCTTCCACTCAAGGCGCGACTGACCGGCTTCTATCTCGACTACGTGGCACGCGTGTTCGAATACAACTGGGTGCGGATCTTCGTGTTCTCCGGCATGAAGTCGTTCGGCATCACCGGCCGCTATCTCGACCTCGTCCGGCACGAGATCATCGAGCCTGCCGCGATCGAGCTGCGGCATGAACTGCAGCTGCCAGACGCCGCCACCTGCCCTCTCGGCAGCCGCGAGACGGAGATGTTCTGGGGACTGCACGGACGCATCTTCTATCTCGCGATCCGAAAGTTCATCTACGAGACACCGGTTCCATCAGATCTCGAGCAGACCGTGCGTGATGCGATCGACCTCTTCATGGACGGCGCCAAGCTGGCGCTCCCTCGGCTCCTGCGCGACGATCAGGCCGGACCAGCACGATGATCCGGCCCGTCGTCGATGACCGTCACGCCGTCCGGCCGCGCCCGCCCTTGATCTTCGCGGCGACGAGATAGGATAGCGGCATGGCGACGACGAATCCGACCAGCGCCGCCAACGGCAGGTCTTTCATCGGACTCGCGACCAGCCCCTGCACCGTCAACAATGCCGTCACCGCGCTGCCTGCCAGCACCGTGCCCAGCATGACCCAGATGAGAATTGCGACCTTGAACATCTGTCTTTCTCCGTCAGTAGGAAAGCTTCCGATCCCTTGACGCGAGAATGCTCTGCCTGCGGCTTCGAGCCGGCATTGATTTGGAACAACCGGACTCAGCAATCGAGGGAGGAGCGACCTGCTCCTCCCTCGATCAATCCCGATGAGCCGACAGAATGTCGCCGACGCCTTACAGTCGGCGATCGAACGACGCTGCTCTATCGTGTCCCCGGAACGAAGTGATCGCGCTTGCTGACCGACGTCCCGGTCGCCGGATCCGTGATCTTGATCTCGATGTCCACCGGCGCCGAGGGAAGGTCGGCCCCCTTGGCCTCGATCGACATGCGGATCTCGCGGGTCTGATCCTGGCCGACGTCGATCACCATACGACCGTCCTGCTCGCGCGTTTCGCCGGCCACCGTCACCTTGGCGTTCGGAAGCCCCACGACGTCCAGCACGAAGTCGCGCGGCCCGCGCTTGTTGAGCAGACGAACCGTGTAGTCGTTGCGGACGCCGCCATCCGACAACTGCACGAACAGCGGGTTACGTTCATGCAGCACGTTGATGCCCATCGTGCCGCGCGTCACCAGCGAGTACAGCATGATCCCGCCGACGATCGCGATGAAGGTCGCATAGATGATCGTGCGCGGTCGGATGATCCGGTAGATCTCGGGCTTGCCTTCCTTGCGGCGCTGGACGTTGATGTCGGTGTCGTAACCGATGAGGCCCGTCGGACGGCCGATCTGGGTCATCACGCTGTCGCAGGCATCGATGCACAGGCTGCACTGGATGCAGCCGAGCTGGATGCCGTGGCGGATGTCGACGCCGGTCGGGCAGACGTTGACGCATTGATGGCAGTCGATGCAATCCCCGGCGGGTGCGCCCTGCAGCCGTGCAGCTTCCGCCTTCTTGACCGACATGCGCGGCTCGCCGCGGTCGCCCTTGTAGGTGACGTTGAGCGCCCACTCGTCGGTCAGCGCCGCCTGGATGCGCGGCCACGGGCACATGTAGATGCAGACCTGCTCGCGAGCGTGGCCGGCGAACACATAAGTCGTCGCCGTCAGGATGCCGATCCAGAGATAGGCGGTGAACGGCGCCTGGAAGGTGGCGAGGTCCTTCACCAGGGTCGGCGCATCGTCGAAATACAGCACCCAGGCGCCACCGGTCCACCAGCCGATCATGATCCAGAGGAAATGCTTCAGCGCGGCCTGGCGGATGTGGGTGAAGGTCCAGCCGCGCTTGTCGCTGAGCATGCGCTCACGGCGGTCGCCCTCGGCCCAGCGCTCGACGGCGTAGAACAGGTCGGTCCACACCGTCTGCGGACAGAGATAGCCGCACCACAGCCGGCCGGCGACCGCGTTCATCAGGAACAGGGCGACCGCCGCGATGATGAGCAGGCCGGTGAAGTAGTAGACCTCCTGCGGCCACAGCTCGATGAAGAAGAAGTAGAACCGGCGATGCGGGAAATCGACCAGCACCGCCTGGTTCGGCATGCCGGGTCCGCGATCCCAGCGGACGAAGGGCAGCAGGTAGTAGATGCCGAGCGTGATGCACAGGATCGTCCACTTGATGCGCCGGAAGCGGCCGTGCACGGCCGCCGGATAGACCTTGTCGCGCGCCTTGTAGAGCGGCCCGACGATATAGGTTTCGTCCGAGTCAGCCATGATATCCCCGCTTCATCTTGCCGTCCTTCCGACCGATTCAGGAGAACGCGTTGCCGCTTTTGAGCCCCAGCTTCTTGAAGACGATCGCCGCCGGGCAGAAGCCCGTGAACGAGGCCTGGATCATGTTCACGCCCGCAAAGGCCGCCAGCAAGAACCAGTAGGGACTGACGTACCAGCCCAGCGTCAGGCTGAGCAGGACGACGACGCCCGCGAAGGTGAGAACTGCTTTGTCGACGTTCATGACATACTCCTTCATGGTTGCATTTGAGCGTAATCAAGCAAGTGCCGGCCCGGCCGTACGGCTACTGCCGCAAGCCGGACAGTGTCCAGGCGACGATTCGTTGCGAGTCCATCGCACCCGAGATTCGCGCCAGCTCCCGCCCCTGCTGCAGCAGCAGCATGGTCGGAATTCCGGAGATGCCGAGCCGCGCCGACACCTCCGGCGCCTCGTCCGAGTTCAGCTTCAGAAGCTGCACACGCGGCTCCAGCTCTTGCGCAGCGCGCGCGAACATCGGCGCCATCGCGCGGCACGGGCCGCACCATGGCGCCCAGACGTCGACGAGCAGCGGCAGACTGCTATGCGCGACATGGCGTTCGAACGCGGCCTGGTCGACCTCGATCGGATGGCCGCTGAACAGCGGCGTATGACACTTGCCGCATTTCCCCTGCGTCGGCGCCCGGTCCGCGGGCAGACGGTTGATCTGCCCGCAATGGCCGCACACGATCTGCAAACCGTTGCTCATGTGCCGGTCCTGACTTCCTTGATCTTGGCGATGTTGAGCCGGTCGAGCAGGAACTTTTCGTAGAACGGCTCGGGCGTCCCGCGCCTCATCTTGCGCAGGAAGTACTTCTCGAAGGCGACCTTGGCATAGTGCACCCACTCTCCCTTCGACGACCAGTTGACGTTGCGCGGCGGGATCTGCGGCTGGGCCAGGAAGGCGACGCCGGAATCGCCGAAATCGGCAAGACAGATCGCGTTCCAGGTCGGCTCGGCCTTTGGCTCCTGGCCGCGCAGCAGCGCCCCGATGTTCAAGGCCGTCGCCGTCACCATCGATTCGATCATGAAGCCGGTCTTGGGCACGCCGACCGGCACCGGCGTCGGCCCGATCGGCGGAATCGCAACGCAGACGCCGATGGCAAACACGTTGGGGAAGGTCGGATTACGCTGATGCTTGTCCACGACGACGAAGCCGCGGGGATTGGTGAGCTTGTCGATGCCGCGGACGGCTCCCACGCCGCGAAAGGCGGGCAGCATCATCGAATAGGCAAACGGTAGCTCGTGCGTCTTGCGGACGGTGCCGTCGTCGGCGACCTCCTCCACGAACATGCGGCCATCCTCGACCTTGGTGACGCGCGCGCTGGTGATCCACTTGATGTGCTTTTCGCGCATCTCGCTTTCCAGCAGACCCTTGGTGTCGCCGACGCCGTCGAGGCCGAGATGGCCGATATAGGGCTCGGAGGTCACGAAGGTCATCGGCACCTGATCGCGCATCTTGCGCCGGCGCAGCTCGGTTTCCAGGATGAACAGGAATTCGTAAGCGGGGCCGAAGCATGAAGCGCCCTGTACCGCACCGACGATCACCGGCCCGGGTTTCTCGGCGAGCCTGTCAAAGGCCGCCTTGGCATGAGCGGCGTGGTCGACGTGGCACACGGATTGCGTATGCCCATCGGGTCCAAGCCCCGGGATTTCGTCGAAGGCGAGTTCGGGACCGGTGGCGACGACGAGATAATCGTATGCCACCATGCCGCCGTCCGTCAGCTCGACCTGGTTCTCGGCCGGATGCACGCGCTTGGCGCCCTGCGTCAGCAGCCGGATGCCCTTGCGCTGCATGACGTCGACCAGATCGATCTCGATCTCGTCGCGCTTGCGCCAGCCCACGGCCACCCAGGGGTTGGATGGCACGAAATGATAGGAGGAGCCCTGCGAGACGACGGTCACGCGATCCTCCTTCCTCAGTTGCGGCAACATTTCATAAGCCATCAGCGAGCCGCTCAGCCCCGCCCCGATCACCACGATTTCCGCCATTGGGATCCTCCATCCGCACTTGATTCATTCTTGCTTCATGTCACCGCGGCGCCGCCGCCGGCCTTGACTATATATTCGAATATCTGTATATACGCAACTATGAAAATTAACGCTGACATCATGGAAGCGGCGGCGGACCAGGCCAGCGACCTGCTGAAGGCGCTGTCGAACCGCCATCGCCTCCTGATCATCTGCCAGCTGGTCGACGACGAGCGGTCGGTCGGAGAACTCGCCGAGTTTCTCGGCCTGCGCGATTCGACCGTGTCGCAGCACCTGGCGCTCCTGCGCAAGGACGGCCTGGTCACCGCCAGGCGCGAGGGGCAGACGATCTACTATTCGATCACAAGCGATCCGGCCCGCGAGGTCCTCAAGACGCTCTATCAGGTGTACTGCGGGCCGAGACCGTCACCGAGACTATGAGGATGCCGGACCGGCATCTTGACCGATATCAAACGGGAACTCCCATCCGGGTGAGATGTCTGCAGCCGGCTGCGGACGGCTCGCCCGAACCTCACAAATCGAATCAAACCAGACAGGAATAGGCTGATGCGCAGATTATCGGTCCTGAGCTTGATCGCCGCGATGGCGTGGCAGGCAGCACCCGCCCTTGCGGAGACGCTGACGGTGGCGCCGCGGCAGGTCGCCGACGAGAAGGCGGTGTTCGCGACGGTGGAGAGCATCAGCGTGGTCCCTGCCCGCGGCCGCATCGGCGGCACCATCGTGCAGCTTTCGGTGCGCGAAGGCGACCCAGTCAGGCGCGGCCAGCCCATCGCCTTGATCGGCGACGACAAACTGGCCCTGCAGATCAAATCGCTCGACGCCCAGATCGAAGCGCTGCAGGCGCAAGCGAACCAGGCGCAGATCGACTTCACCCGCACCGAGGGCCTCGTCGAGCGCGGCACCCTGCCCCGCATCAAGCTCGACGAGACGCGCACGGCGCTGAACGTCGCCGAGAACGGGCTGCGGGCTAAGACCGCCGAGCGTGCCGTGGTCAACCAGCAGATGACTGAGGGCCAGGTGCTGGCTCCCGATGACGGCCGCGTGTTGAAGAAGTTGGTTGCCGTCGGATCTGTGGTTCTGCCCGGAGATCCCGTGGTCACGGTGGCGCAGCAGAACTTCAAGCTGCGACTGCGCGTGCCCGAGCGCCACGCTCTCTTTCTCAAGGCCGGCGACAAGGTCCGGGTCGACGGTGCCGAGTTCGGCGACAGCGCCGACAAATGGGGGGTGATCGACCTGGTCTATCCGCAGATCGAGGAAGGCCGTGTCGTGGCCGACGCGATCGTCTCCGGTCTCGGCCAGTATTTCGTCGGCGACCGGCTCCGGGTCTGGATCTCCGGCGGCCAACGCGATGCCTACGTGATCCCGCAGCGCTACGTCACAACGCGGTTCGGCATCGATTATGTCCAGTTGCAGCAAGGGACGCAGAAGGTGAGCGTTCCGGTGCAGCGCGGCCGCGCTCTGCCGAGCGCCGATCTCCCCGATGGACTCGAAATCCTGTCCGGCCTGCGCGCCGGCGACCAGTTGGTGCAGCCGTGAAACTCGGACTCTCAGGCAAGCTTACCCAGGCGACCATCGCCTCGCCGCTGACGCCGCTGTTCCTGCTCGCGGCGCTCGTGGTCGGCCTCATCGCCGTCGTCGTGATCCCGCGCGAGGAAGAGCCGCAGATCAGCGTGCCGATGGTCGACATCCGCGTCAACGCCGACGGCCTGCGTGCGCCTGACGGCGTCGAGCTCGTGACCAAGCCGCTGGAGACCATCGTCAAGGCGATCGATGGCGTCGAACACGTCTACAGCCAGACCGAGGACGACCGTGTCATGGTCACCGCGCGGTTCCTGGTGGGGACCAAGTTCGAGGACGCGATCCTGCGCGTCCACGAGAAGCTACGCGCCAACCTCGACCGCATCCCCGTCGGCATTCCCGAGCCGCTGATCGTCGGCCGCGGCATCAACGACGTCGCCGTCACCGTGCTGACGCTGTCGCCGAGGCCGGAGGCCGCCGGGCGCTGGTCGGACAAGGACCTCTACGAGCTCGCCGACAAGCTGCGTGCGGAGCTGACCAAGGTCGACAATATCGGCCTGACCTATATCTCCGGCGGCGGCGCCCAGCAGATCCGGGTCGAGCCCGATCCGGAAAAGCTGTCGCTGTTCGGCGTCACCCTGCAGCAGCTCGTCGCCAAGGTGAAGGACGCGAACCGCTCGTTCCTGGCCGGAGACGTTCGCGACGGCGGTATCGTGCGCAACGTCGCCGCGGGCCAGACGCTCACGGGCATCCCGGACATCGGCCTGCTGCTGATCTCGACGCGCGACGGCCGTCCCGTCTATGTGCGCGACGTCGCCACCGTCGTCATCGGGCCCAACCTCGCAGAGCATCGCGTCTGGGACGACGCCCGCACCGACAAGGGCGACTGGCACCGGGTGCCGGCGGTGAGTCTTGCGCTCGCCAAGCGCGCCGGCGCCAATGCCGTGGTGGTGTCTCACGACATCGCGCAGCGCCTCGAAGGGCTGAAGGCCAGTCTCATTCCGAGCGACGTCGCAGTCACGGTGACGCGCGACTACGGCGAGACCGCCAACGAGAAGGCCAACGAGCTGCTGTTCCATCTCGGCCTCGCCACGATCTCGATCGTCGTGCTGATTGCTGTCGCCATTGGCTGGCGCGAAGCCCTCGTCACCTTCGTGGTGATTCCGACCACGATCCTGCTGACGATGTTCGCCGCCAATCTGATGGGCTACACGATCAACCGGGTCAGCTTGTTTGCCCTGATCTTCTCGATCGGCATCCTGGTCGACGACGCCATCGTCGTGGTCGAGAATATCGCGCGCCATTGGGGCATGCATGACGGCCGGCCGCGCCTGCAGGCCACCATCGAGGCGGTCGCCGAAGTCGGCAACCCCACCGTTGTCGCGACCTTGACCGTGGTCGCCGCCCTGCTGCCGATGCTGTTCGTGTCGGGACTGATGGGCCCCTACATGGCGCCGATCCCGGCCAACGCCTCGGCGGCGATGCTGTTCTCGTTTTTCGTCGCCATGGTGGTGGCGCCGTGGCTGATGCTGCGGCTGGCGCCGAGGTCCACCAGCGCCTCGGCGGACTCTCATGACGCGCATGGCGAAGGCCGTCTCGGACGCATCTACCGCAGCGTCGCGCGCCCGATCGTCGCCAGCAAGCGCTCCGCCTGGATCTTCCTGCTCGGCGTCGGCATCGCCACCTTGCTGTCGATGACGCTGTTCGCCACCAAGTCCGTCACCGTCAAGCTGCTGCCGTTCGACAACAAGTCGGAGATCGCGGTGATGGTCGATCTGCCCGAAGGCGCGAGCCTGGAGGATACCGAGCGCACGCTGTTCGCGGCCGCCGACATTGCGCATGGGCTGCCGGAGATCACGACCGTGCAGAGCTATGCCGGCACGGCGGCCCCGTTCAACTTCAACGGTCTCGTGAGGCACTACTATCTGCGGGAGCGGCCCGAGCTCGGCGAGCTCCAGGTCAATCTCGCCGCGCGCGGCGACCGCAAGCGCGCGAGCCACGACATCGCGCTCGAGCTGCGCCAGCGGCTGAAGAGCATCCCTGTGCCGGCCGGCACCAGCATCAAGGTGGTCGAAGTGCCGCCCGGGCCTCCGGTGCTCGCCACCCTGCTGGCGGAGATCTACGGTCCGGACGCGGCGACCCGGCGCGCCGTCACCACCGAACTCAAGAAGGTCTTCGCCGACGTTCCCTTCATCGTCGACATCGACGATTCCATCGGTCAGCGACGGCCGCGTCTGCGACTGTCGATCGACCAGGACAGTCTCGAGTTCTTCGGTGTCGAGCAGCGCGACGTCTACGACACGATCCAGACGCTGTTCGGCGGCGTCTCGGTCGGCTACTCGCATCGCGGCGAAGACCGCAATCCGATCGAGATCGCCGTGCGTCTGCCGAAGCACGACAAGAGCTGGAGCCAGGCCCTGGCCTCGACGCCGGTGCCCGCCAACACGGTGCCCGGCAGCAAGACCGTCGTCGAACTCGGCCAAGTCGTGAAGGCCACCATGGAAGAGGGGTCGCCGATGATCTTCCGCCGCGACGGCCGCTTTGCCGACATGGTGATGGCAGAACTCGCCGGCCGCTTCGAGGCCCCGCTCTACGGCATGCTCGCGGTCGCCGACCGGATCGACGCCCATGACTGGGGCAAGCTGCCGAAGCCCGTGATCGGCTTCCACGGCCAGCCCAAGGACGAGTCCCGTCCGACGCTGCTGTGGGATGGCGAATGGGAGATCACCTACGTGACCTTCCGCGACATGGGCGCCGCATTCGGCGCGGCCATCCTCGGCATCTACGTTCTGGTCGTGGCGCAGTTCAAGAGCTTCCGGCTGCCGCTGGTGATCCTGACGCCGATCCCGCTGACCCTGATCGGCATCCTGCTCGGCCACTGGTTGCTGGGCGCGCCGTTCACGGCGACGTCGATGATCGGCTTCATTGCTCTGGCCGGCATCATCGTCCGCAACTCGATACTGCTGGTCGACTTCATCCGGCACAGTGGCGGCGAGGGCAAGACCCTGCGCGACGTCGTGTTGGAGGCCGGCGCCGTGCGCTTCAAGCCGATCCTGCTGACGGCGCTCGCGGCGATGATCGGTGCTGCGACGATCCTGCTCGACCCGATCTTCCAGGGGCTGGCGATCTCGCTGCTGTTCGGCCTGGCCTCCTCCACCCTGCTCACCGTACTCGTGATCCCCGCGATCTACATCGCACTGCGCGAGCCCGGCAAACCCACCACGAAGATGTCGTAGGAGCTATCATGACCAAGCTGTACAGCGAGATCTGCAAGGACATCTCGGGTAACCTGAAGACGCTGCGCAAGGACATTCCGGACGTCATGCAGGGCTTCTCTGCACTGGCGAGGGCCGCCGCCGCTGATGGCGCGCTCGACAAGAAGACCAAGGAGCTGATCGCGCTGGCGATCGGGGTTGCCGTTCGGTGCGACGGCTGCATCGGCTTTCACGCGGAGGCGCTCGTCCGTCTCGGTGCAAGCCGGCAGGAGGTCGAGGAGACGCTCGGCATGGCGATCTACATGGGCGGCGGACCGTCGTTGATGTATGCCGCCGATGCGATTGCGGCGTTCGAGCAATTCCAGCAACAGGCAGCCGCCGCCTGAGCGCGGGTTCAGCCGCAGATATCGAGAATGGCCAGCATGTAGATGCGGATCATGTCGAGATAGTCGGGAATGTCGACGCGCTCGTCCGGCATCGTGTTGTAGCGGCCGCCCGGTCCGCAGACGATGCCCTCCATGCCGCCATAGGTATAAAGATGGCCGGCATCGGTGCCATAGAAGCAGCTCGGCGTCACCGGGCCTGTCGGCTGGGCGGCGCCGCGCACGACACGATAGGCATTGTTGACGGCACGGACGATCGGGCTGTCCGGCGCGACCTCGAACGGCGGCATGGTCGGCACGCCGGCGCGGTCCTCCGACATCAGATGGGCCTTCAGGCCGGGAAAACGCCCCTCCAGCGCATCGAGCTCGCGCCGCATGTCCGCGAGCGCGCCCTGCTCGGTCTGCCCAGGAGCGTAACGACCGGAGCCCTTGATGCGGACGAAATCCGCGACCTGCGGCGTTCGCCATTCGTGCAACTCACGACCGAGCGCGCCGTGCACGACGCCGACATGAACGCGGTTGATGGCCTCATGTGCCGGCGAACGCGCGCCGGAGAACCGCATCGCATTGAGGCGCGGAATGAGATCGCAGGCGGCGGTGATGGCGTCCACCGCCTCCTCGCGCTTCGACAGATGCCGCGTGTTGCCGACGAGCTCGATGATGAACATGAATGCCGCGGCATGCATCGTCATCGCCTTGAGGTCGGTTGGCTCGGAATTGATGAAATAGTCCGCGCGCAGCCCCTGCTCCAGCAACGAATAGGTGCCGACTCCGCCTTGCAGCTCGCCGACCACATAGGTCAGAACGACATCACCCCTCAGCCTGACGCCGGCCTCGATCAGCGTCTTGACCGCGCAGAAATAGGCGGCGTCGCCGGCCTTCATGTTTGACACGCCGATTCCGTAGACGAAGTCGTCGTCCACCTTCCCCGCCCAGGGATCGAGGGTCCAGCCCTCGGTCACCGGATTTGTATCGACATGGCCGTTGAAGAGCAGGCTCTTGCCGCCGCCGGTGCCGTGCCAGCGGCCGACCGCGTTGACACGGCCCTCGGCCCCGAACGGGGCGACGGCGGCATCCAGGCCGATCGCGCTCATCTGTTCAGCCATGAAGGTCGCGAGCTGCTTCTCGCCCTCGGTCTTCGAATAGCTCTTGTGCTGAACCATGCGCGACAGCAGCGCGAGCGAAGCTGGAATGTCGATGCGGGCGAGCAGGTCGTTGCGATCCATGGGGGCAATCCTTGCGGTCAGCCAACGGGCGCTGGCGAGGCCGCCATCAGCTCGCGGGTGTAAGGGTGAACGTCGTCTGCGCCGAAGGCATCGACGGCACGGCTGTCGACCAGCCGGCCGTGGCGCATCACGACGATGCGGTGCGCGATCTGCCTGATCAGGTTGAGATCGTGGGTGATGAAGAGATAGGCCGCACCCGTCTCGGCGCGCAAAGCCAGCAGCAGCTCGATGATCTGGGCCTGGACCGAGACGTCGAGCGGCGCCGTGATCTCGTCGCAGATCACCAGGCGCGGCCGCGCCGCAAAAGCACGCGCGATCGCGACGCGCTGCTTCTCGCCACCCGAGAGCTGGTGCGGCCAGCGCATGGCATACGACGCCGGCAGCCGGACCTGTTCGAGCAGGCGCGGCACGGCGGCGACGTCGCCGCCATAGAGCTTCAAGGGGCGCGACAGGATCTCACCGATCCGGTGGCGCGGATTGAGCGAGGAATCCGGGTGCTGGAACACGATCTGGACATCGCGCCGATAGGCACGGTTCATGTCACCGGCCCTGCGCAACGTTCGGCCGTCGAAGCTGATCGTGCCGTCGAAGCGGGCAAGCCCGGTGAGGGCGCGAGCGACGGATGACTTCCCCGAGCCGGATTCACCGACGAGGCCGACGATTTCGCCGGCACGGACGCGGACATCGACGGCCCTGGTCGCCGGTGGCGGAGCCGCACGGAACAGCCCGCCCCTGCCGTAATGGACTTCGATGCCGCGTGCGTCCAGCACCAGGGCCGCGCCCGGCTGATCGTTCACGAGCCGCCGCTCCGGACGCGGCACGGCGGCGATGAGAGCCTTGGTGTAGGCGTGCTGCGGCGTCCTGAAGATGTCAGACGCGGGCACCTGCTCGACGATGCGGCCGTGCCGGATCACCGCGACACGATCGGCGACCCGGGTCATCATCGCGAGATCGTGCGAGATGTAGAGCGCAGCGACGCCCGTCTCCGCACGCAACCGCGCAAACAGCTCGATGATGCGGGCACCGGTGATGACGTCGAGCGCCGTCGTAGGCTCATCGAACAGGATGACATCGGGCCGGCACCCGAAGGCCGTCGCGATGACTACCCGCTGCTTCTCGCCGCCGGAGATCTCGTGCGGATAGCGCCGCAGCACCGCCACGGGGTCGCGCAGCTCGACATGGCCGAGCAATTCGATCGCGAGGTTCCTGGCGGCCCGCGCATTCAGATCGCGATGACGCATCAGCGCCTCGGTGATCTGGCGGCCGATGGTCAATGTCGGATTGAGCGCGGTCGACGGATCCTGGAACACCATGCCGATGCGGCGGCCACGGACCGCGGTCAGTCGCTTCAGGCTGAGGGACCGCAGGTCGAGGTCACCCAGACACAGGGAGCCCGAGACCTCGCGGGCATTGGCCGGCAGATGCCGCATCAACGCCCAAGCCAGCGAGCTCTTACCGGAGCCGGATTCGCCGACGAGGCCGAGCACCTCGCCGGGCGCGATCTCGAGCGACACGTCACGCAGCACCTCCACAGCGCCCGCCGGGGTGACGTAATCCAGTCCGTAAGCAGTGATGGCGAGCGCCGGCTTCATCGATCGTCCCGCGGATTCAGCGCGTCGCGCAGGGCATCGCCGACGAGATTGAAGGCGATCGCCGACAGCGCGATCGCGGCCGAGGGCGCGATCAGGATCCATGGCGCCCGGTGCATGTATTGGCGCGCATCGGCCACCATCAGGCCCCATTCCGATGCCGGCGGCTGTGCACCCAGGCCGAGGAAGCTGAGCGTCGCGAACAGCATCACCGCAAATGACACCCGGATGGTGGCCTCGATGATGATTGGGCCCATCACGTTCGGAAGCATCTCGCGGAAAATGATCTGCGATGCCGCTTCGCCGCGCGCGATGGCGGCCTTGACGTAGTCCTGACTGCGCACAGCAAGCGCCACGGAGCGCGTGACCCGCGCCATGCCCGGCGCAAACGCAAAGGCAATCGCGATCACCGCGTTGACTGCCCCATTGCCGAGCGTGCTGACCAGCAGCAGCGCCATGAGGAGGCCAGGAACGGCCATCACAGCATCGTTGGTGCGCATGATGAATTCGTCGGCCTTGCCGCCGAGATAGGCCGATGCGACGCCGACCACGGCGCCCATCGCGCTGCCGGCGAGCGTCGCCGCGAGCGCCATCGGAACGGTGGCGCGCGCGCCGGACAGCAGCCGGCTCAGCACGTCGCGGCCGAACTGATCGGCGCCCAGCCAGTTCTGCCATCCCGGCGGGCGGAAACGGCCGAGAAAATCCATCTTCTCCGCCCCATAGGGCGCGAGCCACGGGCCGAGGATGCAGACGATGGCGAGGGCAACGAGCAGCATCACGCTGATCGCCCCCTGCGGCTTGCGGATCATCCTGCCGAGCAGCTCAGTCATAGCTGATCCGCCTGTCGAGCAGCGCGTAGACGACATCCGCCAGCGTGTTGGTGATCGCATAGGTGACCGCCATGATCATCGCGCCGGCCTGGATCGACGGCAGATCGCGGGTGGTGATGGCGATCATCAATGCCCGGCCGATGCCGGGAATGGCGAAAATCTCCTCGATGACGATGATGCCGCCCAGGAGATAGCCGACGTCGAGCGCGACGATGGTGATGACCGGCAGCAGCGCGTTGCGCATCACGTGCCGCACCAGCACCGTCCGCTCGGGCAGGCCTTTCAGCCGCGCCGCGCGGACGTAGTCGGACTGCAGCACGTCCAGCGTCTCCGAACGCATCATGCGCATCACATGCGCGACGAGAATGACCGAGACGGTCAGGACCGGAAGGATCAGATGGCGCAGCGCCGGCCCGGCATCCTCCAGCGGCGACACGTAGCCGGTCGCCGGCAGCCATGGCAGAATGTCGGTCAGCAGCAGCGCGAGCACGGTTGCGGTGACGAACTCCGGCAGGGAGACCCCGAGATAGGCGACCACGCTGGTGGCCGTATCCGCCGGCCGCCCCTTGCGGAGCGCCGCGAAGATTCCGAGCGGGACCGCGATCAGGAGGGTGACGACGAGTGCGCCCGCTGCCAGCAGCAGCGAGCGCGACAGCGCCGTCAGCATCTCCGGCGCAACCGGCAGGCCGGTGCGCATGGAGACACCGAAATTGCCGATGGCCGCGTGCGCGACCCAATGCGAGAATTGCAGCCAGACCGGGTCGTCGAGCCCGAGCCGGCTGCGAATTGCGGCCAGCGCCTCCGGCGAAGCGTTCTCGCCAAGCAGCGTCTGCGCGGCATCAGCCGGCAGCGCCTGTGTGATGGCAAACACCAGCACACTGACGACGACGACCGTATAGACCATCAGGAGCAGCCGCCGCAGCAGCCAGGCGAATGACACCGCTCGGATCCCGTCTCAGCTGCGCCTGGGCGCGCCTGCGCCGAGCGAGACGAGATCGAGCCGGAACACCGATCCGCGCGGATGCAGCTGGTATCCTTCCACATAGGCGCGCTGCGCCGCCAGGATGTCGAAGAAGACCGGAATGACCGACGGCACCTCCTCGCTCATCATCGTCTGGGCCCGCGCATAGAGCGCGGCGCGATTGGCATCGTCGGTCTCGCTACGCGCCGCATTGACGATCTCGTCGAAGCGCGCATTGTTCCAGCGTGTCTCGTTCCAGGCGGCATCCGAGGTGTAGAGCAGCTTGAAGATCGCGTCGGCGGTCGATTGCATGTTGTAGAATCCGACGTAGAAATTGCCCTTCTTCCAGACCTGGTCGAGATAGGTCGCGTGCGGCATCGTCTGAACGTTGATGCGGAAGCCGGCCGGTGCCGCCATCTCACGGATCGCAACGCCAAGCTGCGTGCGCGTGTCCGGTTTGTCGGATGCCACCATCGTCAGGTCGATGCCGGAGGGATAGCCGGCATCGGCGAGCAATTGCCTGGCTTTCGCGATGTCGGGCTTCTTCAGCTTGCTGTCCTGATAGAACCGGTAGGCGGGGCTCAGCGGCGTGTCGTTGCCGGGCGTGCCGTAGCCGCCGGCCACGAAGCCGGCCATGGCCTCGCGATCGATGGTCAGCGCCAGCGCCTGGCGCACGCGAACGTCGTTGAACGGCTTCTGATCGCAGCCCATGTTGACGTTCAGAAACTGCCCCGAGGGGACCCGCACCGCCTTGACGCCGCTGGCCTTGCCGAGCCGCTCATATTCGCCGGGCGTGGTCGACAACATGAGATCGATGTCGCCCGAAATCAGAGCCGATGCTTCGGCGGTGCGGTCGGGATAGACGAGAATCTCGACGCGATCGAGCAAAGGCCGCGCCGGATCGTAATACGCCGGGTTGCGCTCGACGACGATCTTGCGGTCCGGCTCATAGGACACGAGCTTGAACGGCCCTGAACCATTCGCCTTTGTGGCGAGGCTGGCGAGATCGGCAGCAACGACTTTCGCAGGCACGATGCGCGCATTGTTGTAGGCGAGCGCGACCGGAAAATCGGCAAAGGCAACCGACAACGTGAACCGCACGGTCGACGCATCGACGGCAGCGACATCCTTGATCGGGCCGACATTGGTGCGCGCCGGTGATGCGGTCTTCGGATCGAGGATCGCCTTGAAGGTCGCGACGACATCCTCCGCCGTCAGCGGCGAGCCGTCGTGGAAACTGAGATTGGGCCGCAGCCTGAACGTCCACTCGGTGAGCCCCGCGCCGGCCTGCCACGACAAGGCGAGGTCCGGCTCGACCGACATGTCCGGCTTCAACCGGGTCAAGTTGGAATAGAGCAGCTCGGTGATGAGGTATTCCGGATTGACACGCGCGAGCAGCGGATGAATGACCGCCGCGCCCTGGTCGACCGAGATCCGCAACACGCCGCCGTGCTTCGGCACCTCGGCAGAGAGAGAGACTTGCGGCAGAGCACCAAGCACGAGCGCGGAGCCGGCAAGGAAATGACGACGGGTCACGGACGGCATCAGGCGAAGTCCTTTTCAGGCGTGATGGCTTCGGGACAGAGTTCGGGACGGAACTCGGCTGCAAGATAGGCGAGCACCGATTTCGCCAATGCGACGATGTCGGCGAGCGTCGTGGATTCGCCCGGCGCATGAATGCGGCTATCGGGCCTGCCGAGGCCCGTGAGCAGCACCTCCTGCACGCCCGTGGCCTGCTGCACCCAGCCGAAATCGGAGCAGCCGGCCGCCCCCCAGCGAGCGAAGTCTTCCGCGGCATAGCCGAAGCCGGCCGACAGCGCCTGCTGCCAGCGCGACCAATGCGGCCCGCCGGGATCGGATGTCGGCATCAGATGGCCGGTGAGGATGATCTCGACGTCGAGGGTGCCGGCCGCCTGCCGGACGGCCGTTTCGATCTCGCGGCGTGCAGCGGCGAAGTCCTCCTCGGGCGTGTATCGGCGGCACAGGAGAATCTCGACCAGCGAGGGGATCTGTCCGCCGCATTGGCCGCCATGAATGGCTGAGATGTCGAGGCTCGCGGCGAGCGGTCCAGCCGCCTGCGGCGGTGGCGGCAACGCCGACGTCCGCTGCGCGATGACCGGCTCGAGGGCCGCGAGCGCATTGAGGATCGGCAGCGCCGCCTCGATCGCGTTGGCGCCGGCGCGGCGCTGCTCGCCGGCATGCGCTGCCTTGCCGTGAACCCGCACCGTGAGCGTGAACAGGCCGAAGCAGCCGGCCCAGATCCGCGGCATGGCACTGCCGTTGAAATTCAGAATATGCCCTTCGAGACGGCCCTGCTCGGCAAGGTAACGCACGCCGGGATAAAGCCCTGCCTCCTCGTCCGTGCACAGCAGCAACATCGGATCATAGGCCAGCGGCAATCCAGTCTGCTGCGCGCCGCGGAGTGCGAGCAGCGCCGCCGCAATCGATCCCTTCATGTCGGCCGCGCCGAGTCCGATCAGACGGTCACCGTCGCGGCTCAGCTGCAGCGGATCGGTGGCCCAGCCGGGCGCCGCCGGTACCGTGTCCACATGGAAATAGAGCCCGAGCACCGGTCTGCCGGCGCGGCGCCGTGCGATCAGATTCGTCCGCGATCCGCGCGCCCCCGGTGCGCGCCATAGGTCCTCCGGAACGATCACGCGCTCGCTATCCAGTGCCAGCGGGGCAGCGAGCTGCTCCATCACGTCGGCAAATGCATCGTAGCCGGCCCCCGGAGGAAAGCTGGTGTCGACCGCCACCATCTTCCGCAGGTCCTCGACCGCCGTCTCGGCCATGGCGTCGATCGCGGCAAAAGCGCTGGCCAGGCTGCGCGCGCCCCGGTCCGCTGGAATGCCCTCAGAAATCATTTGCCGCCAGCTCTATCCTATATTCTATATAGAAATAGAATTCACGACGCGGCGTTTGTCAATTCCATGAAAAAGGCAGCTGTGGCCAGCAAAGCGGCAGACGGGGTGGGGGCGGGTCCGGGCGCGCTGCCGGTGCCGCTCTACGAGCATGTCAAGCGCCAGATCGCCGAGGCGATCCTGATCGGCGACATGCCGCCCGGCACAGTGCTGCCCGGCGAGGTCGCGCTCGCCAATCAATATGGCGTCGCCGTCGGCACCATCCGCCGCGCGCTGGCCGATCTCACCGCGGGCGGCATGCTGATGCGCCGGCGCAAGACCGGCACGGTGGTGACGGGCCGCGCGTCGCAGCATGGGCTCAGCTTCTTCTTCCAGTACTTCCGCCTGCTCGCCGCGGACGGCAGCCTGCTGCACTCGGAGGCCGAGGTGCTGTCGGTGACGACACGCGCCGCCGAGTCACGCGAAGCCGCGCTGTTCGCGATGGCCGAGGGCGGGCCGCTGCTGCATCTTCATCGCATCCGCCGCGTCGCTGGCGCGCCGGTGCTGCATTCGCGGATCTCGATGGTCGCGAGCCGCGTGGCGGGATTTCCGGCCGAGCCGAAGAAGGTCCCTGCCCTGATCTACCGGCATCTGCTCGAGGCCTATGGCATCCGGATCGCCGCGGTGCGCGAGAAGGTGACGGCGGAGGTCGCCACCAAGGAGGACCGCAAGCTGCTCGGCCTGCCCGCTCCGAGCGCCGTGCTGGTGATCGACGAGGAGGCCTACGACCAGACCGGCGCGCTGGCGATCCTCAGCCAGCACCGCGCCACGACGGCGCAACACTACTACTCGAACGAGATCCGCTGAGCACGTATCGCTTCAGCAGCCCCAGCGCAGCGCCGCGGTGTGCACCGGCGCGTCCCACAGTCCCAGCGATGCATCATCGAGCGCGGTCACGGTGAGCGAGCAGCCGGCCATGTCGAGCGAGGTGACGTAGGAGCCGACCAGCCCGCGCGCGATGGCGAGCCCGCGCCCTTCCAGGATGCGCCGCGCCGCATTGGCCATCACGTACAACTCCATCGCTGGCGTAGCCCCGAAGCCGTTGACCAGCAGCAGGCACGGAGTCCCGGGCTTCGCTGCAAGATCGGCCAGGATCGCGCCCATCATCTCCTCGGCGATGGCGTCCGCGGACGCCAGCTTGACCCGGCGCCTGCCGGGCTCGCCATGGATGCCGACCCCCATCTCCATCTCGTCCTCGCCGAGCGTGAAGGTCGGCTTGCCCGCGGCCGGCACCGTGCATGAGGTCAGCGCCACGCCCATCGAGCGGGTGCGCCTGTTGACGTCGTCACCAAGCGCCTTCAGCGCGTCGAGATCGCGGCCCTGCTCGGCCGCAGCACCCAGCATCTTCTCCACGATCAGCGTGCCGGCAACGCCGCGGCGGCCGGTCGAATAGGTCGAGGTCTCGACCGCGACGTCGTCGTCGGTAATGACGGTCGCGACCTTGCCCTCCATCATCTCCGCGGCCATCGCGAAATTCATCACGTCGCCTTCGTAGTTCTTGACGATGAACAGCGCGCCCGCGCCGGTGTCCACGGCCTGCGCGGCCGCGAGCATCTGGTCAGGCGTCGGCGAGGTGAAAACCTGGCCCGGACAGGCGGCATCGAGCATGCCCGGCCCGACGAAGCCGGCGTGGAGCGGCTCATGGCCGGAGCCGCCGCCGGAGATCAGCGCGACCTTGCCCGGTTTGAGGCTCTTGCGGCGAACGAACTTGTTGTCCTCGCCCAGCGTGACGATGTCGCCATGCACGGCGGCAAAACCCTGCAGGCTCTCGGTCAGCACGTCGGAAACGGCGTTGATCAGCTTCTTCATGGCTTCCCTCCCGGTTCGGCGTCGTCGTTGTTTTCGTTGGCTGAGATCAGCGCGGTGATGCCGCGCGCGACGCCGGTGATGATGCGGTCGGCATGGGCGTTGAGCGCGGGGTCGCCGAAGTCCGGCAGCTCGACCACGAGGCGCCGCATCGGCCGCTGCGCCTCGACCTCGTCCAGCCGGCCCGGATGGGCGGCGCGGTAGGCGGTCAGAAAAGCCTGCTGCTCATGCGGCGAGAAGTGACAGATGTGGAAGATGGTCTCGAGATGCTGCAGCGGGATCGGCGTCGCATAGGCCGGATTGACGATCTGCGAGATGAAGCTGCGATTCTTGCCGATCGCCTCCGCCAGCCGCTGCCGTGTACCGGAGGGACGGCTGTCGATCACCGCGCGCAGGATCGCCTTGTATTCGGCGAGCGGACTCGCGGCCCCCGATGCATCCTGGTCACTCATGCGCCCTCTTCCGCGGTCTTTTCCGTGCCCTTGGCGAGGTCAAGCTCGCGGATCGCCGCCTTCACCAGCGGCAGCAGGCCCGGCGCGACCGACAGCGCGCGCACACCGAGCTCAAGCAGCGCCGGCATGGCTCTGACATCACCGGCGGCGTCGCCGCAGATCGAGACTTCCACGCCCCGCGCGCGACCAGCGCGCACCACATGGGCAATCATCGCCAGCACCCCGGGATGCAGCACGTCAGCATAGTCGGCGACCTCGGCGCCGTCACGCGAAGCAGCGGTCGCGTATTGGGTCAGGTCATTGGTGCCGATCGAGAAGAAGTCCGCAGCGAAGTCATGCGCTGCCAACGCAGCAGCCGGCACCTCGACCATCATTCCGAAGGCCGGCGCGGCGAACGCGACGTTGCCGGCGGCCAAGTCGGCGAGCACGGCGCGGAGATGGCGACGCGCCACGTCCAGCTCCGCTGCATTGGTCACCATCGGCAGCATCACCTTGAGCGGTCCGAGCGCAGCGGCGCGAGCCAGCGCGCGCAGTTGAACGCGGAAGATCTCGGGGTGACGCAAGGACAGACGGAGGCCACGAAGGCCGAGAAACGGGTTGCTCTCGCCATCGATCGTGTAGCCCGGAATCGGCTTGTCGCCGCCGGCATCGAGCGTGCGGATCGTGACCGGCCGGCCTTCGGCCCAGCGCACGAGCTCGGCATAGGCGTGATATTGTGCCTCCTCGTCGTGAAGCAGGTTGCCGGTGAGAAACTCGGTGCGTGCCAGGCCGATGCCGTCGCAGGCTGCGGCCGGAAGCAGCGTCATGTCGGCAGGGCCGGAGATGTTGACGAGCACCGAGACGCGGGTGCCGTCGCGCGTCAGTGCCGGTTCGTGCTGGCGCGCGATCGCGTCCGCCTTGCGGCGCGAGGCGGTCGCATCCTCCGCCCGGGCGGCAGCGATACGCTGCGCACTGGGATCGGCAATGACGACACCGCGACCGCCATCGACCAGCAAATCCCCTGTCAGCTTGTCCCAATCGTGACCGAGCCCGACCACCATCGGCACGCCGCGGCTGCGCGCCAACATCGCGACATGGCTGGTCGGGCTGCCCTCGCCGAGCGCGATGCCCCCTCCATTCGTCCACTCGATGGCGAGGAAAGCCGATGGCGCCAGATCACGCGCAACGACGATCGCCCCCTTCGGCAACTTGCCGTTCTGCTGCAAGCCGAACAAGTGTCGCAGCACGCGATCCCGGATGTCGGCGAGGTCGCCGGCGCGGGCGCGGAAATATTCGTCCTCAGCGGACTCATACCCCGCCATCTCCTCCGCCATCGCCGCACGCCAAGCCGCATCCGCAGCGACGCCGCCCTCGATCTGGACGTAAGCCGCCTCGGTCAGCGCATCGTCTTCGAGCAGCGCGAGCTGAAAGCCGATCAGCTCGGCCGCGTCTCCCTCGAGCCTGTCGATCAGCTCGGCCACGGCCTCGCGCGCATGCGCGACCGCTACGGCGAGCGCTTCATGCTCCTCGGCGATCGCCCCTTTCGTCCGGCTGGCGCCCTCCAGCGCATGCAGGATCGCCGCGGGCCCGATGGCCATCCCGTCCGACGCCGCCCGCCCGAAGATACGCCGCTCCATCGTCACTCCTCGTCGAACTTGCGGTTCACCAGATCGACCAGCGCGGCGATGGCGGCCTCGGCATCGGTTCCATTGGCGCGCAGGAACAGCGTCTCGCCCTTGGCGGCCTTGACGCGCATGATCTTCACCGGGCTCTTGGCGTCGGTCCAGGGCCCGTCGGCCGCGATCGCGACTTCGATGCTCGACGCAAAGCGCTTGGCGAGCTGGGTCAGCTTGACCGAGGGCCGCGCATGCAGCCCGACCTCGTTGGTCAGCAGCGCGTGCGCCTTCGCTTCCTGCATGCCGATCTCTCCACCGTCAGCCATTGTCGTTCCCGCTCATCCGCCCATCAGCTCTTCGGCGGTCGCGCGCACCGCATCGAGCGGCGAGCCGCCGGAAGCTTCCGTCGCCGCCATCACGGCGCCCTCGACCAGCGGCGCGTTGCAGATCACGATGCGCTCGCGCCGCTCCTCCGGCATCATCTCCACCGCCATCTCGCTGTTGGTCTCGGCGCCGCCGAGATCGACCAGGATCGCAACGCCCGACTCCGACCATGCCTTGTCGATCGCGCCCATGATGGCGCCGACATCGGTGCCGAGCCCGCCATCGGCATTGCCGCCGACCGCCGCGAGCGGCACGCTGTCGCCGACCATCTGCCGGACCATGTCGGCCGCGCCTTCCGCCACCTTGGCGGAATGCGACACGATGACGATGCCGACATTCTTCTGCTCACTCATGCCCAGGCCTCATTGAATACGCCGCAGATCGCCTGCACCAGCAGGCTGGACGAGCGCGCGCCGGGATCCATGTGCCCGATCGAGCGCTCGCCGAGAAACGAAGCACGGCCGCGGATCGCCAGCATCGGCACCGTCGCGTCGGCGGCCTCGGCGGCGATTGCGGGCAGCCGGGAACTGAGATCGTCGCCACCGGCCGCAAAAGCGACCTGCACAGGGATCAAGACGTCGAGCATGGTCTTCTGCCCTGCTTCCGACTTGCCACGCGCTTTGACGTCCGCGATGGCGCGACCGAGCGCCGCCGCCGCTTCGGCGGCAGAGGGCTCTGATGGCAGCGCCTTGCCAAGTCCCATCGCCAGCGTGCCATAGAGCGGACCGGACGCACCGCCGACCTTCATCACCAGCGCCATGCCGACCGCCTTCAACGCCTCGGGAAGAGGCTTGGCGGAGATATTGTCCACATCGGCGAGCACGGCCTCGAAGCCGCGCTTCATGTTGAGGCCGTGATCGCCGTCGCCGATCGCCGAGTCGAGCGCGGTCAGCTCCTCCGCATGGGCGATGATGGCATCGGCCATCGCCACGATCACCTTGCGCTTGAACGCCTGGTCCATTGTCTATCTCACCCGCTGGCCCGCCCGGTCGAACAGCAGCGGCCGGGTGAACTCGATAGCGACGGAGTCGCCGACTTTCAATTCCGTATCCGGCTCCACCAGGCTGACGATGGTCTGGTCCTGCAGCGTGATATGCAGATGATTCTGATCGCCGAGATGCTCGATCCATTTCACCCGTGCGTCGGCACGGCTCTCGGCGCGCCGGACCGTCATGTGCTCGGTGCGCGCGCCGATCGTCGCGACGTCGCCCGGCACCGCAAGATCCGGAAACAGCCCGCGCGGCAGTAGATTGATGCCGGGACTGCCGAGCCGGGTCGCCACATAGGTATTGGCCGGATCCTCATAGACCTCCCGCGGGCTGCCGACCTGCACCAGCCGGCCCTGCTCGATCACGCCGATACGGTTGGCGAGCGTCATCGCCTCGATCTGGTCGTGGGTGACGTAGAGCATGGTGGCGCCGAGATCCTGCTGGATACGCTTGAGCTCGATGCGCAGCTCGGAACGCAGCTTGGCGTCGAGCGAGGATAGCGGCTCGTCTAGCAACGCGATCGCAGGTCTGCGCACCAGCGCGCGGCCGATCGCCACGCGCTGCATCTGGCCGCCGGAGAGCTGAGTAGCGCGGTTGCCGAGCTTGTCCTCGATCCGGAGCATCGCCGCGACGTCACCGACGATGCGCCTGATCTCAGCCTCCGCAATCTTGCGCACCGGCGAGCGCAGTGGGAAAGCCAGATTGTCGTACACCGACAGATGCGGATAGAGAGAATATTGCTGGAACACGAACGTGACGTCACGCGCGGCCGGCGTCGCCTTCGTCTGGTCGACGCCGCCGATGGTGATGCTGCCGCGATCCGGCATCTCGAGGCCGGCCACGAGCCGCAATGTCGTGGTCTTGCCGGCACCGGTCGGCCCGAGCAGCACGACGAGCTCGCCGTCGCGGATGGTCAGCGACAAATCCCGTACCGCCGGCTTGGAACCGAACGACTTGCTGACGGCGTTGAGCCGCGTCTCAGCCATGATGGCGCCCTCCTCTCACCGGCTGCTCATACAGCGCCGTGCGGACCGCGCGGCCCGTGGCGGCGTCGAACAGCGACAGCCGGTCGGCGCGGAAGCTGAGCCCGACCGGCTCCGCACGCTGCACCCGGACCGCCGCGGGCGCGCGCGCCTTGACGATGCCATGAGACGTCGTGACGGTGATGATCTGGGTGGTGCCGAGATATTCGGCGCCGAACACCTCGCCGCGCAGCCCGCCTTCGGCGCTGAGCGCCACCTGCTCCGGCCGCACACCGAGGACCAACTCGTCGCTCCCGGCATCCTCGCGCAGCTCGGGCACGCCGATCTCGGCGCCGTCGATCCGCACGCAGTTCGTGCCGGCGCCAAGCCTGCCCGCGAAGCGGATGAAGTTCATCGCCGGCGAGCCGATGAAGTCCGCGACGAACATGGTGGCGGGACGGTCGTAGATCTCCTGGGGCGTTCCGAGCTGCTCCACGACGCCGCGATTCATCACCGCGATCGTGTCGGCCATCGACATCGCCTCGAGCTGGTCGTGAGTCACGAACACGGTGGTGGCCTTGAGCCGGTCGTGCAGGGCGCGCAGCTCTCCGCACATGATGTGACGGAACTCCGCATCGAGCGCGCCGAGCGGCTCATCCATCAAGAACGCTTTCGGCTCGCGGACGATGGCGCGGCCGAGCGCGACGCGCTGGCGATCGCCGCTCGACAACCCGCTCACCGGACGGTCGATCAGATGGTCGATGCGCAGGATGCGCGCGGCTTCCTCGACCCGCCGCCGGATCTCCCCCTTGGGCACCCCCATCGAGACCAGGGGAAAAGCGATGTTCCGGCGCACGTTCATGTGCGGGTAGAGCGCGAACAGCTGGAACACCATGGCGATGTCGCGCTCGCGCGCGCGGCGGAAGGTGACGTCCTCGCCGCCGAGCCTGATCGCCCCCGAGGTCGGCAGCTCCAGGCCTGCAATCATGCGCAGCGTCGTGGTCTTGCCGCAGCCGGACGGACCGAGCAGGCAGAAGAACTCGCCGTCGGCGATCGTGAAGCTTGTGCCGCGCACGGCGGCAAAGCCGCCGAACTCCTTGAACAGATTCTCGATCCGGATCTCGGCCATGGCGTCAGTCCGGAAACTTGGAGACGATGGTGAACATCACGACGCCGGCGAGCGTGGTGATGAAGGAATAGGTGTAGAGCACCAGTGCGAACGGCTGCAGCAGCATCAGCACGCCGGCCGCAATGAGGATCGTTGCCAGCGTCTCCATCGGGCCGCGCCGCAGCGCCCGTGGCCAGCGCGAGTGCGCCGCATCGGCCGGCTGATCTTGTGCCATCTCGGTCATTTGCGCACCGCTCCGAAGGTGATGCCGCGCAACAGATGTTTTCTCAGCAGCACCGTGAACACGACGATCGGGATCAGGAACAGCGTGGTGCCCGCCGCGACCGCCGGCCAATCCTGGCCGCCCTCGCCGATGATGATCGGGATGAAGGGCGGCGCGGTCTGCGCCGTGCCCGAGGTCAGAAGCACCGCGAAGGCATATTCGTTCCAGGCGAAGATCAGGCAGAAGATCGCGGTGGCGACGATGCCGGTGGTGGCCTGCGGCAACACGACCTTGAAGAAGGCTTGCAGGCGGGTGTAGCCGTCGACCATCGCCGCCTCCTCGTATTCGCGCGGGATCTCGTCCATGAATCCCTTGAGCAGCCAGACCGCGAGCGAGATGTTGACGGACGTATAGAGCAGGATCATGCCGAGCCGCGTGTCGGACAGGCCGAGCTCGCGATACATCAGATAGATCGGGATCGCGACCGCGATCGGCGGCATCATCCGGGTCGACAGGATGAAGAACAGCAGATCATCCTTCAACGGCACCTTGAAGCGCGAGAACGCGTAGGCCGCCAGCGTGCCGAGCACGACCGACAGCGCCGTCGAGCCGAACGCGATCACCAGCGAATTCACGTAGCGCGGGATGTAGTTCGATGGACCCGCGACCACCATGTTGCGGCCGCGCGAGATGCGGTCGCACAGACTGGCAGCCGGTGGCAGCTTGGCCATGTACTCCGGCGCCTGCCGGGTCCGGGTCGTGAACAGGTTGCAATAGCCCTCCAGGCTCGGCTCGGCGACGAGCTTCGGCGGATAGGCGATCGCGTCCGACGGCGACTTGAAGCCGGTCATGAAGATCCACAGCAGCGGCACCAGAGTGATCAGCGCATAGGCGATCACCACGGTTGCCGCGATCCGCTTGGTCAGCGGCGACGGATCGACGACGGAATGGGCGGTTGCGAGACCGGTCATCGGCTTTTCACCCGGTTGAGCGCCTTGACGTAGATGTTGGCGAGGCCGAACACGGTGACGAACAGGATGATGGCGAAGGCCGAGGAATAGCCGGTCCGCCACTTCTCGAAGGCTTCGCGCTTCAGGGTGATCGAGGCGACCTCGGTCGTCGAGCCTGGACCGCCGCCGGTCAGGAGGTTGACCATGTCGAACATCTTGAAGTTTTCGATGCCGCGGAACAGCACCGCCAGCATGATGAACGGCAGCGCCATCGGCAAAGTGATCGACCAGAACTGCCGCCACGGCGAGGCGCGATCGACCTCGGCCGCCTCATAGATGTAGTCGGGAATCGAGCGGAGACCTGCAAGGCAGATCAGCATCACGTAAGGCGTCCACATCCAGGTGTCGACGATGACGATCGCCCAGGGCGCGAGCGGCACTTGCGCCAGCATCTGGAAAGACGATGCGGGCGCGCCCGTCGCGGCGGAGATGACGTAGTTGAAGAGCCCGATCTGCGGCTGGTAGAGGAACGTCCAGAAGTTGCCGACCACAGCCGGCGACAGCATCATCGGCAGCAGGATCAAGGTGGTCCACAGGCCGTGGCCGCGGAACTTTTTGTCGATCAGCCAGGCTAGCGTAAAGCCCAGCAGGGTCTGGATCAGGATGGTCCAGAACACGAAGCGCGCGGTCACCGTCATCGCCGCCCAGACGTCCGGATCGGTCAGGATCGACTGGTAGTTGGCGAGTCCGATATCGAGCACGGTGGCGTTCGGACGGTTCGCGCGATAATTGGTAAAGGACAGCCGGATGGTCCAGATCAACGGGAAAATGTTGATCGCGAGCAGCAGCAGCATGGTCGGCATGATGAATAGCCAGGCGATGGCGCGCTCGGACAGGCCGCGCACGCGCCCCGCCACGGCGGGCGGCGTCACCAGGGCGGCGCGGTCGACGAGGCTGCTCAGTCCGGTTTGGTCGGTCATGCGAGGGGCTGCTTCACTGGCGGCTTCGGGCTGGCGGTGAGACTGGCTGGTCCGCCCGGCAAGCCGAAGCTCGCCGGAGGGATTGTCGTGGCGGATCTCGCTTGCGCGAGAGGTGCCGCCTCCATCACAGCTTGCCGTCCTCCTTGAACACCTTGGTCCAGTCGGCGATCAGCCCGTCGAGCGCGCCTTTCGCCGTACCCTGGTCGGCGACGACATAGTCGTGGACGCGCTTCTGCATCGCGAGCAGAAGCTGGGCGTAGGACGGCTCGGCCCAGAAGTCGACCACCTGGTCCATCGCCACCAGGAAGTCGGCGGCGAACGGCGCGGTGTTCTTGAAGTTGGGATCGTTGAGCACGCCCTTGTGGCAGCTGTAGCCGCCGAGCGCCCACCACTTCTTCTGGGTGTCGAGCGCGGCGAACCACTTGATATATTCGAGCGCTTCGGCGCGGTTAGGCGAATATGCCACCACCGAGATGCCCTGCCCGCCAAGCTGCGAGCCCTTCTCCTTCTGCGCGGGGTTGACGAAGAAGCCGATCTTGTCGCCGCCGACATTGGGATCCTTGTAAAGGCCCGGGAAGAAGGCGAACCAGTTCATCTGCAGCGCGACCTGGCCGGACTTGAAGGCATCGAGTCCTTCCTGCATGTAGCCGTTGGAATAGCCGGGCGGCGTGCAGCATTTGTACAGCGCCTTGTAGAACTCGAGGCCCTTCACCGCATCGTCCGAGTTGACGAAGCCCTGCATGTCATACGGCTTCTTCGGGTTCTGATACTTGAAGCCGAACGGATAGAGCGCGTTGGTGACGCCCATGGTGATGCCTTCCGAGCCACGCTCGGTGAAGATGGCCGCGCCATAAACGGTCTTGCCGTCGATCACCCGCTTCTGGAAGAACTCGGCAATGTCCTTCAGCTCTTCCTGCGTCTTCGGCACCTCGAGCTCGCGGCCGAACTTCTTCTTGAATTCCTCGCGAATCTCCGGCCGCGCGAACCAGTCCTTGCGATAGGTCCAGCCGTTGGCGTCGCCCATCGCCGGCAGCGCCCAGTAGTTCGGCGAGCCCTTCGGCCATTCGGCGTAGCCGGCGACGGTGGCCGGCATGAAATCAGAGATCTTGATGCCTTCCTTGTCGAAGAACTCGTTGAGCTTGACGTATTGGCCATTCTCGGCCGCGCCGCCGATCCATTGGGAATCGCCGATCATCAGGTCGCACAGCTTGCCCTTGGAGTTGAGCTCGTTGAGCATGCGGTCGGCGAAGTTCGGCCATGGCACGAACTCGAACTTCATGTTGACGCCGGTCTTGGCGGTGAAGTCCTTGGACAGCTCGACCAGCGCATTGGCCGGGTCCCAGGCGGCCCAGCACAGGGTGATCGTCTTTCCTTCGGCGCGCGCCGGCGCGGACGCGCCGAGCACGGTCGCGGCGGCGACCGTCGCCGCCAGTGCAAATGTCTGCAGCAACTTCATCTGGCACTCCCTCCCTGTTGGCGCCGTCCCCGCTTCGCGTGGGTGACGGCGATGCATGGCCCGCGGCGAGCGGCGCCGTCACAACGACAGCGCGAGCCGCAAGCGTTTCCCCTGGCCCTCGGATCATCCGTCCGAGTTAAGTATTTTGTTTAGTAGATTGCGAACGACTAAACATGTCAAGCGCGTTTTCGCGACGTTTGCAGCGCATCATGTTTAGCGACTGCGGTAAGCTGCTCGTCGTCCGGAGGTTTGCCGGGATGGCGATGGCGTGGCTCTCCGGCGCCGCCGCCAGGACGCAGGCGCGGCCCAACTCCAGGCTGCATCCGCGTGATCAGCCCTTCGCCAACGTCACGCCGCAACTGACCCGGCCGTCAGCGATGAAGAAGCGTCCGGCAAGGCGAGCAACGGCGGCCGGCCAATCCTCTCTCATGACACGCACCTCGAAGGTGCCCGCCGCCCATGCGATCGCGAGCTCGACATCCTGGAAATCCAGGAAGCCGCGCGTGAGCGGATACTGGCATTTGTAGTAGGCTTCCTTGGCGCTGAAGATCACGATCGGCAGCATCGGCTGCAACGCGTCGGGCTGGCCGCGAAGCCATTGCCGTTCGGCCGGCGTGAGCACAAGATCGCGCATCGACGGATCGAGCTCGCGCAGGTCCTCGACATCCAGTCCAAGGGACGGGACATCCCTGCTTCGGGCCACGGCCACGGCGCAATGATCGGCACAATGGGAGATGCTTCCCGCATAGCCCGACGGCCACACCGGCGCGCGATCCGGCGTCGGGACGAGCGCGACCGGCGAAGCTCCCAGCGACGCCAGCGCCCTGCGCGCCAGGATCCGGGCGGTCGCGAACTCGGCGCGCCGCTTGGCGACCGCGGCCTGGATATGCGCGCGCTCTTCGGGAAACAGCTCATCCTCCGCCAGCGAGAGGCTGGACGCCGCCACCACGACCGGACCGTCAAACAGATTTGCAAGCACTCACATCACCAACTCTGCACGCGCGTCTCTTTGCGGACCGGCCTCGACCGGCCGCCACCGTATACGAAACGGCGACGTCGAAGCGAATTCCAACGATTCAACATGTCTCGCGATCTCGCGGCGCCACGCCCCCGAGCTTTGCATGGCGAGCGCACGCTGCCGCTCGGCGAGCTGCACCACCGACCACTGCGGATCGGCATCGACCAGCACTTGCGCCCGGCGAGGTGCCAATGCACCCGGCTCCCCCCAGGAGCCCATGGTTGGATCAGGATCAGAACATACTGCGATGCATGTCGATTCTGCCATAACTCGCCGGCTTGTCCAACGCGCCCCTGCCGCTGTCCCCCGGTCCATGCTTTTCGGGCCCGCTGACATGCGCGTCGGCGGCCAGCTTTTGCTTGACGGCAGCGGGCTGCAACGGGACTTATCCAGTCCCTCTGTCTGCCGAAGAAGTGCATTCCCATGGCCGCCGATCCGCTCTCGATCCTCAAGACCGTGTTCGGCTACGACAGTTTCCGCGGCCGGCAGCGTGACATCGTCGAGCACGTGATCGCCGGCCACAATGCCTTCGTGCTGATGCCGACCGGCGGCGGCAAGTCGCTGTGCTACCAGATCCCGGCGCTGGCGCGTCCCGGTCTCGGGCTGATCATCTCGCCGCTGATCGCGCTGATGGAGGACCAGGTCGCGGCGCTGCGGCAGGCCGGCGTGAAGGCCGCGGCGCTGAACTCGCGGCTCTGGGGCGCCGAGAAGGACCTGCTGTGGCAGGACATCGAACGCGGCGAGCTCGATCTCCTCTACATGGCACCCGAGACGCTGCTCAAGGCGGAGAACCTCGAGCGGCTCAAGACCGCACGGTTGTCGCTGATCGCGATCGACGAGGCGCATTGCGTCTCGCAATGGGGCCATGATTTCCGTCCCGAATACCGCGCCCTCGACTGCCTCGCCGGGCTGTTCCCGACCATCCCGCGCATCGCACTCACCGCCACGGCCGATGCGCCGACGCGGGCCGAGATCGTCGAGCATCTTTCGATCGGCGACGGCAACAGCTTCATCGCCGGCTTCGACCGGCCGAACATCCGCTATGGCGCAGCGGAGAAAACCAGCACGATGCAGCAGATGCTGGCCTTCCTGAAATCGCGCGAGGGCGAGAGCGGCATCGTCTATTGCCTGTCCAAGCGCAAGACCGAGGAGGTCGCCGCCTCGCTCAGCGATCATGGCTTCCCGGCGCTGCCCTATCATGCCGGCATGGAGATGAAGGCGCGCGAGAAGAACCAGCGCCGCTTCCAGCTCGAGCAGGGCCTGATCATGGTCGCCACGATCGCCTTCGGCATGGGCATCGACAAGCCCGACGTGCGGTTCGTTGTTCATGCCGATCTGCCCTCCAGCATCGAGGCCTACTACCAGGAGACCGGCCGCGCCGGGCGCGACGGCCTGCCCTCCGAGACTCTGATGCTGTACGGGGCGGAGGACATCGCGCTGCGCCGCCGCTTCATCGACGAGTCCGACGCGCCCGATGCGCGCAAGCGCACCGAGCGCCGCAAGCTCGATGCGCTGCTCGGCTTCGCCGAGACCTGCCAGTGCCGCCGCCAAGTGCTGCTGCGCTATTTCGGCGACGATTGCGCGCCGTGCGGCAATTGCGACATCTGTCTTGACCCGCCGGAGACCTTCGACGGCACCATCGCCGCGCAGAAGCTGCTGTCCTGCATCCACCGCACCGGCGAGCGCTTCGGCCAGGCCCACGTCATCGCGGTGTTGCTCGGCGAGACCGACGAGCGCATCGAACGGCTCGGCCACGACAAGCTCTCGACCTTCGGCATCGGCAAGGAGCACGACCGCAACGCCTGGCGCTCGATCGTCCGCCAGCTCGTCGCGCATGGTCTGATCAGCGTCGACGTCGCCGGCCATGGCGGCCTGTCGATCTCGCCCGAGGGTCGCCAGTTCCTGCGCGACAAGCCGCAGCTCAGCCTGCGCGTGCTGAAGAAGTCGCGGCGCGACCGCAAATCCCGGGAGCGGCAGACCACGGCGGCATTTCCCGACCTCGACCGCGACCTATTCGAGAAGCTGCGCGTACGCCGGATGGAGCTCGCCAAGGCGCAGAACGTCCCGCCCTATGTCATCTTCCACGACAAGACGCTGGCCGAAATGGCGGCCCGCCATCCGCGCTCCGTCGCGGAGCTTGCGAGCATCCCCGGTGCCGGCACGGTCAAGCTCGCGCGCTACGGCGAGGCCTTCGTGGCGGTGATCAATGCGCATGATGCGGGCGCCTGAGCCGGCCATCGTCCAGCAGCACCGCGGCTCCTTCGCTCGACGATCAGACGGCACACATGGCTCACACATGGCCTCGCGATCCCGCCGCTGATGACGCCCGGGTTATGCAACTGAAGTCCCCTTCTCCTCGAAGAAGAGGCGCAGGGAAGACCGGGTATCAGCTGATACCCGCGGTCCGCGTGCAGCAAAAAGCACGCGGCAGAACCACAGGTTCAGCCCAATATCCGGCCTTCCCTGCGCGACGGTTTGACGACTTATAGGCGCTCTCCCCGGGGATCGGCTGTCTTGCCCCCGTCGCCGGCGGATCATCATCACCGCCGGTTTGGCATCAGCACCGCGATGCCAGGACCACACCACTTCGCCGTCGCATCGCTCCGTTCGTCGGCGCGGGCTTTGACACCCGGCTGCGGAGCAACGCGCCCGTCGCCTCCCTGGCTCGACGCTCGTGACGATCGCGAAACGTCCCTCTTCAGCGAGCCGGGATAACAGGAAATGTGGATGTGATTTGCCCGACGGTGCAAGTGATGAGTTTGCGACAAACTGGCACGACGGGCAGTTGGCGCATACGCGCCATGCAGAGATTGCCCGTCGTGCAGCTCGGGATGGCGCGAGTTCGTCGGGTCACAGCAGCCGGTCCCATCGACGCCTTCAAACGTCTTCAGTGATTGGAATGCACCGTCACAGTGATGAGCTTGGCTCCGGCACCGAGCTGCCGGGTCGGCAAAGCACGAGCCATTCTACTTCTCCGCGTGCCCGGCGGCACTGGTCCGACCGCATGGAAGTTCGGGCGGGGCCGGAAGATCGATGCTGCCAATCAGGTCCGAGCGCAACGTTTCAGCGGCGGCCGTCGCCGCCATGGTCTGTCGCAAGGTGCTGACGTTCGATCCGAGCGAAACGATGCCGCCGAGCACCGCGGCAATCGTCCCGAGGACGACGACCGCATTGGACCCCAGCAGGCCCAGCACCGCCCCGAGCAGCAACGCGGCGCAGCCGGATATCACGATCTTCGAGGCCATGATGATCTTTCGACACCGCTCGGCCGCGTCGGCCAGCTGTTCGATCCGCGCCTCGATGAGGGAGATTGATCGCTCGGGTCGTCCTCATCCATCAGACCAACTGTTCTCCACGGTGTTGCTTTGGGCTAATTCCGTCCCCGCCCACCAACGTACGGCCATTGGTTGGACAATCCAAGAGATGGTTTGCGGCCGTGAGGCATCGACCTTGATGAAGCTCGCGATCATCTGAGATATTACAGGCCTTGGATCACACCAACGCATGGCATCTGGCTTTGTTACGGCGCGACCAAGCCGAGGAGCCTCTCGAAACTAGGCCGGCACGGGAACCCCGGCTTTCTTCTCCAGCGCGGCCACCCGGTCGCGAAGGCTGCGGATCTCCGCGACCAGGTCAAGGACGTCCGGCGCGGGTTGATGCCCCATCATCCCGACATGGCTCGTTGTCACACGAATGGTCGACGAGCTGATCTCCATGCTGGTGCGGGAGCTCGCAACTGATAGACCCGGTTGCAATGCGGGCGGTGCGGGGACTGCGATCGTAACGCCACCCGCGACAATTCCGTCTGGAGCGGTAACGGTTTTCTCGAACCGCGCGGCGCCTTTAACGGTCACGTCTTCGAGTTTCGCCGCACCGTGAATCGAAACGCCCCCGGCGTAATGCTTGCCATCGTTGAGAACAAGTTCGTCAGCCTGGGAGTGAGAGAGCGCCGCGCGCGCCGCCGGAGGCACTTTCGGGCTCTGGAGCTGCACGGTCTCGACGTTGCATGCCATTATCGCTCGCCCCAACCAAGCCGGGGCTAGCAAGAGACGTCCCGCGTGGGCCGCCGCGCCGTCAAACTCGATTCTGAGCATGCCGGGATAGCCCTGCGCGTCGACGGGAACCCTGACATTGCCGCTCTGCAGCACAGTCGTTGATCCTTCCAGGATGACCGACGTGTCGGTGAGTTTGATGTCGCTCGTCATGTTCGCCGCCTCCCGCTGAAGATGTAACTTAAAATATCGTCAACTCGGCCGCCGCAGTTTGATTCACGTCAACGCTCCATCGGCTGGCGCCTGCGACCGTTAACTACGAAGTAGGATGTTCTGGCGCGCGCCAGGCCGCGCTCAGAACATGGGAACTGGCGGGGTCTTGAAATGCCCAATGATCTGCACACCGTCCTGAGCGGCATTCACGGATTGAAGGTCGACGCAGTCGAGAGGTCGGTTCCGGCCTGCGCGGACCATGCCTTCGCCTGGGCAGGCAAGCTGCTCCCCACGCCCCACGTTCGAGCCCGCGCCGATTTCAGCTCGGCTCATCAGCGGGCTTGGCTCGAGGCCATGAGCAATCTAAGTGCATGGAAGACGCGGCAGATCGATCTGAACCTGCCGGCATCGGGGAAGCTGCTGATTGTCGGATGGTACTTCCCGGAGCTCGCGAGCCTGCTCGGGACTGCGGAAAAAAAGCATGTGGTCGTTCTGGTATCGAATGATGCTCCCTGGCTCTCCGAGTTGAAGGACGCAGGCACCACACTGAACTTCCGGGCCGAAGGCGGTGCGGCGGCGCTCGCCGCGTACATGCGCGAAGGCCGCAACGTGTTCGCGATGATGGACAATATTCATCCGGGCACCGAGTTCATCCGCAGCCCATTCTTCGGGCGCCCCAGCAAGACTCCGGCCGCCATTCTGAGGCTTGCGATCCGCAACGGCTACACGCTGGCGCTGATAGCGCCCAGGGACAGCCGCGTGGAAGTGGTGGCGACACTGCCCACCGCCGGCAAGCAGCCGGAGGATCTCGCTGCCTGGGTGAACCAGAAGATCGAGCAGGAAGTCAGACGGGCGCCGGAACGCTGGCTGTCGTGGCCGACGCTCGCCTATCGCTTCCAGGCAAGCTGATTCACCAGTCAGGAGGACGCGCGCATGCCCACCACGTCGTTCAATCAGCTCGCGCAGCAGGCCGACGCACTTTACCCGCCGCAGTCGATGCACAGCCTGTTGTCCAGGCTGCGCTACCCCGGAGCGGCACCGGGAACGACCCTGCCGACGGCTTCGTTCGCCGAGGCGGCTTGGCGCCTCTCAGGCCCCTCCACGACACGAATTTCATTCCTCCACTACAACATCTGGTGCCTGCGCGCGAAGATCGGGCTGAAGGAGATCGTCGCCGCTGCCGGAGGGGTGGGCCACTTCGCGGCTTGTCTTGGGGTCTCATCGGCTGAGTTCATCGGCAAGGCACTGGAGATGATCGGGGCCGACATCGGAGATGTCTGCGACCGCATCTTCCCGCCGATCGTGGAAGTCTGCGGCGTTTCCGCCAACCCGCTGAACGATGCCTGCAAGCTGGTGGGCAACTGCCTCTCGCTCGGCGGATACATCATCGAAAATCTCAGTTCCGACCTCGACTGGCTGATAAGCCTCTTCTCGATCCCCGAGGAGGTCGTATTCGAGGTGCTGATGCAGTTGGTCGCGCCGGTGCTTGGCGTGTTCGAAGTGAGTGTCATGGAGAAGCCGGTCATCCCCGAGCGCGCCGACGAAATCGGCCGGAGGGTGTTCGCCTACGACCTCGTATCGCTGGTCGAGGCTTGGGACCAGGATACGCGGGATACGATCCTGGCACATGGCACCGCGCAGCATGTCGACGGACCGACCGGCTCCCTCGCCTACAAGCAACTGCAGAGCGGGATCCTCGTCCTCAGCCCGACGCGGACGATCGAGAATGGCGGCGGGCATGTCTATGCCGCGGACGGCGTGTCGCGAGTGATGCCCGGCGGATGCGAGATGGGCTACATGTTCGATTCTGACAAATGGGCGAACAAAGGGGTGCAACTCACGCGTATCCCGGTCGGCTTCGGTGCGATCGAGCTCTATTCGACGCATGTTTATGCCGGCGATGGCGGCCTTCTGCCGCCCGGCCCAACTGACGCGGAGAAGATCGACGTCAGGCGCACGCAGATTGATGAGTTGATTGCCTTCATCAAGGCGACGCACCTTCCATCCAACGTGGCCATTGTCGCCGGAGATTTCAACATCGGTGCTGATACCGACGAATACCACAACCTGGTCGCGGCGATGGAGCAGGCCGGCTTCTATGACCTGTGGAGCGTCCCGTACGATACGATGAAAAGCGACGGTTTGACCGACCGTCACGGCGAGGGCGACGAGCCGATCTACAACGACTTCAATACCAACTGTAAGGTCTATCGCGCCAGCGAGGCATATCGGCAAGCCTACGATCCGGCCGTTGCCACGCCGACGATGTCGGATGATGTCGATTACTACTGCGACGACATGCAGCCAGACGACGCGAATCCCACCGGATCGAGGATCGACTACCTGTTCATGGAACGTGCGACTGCATTTCACGGCTTCAATCTCGACGTCTCACGTGTGCGCCGGCGTGCTTTCAAGTCACGCATTCGCTGGGTCGTCACCCCCGGCCCGCAGGACTATCTTTCGAACCACATCGGACTGGAGGCGACTTTGTTCGCCAGCCCAAGGCACTAGAGCTCCGGGCGTTCAAGAAGCGCGGCAGAGGCTCGGAGTCACAGAATGGGTCACTCATCGTCGACAATGCCGACTTGGCCGTCTGCGCAGCGCTTGTCGGCGGGGATGCCAAGTTGAGGCGTCTTGGCACTCGACTTGGTAAACGGTAGGCCATTAGCATCACCAACCTCTCGCCGACCGCTGAGCATAAGGGTTCGGCCAGCTTCATGTTCATGCGCGCCGGCAGGCCGCCGACCTTGTGGTGCGACTTGATCGTCACCGACAGGCCGCCGGTGAAGAAGACGCTCTCGATCACGTCGAGATAGGGCCGCAGATCACCTTGCGACTGCCCACTTGGTGCGGGACATCGCACGACCGCGTGTTGTACGTTTCAAACAGCAGGCAAGGCTGAGCCATCTCGCGGCGGCATCCGCCCGAGTTGTCATCTTGAGTGAACCTCTTCCTCCGAAGAAGAGGCGCAGGGAAGATCGGGTATCAGCTGATACCCGCGGTCCGCGTGCAGCAAAAAGCACGCGGCAGAACCACAGGTTCAGCCCAATATCCGGCCTTCCCTGCGCGACGGTTTGACGACTTATAGGCGCTCTCCCCGGGGATCGGCTGTCTTGCCCCCGTCGCCGGCGGATCATCATCACCGCCGGCTTGGCATCAGCACCGCGATGCCTGGACCACACCACTTCGCCGTCGCATCGCTCCGTTCGTCGGCGCGGGCTGTGACACCCGGCTGCGGAGCAACGCGCCCATCGCATCTTCCGGCTCGACGCTCGTGACGATCGCGAAACGTCCCTCTTCAGCGAGCCGGGATAACAGGAAATGTGGAGGTGATTTGCCCGACGGTGCAAGTGATGAGTCCGCGACAAACTGGCACGACGGGCAGTTCAGGCATGAGAGGCATGCACGGATTGCCCGTCGCGCAGGGATGGCCGTGGTCAGATGCGCCGCTGCACCGACGCGGGCTGGAGATCCTGCTCGCAGTGGCAGGTCCTCTGCGCCCTCTCCCGCAGGATCTGCGAGACCATCCGCTCCGTCCCGGTCAGGCCGGTCAGGATCGTCGCGCCGACAGCCATGCCCGATCGCAATCCGGCGGGCATGGCCGCCTGAAGCAGGCTGATCTTCAGCGCGATCCGCGCTTCGCCGGTTGGCGAGCCGGACGCCGCGCCGATCCACTCAGCATCCGCGACATGTCCATAGAGCCGGGCGGGCAGGCCCGGCACGTCGATCGTGACCGCCTGTCCGATCGCGACATAGGTGATCTCGGAAACCGCGAGGGCTGCGATGACGTGGGGCTCGCCTGGCGTGACCACCGCCATCAACGACCGATCTGTCGTCACGGCGTCGCCGACATGGAGACCGCTTGCAGCCACGACGCCGGCGACGGGAGCGATGACGTCGTTCAGCGCGACCGTCGAAGCGCGCTCGTCCCGGTGCTCGATCCGCGCGAGAACCTGTCCCGCAGCGATCTCCTGATTGTCGGTCACGAGCAGGTCCCTGACCAGGCCGGACACCGCCGACCTGACCGGAATCTCGTTCATACTGACATAGGCATCATCGGTGTGAACCAGATATTGGCCCACGGTCACATACTCGACCATCCACGGCACCGCGACCAGCATTCCGAACATCAGGCTGAGCGCGACGAGCAACCACAGCGCACGTCCTGCGGACGCCCTGGCGCGCGGCTCCGCCGGGGGACGCTCCTGATGCAGAATGACCGGCCGGGATCCGCCCGGCGCTTGCTGTCCGTCCACCACTCGCTCCTCACGACCACGGCATCGGGCGCGTTGCCGCCTCGGCGGCATCCTGTTGATGTCAGGGTCGCACCCATCGAATGCCCGTGACGCGAGATGTGGCGGCTCGCGGGCCGGTTGATAATGGCGCCAGGACCGAATTGGGTCTTCAATTTCTCGAAATAATGCCCGTGTCGACGACACCGACACCGCCGCAGCCTCGACACCAGACGGGGTAACGCCGTTGACCGTCGCGCAAGCTTTGCCAGCGCTTCAAACAACGGCCCCAAACAGCCTTCCGATGCCTGCGGTGAGACCCAGGGCGAAGGCCCCCCAGAACGTCACGCGAAAGGTGGCGCGCGGAATGTTGGCCCCGCCTGCCTTTGCGCCGATCGCTCCCAGCACCGCGAGAAAGGCGAGAGAAGCCGCGGAGACGATCGGGACCAGCAAATTGGCGGGCGACACCACGACCATCAGCAAGGGCATGGCGCCCCCCACCGAAAACATCATGGCCGAGGTCAGGGCAGCCTGGATCGGCCGCGCTGCGGTGATCTCCGAGATTCCCAATTCGTCACGGGCATGAGCCGTCAGTGCGTCTTTCGCCATCAGCTGCTCGGCCACCTGCCGCGCAAGGGATTGATCCAGACCTCGCTTGACGTAGATATCGGCAAGCTCGTCGCGTTCGAATACGGGGTTGTCGCTCAGTTCCTTGCGTTCCCGGGCCAGGTCGGCCTGCTCCGTATCCGACTGCGAGCTGACGGAGACATATTCACCGGCGGCCATCGACATCGCTCCGGCGACCAATCCCGCCACGCCTGCGATCAGGACGTCGTTTCGTGTCGCTGCTGCCGCAGCAACACCGACGATCAGGCTCGCAGTCGAAATGATGCCGTCATTGGCTCCCAGAACGGCCGCTCTGAGCCATCCGATCCGCGCCACCAGATGGCTTTCGGGGTGGACGTGAAGGCGGCTCATGTCTTTCTCCTGATCACGCCTTGCAACTTCGTGGCGGCCGCCACGGTGTTGGAAATCGTTCCATACTTCCTGACATTCTGATGAAGCAGCTCGAGCCGGCGGTCGTCTTCGTCGGTGTCGATGATCAGCTCGTAATCGATCGACGCCATCATCGGCGGGCTGTCCTGACGGAAGCCGATCAGTCGCACCTCGACGCCACGAACATGGAACTTGAGCATCGGCGTCACGCGTTCGATTCCCTTGATCATGCAGGCGGCAACCGCGGCGAGAAGAAGCTCGGCCGGGTTGAACGCATCCCGCCGTCCCTGGACATCGGTGTCGAGCACCACGGTCGCATCCTTGCAGTCAGCCACGCTTTCATGCGCATCGATCCGTCGGGCGTTGACGCGATACTCTAGCATTGGGGGAGTCTCCGGGCCGCGTGTCCTTGGGGTTGGCAATCCGAACCATGAGCGGAGTGATCGATCGGATCGCGACCGTCCGGTTACGGCGGCAGAAGCGACCGGCGCAATCCATGGTTTCCGACAGGCGTGTCGCCTTCCCTAGTCGTCCGAGTGAGGCAGCATGCGAAGCAGCGTCCGATCCCGGAAGATCCAGTGATGGATCAGCGCGGCGGCCGCATGCATTGCGGCCACGATGACGAGGGCGTGGGCGAGAATTTCATGCACTTCCTTGACGTTGTGAGCAAACGCGCGGTCCTTGGGCCAGGGCGACGCGATCTCGGCAATGCCAAACAGCGGCAAGGAATCACCGCGCGCAAACTGCAACACGATGCCAACGACGGGCACGGCAAAGAGCAGCGCATAGAGAACGTAGTGCGCGAAACGCGCGGCCGGATCCTGCCACTTTCCCATCCATGTGGCGAACTCGGTCGCTTCGGGCGGCGGAGAAGGATCGGCCAGCCGCCAAGCCAGGCGCACCGCCAGAAGCATGAGGATCGCGATCCCAGCCGTGACATGGACGAGCAGGCCGGACTCGCGCGGCGCGCCCTTGGGCAGCACGTCACCGAAGACCCCAAGCGCCCAGGCGACGGCCACGAGAACGACCGTCAGCCAATGCAGCGTCTGCGGAATCGCCCCGTAGTCCCTCGTCGAGTTGAAGAGCTGCATCTCAGACCTCTTTGGTCAAAAGATGCTCCTGGCGCGACCGTCCCTCGTTGATGTGGATCAAGCCCTTGCCGGTCTGGGTGCTCAGGACGGCGGGGCGAGTGCCAGCTCTGCATCGGCGATGACATAGCGGACGTAGCGGTAGTCGCGGATGAAGCTGATCTTGCCGTCGCGCCAGCTCAGCCACATGACGTAGCTGGGCCGCGGATCGCCCTGGCGTTCGAACACGGCGATCACTTCCCGGCCCTCGAGCCAGGCCGGCGCCAGCCAGACGCCGTCCATCCCGGCGTAGATGCTGAAGAACATCCCGACATCGGCCGGGCCGACACGGACGGGATGAGTGGACTGGTGCAGTTTGACGTCCTGCGCCAGCAGCGCGCGCAGGCCGTCCCAATCACGCCGGTTGAACAGGCTCACATAGCGTGTCGCCGCATCGGAGGCGGGTCTCGCCGCCGGCCGCGCCTCGGCCACAGCGTTGATCTCGGAGAGCCGCGCCCGGGCGCGGGCGAGATGTGCCTTCACCGAGTCCACCGTCAGGTCGAGCAGCGCCGCGATGTCGGCGAGCGACTCATCGAGCACATCCTTCAGAACGAGGACGCTCCGCTGAGGGATCGGAAGCTCCGTGAAGCGCGACACCGCGGTCCGGATCGCCTCGTCGCGCATCATCGCCTCCACGGCATCCGGCACGGTGTCGTCGGCGACACCGTCAGCCGCCTCCATCGGTTCGGCGGCCCGGATCGCACGGCTGCGCAGCAGGTCCAGCGCCCGGTTATGCGCGACCCGGAACAGCCAGGCACGCAGCATCACGACGTCGCGCATCTCGTCCACCGCGACGAGCGCTTTTGTCAGGGTGTCCTGCACGACGTCCTCGCCGTCGATCACAGAGCCCATCAGGCGCGCGCAATAACGATGCAGCTCGGGCCGCAGCTGCTCTGCGAGGGCCACGAGCTCGGCGCTGCGCGCGCCGCGCGAAGCATGTCCGCCGTCGCTCAAGCTGCCGCTCCTTCCATCACCGTCACGCCGGAATCTCCGTTGAGACCGAACACGACGCCGTCGACGAACCGCGGGTCCTCCAGCACTGCGACCACACGATCGCCGAACGCCCGTGGCGGCATCGGCGCGCCGAAGCGGGCAACGAACGCTTCCGGCGCAATGCCCATGGACCCGGCATAAGCACCCGCGGCCGTATCCCCCACTCCCGTGCCCAGGATCATCATACGCGGCACGATCGCCTGGAAGCGGATGCCGAGCCTGTCGTCCTGCGACACGCCGTTGGCGTATTTCGCCATGAACCAGAGCATGCGCTTGGCGCCGCCGTAGCCGCCTGACATCTGCGAACCGCCCACCGCCGCGCCGCTCGATCCGACCAGGACGCGGCTTCCTGGTTTCAGGGGGAGCTTGAGCGCCGCCTGGATCCAGTACAAGCCCGCCTTGACGTCCGTTTCCCAGGCAACCGAGAAATCCCTCCAGGTCAGCCGATCCAGCCGGTCCATGTGCGGCGTTGTGCCGGCGTTCAAGATCAGGATGTCGGGGCTGATATCGCCGACGATGCGATGCGCAGCGGCCTCGTCGGTGACGTCGGCCGCGATCGTGGCCACACCCAGGCGCGCAGCAATCGCGTTCAGCGCCTCGGTTCCGCGCGCGACGACGGTCACCTTGGCGCCGCGATCGACGAGGGCCTCCACGACTCCCAAGCCAAGGCCGCGGCTTCCGCCGGTCACGACGATCGTCTTGTCTTTCAGGCTCATGATGATGCTCCAATGTCCAGATGACATGAAAACGATCGAGGCATCGGAAAAGAGTCGGGCGGCGAAACCAATGCGAGCCCCCTTGCGCAACCGGCCGCCCGGCTGGATGCTCCGGGCACATCGTTCATCACGGGAATCGCTTCATGTCCGTCGACACCACCGCCGCCACCGATCGTCTGATGCGTTTTCTCGCCGTCCAGGGCGTGACCGGACAGGAAAAGGCGATCGGGCGCGAGATCATGGCGGCGCTGAAGCAGGCCGGCGTGCCGGCCAAGGCGATGCGGCTCGACGATGCCAATACGCGCATTCCGCTGCCGACCGAGACCGGCAACCTGATCGTCGAGCTGCCCGGCCGCGGCAGCCAGCACAATCAGCCGCGGATCATGTTCATGACCCACATGGACACGGTGCCGCTGTGCGCCGGCGCGCAGCCGAAGATCTCCGGTCGCAAGATCGTCAACCAGGCCAGGACCGCGCTCGGCGGCGACAATCGCTGCGGCTGCGGCATTCTCGTCACGCTCGCGGCCGAGCTGATCCGGCAGAAGCTCGATCATCCGCCGATCACGCTGCTGTTCTGCGTGCGCGAGGAGAGCGGGCTCTATGGCGCGCGGCACGTCAACACCGACGACCTCGGCGCGCCCGAGATGGCGTTCAATTTCGACGGCAGCTCGGCCTCCGCCGTCACGATCGGCGCTGTCGGCGCCGACCGCTGGGAGGTCGAGATCTTCGGCCGCGCCTCGCATGCCGGCGTCGCGCCTGAGCGCGGCATCAGCGCCACCATGATCCTGGCGCTCGCGCTCGCCGAGGTGAAAGCCGGCGGCTGGTTCGGCAAGGTGGTGAAGGGCAAGGGCAAGGACGCGAGGCTTGGCACCAGCAATGTCGGTCCGGTCACCGGCGGCGAAGGCCGCCCCGCGGGCGACGCCACCAACGTCGTCACCGACTACGTCCACGTCCGCGGCGAATGCCGCAGCCACGATGCCAAATTCATCCGCGAGATCACCAAGGCCTACAAGGCGGCCTTCGAGAAGGCGGCCAAGCAGGTCACCAACAGCGAGGGCAAGTCCGGCCGCGTCAAGTTCAAGGCCGAGACCGACTATCATCCGTTCCGGATGAAGGAGACCCTTCCCGTCGTCAAGCGCGCCATGGCTGCCGTTTCCGACATCGGCGCCGCGCCGACCCTGCGCGCCGGCAATGGCGGCCTCGACGCCAACTGGATGGTCCGCCACGGCATCCCCACCGTGACCTTCGGCACCGGCCAGAACGAGCCGCACACGATTGACGAATGGATCAACCTGGACGAATACGATCGGGCGTGTGCGCTGGCGGTCAGGCTGGCGACGATGGGGTGAGACGACGCCATCCGGACACGCACTTGGATGGCTGCAACCTCCTTGCTCCCGCGCAACGTCGTGATGACGGGCTCGCCAGCAAACGCGCATGTTCCGAACAGGTCGAACAGCGAGGCCATGACGTCGCGCTCCCGCGGCGGATGGCACCCAGGCAGAGATTGCCCGTCGTGCAGCTCGGGATGGCGCGAGCTCGTCGGGTCACGGCGGCCAGTCTCATCGACGCCCTTCAAACGTCTTCAGTGATTGGAATCCACCGTCACAGTGATGAGTTGGCTCCGGCACCGGGCTGCCGGGTCGGCAAAGCACGAGCCATTCCTCCTCTGCGTGCCCAGCGGCCCCTGTCCGATCGCATGGAAGTTCGGGCGGGGCCGGAACTCCAAAGCGGGACGGCGGTTCTAGTGCGATGGACCTGCCATTCGCGTTGGACCGTCGCCAGCTCCTCGGCGAGGTCAGGTCCAGAACCGCAATCGATCATCCGTTTGCCGGCATTGTACGGCTCTGACGTTCGTCACAGTTCTCGGCAGAGCCGGACACCGGAGACATCAGCCAATCACGGCGCACTTCACTGGAGGCCTGACATGTCGACCAAACCAGCTCTGCTCGGCCGCACGGCCGCAATTGCTTCATTGACTGCACTCGCGATCGGCGCCTTCACCCCGACCAGTGCCGACGCGCGAAATGGGCGCTGGCACGGCGGCGGCGGCGGCGCTGCGATCGGCGCGGCGCTTGCGGCGGGTGCCATCGGCACCGGTCTTGCGATCGCCGCAAGCCGCGACGCCTACGATTATTACGATGGCCCGGTCTATGACGGCCCGGCGTATTACGCGGCTCCGTCCTACTACGGCGTGAACCCACACGCCTATGGCTATTACCGCAAGGGCGAATACCCCTATCAGGTCTATGGCGGCGACAGCCCGAACGCGGTCTGCGCGCAGGGCACGACCTGGAATTGCCGCTGAGACCGCTTCTGATTGAAACCTCGACGCGGCATCGGGCGAGGTCTCGCGGCGCTCGCCCGGCGCTGGACTCGCTTCTCTGCCGTCGCGATCAGTCCCGTAACCTGCCATGAGCGCAGCGACATGCGGGACCGATCTCTCGCCGGGTCGCTTCCCCGAAGCCCATTGAGCCGCGGCGGGGGCTACGCGTCGAACGCGAGGCGGATGACCGATCGCGATACCCTTGCCGGCATGCGCACCGCTGCCCAAATGCGGCGCGCCAGCCGGCATCATGATCCCGATGCGCCATCCGGCGGGATGACGCCCTTGCTGAAGATGAAGCAGCCGTAGAACCGGCGCTCGCCGGTGGCGATCACGCAATAGGCTGATCTGGCCATCTCATAGAATGCGAAGCGCTCGACGCCGACCAGCGGCCACGACCTGCCCTCGGCGCGGTCGATCACCGCCTGCACCTCCTGCTGCACCGGCGTCACCTCCGCAGGACTGCCCACGACTTCCATCCGCACGGCGGCATCGTCGATGAAGCTGTCGAGCGGCAGCACCGACAGCACGGCCTGGACCGCGCGCGCCGCGCTGACATTATCGATGCGCAGCAGCCCGCCGAACACTGTCTGCCGCGCGATCGCATCCGCCGGAAAATTGGTGTCGCAGATCACGAGACGGTCGCCATGCCCCATCGCGCGGAGCGCATGGAGCACGTCGGCATTGAGCAGTGGATCGATCCCCTTGAGCATGTGGTCTCCCTGTCATTTTCATCGAACGGACCAGGTCGCCGGGCCATCGGCCAAGGGCAACTGCTGCCAACACCTGGAGCGCGTCACGCCATCATCCCATCGCGAACTACACGCTCCCTCGCCTCTCGCCGACCAGGCGAAGATCGATGCTGCCGATCAGGTCCGAGCGCAGCCTTTCAGCGGCGGCCATCGCCGCCATTGTCTGTCGCAACGTGCTGACATTCGATCCGAGCGACACGATGCCGCCGAGCAGCGCCGCAATGGCGCCGAGGAGCGCGACCGCATCGGATCCGAGCAGGCCGAGCACCGCGCCGAGCAGCAATGCGGCGCCGCCCGCTATCGCGATTTTCGAGGCCAGGATGATCTTTCGGCACCGCTCCGCCATCTCGGCAAGCTCGTCGATCCGCGCCTCGATCCGGGAGATCTCTCCGCTCGGGTCGTCCTCATCCATCACGCGAGCTGCCCTCCGCGCCATCAGCGCCTCATCCTGAAACGACCCGGTCCCCGATCATGCCACCTGTCACGTGGCGCGCGAGCGTACGACGCCGCCATCCCACCGGCAACCATCCACGGCCTGACTTCACCGCGCACAACAGGTCCCGATGCACGCGGACGCTCCTCCAGGGCCGCGGCCGCAGGCCCGGAACAAAGCCGGCAACTCCGGATTGTCGTAACCGGAATTTCCACACGGCAGATGGGCGGCTCATGCCGAGCGCCCGTTCGGCAACCATCGGCTGCTATTGCCTACACGGCAATGAGCAACTTCTGACCTTGGTGCCAGCAGCTCATCAATGAGAGCTGAGCGGAAACGACAATTCAACTACGAAAGCAGCGCGTCGGCCAGGCGATATCAGGAAAAGGCCGCAGAGGCGCGTGATGCTCAAGGCGCCTCGTTACGGGGACGCGCAACCATATCATCTCGAGTTGCCCAAACACGAGCACCGTCCGCTACTCGCGGCGGCCCGAGCCGTTCGTCAATTGCAAACTTCCCAAGTTGATCCTGTGTTGCACGCGATATAGTAGCGAGCCGGCGGGGATCCGAAGCGGCGCGACTCCACTAGCGAGCCATTTGCGTCCGTCGGCCGGGCGGCGGGTGGGGAAGGCCACCCCACCCTGGACAACGACAACGGTCCTCCTAACCACTGCCGCGTCCCCACTTCAGGCAACGACCCGTGGCCGACTTTCACAAGCCGCGAAGTGCGACCAAGTCGTTCTCATGCCTCCAGGCTCCGAGAGGTCACATCGAGCCATGCCTGCGAGCTCACGAGCATGAGAGTCCTCAAACGTTCGCGCCGGCGACGTTCCTGCCCGCGAGCCAGCCGAAGACCAGCGCCGGACCCAACGTGATGCCGGGCCCGGGATAGGCCCCTTCCATGATCGAGGCCATGTCGTTGCCGCAGGCGAACAGGCCAGGAATGGGTGAGCCATCCGCGCGCAACACCCGCCCGCGCGCATCGGTGACGAGGCCCGCAGACATGCCGAGATCGGCCGGATAAACCGCGACGGCATGGAAAGGCGGCTCCAGGATCGGCGCGACGCAGGGATTGGGATGCTGATCGGCGTCGCCGAGCGCACGCTGATAGATGTCGCCGCCGCGGCCGAAGGCGGGATCCTCGCCGCGCACCGCACCGGCGTTGAACTGGTTGACGGTCGCAGTCAGCGCCTGCGCGGGGACGCCGATCGTCTCCGCGAGCGCGTCCAGGCTGTCGGCACGCTTGAGATAGCCCGCGGCGACGTCACGCGCGACACTGCGCGTGAACGGCTTGATCTTGCCGAGGCCGTATCTCCACAGGAAGCGGCGATCGCAGATCAGCCAGGCGGGAATGGCCGCAGCGTGATCGAGCTGCGCGCGCACGAACTCGTGGTAGGACACCGCCTCGTTGACGAAGCGGCGGCCGGTACCATCGACCGCGATCAGGCCGGGCTTGGCGCGATCGGTGACCGTGTGCGGGAAGACGCCACGGCTGCCGTCGGCCCGTGTGAAGGTCGAAGCCGGCACCCAGAACGCGCCCGCTTTCGTCGGCGCCGACAGGCACGCGCCCAGGGCCATGGCCAGCCGTGCGCCGCGCGGTGCGGCGCCGGGATCGACGGTGGCCGACAGCAGGCCGGCGGCCTCAGGCACATAGCAGCGGCGCAGCTCGGCATCATGCGACAGCCCGCCGGTCGCGAGCACCACGCCGCGCCTTGCGGTGATCCAGGAGCGGCCGGAGCGATCGACAATTTCGAGCCTCGAGACCCTGCCCTGCGCGTCGGCCTCAAGCTGCTGGGCGGAGGTGCCGGTCCGTATCACGACGCCACGATCGAGTGCCGAGCGCAGCAGCCGCGCCGCCAGCGCGTTGCCGAGATAAAGCGTCGTGCCGCGCCGCGCCGTGAGCCGTTGCAGGCCATAGCGCGCGATCAACCTGGCCGCATGCAGAGCCGAGCGCAACGATCGGCCGGCACGGCGCAGATGCGGGATATCCTGGCGGCTGATCATCATGCCGCCGAACAGCATGAACTCCGGCAGCGGATCGCGCAGCAGCGCAAAGGCGTCGCCGAGGCCGCGCGCATCGAATGGCAGCGGCTCCAGCACCCTGCCTCCCGCGGTGGCACCTGGCAGGTCGGGATAATAATCCGGATAGGTCGGCACCGGCTGCAGCCGCAGCGCAGTGCGGGCCTCGAGATCGCGCAAGGCTTCGTCGCCGAATGCAAGGAACGTCTCGAGCCGCGTGCGGTCCTGCCCCGGCACGGTCCGGGCCAAATACGTGCGCGCCGCCTCCAGCGTATCCGCCCGCCCCTCCGCGGCCGCCTTGTGATTGGCAGGAATCCAGACCATGCCGCCGGAGATGGCGGTGGTGCCGCCGATAAATTCGGCCTGCTCCAGCAGCAGCACCGAGCAGCCGTCAGCAGCCGCGATCGTCGCCGCCGTCATGCCGCCCGCGCCGGCTCCGACGACCACGACATCGAACGTCTCGCCGGCGTGCACCGCCGCCGTCATGCTCACACCATGCCGCCATTGGGCTGCACGATCTGTCCCTGGATCCAGGAGGCCTCGCCGGAGGCCAGGAAGCGCACCACCTCCGCAATCTCGCCCGGCTTGCCGACGCGATTGAACGGGCTCAACGCCGCCATGCGCTGCTTGGCCTCCTCGGTCTTGCCGGCATTGAAAAGTTCGGTGTCGACGGGACCGGGCGCCACCGCATTGACGCGAACACCGCGCGCCGAGAGCTCCTTCGCCATCGACCGCACCAGGCTTTCGACCGCTGCCTTGGTCGCCGCATAGGGCCCGGTGCCCGGCACCGCGTGACGGACCAACGACGTCGTGATCGCGACGATGGCGCCGGCGTCGCGCACGCGCCGCGCTGCCTCCGCCAGCACGTTGAAGGCACCCAGGACGTTGACCTCCATCAGCAGCCGGAAGTCCTCCGGCTTGAAGCTCGCCAGCGGACCTGCCGGCACGTTGATGCCGGCGTTGGCAATGACGGCCTGCGGCGCACCACCGAAGTCGGCGGTAACTTGCGCGAAGACCTGCGCGACCGACGCGGCATCGCGGATGTCGACCTTGTATTGCCTGCCGGGCCCTCCGTCCGACGGGCTGGTGGCGTAGGTCGAGGCCACCTGCCAGCCGGCGACGGCAAACGCCTGCGCGCAAGCGGCGCCGATGCCGCGGGAGCCGCCGAAGATGAGAACGATCGGAGAAGAGGTGGTCATTTTCGATCCCTTGAAGGTGATGATGTCTTCGCCATCGCGGCCCGCGTCGCTTCGATCGTCGCCTCGATGCCTCTTTGCAGATCGTAGCGCGGCTGGTAGCCGAGCTCCGCCTTGGCGCGGCCGATGTCCAGCGCGCCCTTGACGGCGCTCAGCACGCGGCCGCCATGATGATAGGGACCGGTGTCGCCGACCGTGATCCTCGCACCGGGAATGGCGCGATTGACGGCGTCGGCCGTGTCGCGCAGCGTCGGAGCCACACCGGTCGCGACATTGTAGGCGTCGAAGCTGTGATGCGGCTTGTCGAGCGCGAGCAGCACGCCGGCCACGGTATCGTCGATATAGACCTGATCGACCGCGAGATTGCCGCCGTCCTCTTGATGAAATGGCTCGCCGCGCAACGCGGCCTCGATGAAGGTGCGGGGCATGCGCAGGCGCGGCAGATGCGGTCCGTACACCCAGCAGGTCCGCACATTGATGCATTCGAGCCCGTGATCGCGCGAATAGACGCGACCATAGTGCTCGGCTGCGAGCTTGGTCACACCGTAGACGCTGGCCGGCTTCTGCGGGTGATCCTCGTCGATGATGGCCGACTGGAAGTCGCCATAGGTCTCCTCGGTCGAGATCTGCACGACGCGCCGGACGCCGGAGAGCCGCATCGCCTCGAACAGGTTGATCGCGCCCTCGACATTGACCCGCAGCGCCTTCAGCGGGATATCCGCGGCCTGAACCACGCCGACCACCGCGGCGGCGTGGATGACGGCGTCGGGACGAAATGTCTGGAACGCCCGCAGCACTTCATGCCATTCGCCGAGATCGATCGCAGCGTTGACGAGTAGCTGTTGTTGCGCGGCGAGTGCGGCCATGGCCGGCGAGACCACCAGGTCGATGGCGACGACGCGATCGCCGCGGGCGAGCAGCGCCTGTACGATCGCCGAGCCGAGCCAGCCGCAGGCGCCGGTAACCAGGATGGACTTGGTCGTGGTCATGCCCGGCCCCTCACCGCGGCGCCGGCTCCTCATCGGTCGGCGGGCTGGTGATCACCAGGAACACCAGCGGGTCGTTGCCGGTGCAGTGGAATTCGTGCAGCACGCCCGGCGGAATGTAGGTGACGTCATTGGCACGGACCAACCGGCGCTCGCCGTCGAGGATCAAGATGCCCTCGCCCGACAGCACGTGATAGATCTGCTCCTGCACCTTGTGAGAATGGCTCTCGACATGCGCGCCGGGCTCGTAGGACGAGATGCGATGGTCGAAGAAGCGGCTGCCGGTGGTGTCCGGCGTCACGATCGCCTTCGACAGCGCCTGGTTATAGTGGCCCGGATACTGGGTCCAGAAAATCTCGGCGAGATTGCGCGTCACCGCCTTCTTCTCTGTCGCCGCATTCGCGTAGGCGTTCGGTCCGGGAACGACGATGGTCATGTCTCATCTCCTCAGGAAGGTTCAGATTGGGCCGGCCAGCCGGTGCCGATGGTCACGAACTCGCAGCTGCTCATGACCCGTTTGCCGCCCGTTGCACTGCATCAGCGGTCTGAGTGATGCCAAGCAAACGCCCTTGCAGTTCGTGATCGGCCGCGAGCGCGGCAGCATCGCCGACATGGGCCACGCGCCCATTCACCAGCACATAGGCGCGGTCCGCCATCGCCAGCACGCTCTCGGCATGATGCTCCACGATGACGAGGCTCGCGCGCGACCTCAATTTGGACACGGCGTCGCGGACCTCCTGCACCACAGCGGGCGCCAGGCCCTCGAACGGCTCGTCGAGCAAAATCAACCGGCTCGGCACCATCAACGCGCGCGCGATCGCCACCATCTGCCGCTCGCCGCCGGAGAGATTTTCGGCACGCGCCTTGTGCAGGATGCGGAGCTTCGGGAACAGATCGAACACGTCGTCGAGCGACGCGCCGCCGGCGCGGCTCGCGAGCTTGAGATTCTCCTGCACGGTCAGATTCGGAAACAGCCGGCGTCCTTCCGGTACCAGCGAGATGCCAAGACGGTTGATCTCGTCCGGCCGTAACCGGTTGAGCTGCCTGCCGTCGAACGTGATGCGACCGCCGCTCGCCGGCACCGTGCCTGTGATGGCCCGCAGCGCGGTGGTCTTGCCGACGCCGTTGCGCCCTAGCAGCGCCACCACTTCGCCAGGCCGCACGGCCAGGTCGAGCCCGTCGAGCACGGTGCCACCGCCGTAGCCGGCGCGCACGCCCTCGAGCCTGAGCAGCGGCTCGGCGGCGGCGCTGCCGGGAAGCGGCGTCACATTGGTCGCCCGCGACGGAGCCGCCGCGACCTGGCCATGGGCCGTGCCGAGATAGGCCGTGACGACTTCGGGATGGGCAGCCACTTCCACCGGCTTGCCGTCGGCGATCAGCCGGCCCTGATGCAACACCGTGATGCGGTCGGACATGGCCAGCACACGGTCGATGTCATGCTCGATCAACAGCACGGCGTGGGACTTCGCCAGCCGCATGATCAATTCTCCGACGATCTTGCGGTCCGACTCCGCCAGACCGGCCAGCGGCTCGTCCAGCAGCAGGAGCTTTGCGTCGATCGCGAGCGACACCGCGATCTCCAGAAGCCGCTTCTCACCATGCGCCAGCGCGGAACAAAGCTCGGCGGCGCGATCGGCAAGGCCGACGGCATCGAGCAGCGACCACACCTTCGCGTTTGCAGCCGCATCATCATAGGCATCGCGCCAAAGACCCGTCCATTGCCCGTTGGCAGCCTGGACCGCGATACGCACGTTCTCGAACGCAGTGAGATTGGGAAAGACGCTCAGGATCTGGAACGAGCGGGCGATGCCGAGCCGCGCGCGCTTGTACGGCGACAGCTGATCGATGGGCTTGCCCTCGAACAGGATCGTGCCGGCGTTGGCCCGGAGCACACCGGTCAGCAGATTGAACAACGTGGTCTTGCCGGCGCCGTTGGGGCCGATCAGGCTGTGCAGTCCGGTGCGGCTCATCTCGAACGACACGTCGTTCTGGGTCACGATCGAGCCGAAATGCTTGGAGAGGTTGCGGATTGCGAGAATCGGCACCTGTGAGGCCGTCGCCGCAGCCTGACGTGCACGATCCGGCGCATAGGGAATGATGTCGCGCGGCCGCGGTGGAATGACATTGCGCGTCAGGGTCCAGCGGCTGCGGCCGGCGATACGCTGGAAGATGCCGTGAATGCCCTCATCTGACAGCAGCGCGAAGGCGATGATGATGGGGGCGAAGACCAGCCACCAATTCTCCGTGATGGCGCTGAGCCGGTCCTCCAAAACGATGAAGACGATGGCGCCCCACAACGGCCCCAGGAAATGATGCACGCCGCCCAGCGCCGCCATCAGCACGGGATCACCGGCATGTTCCCAGTTCAGATTGTTGGCGTAGACGCCCTGCAGCAGCAGCGCCATCAAACCGCCGGCGACGCCGATGCCGCCGCCGGCAATGACGAGCGCAATCAGCTTGGTGCGGTAGGTGTCGAAACCCAGGCTTACGACCCGCTGCTCATTGTCGCGCAACGCCTGCATCAGCCGGCCGAACGGCGCATGCGCTAGCCGCCACAGCATCCACAATGATCCGATCACCACGACGAGCGTGAAGCCGTGGAAGGCAAGCGCGGAGCGAAACAGCGGACGCGCGACGTTCTGCAGGCCGTTCTCGCCTCCGGTCACCGAGGTCCATTTGAACGCAATCTCGAACGCGATCTGGGAGCACGCCAGCGTCAGCAGCGAAAAGTAGAGTCCGCGCCGGCGAAGGATGATGGCGCCGACGATCAGCGCCAGCAGCAGCGAAAATGCCACCGCGATCGCCAGACCGGTGATTTCATTGGCGGCCGGCATGAAGCCCAGGCCGATTGCCAGCGCATAGCTCGCGCAGCCGAAGAAGAAGGACGCGCCGAACGGCACCAGGCCGAGATAGCCGATCAGGAAGTTCACCTCCGCGCCGTAGAGCGTGTAGATCGCGATCTGGGTCACGCGATGGATCGGCATGCCCACAGCGAGCGCGATGCCGGAGGCGAGCGCCAGTATCGCGGCCGCCACCAGCACCGGGTGACTTGCGAGCCGCTGCAGCACGGACTTGGCCGTCGTCATTCGAAACGCTCCCAGCGCTCGCCGAATAGCCCGCGCGGCCGCAGCAGCATGATCGCGAACATCAAGGCATACATCGATGCGGCGGCCGCCTCTGGCCAGAACTGAATGGTCAGCGAGGTGACGATTCCTACCGCGAGTCCGGCGACCACTGCGCCCCGAAAGGAGCCGAGGCCGCCGATGGCCACGATCACGAACGCTGGCATCACCGCATTGGCAGCCATGGACGGCGACACCGTCCACAACGGCGCGGCCAGCACGCCAGCGATCGCCGCCAGCATGCAGCCGAGCCCGAACACTGCGGTGAGCACCCGCGGCAGATTGATGCCGAGCAATTCCACCATCTCCGGGTCCCGGCTGCCGGCACGCAGGATCCGGCCATAGGGTGTGAACGCCAGGAAGCCCCATAGGCCGAGCAAGGTCGCGGTGGTCGCGCCCAGCACGGCCACGCGATATTTGGTGATCAGGAGAGGACCAACTTCGACGATCCCTGCGAAGGCCGGCGGCGGATTGAACGGCTTGCCGTCGGCGCCCCAGGCGTAGCGGATCACCGCTTCGATCAGCAGCGCCAGCGCGAAGGTCACGATCAGGCTGAGCAGCGGCTCCTTGCCGTAGAGGCGGCGGATGATCGTCACCTCCACGGCCATGCCGATCAGCCCGACCACCGGCGGCGCCAGGATCACGGCGCTCCAGCCGAACAGCTGGAACAGCTGCCAGGCCACGTAGGCCCCCAGCGCGAAGAAGGCGCCATGCGCGAAGTTGATGACGCCGAGCAGGCCGAAGGTGATCGACAGACCTACGGCGATCAGCACGTAGATGAAGCCGAGCACGAGTCCATTGGCCGCCTGGGAGACGAGAGTGTCGAGCATCGTTCGAGCCTGTCAGTACGCTGCGGGAACAAGGGTCGCCGCCGCCTCAGAGCGAGGGCATGCTGCAGCCGATATCCTCCTTGGTACCGAACGCCTTCGCCGTCTCCTCGGCGGTCGCCGAGGTGTTCTTCAGCACGTCGAAATAGTCGAACTTGTCGGTGATCTGCTTCTTGATCTGGACGATGACGGCCGGGCGCACCAACTGGTGATCCCAGTCGCGGAAGAAGAACGGAAACTCGCCTTCGGTGTTCTTCCACTGCTCGAGATGCGCCACGAGCTGAGCGGCCTCGGTCGACTTAGCCGCCTCGATCGATTCCAACAGCGCCCGCATGCCGATCCAGCCCGACCACGTCTTGTCCGATGGCGGCTGATTGTACTTCTTCTTGAAATCCTCGATCAGCTTCTGCTCGGCGGCGGTATTCTTCGGATTGTTGTAGTACCACGGCTTGATGTAGATGCCGGTCGAGGCCTGCGGCCCGACGTCCCAGAAGTCGGTGTCCGTGACGGCGACCGCCGCATAGGGGATCTTGTCCTTCATCCCCATCTCGTTCCACTGCTTCAGGAAGTTGGAGAAGTCGCCGCCCACCAGGCCGCCGACGATCACGTCCGGCTTGGCCTGGCGGATCTTGAGGATGTAAGAGCTGTAGTCCGCGGTGTTGATCGGCACCTCGTCGACCCCGACCTCGGTGGCGCCGACCTGCTTCAGCATCGCGCGCGAGGCGCGCAGGATGTCCTGGCCGAAGGCATATGACGCCGTGATGAAATAGACCTTCTTGCCGATGCTGGAGACGTAGGGCATCAGGCCGGCCATCTGGACCGGCACGGTCGCCTGGGTGCGGAACGTGTACTTGCTGCAGCTCTTGCCGGTGATCTCGCTGGCCGCGGCGCCGGTGAGGATCAGCGGCACCTTCTCGCGATTGGCAACGCTCATCATGGCGAGCGCCGAGGACGAGTAGTTGCCGCCGACCACGGCGACCACCTTGCTCTCGTCGACAAGCCGCTGCATGTTCTGCTGCGACACCTGGGGATTGGGCTCGTCGAGCCAGACCAGCTCGATCGGGCGGCCCAGCACCTTGCCGCCGGCCTGCTCGACCGCAAGCGCGCTGCCGCGTTGCAGGTACTCACCGATCGAGGCGCCCGGCCCCTGCTTGGCATAGATCATGCCGATGCGGACGGGCCCATCGGACTGGGCTCGCGCGGGACCGCCGACGCCGAGCACGGATGCGGCAGCCACGCCGGCCGACGCGCGCATGAAAGATCGCCGGTTCAGATCACGCTTCAACATGGTGCTCCTCCCTCTCAATGCTGTTATCTTTGTTTTGTATCGTCAGTCGCGTTTGTAAGGCTTGCCGAACACCGGCTCCTTGAATGGGATCGGCGGCAGCTCCCAGGTGCCCGTCGATGGCGGCCGCACCTCGGCGTCGACATGCAGATCGATCACGCAGGGGCGGCGGTTCTTGATCGCGGTCTCGACTGCACCGCGCAGGTCGGCGCTGCGGGTCACCGTCACGCCGTCGGCGCCGCAGGCGCGCGCCCAGGCGGCAAAGTCGGGGTTGTAGCGATCTCCGCCGGGCCCCTGATTGCCGCGATAGAACGCGGTGCCGAGCTCGCGGCCCTCGAACAGGCCATACTGCAAATCGCGGATCGCGCTCCAGGCGAAGTTGTTCCAGACGATCCAGACGCACGGCAGGTCATATTCGACGGCCGTGGCGACGACGTAGGGCGCCATCATGAAGCCGCCGTCGCCGACGACGGCGACGCAGGGACGGTCGGGCGCGGCCAGCTGCGCGCCGAGCACGCCGCAGACGCCGAACCCCATCGACGAAAAGCCCCAGCTGTTCAGCATGCTCTGCGGCCGCTTCGGCTGCCAGAACTGCATGAACCAGTTGTGATGCACGCCGGAATCGAGCGACAGGATGACGTCGTCCGGCAGCACGTCCTGCAGGGCTCCGACGACATATTCCGGCCGGATCGGCGTGGTGTCGGCGCTGAAGTGCGGCCGCACGAACGCCTCCCACTCCGCCTTCCAGGTCGCGATCTCGTCGCGCCACGCCGCGAAATTTTCGCGACGGATCGCGGGGCGACGCTCCAGCGCCGCGAGCAGTTGCCCGGCGAAGGTCTTGGCGTCGGCGATGATGCCGAGCGTCGGCGGATAGTTGCGGCCGAGCTCCGCCGGATCGATGTCGACCTGCAGCAGCTTGGTCGACGGAAAATTCCACGAGTAGCCCTGGTGCCAGCTCGAGGACGAGCGATCGTCGAAACGCGTTCCGATGCAGAGCGCGAGATCGGCGTGACGGCCGGCCTGGTTGGCGGGATAAGCGCCGTTGCGGCCAATGAAGCCGAGCGTCAGTGGATCATCCGCCGGCACGCAGCCCATGCCATTGGGCGAGGTGATGACTGGAATGCCGTAGCGGCTCTGCAGCGCGCTGATCTCGGGACCGGCCTCCGAGAGCGTCGTGCCCTGCCCGATGAAGAACACCGGCCGCCTAGCGGCTTCGATCAGATCGAGCGCCCTGGTGACGTCGGCCTCGCTCGCACTCGGCCGGTGACTGCCGTGAACATGCGACAGCGCCGGCAGCTCGACGTCGGCCTCCTCCTGGAAAACATTGTACGGGATATCGAGATTGACCGGGCCGGGACGTCCCGTGACCATGGTGTCGAAGGCTTGGCGCAGCGCCAGCGGCAGCATGTCGACGCGGCTCGGCTGGAACGAGCGTTTCACCACCGGGCGCAGCACCTGGGCGAAATCGGCTTGGTTGTGCGCGTACAATTCCTGGAACGGCGCGCGATTGGCCTGCGACGTCGGAACATTGGCGGTGATCGCAAGGAAGCTCGAGGAGTCCGACAACGCAGTTGCGAGCGACATCACCATGTTGGCCGAGCCCGGCCCGGTCGAGGTCAGGGTCGCGACCGGACTGTGCTTGACGCGGAAATAGGCGTCGGCCATGTGGCCTGCGCATTGCTCGTGGCGGGGCGAGACCAGCTTGACGCGGTCACGCACCTGATACAGCGCATCAAGAATGCCGACATTGCCGTGTCCGCAGATGCCGATCACGAAAGGCACCTTCTGCTTGACGAGATATTCGGCGATGACTTCGCCGCCCTTCATCTTGGTCATGGTCAGATCCTTGTCAGGTGACGGTCCGCGTCATGCGAGGATCGTCACGATACGCTCTTCGCTCATTTCGCGGATCGCGTAATGCGGCCCTTCGCGGCCGAACCCGGAATCCTTGGAGCCGCCATACGGCATGAGATCCACGCGGGAGCTCGGAGTCTCGTTGATGTGAACGCCACCGACTTGCAATTGCCGCGCGGCCTGCAGAGCCTCGTCCAGACGTTTTGTGAAGATGCCCGTGGCAAGTCCATAAGGTGTGTCGTTGACGCGCGCGATCGCCTCGTCCAGCACATCGAAGGGCGCGACGCACATCACAGGCCCGAACACTTCCTGGCAGCCGAGCGGGGTCGCCTTGTCGACATTCGTGAGCAGCGTGGGAGGAACCACGGCGCCCACCCGCGCGCCACCGACCAGACGCCGCGCGCCGTTCTGCTCGGCCAGCGCGATCCAGGACTCGATGCGCTGCGCGGCGGCCTCGCTGACGACCGGCCCAACAACGGTGTCGTCCTCGCCGGGGTCTCCGTAGCGCAGCCCGGCAACGAGCTCTGAAAGTCTCTGCTCCACCTGCCCGATCAGCGAACGCTGCACCAGCAGCACCTGGATCGATGTGCAGACCTGGCCGGCCTTGCGGAAGCCCGCGTTGACGACCTTCGGCAGCGCAATATCGAGATCGGCGTCCTCGCAGATCACGCAGTGCGAGATCGAGCCGAGCTCCATCTGCGTGCGGCGCAGTCCCGCCTTGCCCTGGATGATGCGGCCGACGTCCGTGCTGCCGGTGAACGCGAAGAATTTCACTGCCGCCTCGGCCATCAACCAGTCGGCGACCTCACCATCGCCATGCAGCACCGACATCAGCCCCGATGGCAGACCTGCCGCGATCAGGCACTCCGCCATGATGCAGGACGTCATCGGCGTATGCAGCGACGGTTTCAGCACCACGGCGTTACCAGCCGCCAGTGCAGGCGCAACCTTGTGCGCCACCGTATTGAGCGGAGCATTGAACGGCGTAATCGCGGCCACGACGCCGAGCGGCACGCGGATGGTGAAGCCGATGCGGCCCTTCTGGCCTGCGGCCCCTTCCATCGGCACCATCTCGCCGGCCAGCCGCCGCGCCTCTTCGGCGGAGAGCCGAAACGTCGTCGCACAACGCTGGACTTCGCCCATTGCATCGCGGCGTGGAAAGCCCGCCTCCTGGCGCAGCACCTCCACCAGCTCCGACGCACGCTTCTCAAGCTCGACCGCGGCGCGATCGAGGATGAGGCCGCGATCATAGGGCGTCAGTACATTGGCTTCGAACGCCCGCTCCGCGGCGACAATGCAGCTGCGGACCTGCTCGCGCGACGGCAGATGCGCGGACATGGCGGGCCGCAGGCGATATTTGTCGAGCACGGCGACGGTGTGCGGACCATTCACCCATTCCCCGGCGATCAAGAGGCGGCACGATGGCAGACCGGCCGACGCCTGTCCCTGAACCGCAGCGTCCGCCATCGTCTGGTTCCTCCCAAAGGGTCTTCACACCTGTTACCCTCGTCCTTAGAGAGAAATTGACATTAGCAAAAATACTGTTTTGGATTAGTTGCCATAAGCTGAGCATATAGCCCGGCGGCAAGGTCTCGTTCTTCCCAGGCAGTGCGGTTCCCGCTCATGGATTTGCGTCAGTTGCGCTATTTCGCCCAGATCGTCGAGAGCGGCAGCCTGTCGAAGGCGTCGCGCTGCCTGTTCGTTGCGCAGCCCGCACTGAGCCAGCAGATCGCAAAGCTCGAGGAGGAAGTGGGCAGGCCCTTGCTGCAGCGCTCCTCGCGCGGCGTGATCCCGACCGAGAACGGCCTTGCGCTCTACCATCACGCCCGGTTCATGCTGCGGCAGCTCGACCATGCGCTGTCGATTGCCCGCCAGGATTCGGCAGAGGTCAGCGGCATGGTATCGGTCGGCTTGCCCGCGACGACCGTGCTCGCGATCGGGCTGCCGCTCACCAAGTGCATCCGCGCCAAATATCCCGGCATCCTGCTCAACGTCGTCGAGGGAATGAGCGGCCACATCGCCCACATGATGCGGCTTGGCCAGCTCGACCTGGCCATCCTGTTCAACAACGACGTGTCATCCAAGCTCGACGCGATTCCGCTGCTCGACGAGGAATTGTTCGTGCTTCTCCCTGCCGACAGCCCGCTGGTGCCGCGCCACCGTTGCAGCATCACAGTTGCAGAAGTTGCAGAGCTGCCCCTGATCCTGCCGACGGGAACTCATGGCCTGCGCCGGCGTGTAGCTGCGGAGTTCGAGCGGCGCAACATCACGCCGAATGTGGTCGCCGAGATCGACTCGCTCTCGCTGGTGATGAGCTGCGTCGGTGAGGGCATCGGGGTCACCATCAAGCCGATGTCGGCGCTGCAGGCAGGAGGACGAAGCAGCGAGGACTGGCGCGCCCTGCCGATCTCGGACGCCCGGATCACGCGACGCAACTATGTCTATTCGATCAAGCCGGACCTGCTGGCGCCTGCAGCCCTCGCCGTCGCCAAGGAACTCCAGGATACTGCGCGAACGCTCGTCACATCCGGACAATGGCGCGGCGTCAGCTTGGTCGACGACCCCATGTCTTCCGCCATCCCGCCGGCGGCCTAGCGCACGCGCCGACCGTCTGACCGGCGGTCGCGACTGCATCACGCCCCGCCTGCGGCCCGGTCTCGTCTACTTCAGCGCCGCTTGCCCGGCCAGGGATACGACGTTGTCCTGGGCGCCCGACCCACCACTCACGCCGACGGCACCGATGATCTTGCCATCCACGACCAGCAGATTGCCGCCTCGCGATGCGATCATGTCATCGAGCGTGGCGAGATAGGCGAAATACGCACCTTTGCCCAGCAACGTCTCGAACACCAGCGTGGGGCGTCGATAACGTGCCGACGTGCGCGCCTTGTGCTGAGACAGGCCGATCGACGCATATTGGCAATTGTCCTGCTTTTCGAAATAGACCAGATCGCCGCTCGGATTGACCACGGAGATGCAGAATGCGTTCCAATTGCGCTTCGTCGTCTCGGCAACGGCCGCAGCAGCCACCTTCTTGGCCATCTCCAGGCTGATCGGCTCGCCATAAGGAGGCGGCGTCAGTGCATCCGCGACCGCGTCGTTGGGATTGTCGGTGTTCGATGTCTGGGCGAGGCTGTTCGATAAGTGCAGAGCTGCGACGCATGCGATGACGCTCAAAATGGTCCGATAGTGCATGTCTTCCTCCCGACCCTGTTGCCTTCTCCGTGCTCTCGTCGGCCAGCGTGGGCGCCTTGTTTCGCTCGACGAGGCGTGTCGTTCTCAGCCTCCTCATTCCGACGGCCGCGCTTGGAGGTTGCCGAGGTCTCCCGGCTGCCCTGCTTGCATCTCCAACGGAGTCATACGCTGCAGGTCAGCGCCGCTCGTCTCGGGCAAAGCCATCGCGGCGATGAAAGCAAGTCCATAGGCGGCGAGCGCGCAAAGGCCCATCGACAAGCCAAGAGGATGCGACGCAGCAAGCACGCCCACGGTCGCAGGCACGACCGAGCCAAACCCACGCCCGCCACCGAGGCAGAAACCCTGCCCGCTCGCACGAATCTCGGTCGGAAACAATTCGGCAAAGGTCGGCAACATTCCTGATGCCAACCCACCCTGGAACGCGCCCAGAAAGAAGCTGAGCAGGATCGTCGCGTTGGCGCCGATCGGAGCAAGCAGGTAGATGCTCGCGTTCACGGCCTGGCATAGCAGGAAGATCATGAACGCGGGACGCCGGCCCGTGCGATCCGAAAGCCAGCCATAGAGCAACGGTCCGACCAACGAACCCAGGATGTTCATGGCAAGATAGCCTGCACTGCTCCCCACGGTCAGGTTGAGGACGGTGCGCAGATAGGTCGGCAGCCACGTGATCATCACATAGGCACCGCCGAAAATGCCGGTGGCCATCGTGACCGCCGCCACGGTACGCCGCACATGGGCCCTGGTGAAGATCGTCCAGGCGGGCAGTCCGGCTGTCTCGTCCGCGCGGCTTTGACGATAAAGCCCGGACTCCGGCACAAGGCGGCGGATGAAGAACACGAGAAAGGCCGGCGCGATGCCGACCGCAAAGAACACGCGCCAGCCGAGCTCTTCAGAAAACAGCGATGAAATGACGGGGAGCAGCGCGACGGAAATCGCATAACCCACCGCGTAGCTGCTCTGCACCGACGCGGCCACCCGGCCGCGAAGCGCGGGCCTGACGACCTCGCTGATCAGGACGCCACCCACGGCCGCCTCACCGCCGTAGCCGAGGCCCTGGAGAAAACGCACGATCAGCAAGTAGTTGAAGCCGGTCGCGAAAGCCGATGCGAGCGTGAACAGGGCAACCCAGAGGATCGTCAGTTGCAGGACCTTGATGCGGCCGATGCGATCGGCAAGGATCCCCCCGCCCCAGCCACCGATGGCTGCACCGACGAGGGCTGCGGTCGCGAGATAGCCGGCTTCAGGGCGCGTCAGTCCGATTGTTGCAATCAGCGCCGGGATGACCAGCGCGTAGATCGTCGAATCCAGCGAGTCGAGACCAAAGCCCGCGAAGCAAGCCCAATACGTCCGGCGTTCGACCTCGTCGAGTTCGGAATACCAGCCCAGTTTCATGATCGTTCACTTTCAGGCCAGGACTCGAACCAGATGCGCTTCTTCGTTGGCCGGGAGAACAAGCGCGAGTGCAGTACAATCGGGTGGCCGCATGGACCATGCAGGCGCACTTTCCGAGCGTGCCTGCCGGTCGTGTCCATCATGATTGCCGACAGCCTCATCGCCCGCCGATTGGAGATAGACGGAATTCCAGCACAGCCAAAATACGATTTGGCGTTGGCGCTCATAAGCCAAAGATATGGCTTGGCCGGAGTTCACCACGGCATCACGGGGCGACCTTGGCGGTGACAAATCCACTTTGATCGAGCACTCGGCGCACCGTGCCATTCGCCTTGGCATCTGCAAGAAATCGGGCCGCCCACTCCCGCGCCGTCACTTTGCCCTTCGGGACGACCACGACGACGCCCGTTGATTGGATGACCTCGTTCAAGACCCGGCTGCCCGACAGGCGCCGCGACAGCTCCTCCAAGGCTTCCATGCCCATGGCGAGGGCGTCGAGCCGACCCTGGCCGATCAGCTCAGCGGCCTCTTCAGGCTTGATGAATTTCGTCACGCTGGCACTTTTCATGCTCGCCTCGACCGTTCTGGACGTCGAGGTGCCTTCGATGCAGCCGACCCGGATTCCCGGACGGTCGATATCGGCGACGGCCGTGATGTCCGAGTTCGCGCGAATGAGATACCCGCTCATGTAGGCGACATAGGCAGGTCCTTGATCGACGAACTGCTCCCGCTTGCGATCCGCCGGCATGAAGGACAGATCCCACGCCCCTTTGCTGCCGGCGGCCGCGATTTCGTCCGAGCTCTGATATTCGACGAGCTCAAGCGGCACATTGAGCTTGCCCGCGGCCGCCTTGGCCAGTTCGACTGTCACGCCGACAGGCTTGCCTGTCGCCGGATCGCGTGTCGTCCAGAACGCGGAGGCGGCCGGCCCGACCGCAACAGCGACGCGCAGCACGCCGGTCGGAGCGATCTCGCGCGCATCCTGCGCAGCTGCTCCCGCCATCATGGCCGAGAGGCCCAAGCAAAGACTTGCGATGGCAAAGCAAAGCGATGCGAGCAGACCGGTCGATTTCATGCGTGGTCTGGCGCGATCCGACATCGGTACCGCCGTGCTGATAAAATGCCGGTCTTTCATAGCGTCGGATTCCACGATGATGGGATCAGCCGATAGCCGGCGCCGTCTTTCTCGACGTGTCCGACCGACGGGAACGCGAAGTCGAATCCGATCACGGTCGCCTTCTCCGCCGCTGCATCCGCCTCTGCTTCATGTCTCGTCCCTCCCGCTTCGTCTTCTTTTTTCGTCAATCCGCAGAATGCACCGGAGAGGACCGAGCCGGCGCTGCTCGCCTCGCCGCCAAGGGAACGGATCAGACGATGACGTTCCCTCGCCTCTCATCGCCATGACAGCCGATCACGCAGCGAATAGTGCGCGCAACTGGCCGATGTCGTCGATTTCTTCGAGCCGCCCGACCATGTCGATCAGCCTCTCCGTCTTTTCACTCCCCAGCTCGGGCGCCATGAGATCCGTGGCTTTGGCGTTGACGGCCTCCGTGCCCAGCGGATTCTCCTTGGTGCCCGGCGGGTGTCTGGTGAAATGATCGACCTTGCGGCCATCGACCAGAGTCACCTCGACGATCGCACCGCGTGGCGCGACCGGATCCATCAGACTCTTGTCGCCTACAAGCGTCACCTTCCCACGCTGCTCGAGGATCATCGGGTCGCGCATCAGCGCGACATCATGGCTGTCGGCGAATGAGACGGCCCCCTTGACCAAGGCGAGTGCGACGAGATGCTGACAGTTCACGTCGGGCATGGCGCTGTCGCCGACGATGCCCATCGCGTCGGTCGGAAGCTTGACCAGGATGCTGCGGACGTTGTCTGGAGTGAGCCCTTGCTGTCGGCGCAGCGTGAGCAGCGCATCCAGCGGCGACTGGATCGGATAGCCGACCGAAAAGGTCTTGATGGCCGTCTCCGTGACGTAGAAGCGGCTGCCGAGATCCCTGACCATCTCCTCCGGCTTCGGATCGCTCGACAGCGCGATGAACAGGTTGTGGGTGCCATCGAGCACGTCATCGACGCCGGTGAGCCCGGCCATCACCATGTCGACCGCCATGACACCGTTGCGCGCGCCCATTCCGGCGAAATCGAATGCCTTCTCGATGTGGTCCGTGTCCTTGACCCAGCTCCACAGCCCCGAGACCTGCTGCGCCGAATAGGAAATGGCGTGACGCATGCCCCTCTCATCGAGCCGCGCCAGCGAGGCCGCAGCGCCGAGCGCACCGAATGTCGACGACGTGCCCTCGGCACTGCGATGCGAGCCGCGCACCAGGTCCGGCCCGAGCGCCATCAGAAGGCGGCAGGTCAGGTCATAGCCGAGCACAACGGCGCGGATCACGTCGCGCCCATTGCGATGCTCCCGTTCAGCCATAGCGAGCGCGGCGGGGATGACCGCGCACCCCGGATGCGCCTTGGTGACCGGTTCGAAATCGTCGGTCTCGTCGGCGTGAGCGCACATGGCGTTGGCCATCGCCGCGTTGACGGCCGTCGTCCGGACGTCGGAGCCGACGACGGACGCCTGCGGCTCGCCGCCGAGGCTGCGCACGTATCTCAGCGCCATCTCGCCCGGATGCATACGCGCACCGGAGACGATCGCACCGAGCGTGTCGAGAATGCGGTGCTTGCATGCGAGCATCACCTGCTCCGGCAGCTCCTGGTCACGCGCCGCAACCATGTAGCGCGCCAGGCGCTCGGTCACGCCCGGGCCGGCGGCCCCGGAGAAACGGATCGGCATCGCCGAGATTGCAGCAAACGCCCCCGCCGATTGCAGCAGACGGCGGCGCGACGACATGGCCCTCCTCGCCATCGTCAGGCCGACGCCGACATCTTCGCGATGTCGGCAGCATTCGACACACTCTCGACATTCCAGCAGGCGTCCATGATCCGCCGGATCGACGCCGCCGGAACGATGCCGTCGGCGAGGTCCACGAACTTCGCCTCGAGCTGCTGGTCGGTCATCGGCACTTCCACGCTGCCGACGGCGTGCTCGATGCGGCGGCTGAGCTTCCGCCCATCCTTCAGCATGATCGTCATCTCGACCTGCTCCGGCTTGATCTCGGGCGTGATGACCGGAATGACCTTGCTACGCAGCGACAGCACCGTCGGATCGGTTACCGCGCGATCGCTGAACTGCTTCTCTCCGCCCGCGCCTTCCACGATCGCCACGGCCACCGCGTGATAGATGCTGAACTTGCCCTCGAGCCCCTGCTGCGGCGTCTTCTTGCCGGTCAGCTCGAGCACGAGCGGGTTGACCTTGAGATCGACATGGTCGATCTGGTCGGCCGTCAGCCTGTTCTCGTTACGCAGCTGAATCGCAGCGTCGATCGCCGGATGCAGAACGATGCCGCAGGCGAACGGCTTGTAGGTGTTGAGGGCGGCTTCGTAACGCTTGCCGAGATCGCCGACGATCTCGCCATAGTCCTGCTTCGTGCTGATCGTGTTGGCCCAGCCGCGCTTCGCCTCGATCATCCCGTCCGACGACGTGAAATTCTTCGACGCCAGAAGGGCGGCAAATATGCCGTTTGACGCCGCACGGCCGGGGTTGAAGCTCTTGTTCATGGACCCGAACGATTCGCGCAGGCCGACCGGCTGCGACGCGGCGAGGCCCAGCGCCCAGGTCATCTGCTGCTCGTTGAGCTTCAACAGCTTGCCGGCAGCCGCAGCCGCACCGAACACCCCGGCAGTCCCGGTGATGTGCCAGCCGACATCGTAGTGGTTCGGATAGACGGCGTTGCCGATCCTGCACTCGGTCTCGACACCGAGGACGAGCGCATTCAAGAACTCCTTTCCGGAGACCGGCTGCATTTCCGAGAGCGCAATGGTCGCCGAAACCACCGGGCCGGCCGGATGGATGATCGTCTTCAGATGGGTGTCGTCGAAATCGAAGATGTGGCTGGACACGCCGTTGATGAAGGCGGCGTTCATGATGTCGAACCGCTCGCGCCGGCCGAACAGCGACGCCTGCTGCGGGCCGGAGAACGGCGCCAACGCCGCGACCGCGATATCGACCGTTTCGTGTCGCGACCCGCCGATCGCGACGCCGACCCAGTTCAGCAGCGTCCTCACGCCTTCCTTGCGGACCTTGACCGGCAGAACATCATATCCCGCCGAGACGATGTACCGCGCAAGCGTACGCGTGACCTCCTTGGGCGGCGCCGCGGCGGGCGCCGCCGGTGCCTGAGCCTGTGCAAATGCCGTAGTCGCGCCGACCGCGGACAAGGGAAGAGCGGCGGCGGCCTGAAGCAGGGTCCTGCGATCAGTGTGCATGTGACATCTCCCGGGCTTTGAACGAGGCCAATTGCGCGGCGAGCCGGACCGCGCTTTCGAGCGCGCCGGTGTCTGCGACGCCCTTGCCGACGATGTCGAACGCCGTGCCGTGCGAGGGCGTGGTGAAGACGGTCTCGAGGCCGGCCGTGACGGTCACTCCGCGATTGAAGCCGCGCAGCTTCGTCGCGATCTGCCCCTGGTCATGATACATCGCGACGACGCTGTCGAACTCGCCGGCAAAGGCGCGAATGTAAACCGTATCCGCCGGATACGGACCGCTGCAGACAATGCCCTGTTTCGCAATCGCCTCCACCGTCGGCTTGATCATCTCGATCTCGTCGCGACCGAACAAGCCGCCCTCGCCGGCATGCGGATTCAGTGCGGCCACGGCGATCCGCGGCGCGGCGACTCCGGATCTCCGCATCATCCTGTCGACGAGGACCACCGCATCGGTGATCCGCGGCGGGCTGATGTCGTTCAGCGCCTCGCGCAGGGACTGGTGCCCGGTGACGCGCGACATCCATTGTCCATCCAACACGTTCATTTCAGAAAAATACGTACGGTGCCCGAGCAGGTCCGCGAACATCTTGTGCTCGTCCGGGTACCTCCAGCCGCCGTCGAACATCGCGCGCTTGTTCAAGGGCGCGAAGGTGATGGCATCGATCGCGCCGTCTTTGGCAAGATCGATCGCCCGCGACAGCGTCTCTCCGGTGAGCCGCCCGGACTCGGCGCTGGCCTTTCCGATCGGGTGCCTCGACGGGTCGGTGTTGCCGAGATCGATCAGCTGGATCTTGCCGGAAACCCAGGAAGCCTCGCTGGGTGAGCCGATCCGCTCGATATCGAAGCTCACGCCGGCATGCGCCATTCCCATCTCCAGCACGCGGGCATCGCCCACCACGACGACGCGCGCCGCATCGGCCAGGCGGTGATCGGAGAGAATTCGCGCCGTCTGCTCAGGACCGATACCGGTGCAATCACCGGGAACCAGCGCCACGATCGGCAAGTCTTCACTGAGAACCATGGATCCTACTTTGCTGCTTTCATCTGGACGACCCGCCCCCAATCGTCGCGGTCGAATTCACCATCCCATTTCGCCACCACGATCGCGGCCACTGCGTTGCCGATGGTGTTGGTGATGGCGCGCGCCAGTGACATGAAGCGGTCGATTCCGAGCAATAGCGCGAGGCCTTCGACAGGCAGCCCGGCCGCGACGACAGTCGCCGCCAACGCGGCGAACGCTCCGCCCGTGACACCGGCTGCGCCCTTGCTGGTGAACAGCATCACGACAAACAGGCTCAACTGCTGCGCCGTGCTCAGCTCGATGCCGTAGACCTGCGCCACGAAGATCGTGCTCAGCGGCAATGTCAGCGCCACGCCGTCGAGATTGAAGGAGTAGCCGGACGGAATGACGAGACCGGTCACGGCGCGTCCCACCCCCGCCCTTGGCAGCTTCTCCATCATTCCGGGAATCGCCGTCTCCGACGACGACGTTCCGAGCACGACGAGAAGCTCAGGGCGCAACAGCCGGAGCAGGTCCATCAGCCGGATGCCGACCAGACGGCAGATCGTTCCCAGGACGACGAAGATGAAGAACGCCATCATCGCCCAGGCCGTCCCGACCAGGAGCGCGAGGGCGTACAATGTGGCGGCGCCGAATTTGCCGACCGTGAACGCCATGGCGCCGAAGGCCCCGATCGGCGCCAGCATGACGACGACATGGACCACGCTGAACACGAGCTCGGTCAACCGCTCCATGCCCGAGCGCAACGGCAGCGCCTTTTCGCCGAGCATCAGGAGGCCAATACCGCACAGCAGCGCGAGCACGAGAACCTGAAGCACGTCGCCGCTGGCAAAGGCGCCGAAGAAGCTTTCGGGGATCATGTGCTGGATATAGGCCGACAACGAGCCGACATGGGTCTGCGCATAGCGGGCCACGGCTTCGGCCTGTTGCGGGGTGGCGTGCGCCACACCCGCGCCGGGCTGGACCCATCGCACCACGATGAAGCTGAACAGCAGGCAGAGCGTCGTGACGATTTCGAAATACAGGAAGGCCTTGAGTCCGATGCGCCCGACCGCCTTCATGTCGCCGACCTGCGCGATGCCGGTCACCACGACCAGGAACACCAGCGGCGCAATCGTGACCTTGATGAGCGAGATGAAGCCGTCGGTGAGCGGCTTGAATTCGAGTGCTGCAGCCGGAAACAGCGCGCCGACGAGTGCGCCGAGCACGGCGCCCGCCACGATCAGGACATAAGGCTCCCGCCAAAGCGAGCCGGCACGGGGCGCAGCAGCCTGCGTCGGGAGCGCCTCGGACAAAGGAGTCGTTGTGATCGTCAATTCCGTGTCCTCCCGCCTCGTGCTCTTTGGCGCTGCAAACAGCGTCTCCGCGGCCCTTATCTTTGGCCTGACATTGGACCAGCCGGTGCCGCGGTGCTAATGCCGTATTGGAATAATTCAATAACGAGCTGGCATCATGGACCTGAGCTGGATCGAGGATTTCCTCGCCATTGCGGAGGACGGCGGCTTCTCCCGCGCAGCGCTGCGCCGGCACGTGACGCAGCCGGCCTTGAGCCGGCGGATCAAGTCGCTGGAAGCGTGGCTTGGAGCGCCTCTGTTCGAGCGCAGCACGCATGTCGTGAAGCTGACGCCGGCGGGGGAGAGTTTTCGTCCGGTGGCGGAGGACGTCATTCGCAGGCTGTCAAACGGCCGCGAGGAGGCCCTGGAAGCGGCGCGCCTCAAGGCCGAGACGGTTCAATTCGTCGCCACCCACGCACTGTCGCAGACGTTCTTTCCGGACTGGATCCGCCGGGTCGACCGCGCGCGATCCGGATCCGCCGTTCAGCTCGTGGCGTCGAACTTCGCCGGGTGTGAGAAGCTCCTGCTCGAGGCCCATGCGCATTTCATGCTGGCGCATTACCATCCGTCGCTCGCCAGCCGTCTAAATAACGATCGCTTTCAGCGCATCGATCTCGCCGACGACGTCCTGGTCCCGATCAGCGCGACCGGTTACAAGGCCGTCACGCGCAGCGGTCGCCGCCGACAATCGATGCCGCGGTTTGCGCTGCCTGGCTCTGCGGACAAACCGCTGCCCTATCTTGCCTATCATCCGGGTTCAGGCGTGGGCCGCATCGTGACCGCCTTCCTCGCGACGAAGCAGCCGAGCGCCATGCTGCTCCCCAGCTTCTCAGCACCGGTGATGCTGCTCATCAACATGGCCCGAGAAGGCCGCGGGATCACCTGGGCTCCACGCAGCCTGGTCGAGCTCGATCTCCAGAGCGGCCGATTGGTGAGAGCCGGCCCCAAGGACTGGGACATCAAGATCAGCATATGCCTCATCCGCGCGCGGGCGCGGATGATCCATGCCGCTGAGAGTCTTTGGAGCACGGCAAGGAAGCTGGCAGCGACTTAGCCAATTGGCGAAGATGGCGGCATAGCCAGCGTTGCTGGTCAGCCCACGCAGGGCTTCGGCGTCGCGCTCCATCTCCGCATGTCCAGCGCCTCTTCGACCCGCTACCAGCGGCAGGTTCCGGTATGCGAATTCGTAGCCCGATACCCTGATCGGGTTCTTTCTCAGTTCAAACCTTCGCAAACCCTCGCAATTGGAGCGAATCCGACACCGGCGTCTGGAACTGATCTATTGTTTGGTCCAAGATTCGGGAGAACAGTTGGACCAGAGAACCGATGGCACGACGCCGAACCATCATCGCAATTCCCTCGCTGGGCTCGCTCGACCGGACTGCCGGCCGCGTTGGATACCAACTGACTCAAGCGCTTCGCGAGGCGATATCGAAGGGGATCCTGAAGCCTGGCGAGCGACTGCCATCCACTCGCGCCCTTGCCAATTCATTGCAGCTCGCGAGAGGAACCGTCATCGAGGCGTTTCATCAGCTCCATGCAGAAGGCTACCTCGAGGCCCGGGCCAGAGGCAGCACGATCGTCGCGAACGTCAATGCCGACACCGATTTGATGACCCGCGCTCCGGCGTTGATCGAACGCGCAGACCCCAGTCCTCTGTTGCCGGAGAAAGTCGCCCGTCTGGCTGAGGTCGCGCGGTCTCTCCGGCCTCAAGACCCGGTGCCGTTTGCGATCGCTCATCCCGCGGGTGCAGTTGCCCCCGGCGACCAATGGCGACGGCTTGGCAATCGTGTCCGGGCTCTGCGGGCAGCCGCCCCGTCGGGCTACATTGATCCGAAAGGAGTACCCGATTTGCGGATCGCAATTGCCGAATATGCACGGAAGGCTCGGGGCGTGAAATGCGAGCCCGATCAGGTCATCGTTACGGCGGGCACGCAACAGGGGCTTTTCATATCGGCGACCGTTCTTCTCTCTGACGGCGATGCCGTGTGGGCCGAAGACCCGGCCTACCCCGGCATCATCGCCGTGCTCGAAAACTTCAATGTCCGGACTTTCCGGATTCCCGTGGATGATCAGGGCATCGACGTCCAAGACGGTCTCGTCCAGTGCCCGAACGCCCGGGTCGCTTTCGTCACACCTTCGCATCAGTATCCGTTGGGCATGCCCATGAGCATGGCGAGACGCACCGCGTTGCTGTCGTGGGCGCGGCAGAACAATGCCTGGATTGTCGAAGACGACTACGACAGCGAACTTCGCTACGCCGGACATCCATTTCCATCGTTGCAGGGACTTGATCCCGCGCGCGTCGTGTACCTTGGGACGATGAGTAAGGTCCTGTTCTCCTCGATGAGGATCGGATATGCGATCGTTCCCCCTCCCCTGGTCGACGCGTTCGCTGGCGCGCGCGCCCTCATCGATCGCCATTCGCCGGCGGTCGACCAGCACGTCCTCGCGCAGTACATGCGCGAAGGCCATTTCGAAGCCCACATCCGGCGCATTCGCGGCGCTTACGCAGAACGACGCGCCGCCCTGATCTCCGCCCTTGTCAAGGACCTACCGTCCTGGGCAACGCTGCAGCCGAGCGATCAGGGCATGCACCTGTTACTTTGGCTTCCGCCCGGCCTCGACGACGTCACGCTTGCGGAGCAGGCGCACAAAGCGGGGCTGGTGGTGCGACCGATCTCGCCCATGTACCATGCGACCCCGCCTCGTGGCGGACTCATGCTCGGGTTCGGCGGCTTTTCGATTGCGGAGCTACAGTCCGCCGTCGTCCGCCTCAGAGGCGTCCTCGATGCATTCATCGCAGCCAAGGGGACGGCTCGCCCATCCAAGCCCGCGCCGCTGAAGGCGGTCAGATCGTGAGACAGTCGCTCATGCTCACACCGGCGCGCCGGACGTCTCCTCGCCCCGCATGGGGACGCTGACAAATACTGACAAATACGACGGCTGGATCGCTCGCGCGTTGCTCTTATCGCCTGATTGCCGCGTCTCTACTCCTGGCTTGCCTTGACGGCTGCGGCCGCCAGCATGGCGCCTCCGATGACATGCTCGCCTCGTTCTTTCAAGGCCTCGCCTGCGGAGCGTATGTCCCGCACCTCCTTGTTCTGGCTCAGCTTGGATTTTCCGACCAGGTTCGTGATTGCGATCTCCAGCCCGACGATCGCCTTGAGCATCGTGTCGATATAGTCCTTCGGACCGTCAGTCATCTTCCAAGGGACCGGTTGAGACGCTTCATGCTTCCGTGTCAAACGGGCGACATTGCCGCGCACGTAACGTTCGTCGTCGTGAATGGTCACGCGCCCGTACGCATGCGCGACGAGATAGTTCCAGCTCGGCACCTGCTTGTGGAAATCCTGCTTGCTCGGGTACCATTGAGGGGAGATATAAGCGTCAGACGCGCGGAACACCACGAGCACCTCAGCGCCAGCGTCCAGATCCCGCCACACCGGGTTCGCGCGCGCCACGTGGCAGTGCAACGTTCCCCACTGCCCCTGCGCTCTGTTCAGCTCGAACGGAATATGATTGGCGTCCAAGCCGCCCCTGCCGTGCGTGATCAAAATGCCAAGCGGATTCTTTTCGATCAGATCGCAGAGCATCTCAGGACGGGCTTCGTCGAAGTGCGAGGGAATGTACATTGCAACTCCTTCGGCAGGAAGAGAATGCCACGTCACCGTTGACGGTCACGCGGCCATTGTGAGGATTTGTTCAGACCTCGACCATCGCGAAGTCGCTCTTGCCTGCACCACAGTCGGGGCAGATCCAGTCTTCGGACACGTCCTGCCAACGCGTGCCGGGTGGAATGCCGTCGTCGGGCCATCCGTCGCGTTCATTGTAGACGAGTCCGCAGAGCACGCATGTCCAACTCTTGTAGACGGGCGCCTCAGCGGTCGCTTCGGAGTTCGGGTGAGCGCTGTCCCTGCTCATGATGGCTTGCCCTTGTGTCAGGAGGCGGTTCACGAGCGATTTAGGCCAGGCCTGCCCCATTCAACAGTGCCAGTTCTTGGCATTATCACTGGACCAGAATTGTCCTTGATGGGACGGCTCGCCAGCTCCGTGCGGGCCGGCCGGTCCAACACGGCAGCTACCGGCCTCCACGAGCGCCAGGTAAAGTCCTCCAGGCTGCGGTGCCACGCGATCAGGAACTGATCACAGCCCTCTAGATTGTACCCGCCCGGGCGGCAGACTCGATGCTTCGCCCGAAGATGGGCTGCTCGTCGCCATTGTCGATTTGCCGAGCGGGAGCTTTCCTGCATGATCCCCTCGCCGGACCGCTCTCGGTGGAGTGCTCAAACGTCGCCCCGACGGCCGGCCCGAACTCAACTGATCGACAATCCCGCAACGCCCGCAAATGCAGACAAGATCAGTGGCGCGACCGCGCCCTGGCGACGCTGCGGCGCAGTGCTTTGACGCCGCTGGATAGACCGCAGATCACCCTGCGACTGTCGACCTGATCAGGACATGGCACGGGTGCGTTGTATACGTTTCAAACAGCGGGTATGGCTGAGCCGTCTCGCGGCGGACTACGCCCGAGTTGTGTCCTGAGTGAACCTCTTCGTCCGAAGAAGAGGCGCAGGGAAGACCGGGTATCGGCTGACACCCGCGGTCCGCGTGCAGCAAAAAGCACGCGGCAGAACCACAGGTTCAGCCCAATATCCGGCCTTCCCTGCGCGACGGTTTGACGGCTTATAGGCGCTCTCCCCGGGGATCGGCTGTCTTGCCCCCGTCGCCCGCGGATCATCATCACCGCCGGCTTGGCATCAGCACCGCGATGCCAGGACCACACCACTTCACCGTCGCCTCGCTCCGTTCGTCGGCACGGGCTTTGACACCCGGCTGCAGAGCAACGCGCCCGTCGCCTCCCCCGCTCGACGCTCGTGACGATCGCGAAACGTCCCTCTCAGCGAGCCGGGATGCGCGAGAATGTGGAGGTGATTTGCCCGACGAGGCAAGGGAGAAGTGCGCGACACACTGGCACGACGGGCAGTTGGCGCATGTGGGGCATGCGTCAACCGCCCGTCGGGCAGATGTCCGTTGGACGACGGCGAGGTGTCCGTGATTGTCCCCGTCTTTCTCTCTGTCGTGATGGCCGGACTTGTCCCTCCTCGGAGCCGAGGCGCCTTTGCCCGGGTGAAGGCGCGCACCACAAGGCAAGGACGAGGTCTCGATTGCACGGCGAAGTTCACCGTAACCCTATCGAAATTTGAGGGGTGGAAATTACGCGCGCGGGACAACAAGTGTATTTCTTTATCAATATGCTGTGGTAGTTGTGTCGGTCATCTTGGCCCGGTGGCGACGATGTCCGATACCGCAACCGCACACCCGCAACAGGCAGGGATTTTCCGCGCCCGGGGCCTCAACTCGTCCGAGCGCATTCTCGCGGACTTGGGCGAGAAGGCGTTCCTGAATCTCTGGTCGTACCCAAACCTATTTTACAACAAGAAACAGCGCGACAAGGGCGACGGCAAAGAGCTCTGTGACCTTCTTGCTGTCTGCGGCGACGATATCATCATCTTTAGCGACAAGGTCATTCAATGGTCAGAGGGCAAGGAAGTAAAGGTCGCCTGGCCCCGCTTCTACCGCCGCGCCGTCCAAGCTTCCGTTGACCAGATCAACGGCGCTGCTCGTATTATCGCCGACTTCCCAGAGAAGATTTTCACCGACTCCGCCTGCACACAGAAGTTCCCCATTTCCCTGCCACCCGTTGAAACACGGCGCGTCCATGGTGTCATCATTGCAAGCGGCTGCCACAAAGTCATTCAAGAACAGCTCCAGGACGAGAGCGGCTCGTTCCTCATCATGCCCATGCTCAAGGGTGCACAACACATGGACCCGAACACCGAGGGCTATTTGCCCTTCGGCATCGGAGACGTGAACCCCGACGGAATGTTCATCCATGTCTTCGACGACGTCTCCATAAAACGCATCCTTGAACACCTCGACACGGTCTCAGATTTCACCGAATACCTGAATAAAAGAGCCACGTATCTCCGCTCAGGTATGCTCCTCATCGCGCACGGCGAGGAGGAAATGCTCGGCCGTTATCTCGCCATTGGGATGGCGACAGGCGACCCACAGTTTGAGACCAAGCGGAAGAAGAAGGATATGAAAGCCCTCTCTACCACCATTCAAGGAGAGTGGTCTGCCTACCTCTGGTCGGACGGCTATTTCGCAAAGACACTCGCCGACGAGAAATCAAAGGTTTGGGACAAAATTATCGGCCTTTTCTCCGGCAACGTCATCGCTGGAACCAGCGTGTCCATCCTCGGCGACATGCCCTCACCCGAGTTGTCGGAACGTGGCCTACGATTTATGGCTTTGGAAAACAGGTTCAGCCGCCGAGTGTTGGGCGAAGCCATTTTAGATGCCCTGACGAAAGCCGAACAGCTACGGCAGGACCGCTTTACTCGCGTGATGATGCCGAACAACGCGAGTGCAGACGACAAGCTCGCGTATATTCTCATGATCGTCGCATACCCGGTTGAACTGGAGAAAGCCGGCGGCCTCGAAGGTGGCTACGCGCAATATCGTTTGGGCCGCCTCCATCAACTTGAGGCCTATTGCATGAACGTCCTGCAGGAACACCGAAATCTTAAAACAGCAGTCGGTATCGCAATCGACGCCAGTTCTCTCCAGACGGGTCAACGTGGCGGTTCAGAAGACCTCATCGCCGTTGAGGTCGATGAATGGACGGATGAGCTTATCGCCGAAACCAAAGCGAAGCAGGAAAAGTTCGACGTCTTTCGCAAGGACAGACTTCAGATCACCGAGATGCGCAGAAATGAATATCCAGTCACGGAAGCCCAATCGGCGAAATAAGGAGGACTTGGCAGGCTGTTGTACGTTATAGAACGGTCCGCCGACCTTGACGTAATCAACCCGACTTTCGTTCTGCCAGCATTAGAAGAGATACTCATTAACGAATTTCACTCGGGATTTAGGTGACTGGTCACCGCCATCCGAAACCCGAGTGTCGATTCCGCCATACACGTCAATTGCCCCAACCTGCCTGCACAGTCACTTAAAGCGGTCGAAAAGAGCGCCCATACGATCCGGTGGAACCTCTTTGACTTGCGCACCCTGCCGTTCTGGCCATTTCCCGTTCCAATGAGAAGGGCTGTCCTGACCGAACACTTCAAAGACAAATACGGTCTTATCGTAATACTGAACGCATTTGAGGTGGGAGTTTATGAAGGACCTCAGTGGCTCCGAGATAGCCGAGCGCCCGACGCGATCCGTGATATCTTGGAACATCTGGTCGAGGTTCTTTCCAGCATACTTCGCCTCGTGATCGACTCCCGTCACGTGAAATCCTCCGAAAGATAGCGGTTTACTTCCGAAGACTTCCTGTACTCTTGCTGCTGTCGCAACGTTCTCCGCGACGCCAACAAGCACGTATCCCCTATGGCCTTTGCCGATGTTGGCGATAGCAGCGCAGGTCTCCATGATCTTGTCGAAAGAACCTTCATCAAATTGCGGGAACTTGTCGAGGGTATAGAAGCCCTGCTTGAAATCGTAAGCCGCTTGCTCGGTGAGCGAGTTGGTGAGCAGATTCTGGAATTTAGTTACCCAGTGCACCTTCGCCGGATCTGGGTTCTTATCTTCTTCAAAGTACTCTTGAATCCAGCCGACAACGGAATTAATCGTCGTGCTGCGATTGTCTGCACCCCATCTCCCCCCATCCTGTATCTGGATGTGCTTGCCGCAGTCTGTCAGCTTTTTGATTAGACCCGCACTATCCGACACCACCATGGTTTTTCTGACGATCAAGTCGTGGAGCGCAAGGAATATCGCCTGAAAATAGCGGGGAACGGGGTTTCCGCCATTCCCATTCGGGAAAATTAGGCCGGTGAACGTCGTCTTCGCCTGACCGAGGAGCAGCGCGAGGGCATCCTGCACGCGCTGATAGTCTAAGTCGACAAGCTCTGGCCCTCGTTTTCTAACCGCTTGATCTATTAGATCGAACCGCCCCTTACTACTCTCGGTCATCGGGAATGTTGCGCCGTAGTAATCGTCAAAAAGCTCCGTGCGCGAAGCTACAGGTTCGTCCGAGACCATATAGGCAAGGAGGTCGGCCACCATTTCCTCGTCACGACTTTGGCGAAGCTGATCCTTCGTTAAAATTCCGTTTGCGACCCAAAATACGCTGTCGGCGTCGATACCGTAGTAGTCCAACTCCCTGTTTGTGATACTGATTTTTCGCATCTCGCCCAGCAGAAGCAAATCGGAATTCGACGTATCGCCGCGCACGCGCGATGAGATCTTCCGAACACACTCCGCGAACGCACCTGTTGCGCCCGCTGCACGGAGTTCCTGCCGAGAGAGCTGGCGGCCACCCGAATTGATGCGGCGAAAGACCTCCTCAACCGATTCTCGGCGCGCGGCCTCATAGATCGAGAGCGGAACCGGGTAAGACGCGATCGCGAGGCATCGATCTCGGTCAAGGATCGGCGTCTTCTGATCAATCACTTTGCGGTCAAGTAGATCCTTGGTCGTCGCAAACGTATTCAGATCAAAATAGCTGCCATGAACCGGGAACTCGTTAGAGATGAACGATGTAATAGCGTTCATCCGTTGCATCCCATCGATGATCTCAAGGGTCCCGTCCTGACGCCCAACGGGCTCGGCGAGCAAGATGATTGGAATCGGGAAGCCTTGGATAATGGAATCGATAAAGCTTTGCTTTTCCTCGATCGTCCAAATGAGCTTGCGCTGATACCGTCGATTTACGACATACCTATTTTCTTGGAAGTTGATGAAAACACGTTCGACCTGTTCGCCACGAACGATGAGTTCCTGTTGCGCCGCCATTTTCTCGCTGCTCTCCTAGAGGAACGCCAGCTTATGCCCGTGATTGTCCGTCGAAAGGAAAGAGATGCGGGGCACATTAGACCCGCATATGTGCCAGAAAATCGACAGCGAACCGCAACCAAACTGCGCTCGAGCCGCCGCTTGTACCCCTACTCCCACTCAATCGTCCCCGGCGGCTTGCTCGTCACGTCGTACACCACCCTATTCACGCCCTTCACCTCATTGATGATGCGCGTCGCCGTGTTGCCCAAAAACTTCATATCGAACGGATAGAAGTCGGCGGTCATGCCGTCGGTCGAGGTGACGGCGCGCAGGCCGACGACGTAGTCGTAGGTGCGGCCGTCGCCCATGACGCCGACGGTCTTGACGGGGAGCAGCACCGCAAAAGCCTGCCAGATGGTGTCGTAGAGGCCGGCCTTGCGGATCTCGTCGATGTAGATGGCATCGGCCTTGCGCAGGATGTCGAGTTTGTCGACCGTGATCTCGCCGGGGCAGCGGATGGCGAGGCCGGGGCCCGGGAACGGGTGGCGGCCGACGAACACGTCGGGAAGGCCGAGCTCGCGGCCGAGCACGCGGACCTCGTCCTTGAACAATTCGCGCAACGGCTCGACCAGCTTCATGTTCATGCGCGCCGGGAGGCCGCCGACATTGTGGTGCGACTTGATCGTCACCGACGGGCCGCCGGTGAAGGAGACGCTCTCGATCACGTCAGGATAGAGCGTGCCCTGCGCCAGGAAATCGGCGCCGCCGATCTTCTTCGCCTCGGCCTCGAACACGTCGATGAAGAGGCGTCCGATCGTCTTGCGCTTCGCTTCCGGGTCGGTGACCCCCGCGAGCTCGCCGAGGAAGAGCTTTGAGGCGTCCACATGCACCAGCGGGATGTTGTAGTGGTGCCGGAACAGGTCGACGACGGTCTCGGCCTCGTTGAGCCTGAGCAGGCCGTGATCGACGAACACGCAGGTGAGCTGGTCGCCGATCGCCTCGTGGATCAGCACCGCGGCGACAGCGGAATCAACGCCACCGGAGAGGCCGCAGATCACCTTGCCTTTCCCCACCTGCGCGCGGATCTTCTTGATCTCCTCGGCGCGGAAGGCGTGCATGGTCCAGTCGCCGCCGAGACCGGCGATGTTGCGGACGAAGTTGCGGATCAGCTTGGCGCCGTCGGGCGTGTGCACCACCTCGGGGTGGAACATCAGGCCGTAATATTTGCGCTGCTCGTCCTGGATCACGGCGAAAGGAGCGTTCGGCGAGACGCCGGCGACGGAGAAGCCGGGCGGCATCTGCGTGATGCGGTCGCCATGGCTCATCCACACCTGGTGCTGCTCGCCCGGCTGCCAGACGCCGTCGAACAGGCGGCTCGATGTCTTGACCTCGACGTCGGCGCGGCCGAACTCGCGGTGGTGGCCGCCCTCGACGGTGCCGCCGAGCTGGGCGGCCATCGTCATCTGGCCGTAGCAGATGCCCATCACGGGCACGCCGCTCTCGAAGATCAGTTGCGGGGCGCGCGGCGAGCCTTCCTCGTGGACGGATTCGGGGCCGCCGGAGAGGATCACCGCCTTGGGCTGCATCTCGCGGAAGGCGGCCTCCGCCTTCTGGAACGGCACGATCTCGCAATACACGCCGTCCTCGCGCACCCGGCGCGCGATCAGCTGCGTGACCTGGCTGCCGAAATCGACGATCAGGATCTTGTCGTGGAGCGCGGCCACGGAGGTGTCAGTGGCGGCGCTGGCGGGGGTGTTGGGCTGGGCTGTCATGGCAAGGAATTACGCCGAGAGCACGAGTCCCGCAACCCTTCGCCGGGGTTGACGCCCTTTCCTCCCCGTCATTCCGGGGCGCGCGGAGCGCGAGCCCGGAATCCATAACCACGACCGGGAGTATGGATTCCGGGCCCGCGCCAAGGGGCGCGTCCCGGAATGACAGCGTGCTTGTGGCAACGCCGTCATGCCCCGCGAAGGCGGGGTATCCAGTACGCCGCGGCGTCTCGGTCGGCCACGACCGGCGGGTGGATTACTGGGTCCCCCGCTTTCGCAGAGGACGACGGTGGAGGATGCCGCGGCTGCCTCCTCCGTCATTGCGAGCGCAGCGAAGCAATCCAGAGTCTCGCGCGCAACCCTGGATTGCTTCGCTGCGCTCGCAATGACGGCGGTGGGTGGAGTTTAGGCCTGCTTCTTCAATACCGACACGAAGAACCCGTCCGTACCCGTCCGGCGCGGGGTCATCAGCCAGCCCTCCGGCGTCTTCAGCGCGGCCTCGGCGAAGGCCTCGGCCTTGTCCCAGAGGACGGTGGCGGTCTGGTCTGGGGGCTGGATGGCGAAGGCCGGGTGCCGATCCACGAAGGCGCGGACCTGGTCGCCATTTTCGGGCTGCAGCACCGAGCAGGTGATGTAGGCGATGCGGCCGCCGGGCTTGACCAGGGAGGCGGCGCGGTCGAGCACCTCGGCCTGGTCCTTCAGCCGGATCTCCAGCGCGCCGGGGCGCATGCGCCATTTGGCGTCGGGGTTGCGGCGCCAGGTGCCGGTGCCCGTGCAGGGGGCGTCGATGACGACGAGATCGGCCGAGGCCTTGATGTCGGCGAGCGGATCGGCGTCACCCTTCGGGCTGCGCACATCGGCGTTGTGCACGCCGGCGCGCGACAGCCGCTCGTGGATGGGCGCGAGCTGGCGCTTGTCGTGGTCGGTGGCGATCAGCCGGCCCTTGCCGCCCATCATCGCCGCCAGGGCCAGCGTCTTGCCGCCGGCGCCGGCGCAGAGGTCGATGACCTGCTCGCCGGGCTTGGCGGCCGTGAACAGCGCCGCGAGCTGCGAGCCCTCGTCCTGGACCTCGATGCCGCCCTTGATGAAATCCTCCTCGGCATGGATTCCGGGATTGCGGGCGTCGGCACCGAGCGTGATGCGCAGGCCGATCGGCGACCACGGCGTCGGCACCGCACCGAGATGCTTCAGCGAGGCCTGCACCTTCTCGCGCTTGGCCTTGAGCGTGTTGACGCGGAGGTCGAGCGGCGCGCGGCTGGCCATCGCCATGGCCTCGGCGACGCGGTCGTCGCCGAACACCGCAGTGAGATAAGGGTCGAGCCAGTCGGGATAGTCGCCGGCGACCGGCGGCGGCGCGCCCTCGGTCGTGCGCGAGGCCAGCGCCGTCTCCTCCTGCGCGGTCAAGGGCGGCGGCGCGAAGCGGCTGCCGTCGCACATCGCCGCGATGGTCGGCACATCGAGGCCGCGCTCGAGCTTGAGCATGCCGAGCACCCGCGCCCGCGCCGTGTCGTCCTCCATGACATAGGCGCTGGAGGCACGGCGGCGGAGCACGTCCCAGACCAGGCCGGCGATGGCGGCACGGTCGCCGGAGCCGGCGAAGCGGTGGCTGGTGCCCCAGTCCTTCAAGGCCTTGGCCGCCGGCGCCCTCTGGGCCTCGATGGTCTCGATGATGTCGATGGCGGCGGACAGCCGGGCGGCGGGGGTCATAGGAGGTCCAGTTCTAGATCAGGAGAAGGATCTTGAGGGCGAAATACAGCCACATCGCCAGCAGCACCAGCGCCGAGGCGGTCCAGGCGAGGCCGCGCTGGCGGCTGTCCTTGGCGCCGCTGACGAGGCCGGCATTGACGAAGCGGGTCACCACGAACACCCAGGACAGCAGCACGATGACCAGATCGGCATGCCGCAGCGGCAGCGCAATCGCGATCAGCGCGTAGAACAGCGTCGGCAGGCCGAATTCGTCGGCGACGTCAGCGGTTTGTGCCCGTGTCCTGTTCCAGAACAGCAGCGCGAAGGTGAGCCCGACCTGCACGAAGACGGGCAGCAGTACCATGGTCAGCGACATGGAAATCCCCCTTGGAAAGTCGAAGGCCCGGCATGATGCCGGGCCCTCGTGGATGAACCGGTTCCCTCAGGACTCCCGATAAGCGCCCGTGGTTCCCGCTTTTTTCCAGACAGGCTTAAGAATTACATCAGGTGTGCTCAGGCCTTGTCGGGTCCGACCCGCACCAGCTGCTTGCCGAAATTGGCGCCCTTGAGCAGGCCCATGAACGCAGACGGCGCGTTCTCCAGGCCCTCGGTGACGTACTCCTTGTACTTGACCTTGCCGTCGCGGACCCAGGCCGACATGTCCTTGAGGAAGTCGCCATGGCGGGAGGCGAAATCGCTGACGATGAAGCCGCGGATGGTCAGCCGCTTGGTCAGCACATTGCGCATCAGCGCGCCGGCCCATTTCGGCGCCACCGACTGGGTGTCGTTGTAATGCGCGATCAGGCCGCAGACCGGCATGCGGGCGAAGGCGTTGAACAGCGGGAACACCGCCTCGAACACCGGGCCGCCGACATTCTCGAAATAGACGTCGATGCCCTTGGGACAGGCTTCCTTGAGCTTCGCGGCGAGATCGGGATCGCGGTGGTCGAGGCAGTCGTCGAAGCCGAACTCGGACTTCACGTAGTCGCATTTGTCCTTGCCGCCGGCGATGCCGATGGCGCGGGCGCCCTTGATCTTCGCGATCTGCCCGACCGCCGAGCCGACCGCGCCGGAGGCCGCGGCAACCACGACCGTTTCGCCGGCCTTGGGCTGGCCGATGTCGAGCAGGCCGGTGTAGGCGGTCATGCCGGGCATGCCGAGCACGCCAACGGCGGTCGAGATCGGCGCCAGCTTCGGATCGACCTTGGCGAGGCCCTTGCCGTCGGAGATCGCGTGCGTCTGCCAGCCGGCGCGCGCCAGCACGATGTCGCCGGCCTTGAAGCCGGGATTGTTGGAGGCCACGACTTCGCAGACGGTCCCCGCCTCCATGACGCCGCCGACCGGCACCGGCTGGGCATAGGACGGCCCGTCGCTCATGCGCCCGCGCATGTAGGGATCGAGCGACAGCCAGATCGTGCGCAGCAGCACCTCGCCGGCGCCGGGCGTCGGCACGGCGTAATCCTCGAGGCGGAAATCAGTCGGCTTGGGCTCGCCGACGGGACGGGCGGCGAGAACGATGCGCTTGGCTTGGGACATGGTGTTTCCTCTTTTGTTGGTTGTGACGTTCGATGCTAGCCCCACGGGCACCGTCATTGCGAGGAGCGAAGCGACGAAGCAATCCAGGGCTTCACGCGCCGCCCTGGATTGCTTCGCTTCGCTCGCAATGACGGAACGAGCGGGCGTGCGGCTTACGCCCCGCCCGGATAGTTCGGGCTTTCGCGCGTGATCGTCACATCGTGGACGTGGCTCTCGCGCAGGCCCGCGCCGGTGATGCGGACGAACTCGGCCTTGGAGTGAAATTCGCCGAGATCCTTGGCGCCGACATAGCCCATGGCTGCACGGAGGCCGCCGGCGAGCTGGTGCATGACGTTGCCGACCGGGCCCTTGTAAGGCACCTGGCCCTCAATGCCCTCCGGCACGAGCTTCAAGGTGTCCTTGATGTCCTGCTGGAAGTAGCGGTCGGCCGAGCCGCGCGCCATCGCGCCGACCGAGCCCATGCCGCGATAGGCCTTGTAGGAGCGGCCCTGCCACAGGAACACTTCGCCCGGGGTCTCGTCGGTGCCGGCGAGCAGCGAACCGACCATGGCGACGTCGGCACCGGCGGCGAGCGCCTTGGCGAGGTCGCCGGAGAACTTGATGCCGCCATCGGCGATCACCGGCACGTCGGCCTTCTTGGCGGCCTCGACCGCATCCATGATCGCGGTGAGCTGCGGCACGCCGACGCCGGCGACGATGCGCGTGGTGCAGATCGAGCCCGGGCCGATGCCGACCTTGACCGCGTCTGCGCCGGCATCGATCAGCGCCTGCGCGCCGTCGCGGGTGGCGATGTTGCCGGCGATCACCTGCACCGCGTTGGAGATGCGCTTGATGCGGTTGACCGCCTCGAGCACGCGCGAGGAATGACCGTGCGCGGTGTCGACCACGACGAGGTCGACGCCGGCCTCGATCAGCTTCTCGGTGCGCTCGAAGCCGCCCTCGCCCACGGTGGTCGCGGCGGCGACACGCAGCCGGCCCTGGCCGTCCTTGCAGGCCAAGGGATGCGCGACCGCCTTCTCCATGTCCTTCACGGTGATCAGGCCGACGCAGCGATACTGGTCGTCGACGACCAGCAGCTTCTCGATGCGGTGCTTGTGCAGGATCTTCTTGGCCTCGTCCTGGCCGACGCCCTCGCGCACGGTGACGAGGTTCTCATGCGTCATCAGCTCGGAGATCTTCTGGCGCGGATCGGTGGCGAAGCGCACGTCGCGATTGGTGAGGATGCCGACCAGCTTGCCGGGGATGCCCTTGCCGCCGCCGGTGACCACCGGGATGCCGGAGAAGCCGTAGTCCTTCATCAGCGCCAGCGCGTCGGCGAGCGTGGCGTCCGGCGCGATGGTCAGCGGGTTCACCACCATGCCCGACTCGAACTTCTTGACCTGGCGCACCTGGGCGGCCTGGCCCTCGGGATCGAAATTGCGGTGGATGACGCCGATACCGCCGGCCTGCGCCATGGCGATCGCCATGCGCGCCTCGGTGACGGTATCCATGGCGGAGGCCATGATCGGAATGTTGAGCGGGATCTCGCGCGTCACGCGCGAGCGGATGTCGACCTCGGAGGGCAGCACATCGGACAGGCCCGGCTTCAAGAGCACGTCGTCGAAGGTGAAGGCTTCGCGAAGTGTCTGGACGGTCGCCATCGTCAACTCCTTGTCTGCGGCCAAAACGGCCGCGATGCGGGTACGGATGAGCGACGCCGCCGTCGAGACCATGCCTCGCCGTCGAATCGGTGCCCATCGGTGGGGTTGACGCGGGTCGATAGCATGGGCCTGTGACGAATCAAAGGGCCGATCCGCTGTCCTCCCGCGATTGCGAAGAACGGCCCAGACCGGCCCTGATCAGGTCCGAAACGCGCAACAAAAGGTCGCGAAGACCCCGATTCCGGAGCAGAAGTTCTGCGCCTCTAGCGCCATGCGCCCGGCGGTGGCCCGTAGCGGCGGATGGCCTCGACCACCTCACGGTGCCGCCGGTCCTCCCGCCGCATGTGCACGGCGATCAGCGCGTGCGCCGAGGGCACCAGCAGCAGCACGTGGAAGAACAGGCCGAGGACCAGGCACACCAGACACAGCAGCAGGTTGAAGATCGCCGCGAACGGCTGCCCGTTGAGCAGCAGACCCAGCGGCGGCACCAAAGCGGCGAGCAGGTAGATCATCGGCACATCTCCAACAAAACGGGACGCGGCAGCGTCACGCTGCATCTAGGGGGCCATGCCAGCAGCGCAATGGCCTCGTTCGTCGCAGGGTGTTAAAGCCCCGGCGCCCGCCCTCGTCCTCCCGCTGCCGACCTCCGATGAACAAGCAACGCGTCATTCCGCTGATCGTCGCCACCGCCCTGTTCATGGAGAACATGGACTCCACGGTCATCGCGACCTCGCTGCCGGCGATCGCCAGGGACATCGGCACCAGCCCGCTGACGCTCAAGCTCGCCATCACCTCGTATCTGCTGTCGCTTGCCGTGTTCATCCCGGCGAGCGGCTGGACCGCCGATCGCTTCGGCGCGCGACGGGTGTTCTCGAGCGCGGTCGCGGTGTTCATGATCGGCTCGATCGGCTGCGCGCTCGCCAACTCCGTCGAGAACTTCGTGTTCGCGCGCATCCTGCAGGGCATGGGCGGGGCGATGATGACGCCGGTCGGGCGCCTCGTGCTGCTGCGCTCGGTCGACAAGAGCGCGCTGGTCGGCGCCATGGCCTGGGTCACCATCCCCGCGCTGATCGGTCCGGTGATCGGACCGCCGGTCGGCGGCTTCATCACCACCTATTTCTCCTGGCACTGGATCTTCCTGATCAACATCCCGATCGGCATCGTCGGCATTATCATGGCGCTGCGCTTCATCGATCCGATCAAGAGCGACAATCCCGAGCCGTTCGATCTCTATGGCATGGTGCTGGCCGGCATCGGCCTCGCCGGCCTCGCCTTCGGCCTCTCGGTCGCCGGTCTCAACCTGCTGCCGTGGCCGGTGGTCGCGAGTCTCGTTGCGATCGGCGCGATCTCGATGACGCTCTACGTCCGCCACTCCTGGCGCACCAACTCTCCTGTGCTCGATTTCTCGTTGCTGCGGCTGCCGACCCTGCGTGCCTCGATCGTCGGCGGCTTCATGTTTCGCCTGGGCATCGGCGCCCTGCCCTTCCTGCTGCCGCTGCTGATGCAGCTCGGCTTCGGGCTGTCGCCGTTCCAGTCCGGCCTCGTCACCTTCGGCTCCTCCGCCGGCGCAATGGGCATGAAGGCACTGGCCGCGCGCCTCATCCGCGCCTTCGGCTTCCGCCATCTGATGACCGTCAATGCCGTCGTCAGTTCGGTCTTCCTCGCCGCCTGCGCGCTGTTCACGCCGGCGACCCCGCTGCTGCTGATCCTGATCATTCTCGTGGTCGGCGGCTTCTTCCGCTCGCTGCAGTTCACCGCGATCAACACCGTCGCCTATGCCGAGGTCGAGACCGCGCAGATGAGCCGCGCCACGACGCTCACCAGCGTCAACCAGCAGCTCGCGATCTCCGCCGGCGTCGCGGTCGGCGCGTTCTCGGTGGAGACCACGATGTGGATGCACGGCGCGAGCCAGCTCACCGCGGCGTCCTTCGCGCCCGCCTTCATCGTCGTCGCGATCACGTCGGCGCTGTCGTCGATCCTGTTCTGGCAGATGCCGGATGACGCCGGCAGCGAGATCTCAGGCCGCAAGGTGGCCGCGATCGCGAGCCGCAAGGGCGCCGAGAAGGGCGCGGAGAAGGCCGCCAGGAAATCGGCGAGCGAGACCACGCATGATGCGCGGGATCAGAAGCTCGGCTGATCGTCCCGCTTCCGGCTCAAGGACGCCTCGCCCCGGACTTCCAGTAGTCGGCCAGGCGATCGGCCCACATCCGCGCGTGCGACTCGGTGCCGGCATGGCTCATGTGGCAGCCATCGTGGCGCAGCTTGAGCCCGATCTGGTCGGTATCCGGGCCAGGATAAACGCCGAGTGCCGGGTTCGGCACGGCGGCCTGGGCTGAACGGATGATCTCGTCGGGAACACTGCCGCAGAGCGTCGCCGTGGCGACGAAGATCGGCGCCGTCAGGTCGGCCGCCCGCAGGCCGGCAACGATCTCAAGATAATTGCGCAAGTAGGACAGTCGTCCCGCTTCCTTCATTTTCGCAGTGACGTGCAGGGACGCGCCGTCCTCCGCACCATTGGTGGAGAACGCGAAGGCGTTGTACTCGCCCTGATGCCAGAGCACCGCGCTCGGTTCGAGACCTACGTCGCGCAGGCCGGCGACGGTTGCGAGCAGCACCTCGAAATACTTGCCGCCGCGGGCGCGCCACTCCTCGAGATAAGTCCCGCCGATCGCAACGGGTGCGATCACGACCGTCTTCGCCAGCCCGCGATCGATCAATTCGTCGCCCAACCGGGTGGCGACGTTCTCGCCCTCGCCCGGCGTTCCCAGCAATGGATTGCGCGCCACGTAGCAGCGGCCGTCGAAGCGGTCGAAATTGTAGAACCGGTTGTGAGGCTGATAGAGCCGGCCACTCTGATCGGGCGCGCCGGTGTTGGAGATGTTCGACTGGCCCGCGGTCAGAAGCACCACCAGCCCCTCGCGCGGAATCGCGTCGCAGGCAATCGACGTGGCCCTGGCACGCACAGCCTCGTTGTCCGGCAGGAGGCAGCGCGAGGCGTTGCCGCCCGCGATGAAATCCGCGTCAGAACCGTACAGTGCACGGGCCAGGTTGCGTCCCTGCAGCAGGCTCTGCACCTCCGGGTCGCCGCTCGCGCCATCGATACGACGGTCGATGTCGGCAAAGGCGGCGCGCCGCGTGCGCACCTGCTCCAGCAGTGCCAGGAACCCAGGGGCGGTCGAGATGGGTCCGACGGCGCAGGGAACGCAATTGCCGTCGCGCGATTTGGCCGAGGTGGTCGGCTGGCAGACGTCGCGGGCCGGCAGCACCTCCGCAGCTCCTGCCGTCGCGGTCAACGAGACGGCCAACCACGCTGCGACAAGCGTGGCCACGATTGCGCGTCGCATCATGCTCGGATCACTTCTTTCGTCGCCTCGGCTGACGGCCGCCTCAGGCGCCGGGCATCTGCCTCCCAGCCTCGAACATGCCTGAGGAGACCGGATTTCCATTATAGTCCGACTTCATGAAAGAGAGCCGAATCGATCCGCAGCCGCTCGCGGCGATGGCGATGAACTGTTGGCCGTCCGCGCTTCTCCTGGCAGCGACGGCGCTTGCCGCCCCGGCACTCGGGGGCATCGTCAGACCAGCCTTCATCCTCGGCTGCGCGGTGGCCGGCTGGTTCGCGTGGCGTCGCAGCCCCGCGGCCCACGTGCAGTCGGCGATCCTGATGTTCGCCTTTGCTCCTTTCGTGCGCCGCCTGGTCGACATCTCCGCAGGATTCGATTCGTCCGGCGTCATGCTGAGCGGCCCGCTGCTGTTCATCATCGCGCCAGTTCCGAGTCTGGTGCTTTCGCCCGCGGACAAGGACAGGCCGGGCAATCCCTGGCTCGTGGCGCCCTTCATCGTCCTCGCCTGCATCGTCTATGGCGGCGCGCTGTCGATCTTCCAGAACGACTGGTTCAACGCCGCCAATGGCGGAATGAAATGGGCCGCGCCCGTACTCTATGCGATCGCCCTGCAGCAGCGGGCGCGATCCGACGGCGCCCTGCTCGATGCAATCACGCGCGTGTTCCTGCTGGTGCTGCCGGTCACAGGCCTTTACGGCATCTGGCAATATGTCGATCCGCAAGGCTGGGATCGGTTCTGGATGGTGAATGCCAGCATCACCTCGGCCGGCTATCCGCTGCCCTACATGGTGCGCGTGTTCAGCACGATGAACGGCCCGGCCAGCTACGCGACCTTCACGGCCACCGGCCTGCTGCTGGTGGGCTTCCTGCGCCCGGGATGGCTGGCAATGGCGGCGATGGCGCCCGCGGCGCTCGGCCTGTTGCTGTCGCTCTACCGCACCAGCTGGATCACGCTTGCGGTGGGCGTGCTGTTCTGCATGTTGTTCCCCGCGACGCGGCGTCGGGCCGTATCGATCACGGTCGGATTGGTCGGCGCGGTGATCGTCACCGTCATGTTCACGCCGTTCGCGGAGGTCATCACCTCCCGTCTGGAATCGCTCGGCAGCGTGTCGCAGGACAGCAGCGGCAGCGAGCGGCTGGATGAGTTCGTCACGCTGTGGAATGCGCCGAACAGCATGGTCCTGGGATCGGGCTTCACCATCACCGACGTCGGCGTCGCCGGCGCGATGCCGATCGACGGGCAGATCATCGCAAGCTGGGTGACGATGGGCATTCCGGTCGGACTGATCTGCCTCGCGGCCTATGTCTGGGTTGGGCTCGCCGCCACCGGCGCCGCGTGGCGGATACCGACGCGCGAGGGCGCCGTGCTCGGGGCGCTCGCCATCAGTGCGCTCTTGATTCAGCTGCCGCTGACCAGCATCTCCTCCGGCGAGGTCTCGGCGCTGTTCTGGATGCTCGTCGCGATGGCCTGTCCGCTCGACCAGATGGCCGACGGAGCACGGCGCACCGTCGCCGCTCGGCAGCATCAGGCCGGCGCCTGATCGGACGTTGCAGCGCGCGGCGTGATCGCCGCAGTCTGGAGCTTGCGGGAGGCCGGCGGTGCGAGCCCGAAGACGGCCAGCAGATTGAGCCGCCGCAGGATGGCATGCGCGATCAGAGGAAGCACCACGCCGGCCGCCGTTCCGGCCAGCAGATAGACCCATGGCGATGGCGGGATGTGCAGCTTCAGCATGATGATCCGCATGCCCGAGCCGGCAAGGATGTGCAGCACATAGATCGTCATCGACGCGACGCCTGCGGCCGCAAGCCAGCGATGGCTCGTTGGCGCGAGCAGCTTGCAGAGCCCGACCGTGCCGGCGATCCCGAGCACACAGGCCGGCAGGGAGGCGAGTCCGTTGGCGTCCATGCCGGACAGCTGGCCGCCCAGCGCCACTGCGACCGCAAACGCGATCCCGATCACGGCCAACGCGGACCAGCCGGACGGCCGCCATTCCGCCACGACGCTGACACCGCAGACGCCCGCGACATAGAACGGCAGATGATGCAGCGTGAGCGCGAGGTCCGGCCGGATCGGCAGCGCGAGGAACACGCCGAGCCCGGCCAGCGCGAGCGTGGTCAAAACCGTCCGCGACGGGACCAGCACCGCGATCACGTGGCAGATCATCAGCGCGTAGAGAAACCAGAACTGTGCGATCGGACGATACCAGATCGCGGCGAGATCGCCGGGATGAATCGGGATGTTGGCATCCCGCGCCAGCAGCATCGTGATCCCGCCCTGGATCAGCGACCACAGCACGTAGGGATAGGCGATGGTCCAGAGCTTGGAGGTGAGGAAAGGACGCGCGCCGCGCCGCAAGCTGTGCTGCACGTTCAAGCCGGCCAGGAAGAAGAACAGCGGCATGTGGAACGTATAGAGCGTGTAGTCCATCCAGCGCGCGACGGCTCCATCCGGGAAGATGCCGGGGCGCACCAGACCGCCAAGCACATGACCGTACACCACCAGGATGACACCGAGGCCGCGCGCGAAATCGATCCACGCCGTGCGCGCGGTGTCAGCCGTTGCCCTCTGCGTTCCAGCATCCATGCCCGACTTGTCCTGCCTCTGTCGCGCAGCCCGCGTCCGGTCCGCGATGCTGCAAAGTCAGCGCCCCAAGTCATATCGCAGCCGGCTTTGCAGCGCCGTCGGCGCCTGCCAGGACATCGGAGGTATTCTCGCGTTAGTCTTAACCAACCGATAAGCCTCTGCCGGATGGCACGAGCTGGAGGCAATGGCGCTGCCGTGATGCTTCTCCGAGGCGAGCTCGAGGTAACGCCGTGCCACCGTCTCGCGTCCAAGTGCGCGGTTCGACGGCGGGCCCGCTGCCGCCTGCGGCGGCCTCTCTGCCTACCCGACAGCACGATCGGCAACTCACCGCCCGACGAAACCGCGTCGCGCCAGCCCTGCCAGCGCACCGCGCAGGCGGGCGCGATCGGTGATGACGCCGCGGGATGAGCTGAACAGGCGGACCACCAATTGCCGCCGTTGCGCTTCGTCGGGCTGCAGGCGCAGATGCGTGGTCGTCCTGGAGACGGCCTCGACCGACGCCTCGAGCCATCCGAGGCCGTCGAGATGCAGCGGCAATCGGGTGCCCGGCCGGGTCATGCGATGATGCGGTGGACCGGCCACGCGGGCCGACGACAGCGACAGCGCCTCGATCTTGCACGGCACGACCTCGCCGCTCTGCGCCAGCCAGCCCGCCTCGCCGCTCGGAAACAGGTCCTCGCCGCGCGGCAGCTCGAAGCAGACGAGAAACGCGATGAAGGCGATCAGCATCGCGATGCCGGCCCATAGCAGATTGAAGTAGTCGATCGACGAGATCTCGCTGGCTGCATTCGGCGACACGAACGCCCAGACGATGGCCGCCGCCGAGTTCGCGGCGATCGCGCCGAAGATCGCGGCGAGCTTGCCGTGGACGCGCGGCTTGGAGCGGTCGCCGCCCTTGTCGGTCACCTTGAAGGGGCGGCCGAACGGCCGGACCAGCGCGCTGAACAAGGTGGCCGTGACGGCAAAGCAGGTCACTGCATGGGTCGCTTCCATGAACAGCGGCAGGGTCTTGGAACGCGAGATCCAGCCCATGTAGATGATCGTCCCGAGCAGCGCCGGCACGCCGTAGCGCAGGAACGACAGATAGTCGGCCTCGAACGCCGGCAGCCCGGCGAACCAGTAGATCGGCGGCGCGACCAGAAGCAGCACCATGAACGGCTTGCAGGCCCAGTTGAGCACGCCATGCAGGAAGTGCCAGCGCTGGGTGAAGCTGTAGCCGCGGCTGCGCAGCGGACCATCGCGCAAGAGCGCGACCTGAATCGTGCCGAGGCACCAGCGGGCGCGCTGGGTGATGTATTCGGGCACGCCTTCCGCCGAGAGGCCGAAGCTGAGCGGTTCGTTCAGCCAGACCGTGCGATGGCCGCGCTTGAGCAGCGTGTAGGTGAGGTTGAGATCCTCGGAGATCGCCGCGTGCGGGAAGCCGCCGATCTCCATGAGCCGCTCGCGGCGGACGACGAAGGAGGTGCCGACACAGAACGCGCAGCCCCAGGCGTCCTTCGCCGGCTGGAACACGTCGAAGAAGAAGCGCTGGTCGTCGACCCAGTGGCTTGACGCCAGCAGATTGTGCTGGATCGGATCGGGGTTGTAGTAGAATTGCGGCGTCTGCACGACGGCGATATCGGGCTCGGACAGCAGCAGGCCGACCGTCCGCTGGAGGAAGTCACGGCGCGGGGCGAAGTCGGCATCGAGCACCAGGATCACCGGCGCGTTCGATAGCTGCGCCGTCGCCGCAAGCGCGTTGTTGAGATTGCCGGCCTTGGCGCCCTTGTTGTCGGGCCGCGTCAGATGGCGCGCGCCGACCTCGTCGCAGAAGGCGCGGAGCCGATCGCGCCTGGTGTCGTCGAGCACCCAGACGGTCTTGTTGGGATAGTCGAGCGCGAGCGCGGCGAGGATCGAGCGCTCGACAATCTCCATGGGCTCGTCATAGGTGCAGATGAACACGTCCACGGCCGGCTGCTCGCCCCGTGCGGCCAGCGCAGCTTGCGCGGCGTCGGCCTGTCCCGAGCGGTCGACGCTGCGGGTCAAGATCAGAATCGACATCAGCGTGTAGGAGATCGCCACGATCTCGAGCGTGGTGAACAGCCGCGGCCACAGCGCCTGCAGGGTCAGGTCGAACACCGGCAGCGTGTCGTGCCAGCGCCACAGCGTGTAGATCAGGAGGAACGACGCTGCGGTAGCGCCGAACAGCAGGCGGTCGCGCCGGCGCGTCGGATCGAGCAGACGCGCCATCACGAGGAGCCCGAGCAGGACTCCGAGATCGGTGGTCAACACCGAGGCGTCATTGCTGGGGAGCGGAAACATCAGGGGACCCTTGCGCCGGTGAAAGGATTCCAGCCGGCCTCGGCGAGCACGGCCCAGGCGGTGGCACCGAGATGCGGGCGCTTGTAGTAGAAGAAGTCCTGGATGGTGGTCGCGCCCGTCGGGTCGATCGACAGACCCGTGGTGAGGCGCGCGTTGCGCGTCGCGTTCAACAGTCCCGTTGCCGTGCGGTCGGCACGCAATCCTGCTAGCACCCCCTGGCTGGCAGCGGCATCCCCGACCATGCGATAGGCCAGCGCCGCCTGCGCGGTGCCCTCGACCCAGACGCCGTCGCGATCGCCGTTGAAATCGAAGCCTCCGTCGACGGCAAGATGAGTTTCGGCAAAGCGCAGCGCCCTGCGCCAGTCGGGCGCATCCGTCACCGCCATCCACGGCCAGAGCTGCACGTCGAGCGCGAGCAGATTGTCGTCGGCGAGGCGACCATCGGGCTTGGTGCCGAGCAGGAAGCGATCGCCGCGGAACGTGCGATCGAGCAGGCGGCGCGCCGTCTGCGCGGCATCCTGATAGCGCGGCTCCAATGTGATACGATGGAGCCAGGAGGCCACGGCGTAGACATCGGCATTGTGCTCGGTCGACATCCAGCTGAGGCGCACCTGCTGCGGATCGTAACCGTGATAACCGCCGCTGAAGCCGTCCGCTCCGTTCGTTGCGCTGGCAATGATCCAGTCCATCAGGCGCCGCGCGCCGGACAAGTAGCCCTCCTCGCCGGTCGCCTGATGCAGCGTCAGCAGCGCCAGCGCTGCCCAGGCGACGTTGCCGGTCGCGGTGCCGTCCTGCGCGGCATCCTCGCCCCAGATCTTCTTCTGGTCGTCCCACCAGCCCGGCAGCAGCGCCGCCCCGGGGCCGACAGGACCGGCGCGATAGGCATTGCGAAGGCGCCCATCGCCGAAGGTGCGATCGTGGGAGGCGGCATGCACCAGCGCGTTGCCGATCACGCGACCCTCGTCGATGCGACCGCATGCGACAAGCGCGATCGCTGCCAGGGCGTTGTCATAGGTGAACGCCGTCGTCGAAAGGCCGAGCGGCAGCTCCTCCTCGTCGGCACCCGGCTCGTAGCTGCGAATGAACGCCGCGTCACGGCCGGCGAGGCCAGGCTCGACGGCCTGCACCAGTCCCGCACAGAGCGAAGTCTCGGCCCGCATCGGCGATGCGCCGCCGAGCAGAGCGATCACCGCCATCGTCATGGAGAGAAGCCTCATTGTGCCGAGACCGCGCGCGCCGTCGGAAGCCACTGCTCGTCCAATACCGGCTGCTGCGCCGGGTGCGACCGCAAGGCGGAGTCGAGCTTGGTGACACCGGCACGGCGCGTCGCTTCGTCCGGCTCAGACGGGTCCAGGTCGGTCAGCGACGCAACGAGGTGGCCGAGCCGGCGCCATGTCACCGACATCGACGGCACGATGCCATTGTCGCGCGTCACGGTGACCCACTGCCCCACCGTGCAGGCCGGTGTCGCCGCGGAGGTCGGCTGCGCCGCCGGCTTTTCGTCGGCAGCATCAGGCGTGATCATGACATAGAGCTCGCGCCGCTCGGTCTGCGGAAATGGCACGGCAAAGCGCTCGTCGACCTTGTCGCTGGTCTTCGGCAGCACCGCGCTGACGATGCCGCTATGGAAGCCGCCGCCATCGATGCGCACCTTGATGCCCGGCTTCATCGCTTCGCCCTGGCGATAGGAGAAGATCGCGACCACAAAACGCTTGTCACAATCGACCACCGAGGCGATCGTATCGCCGGCGCTGACGTGGCGTCCGGTGTCGGCGCCCACCGCCAGCACCTTGCCGGGACCGGGCGAGAGCACGTCCGCGGCAGCGAGCCGCGCCAGCCGGGCGCGCTCCGACTTGATCAGGCCCTCGAGATCGTCGAGCATGGCCGCCTGCTGCTTCTCCTCGATCTCCATCCGCCTTGCATCGAGATCGATGTCACGGCGCTTCTGACTGAGCATGTTCAGCGCGACCAGATCCTCGCCGACATAGACGCCGGCGTCGAGCGCCTTCAGCTGCGTCAGCTTCTGGTTCAGCTTGGCAGTCTGCGCATCGGTGTCGTGCAGCGCCGCCGCATATTGCTGCTCGGTCGGCTTCAGCATCTCGACGCTGGCGGCATCGCGCGCGACCATGCGGTTCTGGCGGTCGACGATGGCCTTCTTCTCGCTGCTCTGCGCGTTCGACTGCGCGACGCGGGCACGCAGCTCCTCGATCTGGGACTGCAACTGCGCCTTCAACTGACCGGCTTGGCTCGCGATCTCCCGATCGAGCGAGCTGACATAAGCGACGTCGGACTGATGCTTGGCGCGGGTGGCGTCGAGCTTCTGACGCGCGTCGCCCGCCTTTTCTTCCAGCGAGATGAGCGTGGCGCGGTCGAGCCGCGGATTGGTGATCTCTGCGAGGCGGTCGCCGGACCGAACCTCGCCACCCGGCTTGGCGGCGAGCGAATCGACCTGGCCCGCGATCGGGGACGTCAGCAGCATCACCGGCGCATCGACCACGGCACGATCGGACTGGTCGGCCACGATCGGCGGCACCACCGCGGTCAGCATCAGCGCCGAGAGGATGCCGGCCACGCCGAGCGCCGACACCCTGAGGATCACGGGGTGGCGCGGTGGCTGGGTTGCGGTCTTCGGAGCGGCGGGACGTTGCGCGGGGGCTGGCTTGAAACCGTCATCGAAGCGATCGGTCATCAGGTCTCTTTCGGTTTGGGGTGACACGCCCCGAAAGACGCTTCCTCGGCTGATCCGGAGTTCCAGGCTCCGGTCTCGATGGCTCAACCCAAACCAGATCGCGGGCACATCGTTTCAAGCCGCGCCCGATCTCCGCGCTCACCTCCGGTCACGTTATGTTGCAGTGCGATGGCGCGGTTTCCGCTTGCGGCCGCACTCAATCCTCATTCGCCTTGAAGCGTCCGAGTCCCTTCAAGATGAACGGCGCGATCAGAGCAATCAGCGCGACGACCAGAAGCGTTGCAGAGATCGGCGACTGCAGCAGGGTCATGGGGTCCCCAAGGCTGATCGCGAGCGCCCGCCGCAACTGGCTCTCGGCGATCGGCCCGAGGATGAGCCCGACCACGACGGGCGCGATCGGGAAATCGAACCGGCGCATCAGGAAGCCGAGCACGCCGAAGCCGGCCAGCATCGACAGTTCCACGACCGACGGTTTTGCCGCGATCGTGCCCATGGTCGCGAACACGAGGATGCCAGCATAGAGCCATGGTGTCGGGATCGCGAGCAGCTTCACCCACAGGCCGACCAGCGGCAGGTTGAGGACGAGCAGCATCGTGTTGGCGATGAACAGGCTCGCGATCAGGCCCCAGACCAGATCGGGCCGCTCGGCGAACAGCAGCGGTCCCGGATTGAGGCCATATTGCTGGAAGCCGGCGAGCATCATCGCGGCGGTCGCCGACGTCGGCAGGCCGAGGGTCAGCAGCGGCACCAAGGTGCCCGCGGCAGAGGCGTTGTTGGCGGCCTCAGGGCCGGCGACGCCTTCGATCGCGCCTTTGCCGAATTGGTCAGGATATTTGGTCAGGCGCCGCTCGGCAGAATAGGACAGGAATGTCGGGATCTCCGCCCCGCCCGCCGGCAGCGCGCCGATTGGAAAGCCGAACATGGTGCCGCGCAGCCACGGCTTCCACGACCGCTTCCAGTCTTCGCGCGTCATCCACAGCGAGCCCTTGATGGCCTCGATCTTCTCCTCGCTATGGTGGCGGCGGGAGGCGACGTAGAGCGCCTCGCCGACCGCGAACAGGCCGACCGCCAAGGTCGTCACCTCGACGCCATCGAGCAGCTCGGGCACGCCGAAGGCGAGCCGCGCCTGCCCGGTGAGCTTGTCGATGCCGATGAGGCCGAGCGTGAGCCCAATGAACAGGCTGGTGAGGCCGCGGATCGGTGAATCGCCGAAGGTCGCGGACACCGTGACGAAGGCGACGCACATCAGCGCGAAGTAGTCCTCCGGCCCGAAACGCACGGCGATGTCGACGAGGTAAGGTGACAGGAAGGCGAGACCGATGGTGGCGATGGTGCCTGCGACGAAGGAGCCGATCGCCGCGGTCGCCAGCGCCGGGCCACCGCGGCCGGCCTTGGCCATCTTGTTGCCCTCGAGCGCGGTCGCCATCGAGGCGCTCTCGCCGGGCGTGTTGATCAGGATCGCGGTGGTCGATCCGCCATACATGCCGCCATAATAGATGCCGGCGAACATGATCAGCGAACCGCCGGGATCGAGCTTGTAGGTGACCGGCAGCAGCAGGGCGACCGTGAGCGCCGGCCCGATGCCCGGCAGCACCCCGACGGCGGTTCCGAGGAACACGCCGACCAGCGCATAGAGCAGGTTCATGGGCTGGACGGCGATCGCCATCCCATGCGCGAGCGCGGCAAAGGTGTCCATCAGAGCAGTCTTTCGAGCGGACCGGCGGGAAGGCTCAAGGTCAGGAGGCGGTCGAAGGCGAGATAGATCGTGGTCGTCAGCACGGCACCGATGACGAAATCGGTGACGAAGGCGCGCCGGCCGAACGCCGCCGACGTCGTCACGAACAGCGCCGTCGTCGCCAGGATGAAGCCGCCGCCGAAGCCGATGATGGCGATCAGCAGCGCAAGTCCGACAAGAATGAGCAGCACCGCGACCGGATCGGAGCTCTCGCGCGGCGGCAGGTTGCCTCTGACGGCATCGATCAGATTGGCCAGTGCAAGAATGCCGAGCCCGATCGCGATCACGACCGGCATGACCTGCGGGCCCATGCCGTACATCGTGGTCGCCGGGATCTGATTGGCGTCGTAGACCAGCACGAGCGCGACGGCCGCCAGGAGCGCCGCAATGACGATGCCGGCCTTGTCGACGCCTCCCGAGGCGGGTGTCTCGGTGCCGGCGCGCTCCGTCGTCATGACTTGACGAGGCCGACCGACTTCAGCACGTCGGTGACGCGGACGTTCTCCTTTTTCAGGAACTCGGCGAAGGCGTCGCCCGGAAGATAGGCGTCATCCCAGCCCTTCTGTTTCAGGATCTCCTTCCAGGAATCCGACTTCACCATCTTCTCGACGGCCTCGCTGAGCGTCTTTTTCTGCTCCGGCGTAATGCCGGGCGCAGCGACGACCGAGCGCCAGTTGGCGAGCACGAGATCGATGCCCTGCTCCTTGAAGGTCGGGATGTCGACGCCGGGAATGCGCTTCTCCGAGGATATGCCGATCGCGCGCAGCTTGCCGCTCTTGATCTGCCCGTCATACTCGGACAGGCCGGAAATGCCGGCGGTGACCTTGCCGCCGAGAATCGCCGCCAGCGACTCGCCGCCGCCTGAGAACGGGATGTAGTTGACCTTCTTGGCATCGGCGCCGACGGCGCCGGCGAACAGCGCGGCCATGACGTGATCGACACCGCCGGCCGAGCCGCCGGCGAAGGTGACCTTGGCGATGTCGGCCTTCAGCGCCGCGGCGAGATCCTGCGCGGTCTTGATCGGCGATGCGGCCGGCACGACGATGACCTGGATCTCCTCAGTCAGCCGCGCGATCGGCGTCACCTGCTCCAGGGTCACCGGCGACTTGTTCATGGCGAGCGCGCCGACCATCACGAAGCCGTTGACCATCAGCTGGTTGCCGTCGCCCTTGGCGCCGGTGACGAACTGCGCGATGCCGACGGTGCCGCCGGCGCCGGCGACGTTGGTCACCTGGACGCTGCGTGCCACGCCCGACGCCACGAAGGCCTGCTGCATTGCCCGCGCGGTCTGGTCCCAGCCGCCGCCGGGCGCGGCCGGCGCCATGACCTTCAACTCGAGTTGCTGGGCGAAGGCTGGAGTACCGGCAAGCACAGTCAAAGCGACGACCGCGCCGAACAGGCGCGTACAGAACGAATTCAAAGCGGTCCTCCACGGTCGGCCGAACGAACGGCTCGCGTTTCTTTTGCCTCTGAGGAACGGCATTTCAGCGGGAAATGCGGCCGCTGTCCAGACGGGATTGCTCGCGCCGTCGCCCGCGTTGCAGCAGCAGCCTTGGGAGAACGAGACGGTTGTGGGAGGAGCGGCCTAACCGCAAGTCCAGACCATCCCCACCGGCGTCCGCGTCCAGCACGGGCCGAAGCTGCCGCCATTGTAATGGCCGCGATAGAAGCCGGGCTGGCCGAAATAATGCCACTCGCCGTTGTAGAGCATGTATTTCGGCGTACCGTCGATATACCAATGGCGGCGGCTGCCGCGCGGCCCGTTGCGCATGGCCTCCTTGTCGGCATAGAGCGGCAGGCTGTTGTTGGGCGGCTGCTTGTAGCCGGGCAGGAAGCCATAGCCCTGCCAACGGTGCGCCTTGCGCTTGTGCGACGGCGCCGCGGACGCGATCGCGGGCACCAGCAGCAGAAGCATCACGATCGCGACGATGAAACGATGCGGCATCACGGCAGCCCGATGGATACGAGGGTCTCGAATCTTCAGTTCGATTGCGGCACGGCAACGGCCGTTCCGTCATGAAATGTTTCAGCGATGCCGCCGATGCGCGCGGCGCGGCGGAGGCGACGGCGGGGCGTAGAAGGGATTGAGGTCGCACATCGCCGCACGGCCCGACGCCGTCGCGCGACATTGCGGCAGCGACGTATAGCTGCAGTCGATCCACTCGCCACCGCCAAACCGGCCGCCTTCATAGACCTTCATGCACACGGGATAGCGCGGATCGTAGGCTTGGGCGTGAGCAGAGCCCGATAGGACGGACCCGACCGCCAAACCCAGCGCGAGGGCGCTCCAGTTGAGGACACGCATGCAGGACCTCCGGAATCGACGTCTCGCCGGCCCAGGCCGATTCCCGAGACGGTGATTGCCCCTGCTCTGTATCGCCAGGGCGTCAAGGCCGCAATGACGCCATTACAACAGGTCGGCCTGCTCTCCGCCGCGAAAACCCATCGCCAGCACGTAGCGCTCCGACGAATCCTGCCGGCTCGCCGCCGGCTTGACGTGGCGGACGCTGGCGTAATCGCGCTTGAGCTGCGCCATCAAGTCGGCATCGGCGCCGCTCTGGAACGTCTTGGCGAGAAAACTGCCGCCCGGCTTGAGCACCTCGCTGGCGAAATGCGCGGCGAGTTCGACGAGACCGACGATGCGCAACTGGTCGGTCTTGCGGTGGCCGGTGGTGTTGGCCGCCATGTCCGACATCACCACGTCGGCACGCCCGCCGAGCATCGCGCGGAGCTTTTCGGGCGCATCCTGGGCATGAAAGTCGAGCTGGGTGAAGGTGACGCCGGGGATCTCGCCCATCTCCAGCAGATCGATCGCGATCACCCTGCCCTTCCCGGCTTCGGCCCCGACCCGGCGCGCCGCGATCTGGCTCCAGCCGCCGGGCGCAGCGCCGAGATCGAGCACCGTCATGCCGGGCTTGAGCAGATGATGCTTGTCGTCGATCTCGAGCAGCTTGTAGGCCGCGCGCGAGCGATAGCCGTCGCGCTTGGCTTGCGCGACATAGGGATCGTTGAGCTGGCGCTCCAGCCAGAGTTTCGAGGACAGCTTGCGCTTGCCTCCGGTCTTGACCTGCACATGCATGCGGCCCGTGGTGTCTTTTGCCATGTGTTTCTCGGTCGTCGTGACCAGACGCGGGAGGCGAAAATCCATCCACGCTCGAGGTCTGGCGGAACTACAAAGGTCACCCTCCCCTGGAGGGGGAGGGTCGATCGGGAGCGAAGCGAGCGATCGGGGTGGGGTGAGCCGCACGAAGACCGCTCGTGGAACTCACCCCACCCCGTCTCACATTGCGCTCCATGTGAGACGACCCTCCCCCTCCAGGGGAGGGTGAAGTCGCTACGCCGTGCGCAGCGCGCCGTCTTCGCGCATCATCTCGACCAGCATGCCCTCGCGCAGGCCGCGATCGGCGACGCGCAGCCGCGGCAGCGGAAAGGACCGGCGGATGGCGTCGAGAATGGCGCAGCCCGCCAGCACGAGATCGGCGCGGTCGATGCTGATGCAATTGTTCTCGGCGCGCTCCTGGTAGCTCATCGCCAGCAGCCTGCCGATCGTCGTCGTGATGTCGGCGTCGTTGATCCAGATGCCATCGACCCGGCGACGATCGTAGCGCGCGAGGTTGAGATGGATGCCCGCCAGCGTCGTCACGGTGCCGGAGGTTCCAAGCAGATGCATGCCGGCGAGATCGCCGCCGTTCTCGGCCGCGAACGGGCCAACATGCTCGGCCACGGCCTCGACCATGGCGGCATAGATCTCCGGCGTCACGTCACGGCCGCCGAACCGTTCGGCCAGCGTCACGACCCCGAGCGGGATCGACATCCATGCCTTGATCCGCGGCTCGGCGTTGCGGTCGCCCGCATCGCGCTCGATCCGGACCAACTCGCTGGAGCCGCCGCCGATGTCGAACAGGATCGCCCCTCGCCCGCCGGGATCGAGCAGCGGCGCGCAGCCCTTGACGGCCAGTGCCGCCTCGGTCTCGCGGTCGATCACCTCGAGCTCGATGCCGGTCTCCGCCGCAACCCGGCTGCGGAACCCCTCGGCATTGGCCGCAGCGCGGCAGGCCTCGGTCGCGATCAGCCGCAGGCGCCTGGCCTTCTTCGACTGGATCTTGTCCCGGCAGATGCTGAGCGCCGCGATGGCCCGATCCATCGCCGCGTCGCTGATGCAGCCGGTGGTCGAGATGCCCTCGCCCAGCCGGACAATGCGCGAGAAGGAGTCGACCACGCGGAAACTGTCGCCCGAAGGACAGGCGATCAGGAGCCGGCAATTGTTGGTTCCGAGGTCCAGGGCCGCGTAGACGCTGCTGCCATTGCTGGCGCAGGAAGGCGTCGCGACGTCCAGACCCGGACGCAAGCCGGGCTCCAAGTTCCCGCGCGGCGCGGAACTCTCCCGCAGCCGCGTGTCATTGATCATTCAAATGTCTTTCCGCTGGCCGAACCGGCCCAGATGGAAGTTCTCTTTCGTGAGACATTATCAGTGGATAGCGCCGGCGCAACAGCCCCTCCGTCAGGCGTGATGCACCATTCCTAATCAACCGTTGTCCGGCCGCGGGCGCTGCACTATCTGGGAACAGCCCGCATTTGCGACCAATTCAGCCCCTTGGGTCCTCATCCATGCAAGATCACACCTCCCCGGCCTCCCTCGAAAACGCGATCGCGCTGCAGAAATTCGGCGTCGGGCAGCCGGTCCGGCGCAAGGAGGACGACACGCTGGTGCGCGGTCACGGCAAATATACCGACGATTTCAACCTGCCCGGCCAGGCCCATGCCTGGATCGTGCGCTCCAGCCACGCCCACGGCATCATCAAGGGCATTGATACTGCGGCCGCAAAGGCGATGCCCGGCGTGCTCGGGGTGTGGACCGGCGCCGACCTCGCCGGAGCCAATTATGGTCCGTTCACCTGCGGCCTGCCGCTGAAGGGCCGGGACGGCTCGCCGCTGCTGCAGACCAACCGGCCGGCGCTCGCCACCGACAAGGTCCGCTTCGTCGGCGACCCCATTGCGTTCGTAGTCGCGGAGACCGCGGCCCAGGCCCGCGACGCGGCCGAGGCGGTCGAGCTCGATATCGAGCCCCTGCCCGCGGTCACCAATGCCGAGGAAGCCGCCAAGCCCGGCGCGCCGCAGCTCTATGACCATATCCCCAACAACGTCGCGCTCGATTATCATTACGGCGACACGGCCAAGATCGAAGAGGCCTTCGCCAAGGCCGCGCACGTCACCAAGCTCGACATCGTCAACACCCGCGTCGCCGTGGTGTCGATGGAGCCGCGCGTCGCGCTCGCGGCGTTCGACGGCAAGACCGAGCGCTTCACCTTGCAGGTGCCGACCCAGGGCGTGTCCGGCAACAAGGCGACGCTGGCGAAGATTCTGAACGTCGCGCCGGACAAGGTCCGCATCCTCACCACCAATGTCGGTGGCTCCTTCGGGATGAAGAACGTCTCCTATCCCGAATATGTCTGCATCCTGCACGCCGCCAAACAGCTGGGCCGCCCCGTGAAATGGCGCGACGAGCGCACCACCGCCTTCCTGTCCGACAGCCAGGGCCGCGATCAGATCATCCATGGCGAGCTGGCGCTCGACGCCGACGGCCGGTTCCTCGCTGTGAGACTGTCCGGCTACGGCAATCTCGGCGCCTACATCATGGGCGTCGCACCGCTGCCGCTGTCGCTCAACACCGGCAAGAACCTCGCCAGCGTCTACAAGACGCCGCTGCTCGGCGTCGATATCAAGACCGTGCTGACCAACGTCACCCTGATGGGCGCCTATCGCGGCGCCGGCCGTCCCGAGGCCAACTACTTCATGGAGCGCTTGATCGACACCGCCGCGCGCGAGATGGGCATCGACCGTCTCACCATCCGCAAGCGCAACTTCATCAAGCCGAGCCAGATGCCGTTCCCGGCGGCGTCGGGCGTCACCTACGACTCCGGCGACTTCGCCGCGGTGTTCGAGAAGGCACTGCAGGTCTCCGACTACGCCGGCTTCGCCAAGCGCAAGCGCGAGAGCCGCAAGAACGGCAAGCTGCGCGGCATCGCGGTCGGCTCTTATCTCGAAGTGACCGCGCCGCCCTCGGGCGAGCTCGGCAAGATCACCTTCGACGCCGATGGCGGCGTGACCCTGACGACCGGCACGCTGGACTACGGCCAAGGCCACGCGACTCCGTTCTCGCAGGTCTTGTCGGCGCAACTCGGCGTGCCGTTCGAGAAGATCAGGCTGGAGCAGAGCGATTCCGATCTCGTGCGGTTCGGCAACGGCACCGGCGGCTCGCGCTCGATCACCGCGACCGGCCAGGCCATCGTCGAGTCCTCACAGCTCGTCATTGCCAAGGGCAAGCAGGCCGCCGCGCATCTGCTCGAAGCCTCGGAAGCCGACATCGAGTTCGCAGGCGGCCAGTTCACCATCGCCGGCACCGATCGCAGCATCGACATCATGGAGCTGGCGCGCCGCCTGCGCGAGGGCAAGATGCCCGACGGCGTGCCAGCCTCGCTCGACGTCGACCACAACTCGACAGTCACGGAATCGACGTTCCCCAATGGTTGTCATGTCTGCGAGGTCGAGATCGAACCGGACACCGGCGTCGCGCAGATCGTGGCCTACACCGCGATCAACGATTTCGGCACGGTGATCAACCCGATGATCGTCGCGGGCCAGCTCCATGGTGGCGTCGCCCAGGGCATCGGCCAGGCGCTGATGGAGCATCTGCGCTACGACGAGAGCGGCCAGCCGATCACGGGATCTCTGATGGACTACGCGCTGCCGCGCGCCTCCGACGTGCCGATGATGACGGTCGACAACCATCCGGTGCCGGCGAAGTCCAACCCGCTCGGCACCAAGGGCTGCGGCGAAGCCGGCTGCGCCGGCTCGATGGCATCCGTGATCAACGCGGTGATCGACGCACTGTCCGACTACGGCGTGAAGCATCTCGATATGCCGCTGACCACCGAAAAGCTCTGGCGCGCGATCCAGGACGGCAAGGCGAGGACCGCGGCGTAGCTGCTTCGCTCGCGATGAGGCGAAAACATCTCATTGCCAAACGAAAAGCCCGTAGCCCGCATGCGGGGTCTCACGGGCTGTGTCGGTGAACCCGGATGTCGCTCCCGCCTGCACCCGCTGGGCGCCGGCGTGCGCGCATCCGGGCTACGGACTGTCGATCGGGCCGTGGGGCCCTCTCCACGTCATTGCGAGCGTAGCGGCGTAGCGAAGCAATCCAGACTGCCTCCACGGCAACACTCTGGATTGCTTCGCTGCTGTTCAGCCCGGAGACATAGCTTACACCTGTTCGGGGACATAGTTGACAGTTTTGGG